>NZ_LNHZ01000061.1:0-568966 GCF_001463265.1 Citrobacter sp. 50677481
GGAACGCCAGACCATGCCGTATTTATAAAAGCAAAACCTGTTTTACTGAGGTCTGACGCTCTGTACATTGGGCTGAATATCCAATAGTTGGATGCATATGTTTGTCCGAAAACAATTCCATAGCACTGGTTTGTAAATGGCGTAGAAAATACTTTTCCGCCACCGCCTGCGATAGTCCCGAATCGCATCTGGAACCCATTCGGGAAATTAATTCCGCCTGACGGTGAAGACCAGTAAGACATATCAGGTATTTGCCCAGCACTATTTCCCACGTTTTTTGTTGCAACGGTTCCTAACCCAAGATTAGCTCTTGCGTCAGATTTATTTGTTAACTCATAAAGATTATTTGCCTTTTGAAGTGCTCCTGTTATGCGTAAATCATCACCAGCGGCAACGGTTCCGGCTGTCGTGCCAACATCTCGCTTTGCCGCTTCTCCCAATTGAAGGTCTGAGAGAACACCTGCAGCATCGCTACGACCAAGCAACGTTCTGGCGAAAGCCGTCAGGTCTGTCAGGGCCGCGTTTTTAGGACCAGTGAAGTACGGGAGTTTGTTTGCAGCACCAACCAGAGAAGCCAGCGCAACCAGGGTATCGTTACCGGGGGCATAGAGTTTATTCAACGCTGCTAACAGCTGGCCTGCTGTCGATTCTGGTTCCATTGCCGCTGCTGTTAGAATCGCAATCAGCTCACTTTGTGTATCGCGGATAGCGGCTTGTTCATTATTCAGGTGTTCAGCATCAACTATGGTTCCCAGCTCACCAGTGAGCGGATTACCATCATGGAAAAGATTATCCGGCGTCTGCACCGGTGGCATTAAGGGCCGCATTATTCATTCTCCTGATATGCGAAGTAGCAAAATGTATGAGCTGGTTTGAGATCGCGGAAGACTTCTTCAATAACCGGATCACCAAAGGTAGTCAGGCGCTCACCTGCAGCTGAACTGCCTGAGCGAAAGCGATAGGATTGCGTTCCTGAGTTCTGAATATTGACGCGCCAGACCCAGATAATGTCTTCAACCCAGAGGCGATCACCGGCGCGGTTAACTCCCGCCCTGAAAGGTTGCGGTTCATCAATTGTGATGATGTAGCCAAGGTTACTGGCCAACTGAATAAAGTACGGAATACTGAGACCACCAACCTCGGCCAGTTTGGCCAGCACACGCTGCTGGCGTTGCTGGTATGTCGCACCTTCAGCAGGAGTAAGGTCCAGGACGCGTTCCCAGTCAGACAAAAGGCTGCGTGCATAAAATGGAGTAACTCCACCTTCAACAAGCCCTGCAGACGCATCGAGAGTCTCAAAAACACCTGATTCAGATCGCAATGATGCATCAAGCAGAGGCTGGCCCGGACTGTACGAAACGAGTGGCAGCAGACGATTTAACAGCGTGAAGTAGCTCATAGCAGCTCTACCTCCACATTTCCTAATCTAAGCCATTCGACTTTCGTGGAATCGATTACAGGCTGAATATTTGCGGATGGTGTAACGATGTCATAGTCGGTAATACCAGGAATGAGAGAAATCAATGTCCCCGCCTGGCTGCGAATAAAAGCCACTCCCGGCTCACGGCGCGAGTCATCGTCCTCAAGCGTTCCGGTGATAGCCTGTTTGGCTGCGGCGAGGGTGATGCCTTCCAGTGATACCTTTACGAGCACGTCAAATGTACGGATGGCAGGCATGAGAACCAGCGTGTTTTTTGCTGTAACAGGCCGGACATCGTCAATGTGAGCCTGTGTCCTGTCGATCACATCCTGAGAAGGCAGCCCACCTGCAGACGTGATCACAACATCAACAGTACCCAGCCCACGACGCAACGGGTAAACATATGCGGCGGATACGCCGGATACTTCCAGGGCCCAGCGTTTGTAATCATATTTATTACCACCTGCAGGAGGTCGGCGAATGATTTCTAGCAGACGGGCAAGCAGCTCCGCATCAGTTTCCTCATCCGTACCGCCAGTCATCAGACCTACGGTCACTGTGCTGTCAAACCCGTCAGGTGTAGTGGTCAGCGTTGCCGATGTGACTGAGGTGGTGTTACCCGCAGTCCCTGACAGTGATGACATGGCATTTACGGATGCTTTTCCATCCGGCCCGATAGTAATTTCTTCGGTTGTTGTCCATGAAACACTGTCGCGTTTGAACACAAGACCGGCGGCAGCTAAGGCTCCCGGTTCGCCGGTAAATGTAGCGGGCCCGGAGGCGTTATTTGCTGCTTTTTTACTTAAACCACGTAAGCGGGCATGCAGATAGAGAAATTCAGAATCAGCTGTATCCGGGAATATCTGACGGACTATCCATCCCTGATGCTGATAAAGCCCTTCGGCAACGCTGGCCACACTTGACGCCCGGACATACCAGTCGCTGTCTGGCCCCAGCTTGTCATCTGACAACTGCAGGAGATTTTTGATATCCCGCAGAATGTCGGTGCGAATTTGCGCGGCATTTTTGGTAATGAATGGCATCAGCTGACCTTAACCGGAAATTTCCAGGTCTGCGGCGTTCCGCTCGCGGACGTGACGATTATATGAAGCAGCATCCAGCCTTTTTGCCAGTGCTCTGCAGTAATGGAAATAGACCGGGCGCGACCGTCATCAATAATCGGCTGCAGGGCCTGCTGCGAATACTGCACCGCGAGTTTCTGAACGCGGGACACATCCTTTTCGCGGCGCAGTGTATGTAAAAGAGAGCCCAGTGCTGGCTCAGCCCACCATGAGCCAAGGGGCGTCATCAGCCTTAAATAGACGGCATTCGCTAAAGTGTCTGAGCTGTCGCCGGTATAATCGCCGGTCGTTGGGTCAATCAACATTTCCATGCCGTAATACTATCGGCATGGAAATTTAAATTATCGGTGAAGGGGTTCAGTGGGTATTGCTTTTGAAGGAGAACTTACGTTACCACAAATTACATTTGCTGATTAGGTTTCTGCGTTGTGCCTGCATCGCCGCCGTGGTTGTGGTCGTGACCGTCATAAGTCTCACGCATGGTGTTCAGCGTAGATTTCCCGTCAGCGACTTCATTACTGCCTTTCAGCAGTGGTGTATCAAAATCTGCCCGCTCTGAGGCTGTGGTTTTATACGTTTTTGTATTAACAATATGCTCTTCGGTATTCACGATATGTTTTTTAGTATTAACAATATATTCATCACAGTTCACTTCAATAATTTTCCCGCGCTTCAGGATAATGTTGCTGCCTTCATCCGAATAAATGGCAAGCTCACCACTTTTCAGGCTCTTTAGCCTGTATGAAGCGTGTTCCGTGGCAATAACCACGCTATGACTGGTGCGCCCGTTCAGCGGGAGCATAATGGCTTTAGTGCCCCTGGGCGGGTTGGATGTAAAACCGTATTGCTGGAACATCTCCACATCCTGCAGGGACTCCGTAGCCAGACCTTTACCCTGAATGGTCTGAATATCACCGCCGCTGTTAACCCTTATTAAAACGCCCCTGAAGGCCTGTCTTATACGGTTTAACGCCGTGTTAATACGCGAATCAATTTTGCTCCACATCGATAATCTCCAGCTCTTTATTTACCTTGGCGCGGCGTTTACGTGATTTCCGTTTTTTCGGATAAGCATCCGGTATCCATATTCCATCCTCTTTGAGACGCAGGGTGGTAATGGTGTTGTCTGGCCGTCCACCTGAAAACTCTCTTCCCATGAGGAAGTAAATGTCATCAATGCCATGTGACTCGCTTCGGACACGGATACGCTGGCCCGGTTGCCATAACTTACCGTTCTCCATGCGATGGCCTTTAACAATAGCTGTCAGATCAAACCCGTTCAGGCGGGCATCGGCCATGGCCTTTCTTGCGCGATAATCAACCTGTGCCTGGTTATCAGCATCACCGGCAACCATAATTTGCGGACGGTAAAATGGTACGGTACTGTCCCGAACGGTGCTGCGTAAGCCATGAAAGCCATTCTCTGCAGAGCCGGTGCTGTCATAAATATCATCGGCATCATCGTCGTCTTCTGCGTCAGCGCTCTGGCCATCAACGTCAATAACATCGAGCTTCCCGGATTTTTTCCCCTGACCGTGTCCCTGTGCCAGCATT
The DNA here is from genome assembly GCF_001463265.1 of Citrobacter sp. 50677481. Classification (NCBI taxonomy): domain Bacteria; kingdom Pseudomonadati; phylum Pseudomonadota; class Gammaproteobacteria; order Enterobacterales; family Enterobacteriaceae; genus Citrobacter; species Citrobacter sp. 50677481. The sequence continues at coordinate 4,057 of NZ_LNHZ01000061.1, forward strand.
GTCAGTTCAGAGAACGCCCCGGTAATGGATGACCGGTCACTGAGATCGAGGACGTTGTTTCCCCGACCGTCACGATTAAGAATCAGCGTGGCCACCGAGTCTTTTGTGTAGTCCGGCCCACCAATAACCAGCGTGCCATCTGGCTCAAACCATGGCCATAACCCGCGTGCAGCAGCTGCACGCTCAAGCGTATCCCACGCACGTTCTCCGGGTTCAACGCTGACCTTGTCATTACGCAGGGAAGTCTCAGCCTCAATGCGGATGTTTGTCACCCCCAGCGGCCTGACTACCTGGGCGATCACTTCTTCAAGACTGAGCTGACGGGAGGTGAAAACTGGTGAAGCGCAGTCAACAAGCACGGCAGCGCCATCGCGACCGGAAAGCGATAAAGAGACCTGCTGACGGGATACGCGGCGCTGAACCACATCCACCCGACCGGACATCACCACATCATTACCCACCCTGACCAGTACCGGCACACCTCGTTTAATGGCCGCCGGAAAAATACCGTCAGGCAGCCCAAGCGTTACGCTCCAGGCATCGGAGGGGATCAGAAAATCGGAGTCAATCTGATAGCGGCTCCATGCACTGTGGATTTTGCCATCAATAACCAGGCTCACCGTATTCTGCGAATCTTTATCTTGAGTAGGCATTCAGAATGTCACCGGCTTTGATGTTGTTAGGATTACGTAATGTCGGATTAAGGCGCAGCAGCTCGGCGGCGCGGGTGTAGTCCTCGTACCACAAGTGGGCCAGCAAATGCAGGTTGGTGTCGGACAATATCACTCGCGTCGTCAGTGGCGGTCTGCTGGTAATAACGGCTGCGCCCAACTCCTGAACAGTCAGGGCAATATCCTTGAGGCTTTCAACCACGGGTTGCCATGTCACGCCACCCGGTGTTTCACCGGCGCTCACGTTTTGCGTATCGGCAGCAAAGGTGTCCCGCGTCTGGTCGATTGCCGTCTGAATGGCCGTCCTGGTGTCGTTGGTGATCTGCTCAATATCGACAGGCGACAGAATATCGCTGATGCTGCTGTCACTGAGTATGTCGGAAGCATCAAGCGCCAGCTGGATTGCAACCTGGATTTTTACCGCCGTTACCAGCTCAGTGATATCAGACGTTGATGATCCCGCCGGAACGGTGACGGCAACAGTCTTTTGCCCGGTCACGATTTGCTGAGGTAATGCGGCCACCTCCTGCAGATTGTTACGGCCATTCTTCCAGTCGGCCATCACGATGCCCGCTGTACCGGAAACGTCTGAAGACTGTGAATAGCTTCCTGGATTATTACTGACACTTGATTTGGACTGAAACGACGTCAGGCTCAGCGCACTCTGCAGGTCATTCATGAACGCTTTCGGGTAATTAACAAAATCCGAGGTGGTACTGACAAATCCCGTCAGTTCCCCCTTAAGTACGGTAACCATATTCAGCGTCGTGGTTGCCAGCGATTTCGCTTTCTTCATCCACTTTTTCGCTGTACGCAGAGGCGAGAGAATATTGTCGATGGCCGTCTGGGCTTTCTCCAGAGCAGATTGCGCCTGGTTGAAAATGATATCGGCCTTCGACAGCGGGAAGTCGCTGCCAAAGAAAGGCAGATTAAGTCCACCCTGGATAAAGACCACTTCGACAACGCAGTAATCAACGTTCTCCGCTTCATGCGATGCCTGATACTCAATGCACTGCATGCCCGTCATGGAGCCGAAAACCGGGTGGATTAACTCCGCGCTACCGCGTGTATCCAGCGCGGCCAGAAACGCCTGCAGTCGCACTTCGTAATCGTCACCCCAGAAAAGGACCGTCATTCGCAGGTTACGAGGCTTGCGGCCAAGGTCATCAACATCGCCGCCGTCCACATAGGGATACTCATAGGTCGCAATGTCGCGGCTGGCGCTGTCACGGGTATTAACCACATCGAAGCGGACGCCCCTGAATGAGGCATCCTGTAATGAATCTTCCCAGCTCACTGCGGGCCTCCTGTTGAGCCGCGAACGGATTGTTCGCCGTTGTATTCATTAACAGCTGATGCTATTTCACGACCGTCCAGTATCAGCTTTGTGGTGAGGTTAATGGGTTGTGATTTTTGTTGCTGCTGAGGCAACAGATAAGACGGCACGCCTGTTGCTGCAGGTGTGTTTTGCCCTATAGTGGCAGGTGAACTCCACCAGGATTTGACCATTGAAAAGAGATCAACATCGAAAAGAGGTTTCTTGTTATTCTCTTTTTCCTGAAACTTTTGTCTAAAAAGCTCGCCAGTAGTGATCCCTTTTGATTTAGCTTCCTCGTCAGCAGAATCGAATTTATCCTGGGCAGACTCATAAATAATATTTGCCACATTTGCATATGAAGCCCATTTTCCTAACTGGCCTGGCAAATCACTACTTCCCCCCAAAAATTTGTCAAGGAAGCCTTCTTTATCGCCGCCGATTTCCTGAGCATTAGTTACATAAACAGGTACGGCATTGTTGCCAGAAGCACCTTCCGCGAGAATTTCAAGGGGATTTGAGCCTGCTGGCTTGCCCCCAGCCCCTCCCCGTCCTGACATCCATTTTATCGCACCAAATACCGCCGCAGCCGCAGCCATTGCTTTAATTCCAATAGCTGCATCAGAAACAGCCCTGGTTAAACCAGGATATTCCTCTGCATACTTCAGTAATTTATCTGAAAGATATCCCAGGGAATCTGATAACGGCTTGACTGAATCCATCTCCTGAAAGTCTCTCTCGTTATCAAGTTGTCCCAGTTTGAATCCAGGTTGTTCCGACATTAACAAAAAACTAAGATCGCCAGCCGTTTTTCCATCTGATAAGTTACGTTGAGAATTAGCTTCTGAAATAACACCCTGCGTATAGGATTTGTTACCTCTGTATCCCAGGAGTGCAAGTAAAGCCTGTTGGTCTGCAATTATTTTTCCAATACCTGACCCTTCCAGTATTTTTGCTTGAGAGTTAATAATTTCTCTTTTTTCGTTTTCAGGCGCTATTTTAAGTTTTTCTTCTAGCCTTTTATAAGCAGGATTAGATGCAACAACCTTATCTACAATTTGGTTAAATGTTTCGAGAGGATTAACTCCTTTACCAACACCTTTGGCGAGACTACCTGAAAGATCGATTCCTCGACCACTCGGTAATTTTACTCTTGCGGCGGCATTAGCGGCATCCTGGCTATTTAATTTCAAGAGAAGATTATTAAGATTGTTACCTGCCTGGTCAGGAGAGCCAGCGGTAATGGCTGATGCCTGATTCCAACCCAATAACACTGCAAAGTCGTCCAGACCTTTCATACCAGCATTACCGGCGCTTGCAAGTTGTGATGGAAGCCACTTTGCCATATCCTTCAACTCAAATGAACCGTTTTGTCCGGCACTGATCGACATATTGAGTGCTTTATCAAGCTCTGTATCCTGAATTCCAAATGACTGTTTTAATTTAATTGCGATATTTGCAAGGTCAGCGGGAGCTGCTCCCGTTGCAGTTGAGTATTTTTGAATCAAAGGCAATATTGATTTCGCCGATTGCATGCTTACAGAGCCTGATGCAAGCATTGCATCCAGAGTCTCTGCTGCTGATTCTTTAGTCCCGCCACCAGTTTTAACTGAATGACGAATAAGGGAATCCATTTCATTCATACCAGTGCGCCGGCCCTCCAGGCCCTGATCTGCATAGGCTGTGTTAGCCATCATTGCCAGTCTCTGCTGGTAACTCATTTGATTCGAGACCGGACGGACCAGTGTAGCGCCTGCTGCCATGACCCCACCGGCTACAGCTGAGATAGTTGAGCCCGCAGTACCTAGTTTTTGCATTCGGCTCATACCTTCACCAACACCGTTCAATTCACTGCGCAAATTGCGCACTTTATCTTTCATGGCAGAGAAGGCTCTTGTCTGCTCATTAGCGGACAGTGCACCGGTACGAGATAAGCGGTTATAGGCGGCCATAGTCTGCTGTATTTCGCGCTGAATCTCTCGCTCTGAACGAATACCAAGGGTAGATCGCGCCGAACTGGCGCGACGGTATTCGTCCTGAAGAGAACGGGAGGAGCGAATCGCTGTGGCTGCGTTCTGCTGGCGGGATTTCGCCAGCTCATCATCGGTTTTTTGCGCCGCTTTGGTATCACGACTGATACCCTGCAGTGCCTGCTTAAGCACTTTGGAGCCGGTATCACGTGCCAGCAACTGCAGCGCCAGTTGTAAGTTACGCGCCATGGGTTATCTCCGTTTGCCGACTTTCTTCAGGCGTTGCGATTTGACCGTACGGGTTGTGCGGGTGGTAGTTTGCCCGGTTTTCTTTCCGTGTAACCGGGCAAGTGCTTCGGTGTAGCCGTCGAGTTCCGTTCGTGTCATGCTTCCGATTTGCTGCTCACTGATCCCGTATCGTCCGAGTGCGAGGACGAGGGTTCGGTAGCCGGTGAGTTTTTGTTCAAATCCATCCGCTTTTTTTTAACAGCGTTAATCTGAGCATCAATGATGTCAAAGTCATCATCATTCAACTCATCAAGGAGTAACTCTGGTGTTATGTCTTCCTTATTCAGTGAACCAAGTTCTTCAATTGCCTGTGCCATCAGCGCTACACGATAATACATCCCCGCCGAAGCCCCTTCGGTTGTTCCGCAAGCCTCATCCGTGAGACGCAGGGCTTCAATAGTGTACCTGACAACAGGCAGCCTGACGGCAAAGTCAAAATGGACTTTATCACCGTATTTAACGCCATATAAAAGCTGCTGCTTTTCCATTTATTCCTCCACCCGACGAAGTGCATTCATGGTGATATCGCGCTTCGCTTCGTTATCGACGGTATACTGAGCCCCGGCCTGAGTGCTGAAGCAGTCCAGGTAAGAAACACGTTTACCGCTGCTGTTGAGTGGATACTGGGTGATTTTCGCACCTTCAATACCGCCCCAGTTCAGGTCGCCGGATTCCGGGATGACCACCGTAACGGTCAGCTGAATCTCTTCGATGCCACGGGAGAAACCTTTGGCGCGGCCCGTTTTGTTCATCGTCTTCACAAGCTTTCGCCCGGTGGTCACATCTTCCTTGAGGTCAGTCACTTCAATTTCCTGGCCGTCGACTTCCATGACGATCGCGCCAACATATTCTTCAAGAGCCATTCTGGTTTACCCCTCAGAGCAGCAAATCAATTCGACCGGCAAAGACGTGCAGGCCATTCACAACATCCGCAGGAATGCGACCGTTCAGCTGGTTAACATCCTGCAGATCGCGCTCAACAATAAGACCGTCTTTGTTGGCATCCACCTCCTCGACAATCTCCAGCTCCTCCAGCTTGTAAAGCACATCAAGCAGTTCGCTTCGCACCTTCGGCGGCGTCCTTGAGCTGAGCTTGTCGCGCGGGAATCGCAGAGCGATGCGTTCACGGCAGGCCTTGCGCACGTAGTCCAGCGTTCGGATGGTGGTGATATCCAGCAGCGCCACATCATCCACGCCCTGGGCGTTTTTGGTGTAGGTGCTGATAGCGCGAACGATCTGCACTTTGTCACCGGGGCCAATCTCAAACGGCGTAAGACCATTACGCAGGGCGTTCTCCTGCTCGGTTCGCCCTGGCTGACTCTCTACTGCAGTCACGTCCAGCGTGCTCATCGCAAGGGTGTTCAGCGGGCGGGCCGGGTCCTCTTCACTGGCGATAACAGCAGCATAGGCAGCGGCAATCTGCGCCGGGGTTTTTACCGAGCCACTATGCCAGCCCAGCGTGATACGCCCGTCATTCAGTGAGGCTGCCAGTGCAATGCCGGTGGAAAGCGACTTGCGCCAGCCACCCACGCCGATTGCACCGCGCTGCTCCATCGCATTGCTGACGTTTGTCAGATGGTTACGCAGTGCCGTCATCGCCTCCTGGGTGGAGAACGGGCAAACAACAATGTTATGACCTGCTGAGAACGCCGCTGCCAGCGCTGGCGTAATATCCGGATCAACATTGCCGCCTGCAAGAGTGGTCGCCGCTGCTGTGATACCCGCTGCCGTCACGGCGGAAGAGACAATAATGTCGTTACCAACCGCCCCTTTATGGCGGCAGGTCAGGGTCACTTCCCCCGCGTTTGCCGTCGCTGTCACTGGCAACCCGTCTTTCTGGGTAATCAGTTCCGTCAACGCTGCCGCAATGGTCTCTGCCGTATCTGCTGCCGAAATACCGACATCAATACGGGTGCCATTAATGGTCACGCTCAGCTTCCCGCTGGAAGATGCTGTGCCGGTCAGGGTGACTTTGCCCGTCGCGGCTGTTGCAGTGGCCGCATCGCTGACCCCGACGATCTGCAGTTGCAGATAGGGGTAGGCACCGATGGCCGCCGTGGCCATCAGATGCGCCAGTGAGCCACGGCCAAAGTACGTCGCAGCCTCTTCATCAGAGAAAACAGACTGAATGACAAGCGGTGCAGACGAACCGGAGGCCAGCATTGGTGCAATCATCAGCACCTTCTGGGTGTTACCCGGCAGGGTACGAACGGCCAGGCGGGTGTTGAACTCAATATACTGACCTGGCTTGCGGTTCGTACCGATAGTGTCAAAACTGATATTAGGACTGCTCACCGTTCACCTCCGTGCTGACTGCGTTATTTTTGTTTTTGGTGTTCTTGTCACTGTCCGTGACAATAATCAGATCACCGGCCATTACCTGACGCTGGTAATAAGCGGTGTTCTCCACCTCAAGGGGTTCCGCATCGGTGATGTAGCGGCGCGCATTATCCTCGCGCGGCACGCTCAACCCACTGGCGGCTTTTACTTTAATTTTGCTCATGACTGATAATGTCCTCTGCTGCATTGTCTTTATCAGGCTGCTTAAGATCGTAACTGAGTCGGGTTTTCAGCCATGCCGGGTCATCGTCGGTGGTGGCACCGCCATAAATCTGGAACATATGATCAACATGGCCTTCCGGCGCATCCGTAAGCGGGTAACGCCCGTTCTCCAGCGCTGACTCAATCCATTTCGTGTCGAACTCGCAGGCAAAAACGGAAAATGCCTGAGTCTCTATCTGGGTGTTGAAGAGCGTGCGCACGCGACCGGGGCTGAGCGGGTCAATTTTAATACCCGTATCCGCCATATCCTGACCGGACAGCAGACGACGAACGGCAGCAACAAGAATGTACGTACCGACCTCCTGTACGTGCGGCCCACCCATACGGGCCGCTTCTTCACTGCGCAGGCTGCGCTCGCCTACCACCACGACAAAGCGACCGTGCGTGACAAACCGTTGCCGTGCTGTGCTGTATGGCTCGGTTTTTTGGACCCCGCCAAACGTCACCCAGACGGCAGGCAGCTGGCGCAGTACCTCCGCAGGCTCGCCGTCCAGCTCGCCGCCGTAGGAGCGCACGTTCTTAGCCATACGGCCCATACCTTTGCGAAGCCGCTCCACGATGGCTTTTTCAATATCCGTAATCACCATCAGAAACTTCCTCCGCCAGTCTGGTCACGTCCGAAGACGCGACCACCCGACACCATCCGCGCACCGGTTCCGCTTTTCACCACTTCCCCCGTCGTCGTGCGGCCCAGATTGATTCGCCCGGATGCAACTTTTTCCAGGTAACGAACGGTGTCCTCATACCGCTCGCGGATTTCCGCTGTCATCTGGGTCTCAGAGCCGCACAGAAGATAGCGGGCAATGTTGCAGCAGCGACCGACGAGAACACGGGGCTCATCAGCCCAGGGCACCGGATAGCGACCGCAGAGATATCCGTCGATTTCAGCGCTGGCCTGAACGAGTGCGCCGTTCAGCACATCATCGTCAATCTGCCCGGTGTAGCTGCGGTCGGTGAGCGACACGCACTCACGCTCACCAAACGCCCTGACCATGTCCTCACGGTTCGCGTACATGGCTTACCCCTTCGTCTTTTTGTCCGGGTTTTGCGAACCGGCCTGCAGCGCATCCAGCTCTTGACGCAGTGCATTGCGTTCAGTCTCCAGCTCCGCGATGGTGCCGTTTGCACTGGCAAGCTGCTGCTTAAGCGCGTCGCCATCCTGGCTGAGCTGCAGAACCGTCGCCTCCAGCTCGCTGACGCGTACTTTGAGGCCGTCACGCTCGGTGGTCAGGGCGGAAACAGCATCCCCGTCGCCAGCGTTTTCAGGCACATCCTGCAAACGAACCACAATCAGATTGGGATCGTTTTCCAGAATCTGGAGTTCGCTGTCGCTGAAATGGTCATCCGGCCAGGTCACAGTATTCGCGCTGTGGGCGATGCCGAGACGGCGAAAGCCATCGCGACGGGCAGTGATTTGAATCGGCATTATGCGTCCTCCCCGGTGGAGCCATACGCCATCTGCCAGAAGCCGTAGCCACCATTTGCACGGGCTTCAGCACCGAAGATGAACTTCTTGCGCATAAAGACGTTGTCAGCGTTGTAGTCGGTCTGCTCGACAAAGACCGGTTTTTTACGCTCCTGATAAATCAGGGGCTTCACGGGTTTTGACGTGTCCAGCAGGAACCAGGCGGTATCTGACGTCAGCTCCGGCACAACCAGAACTTCAGCCGTCCCCTTGTATGGGTTTGGCGTATTGTCAGGGAAGCGGTCAGCCGTCATCAGATAGTTGGCATCGTCTTCAAGAGCCGGAGGCACAACCAGGATGGTCGGGCGAATTTTCAGGGACGCGCCTTCATCATCCTTCAGGCTGCGCATGGCCGTTCGTGCAGCCCCGTAACTTGCTTTCGCGGCGGCAAGCGAGGTAACGGCAAGCTTTTTCGTGCCTTTGTTAGAGACCGACTTGCCCCCCGAAAGGTGGTCGGTATCAAAGAAGGGCTGACCGTCGTAGCAAAGATTGGTGAAACCTTTGCTCAGGAGCGCGAAGACGATATCGGCAGGCAGTTCTGCAGCGGACTGGCCCGCACCTTTCGCCTGCAGGGCATAGCCCATGATCTGATCGTCTTCGATATCGTTACGCTCAACTTCTACCGTCGCTTCCCAGTCTTTGTTACGGATGGTGTAGTTGAACGCGGCGAGCGCTTTAACCACCTTGTCGCCAATCCACTCACGCATTTTCGGGAAACGGCTCAGCCAGCTGTAGTCGTTTTCTTTCCCGGTCGACGGCACCACCATGGCAATCTTCTGCCAGTCGGACGGAGCCTGATCAAAGGCGTTCTGGAAGGTCGCTTTCAGATTAATGAAAATCTGACGTACATTTTTTACGTTAATTAACACGGTTCTCTCCTTATTAAATCAGAACCCAGACGCCATCATTCTCAAGGCCCAGCACCTTTCCTGCGACCGGGCGGGCGTTGGTATCACTGGTTTTGGCCACGGTCTGGCTGTCCACCACGTAGCAATCCTTACCAATCTGCGTCTGCGTGACCGCATCAGCAGTGCTGTTGGCAAGGAACCAGGCTTTACCGCGACGAACCAGCACGCTCGCATCACCGGCTGCACCGGCAGAGTTATCCACCCAGCCATCACAGATGCCGAGGGTGGTATTGGCCGCCGTGGCGCTGCCAGGTACAGCAAAGCCCGCTGCGTTGGCCGCAATAATATGGCCGCCAAAGAGTTCAGTGGCTGCCGCAACCGGGACGGCAAACAGCTGGCCGTCGCGATAAGGGGTATGACGATCCATTTCGCTCTCCTTTATTTGAGGTATTTCGCGACGCTTTCCGGGTCATTGCCCATCATGGAGCAGATGGCCGGGTCAATCGCATCATCTTCAGCACCCTGAGACGGGCGTGGCGGAAGGCCCGCTGGAGGTTGCCCCTGCGTCTGACTGGTAGTCAGTGCGGCAATCTTTGGCGCTTTTTCGATAAAGGCGGTAAGACTGGCCGGATCGGATTTCGCCAGTGACGCAGCCCATGCCTGCTGTGCCGGAAGCAGACGACCGTCGCTGAGGGCAACCGTAATCAGCGCTTCAGCCTGCTGTGTGGCAAGCGCGGCGGTATTACCCGCACCGGCACGCTCTGTTGCCTGCTGAACGGCTGAATGCATGACCTCCACCGAAACCCATTTAGCCGGGTCAGGCGTGTCGAGTTTCGCCGTCAGGTCAGCGATGTTCTGCGCGTTCTGGTTCAGGATATCCAGCAGACTGACCGACGCCGCTGCAGTCCCCTGACCACCGGAAATCATGGTGATGATTTTTTGCAGCTCAGCCATGATCTCTTCTTTCGTTGAGGCGGTTGGCAGATTGAGCATCCAGCGCAGGTTGCTCAGTAGCTCGTTGAGAAATTCTTCATCCATTTCGGTCTGACCCTCTGTGGTTAAATGCGCGGCCATCAGGGAGGCGGCAGCAAGTAACACTTCCTCCATCCCGTCCACCGCTGGTGTATTGGTCAGCGCGGCGTTAAGCAACTCCAGCACCTGACCGGTTTTGTCGTAAGAAAATACGGGGGAAATAAAGCGATACTCTTTCGCCTCGACCATCGCAGCCGCTGCGGCTGTCCACTCGACATCGATGGCGAACAAACCTTCACCGTCCCGCCACTCCAGCTTTTTGAAGAATGCAGCTGCAGGCGCAGGCAGACCGTTTTTAGCGGCCCGAAGGGTCTGGTGCTCGTAGTCCAGGACGTAGGGGGTGTCGCGGGCATCAGCTGCGGCAATAAGGCGCTCTGCAATTTCCCGCGTCATAAGCCAGGCGGCGCATTCGGTCGGACGCCCGTCACGGGCGCGGAATTCACCAGCCGGGAAGAGCTGGATGACACCGGGAGTGGCGGTGTTAATTTCCTGGGTGAGTGAAGCGATGAGTGTCTTTTTCATGGTGCCGACGATACGGCACCACTGCGGGGAGGTTCAGATGAAGAGGTTCAGTGGATTAGCGCTGAGGATCGTTTTCTTTGGTTGTCGGCTTATCGGGTTTAGCAGACTGACGCTTCTGATGCCGGCGGGCAAAGTATCGGTCAGTGAACCACTCAGCAACCTTTATAACCAGGCCCCCAAAGATGCCAATGAAAACCCACTGCTGCGGGGTGAAATAATCAAGGAAAGCTTTGAATGTGTCCAGTTGCTCGCTCCTGTAATGCATTTATGAGCCCAGACCTTTTTAAACCGCTTTTAAAAACGTCTGAATACCTTCTGGCCGAATCACTCTAGCACAATCAGACTGAACGCGTCACAGCGCCTTACAGGACGAATTTGCCCTCAGTCTAAAATACGTTTCAGATATTGCTCAGCCGTACTCTCCATCTTCTCCACGTCATCTTCGGTGAGATGCAGGAAAGGACGCGCAGGCATCTTAATTTTATACGCCCCGATAGTGTTCCACTGCTCAAAGTTGGAACGGGATTTTTTAACGAACCGGTTACCCACTGAACCATCCTTGTTCTGGCGGTAGTAGGCTTTCTGGCTGCGGGCCGGAATGCTGATTTCCCCACCTTCCTGATGAATGCGGGCGTATTTCACATTGGTCCCGACCGTCGCCTCATCATTCGTGCTGTACTGCGTGATACTCGCCGCCAGTCTACCGCTCTTCTGGAGAATTTTACCGCCCCGGCGCTGACGGGCATATACCGGGCTCCAGCCCATCCACGCGGGCCGCCCCTGTTGCGCGAAGTTTTCTTCAACCGCATCCCCCATGGCAGCGGCCATCTCACGCATCAGGGGGGCGCGGTTTTCCAGCTTTTTAATGAGTTCACCGAGTGAGCGCTCAAAGTCACCAATGTCATACCTGATGGCGTAGCTCATGATTTCAGCTCCAGCAGCTGCGCCGCGCGTTCAGATAACACATCGCCAGGGGTGACGGTGGCACCGGCGTTTACAAGCGACAGACGCCAGCCATCGTCAGACTGCACACCACGCACGGCGCGGGTGCCGTTCTGCCCGGAGAGGAGCCACACCAGAGCGTCATCATCAAGCCAGACACCATCTGGCTGACGGAGCAGAACGGGAAGCTCTGACCACATCGGGCCCGGAGCCAGCCGGACATCCTCTTCGTGAATGCTTAATGTGATCGCACCGTTAACACCACGCTCTTCGAGGCGATTCAGCAGCTCAGGCTGGATACCGCCGACGCGCCTCAGGTCGCCACGGGTCTTCTGCCGCACGCTGACGGTGTCGACCCAGCGACGCACATCATCGCTGACGGCATCCAGCACAGCAGGTTCAGACAGGGTTTCATGGATGGCCTGAGAAGCAATCCGGGGCGTGGTGGTTACAGATTTATCCATAAGGCGCTGTCCAAGAGAAGAGAGCCAGCCCTGACCCGGATTGTGCCCGAATCCGGCATCAGGCGTGTAAAGCTCGCCGTTGAAGCGTAACGCCTTAACGTCACGGGTTTCTTTTGGTCCCCATGCCTGCTGTACCGTGACAATGTCCTGCTCCCACGATTTGACCTCAATCCCCATGCGGTCTGCATCCGCCTGAGTTCGGGCACGAATGCGGCAGCGGCAGTGGTATCCGTCAGGCGGGTACATAAACTGCCACACTGGATCGTCATAGCGGGCAGTAAAACCATTGAGTCTGGCGTGAAGTGGCCGGGTGTGCATGTCCATGACGGCCACGCGTTCCCATATGGGGCGAAATTCCGCGTTGGCCATCTGCTCCACATAGCGCCCGGCACCATAGGCCGCCTGCATATTGGTTTCAAAGATGGTGCGCAGACGGCGTGGCGTGAGTTGCTTACCCTCCAGAACGCCATCTTCATCAGCGACCAGCCTGGCACGGTCGGCGAGCCAGCCCTTACGGATCAACGTTGGGGTAATCTGCCGTTCGAAGTCACGAAGTGTGCCGCCGTTAACAATATGCTCGCGCAACGATTTATGAATATCCTCAAGCACATCCTGTTTAAGGACGCCCGCCACGGTGAAACTGGTGGCATGGGCGCGGGCCTCAATATCGTGCCAGTTAAAACCGGTGGCGTAGCCCTTCGACTCGAAGTAGGCAATCGCTTCTTCGGGCTTTAACCCGATGGCGTACCCCAGATCAACATCAGCTTTCGGCATTGAGTCGCCCCCAGACCTCGCTGACAAACAGCGCCTGCTTTATCAGCTGTTGCAGCTGCGTGTCATCCAGCTGAGGGTAACTCGCAGCAATGATATCCAGAGCTTCATCAGGGCTTTGCCCCTTGCTCAGGGCCGAGACCAGCGGAGCAATCAGCTTATCCATGGCCACCGCGATGCTCTCCCCAGGCGACGTGGCGCTGTCCAGCGCATCCTGAGCAGGGTCAACAACCTCGCCCGTGGTGCTCAGTGCCGCGAAATGACGGAATACCGGCGTGGTGCTCAGCCCCACCGGAGAGGGAGTTGCGGGCGGCGTCAGCACAGCCTCGTTCTCTTTTGGCACCGGAATCCCGACCTTTTTGTGTATCCATGAGGTCGGGATAGTGTCCATCCCGGCGCGTACCAGTGCGGAAACACCATTGGCGAAGGTTTCAATACTCTCCAGCTCACGGGTATCAAATACCAGGCGCGGCTGACGGCGCGGGCTGACGTTATAACCATTAATGGCCAGTAACATACGAATGAAGCCACGGTAAAACCCTTCCAGCTGGCGGGCATCAGCGGTCAGCAGATCGTGGCGGACTTCGTTATGCACATTACCAAGGGCATTTGTTGAGGACTTGCCGTCTGCCTGTGACGTCAGCGTGCCGCCGAGAATGACCTTTGATTCGGTACGTTCGCACCAGTTAATCATCGCCATGAAAGGATCAGACTGCCCCTCAGCGGCATCCTTAAATTCGATTTTGGTGTTATCAGGGATGATCCCCGAGGCGTTATGACCGATGCTGACCAGCGCTTCCATGAGTTTATCCTGCTCATCCTGGCTGGCCCCGGACATATACGACCCGATACGCGGTGGCAGCCCGTAGATTTCCAGGAACTCAGCGAGATCGCGCACGCTGTAGTTTTTAAACAGATAAGGCCAGACCAGTACGCGGTATAAGCCGGACTGCGCGATATAGCCTGACTTGGCGTTGTGCGTATGCACCAGCCAGCCAAACGGCCAGAGTTCTTCTCCACCCAGCGTGCCGGTGTTAAGACGCACCTCATCCCCGGCTTCCGGCGTGGTACAGAACCAGCGATGCGGACGCAGTTTGATTTTGACAGGCAGCCACAGATTGCCGTCAAGCTCCCACTTTTCAATCTCCTGAGCGGAAAAGCCATGACCGATAGCTTCAGCCGCATTCAGGGTAATATCTTCCATCTCCTGAAGGTCAGCGAACCAGCTGGCCACCATCGCGGCGATCTGCTTTTCTTCCGCCGTCGCGTTCGGCGGTGGCTCGATGCTCCAGTCCAGAGTGAGCAGCGCATTCTTGCGCTTGGCCATTTCAGAAAATATATGCCCGTCCCGCTCAACCATATCTTCGAAAAGGTCAGCCTGAGCCGCCAGGTCGCCGCGTTCAGCCGCTTCCAGCAGTCGAGGAAGCCGGGCAATGGTCATTCCCCGTGAGGGGTGAGTTGGCCAGTCACGCTGCAGTTCGAACGTGCGGGAGGTCTGGGGGGCTTTAAGCACCTCTTTATTAAGCGGGCGACCATACTGGTCAAGAATCTGAACCATTATCAAAATCCTCCTGAAGGACCGAACCTGTCCCCGCTATGTCCACGGCGGGGAACAGCTTTAAATTCGAAATTGCCAGCGCCGGAAACGGCCAGCATCCAGAGCATATGCAGGGCATCAGGCCCGTCATCATGGTCAGCTTTGGGGAAGTGCCGGAGCTGGTCGATGAGAGTGGTCTGCGAAGGGTGCAGGCGTATCAGGCCGTTGGCCATATGTGGCTGCAGTGACTCAATGCGCAGGAGCTTATCAACCGAAGGCGTGACGGCTCTGGCAGGAACGGGGATACCCATCGCAGCGGAGCGCTTCACCAGTTCGGTGCGCAGGAACTCCTGGAACTGGACGGACTCGACCGCCCAGACGAGGCAGTTATATTCCCGCTGCAGCTCGATAACGTCAGAGATAATTTTGTCCGGCACACGCTTTCGGATACGCGCTTCAACAACGTCCAGAATGCCGGTAAAGCGGTTGAAACCGCCAACCAGTAACGCAGAAGGGTCACGGCTGTTGCCGTGTTTACCCAGGCTCGGGTCACATGCGCCATAGAAGCGCCACTCGTTAAGGCGGTTGACCCAGAAGTTAATGCAGCCGGTAAATGGCGCATCTTCGCCGCTGACGGGATCGTTCTGATATTCCGCATCAAAGGTACTGTGGCCATCACGGGCACGGATGAGCATCAGGGCATAAAGCGGACGCGCAGCCCATGACACCACGGCTCCTTCATCCATCTCAGCCTGATGCTCACGGTAGTATGCCTGCGCCAGCATCTGACCATCTTCGTCGTTGTTGCGCAGGATTTCTTCCCACTTATCCCACAGCGACATATTGTGCGGCCAGCTGATAAGCGCTTTGAACCGGGCCCGCGTCCATAGCGGATTTTTAAGGGTACGGGAAAGCACGGAATCGTAGTGCAGGATTGTCCCGATATACACCACATCGAATTTGGCCCCCGCGCCGCCGAGCGGCAGGACGGTTTTTTTGAGCCAGTTATCGAGCTTGTCGCGCTGCTCAGGGTTACGCACCAGCTCATCATTCTCGATATCGTCGAGCACAGCCAGGTCAGGACGATACGGGCCATGGCGCAGACCACGCAGCTTTTTGCCACTACCGGCGACCTGAACCTTAATGTCGTTGCGGGTGAGGATGGTCCCGGCCTGCCAGACGCGGCCACCGCCCGTCGCTTCCGGGAAATCCATCAGCAGGCGGGGGTTAAACTGCAGTTCCGCCTTTATCGCCTCCAGCATCGGATAGGCCTGGTCGATGGAATCCATAATGATGACCGGGTAATGCTTGAGCGCCAGCACAATGCACCAGATGACAAAAAGCTGACTCACGATGGTGGATTTGGCTTCACCACGGGGAGCCGCTATTGCATCGTTCTGGCTCCCCGTGGCCTGGATGATTTCAGGCAGGCGCTTATAAAGATAGTTATGCAGCTCACTGCGGGCGGAATGGCGGACATAGTGCGGAAAATAATGCTGCACAAAGTATTCAAACCCCGTTACAGGGTCAGCAACGAGGCCACGACGCGCAGCGACAGCTGCAGCGGAGGGGTCAAAGCCCACATCTTCGGCTTCAATGGTGCGACGCAGACTGGCGGAGAGTTCCGCCAGTTCGGCAAGAAAATCTTTGCTGGATAACTTAGTTCTGGCCATGATTAATTTGCCTTTAACAGCCTGTTAATGGTGGTTGCGGAGGGCTTTATTAACCTCACTGATGAAGCGGTTCATCGACTCGATGCCGGTTTTATCTCGATCAACATCGAGGCTGTAGCAACCTGTCGACGTCGCGACGGTTACGTTTCTACCGCCCGCGAAACGGACACCCAGCACGTCACTGGCCATCACATAATTTTCACTGTTAACCCGGATTAACTGGTCAGCCATAGTGTTGCTCCATCTCCTTGCCGAAGGGTTCAAGGATTTCCACGAACGCGGCCAGATGCTTCGGATAGTGCTCGGCGACAAATGCGCTGAGCTTCTGGATAACATCCAGCGCCACCGCCAGCTGACTCACCTCCGGCAGTATTTTCTTGTTTGCTGCGACGGCTTTGTTAAATGCATCGGCAAGGCTTGCCAGAAGCTCGACGCGTTCCCCCGGAGGGAGCTGAGACTCGGTTGTCAGCAGTTCCAGCGTGGTCTGATACTGGGTCATTAACCCGGTGAGAATGGCTCGGCCAATCTCCTCAAGACCATTCCCGGCCATAAGGTGAGCGGCGCGTAACTTGTCCCAGTCATCGCCAGCGTCCTGTGCTTCCTTCTTCCAGCGGCGAGCTGTCGCAAATGCCACTCCAGCCTGAGCGGAGGCGATTTCGAGCGACATCTGGCCGAAGATATAAGATCGTCGCAGTTTTTCCCGTGTTTCCTGCGGATGCGCCATATCACAGCTCCAGTTTTGCGCGAATGAGCAGAATGGCTACCGTGATGACGCCGCCCGCGATACCACCTGTAATCGCACCGGCAGAGGCACCACGGCGAGCGGCATCGTCGCTGATGGTAGTGAGACGAACATCAATCCGGCTAAGCTTGTCATTAATCCCGCCCAGAATGTCCGGGCTGACGGGTGCCTGCAGGCGGTCGAGCTGAGCTGAAATCCGGCTCAGCGTTTCCTGTTCGCTCTGGCTGATTGTCGCGCGGCGGGTTCGGCGCTTGTGTCTGGCTTTCATTTGTCCTGTTTCCTGTCCAGTTTGTTATCAATGCGCTCGATAGCCGCTCGCAGCTCCCTCATCGCATCCATCATTGCGGTGTAGTTACTTTTGGCATCCTCACGGCGCTGGTATTCATCCCGGATGCGATCAACTGCCTTTTCCAGGTCGGTGATGTCTTTTTGCAGACGACGTATCCAGATGGTGCCGAAGGTCGCTGCCAGCGCCAGCGCAATCTGAAAGGCCATATCAAGAGTCATAATGTTTTTCACTTCCTGTAATACTCGTTTATTGCCTGCAGCCTGCCCTCAAGGAGCTGGCACCATGCGCCGTATTCCGCTGAAAACGACACTATTCCCGTGGGGGAGAGTCCGCCACCGGTGCCTGTGGCCTGGACGGAATGACCAGAAGTGCTGCTGGCGGTGGCTGGCAGATGCTGACCAGCGGGGAGGCCTTCGGTTCCGGGGTAGCCGAAGGCTTCACGGAAGAGCTGCAGGCCGCCAGGACCAATGCCGGTATAACCGGGACCATCTTTATCAAGTGCATCTTTAAGCCTCTTTTTAAGATCGCGAACAGCCTCGTCATGTGCCTTTTGTTTTTCAGCCAGCTCGCGGGTCAGCGCATCCGCTTTCTGCTGCCAGGCGTTCTGCTTATCAAGTGCAGCCTTCAGGTCAGATGCATACTGATTCGCAGCGCTGAGCCGCTCCTGATCCCACTGCCGTTCTTTTTCACTAAAACCATCAGTCAGGCGTTGCTTCTCCTGGCTGAAGGCCAGCGCCTGAGCGTCCAGCTTGTTGCCTGTGATGAAGGTGCCAAACCATATCCCGCTGCCTGCCAGCACCACGACGACGAGCAGCGGTTTCCAGCTAACCTTCAGGATTTTCTGGGCTGCTTCCCACATCGCGCACCTCTCTGGCTCGTTTGATGGACATGTGTTTTGATGCCTGGCTCTGTGCCACCCATGCGCCCAGATAGGTGAAATACAGCTCACCAGGTGTTTCGGGACGGGTTACGGTGATCCAGACCAGCACGAAGGAACTCACCAGGAAGGCCAGAAAAACGATGGTATCTGACGTTGAAAGACGACCGGTGGCCGGGTTCGTCACCAGATCGCGCAGAGAGATCGTCATAGCGCCGCCTTAGCGACATTCAGCCGCGCCACGCGGTCAGCCTGACCTTCAGCCGGAGGGTTGATACGACGGGTTATGGCCAGAAAATCGCCTTTGTCCGCCAGCTCGTTGCAGCCATTTGCCTTCCAGTACCAGGCAGCGCTGCGGGCTGCGTTGAGATACTCCAGTAGCAAATCGGGATTAGCGATGAGATCGAGGCCAAGCGCCTTACCACAAAGGAGATAATTATTGCGCAGGGTAATCTGAATCAGGCCACGCCCGCGAAAGCGCCAGCCATCGCCTGATGCTTCATTACCGTTACCACCCTGATTTGCGTAAACATAATTCGCCATTTTTTCAGGGTTACGGGTATAACGGCGGGCAAATTCAATCTCGCCGGGCTCGATAATACGATTCTTATTGAGATCGAAGTCGCTGCGGAAAATACGCGCCACGCGCTCAGCATCTGAGTAATAGAGATTTTCACTGAGCCGACTAAAGCCCGCGCTCTCGTGGCCGGTTTGAGCAATAAAGGCGGCAAGCCTGGCAGGTGTATTAATCTGGAATTCAGCGGTGGCTTTACTGAATGGTTCAAACCAGCGTTGCGCCATCACTGGCGAAAGGCCTGCCGCTCGCTGAAATTGTGGGAGTGTTAAAAGCATAACGCCATCCGGTTAAAAAGGGATGGCGTCAGTATTTCATCGGGTTAGGTGAATAATCAGGTGAAGGGGTTCAGTGGAATTAGTTGTCAAACTGTACAACAAACTGATCTTTTTCTTCACTGTACCATTTCACTGTATATGAAAACACTCTATCAGAAACCGTCAAGTTACAATGTCTGACCGCATTAACCCGGTCATAACTCATTTGCGCGGGTTCAGAGAATTTTTCTCCATTCAGCAACTCGGTAAGAACAGAATGGACATCGGATGAATCACAGCCAGGTAAATCACCTTTGTAAAAATTAATCACTGGGGCAATAAATGCGAAAATGAACATGAGGACATAAACTGATAAAGGGCTAACATTTTTTCCGCCTTGAACACTACTGGCATCATCCGACTCTGATAATGCACTTCCGATTAATTTTTTTCTTTTAAATAGATACAATGGAATGACGATGAAGAATATGAATGCTGAACCAATCCCCCAACGGGCAGGTCTTGCAATGTTATTGGCGATAGCATCTTTGTAAACAGCAACAGAAGCACCGAATATAATTAAAGCAATTAAAAACTCCATGTATATTACCTTTTTAAAAAAGTTCTTGTTGATTGATTGATGTGTTTTGTCTGTGCTGGCTTAGTAACTGCCATCCAAAACGATCGCTGAATCCATACTTAGGGCAAAGAAAGGTCATGGCCATAAGAGAGGATGAACCTTGTTCACGCACTTCGGCGAACTCGGCGAGAAAGCGACGGTTACGTAATTCACGAAGGGCACGATCACAGCGGGGTAAATAGAGAACTTCTCCGCCAAAATTCTTGATGAGTAATTGGGTTTTATCATCGCCGATAGTATCGCGCAGGAGGGCTGCGCGGCTGGCCCCCATAGCGCGGAGGCCTTTACCTATCGGGAACGTGGTGCCACCAAAAGCAGAAAGAAGCTGCTCGGTCGCCGGGAAGCCTATCAGGTCAGCTATTTGTATCACTGCTGATGGCAGCAGCTCCGTTACCTGTTCCAGATTCATTATTACGCTCCCGCTTTTTTCGCCGACTCGCATCAATGCTGAGAGCCTGCATGAGTTTGGTTAACTGTTCTGTCGTCAACCACTCGATGTATTTGACGTGGAACATATGATCGCACATTTTCTCGGCATAATTCCACGGACGTTTTGCATCTGCAAGTAATGCATGAATTTTAGCAAGAATTGACTCGCGCGTATTGGCAACCTTTGGACGTCGACCGTGTTTTGCCGAGTAGCGAGGAAAGCCCTTATCATGCATATATTCCCTGACAACCTGCAGTTCGTCGAGAGTGCATTTAGTGGATGATGTTTTACCGTTGCATAAGCGAGACAGAACACTACGGTAGGTTACATCATCCCACCCAAGATATGCCTGACCGGCTTTAATTGCCCCTACAAGGCCTCGTTTTGCTGGCGTGGACATAATATTTCTCCTGTTGGTTGCCATTATCGCAGGCACTTAGTGAAGTGCCTGCTGTAATGACTTACTTTAAAGGTTCCATTTTGCTGACGGATATACCACCGATTTTCCCTTCAACCCTGACTACCAGACGACCATTGCGCATATGCCAGGCTGCTGAGCGGGTTATTACAATTTCCCGCTCCGATACACCGGGCGTCTGGTAATAATGGAACTGTGAGCCAACGGGGAAGCGCTGGTTAAACGTCTTTGCTGTCAGATTTCTCAGGAGATGTCTCATCGTTTTCCTCCAGATTCGCATCGGTCGCGATAATGCTCAAAGGCCATAAGAGAAAGGCAAACCAGCAATTCTGGCGGGATAAATTAGCTAATCCCACTAATCGGACAAGGATGCATGCCCAACACCAGCCAAGTGTTAAATACATCGCCAGAAATATGAGAACTAAAGCTATATCCATCACTTTATCCCCCGAAGTTTCTTGAAAGATTCAATCGCCTTTTTCATATCAGCCTGAGTAACCTTATTGCGTACTGCACGGTTACTGGCGTCGTAATAGTTGAACCGCAGCTTAAGTGGCACCGCCAACAACTCGACAACCTGGCTGTTATCGCGGAAGTACCAGACTCGGCGGTTTCCGTTATCCAGGAACTTACAACCGGATACGCTATGCATGACCCACCTCCATTGACGGGCCGCGTTTACGATAGGCCGCAATCGACACGCTTTCCCAGTCCTGGTAAAGGAACAGCAGGCCTAGCTCACAGGCGCGATCAAACTCCCTGGTTGCGCCTGTGCTCTTTTCCCAGCCGTTCAGGAGGAAAACAGCATCAGCCTGCTCAAGCATGGACAATGTAATTTGCAGGTACTGCTCATGCTGCAGGCCGTCAGGAAGAATGGCCGGATTGAGAACGGTGAAGCCGCGTTCTTCCAGGATGCGAGCCTCAGCGTTGAATTCATCACGGTTAAAGTTGTGATAACCGGTCATCGGCCCCGCAATGAAAACGACAGGTTTACGCTGCTGTTCGCTCATGCTGCACCGCCTTCAACACGTTTGAATGCCAGAAAAGTCACCATCGCTTTGTCGACCAGCTTTGATGTGCGATATCGCTCAATACCCCAGACGATAGCAAGGCAGATCCACAGATAATGATGGCTGTAACGCTGGAGAGACATCCCATCCATCAAATCCCAGGCGCTTACGTTATCGGGCCAGGTTGCGGATTCGACCGCATAGTACGCGTCGTTCTTCTCCCGGAACCCATTGCCTTTCAGTTCACGAACGGTCTCGATCGCCAGTTCGCGGTCGTCCTCATCGTCACAGTCTTCAAGATATACCGCGAGCCACTGCTGCAACCCTTCGTCGAAGCCTTCATCATCAAACTCATAGCAGGGCGAATCGAATCTCCCGCCACCGGCTCCAGCTTCGAACTTCTCGGCCCAGTATCCGGGGTTGATAAGAAAGCTCTCGCGCCGCCCAAAATGTTCGGAAGAAAAGAATTCAAACATGTCCGTGATGCGGCTGAACGTCCAGGTTCCCATGTCACCAGTGACGGTCAGATACCCTGGCCAAGTCACAAGATCGAAGTAATATGTATTTGTTCCAGAACTCTTAAAGCGCAGGTGCCGGTACAGGCCATCATCACGCTCAATGCTCATGTGATGACGGGACACATTACGGATAAAGCCAGTTAATACATGCTGTTCAGTCTTCATGCTGCACTTCCTTCATCTGCACGGATGGGCGATCGATGCGCTCAATCTCTGCTGCGATGAGTGCGCCAGCTTTCACCAGATCGCGGCGTGGGTTCGTTGGTTTCCACCAGTCAGGTGACCATGGCCAGGCCTGGGGGATTGTCGCCTTGTATGCTGGTGTGCTGAATGCCCTGGCTGCATAGCAGGCTGCTGCCGTTGATAAGGTTCCTGGCTTGTATATATCGTCGTTTTTCGGCGTCCAGCCTTCATCGCTCTGCTGCCGCAAACGTTCAACGATGATGTCGGTAATGGCCGACGATGCAGTTAATTGCCGTACCATCGCTGACTGCACATCCAGCTCAGTGGCCAGACGACTTACCAGTTTTGCTATCTCAATAATCGGGGTATCAGCACCCATTGCCGCTGCTAATTCGTGGCCAGCCCGCACGAGTTCTTTGACTGGTGATGTTTCCAGTTGAGGTGAGGTTTTCATTTTGTCACTCCGATCTGTTCACAATTATTAGCTGAACTGCTTACCGCGTGATGCAGCTGCGCATTGCGGCCAGCCAGGTATCCTTCGTTTTCCGCCTTATCCGTTCCCCTGGCTTTGCCGGGTTTGCGCGGTTCCAGCTTTTTCATGCCTTCGCTTAATTTCCTGCTGCGGTAACACTCCATCAGCGTTGTCTCCGCCTCCGTAACGGCGAAATCACTGACAACGGCATAAGCACCGTTGACCCAGGCGGAGCAGAAGGTATCGGCGCGGGCAACTTTTGTGGCCTGTTTGATGCTCTTGCGTAATGTGGAGAGGTAATCACGGCGGGCTTTCGCCAGTTGCTTACCCAGAACTTCGAATGAATATGCCGCTATCTGAGGGCGTTCGTCGGGGCCGTAATAGTGTATGGTGCGTTTTGCTGGCTTGCCCCACTGCTCAGTACCATGGCTGGTGTAAAACTTCACGCCAAAAACGCGGGCGACCATCTCTGCCAGTATTGCCATATATTCCGGCATCTTCTCAGCATGAGATGGCGCTTTCTGGGTCGATGCTTCATTGATATCCATCAAATCAGCATCAGCTTCAGTCAGCTTGTGGGTTTCCATCAGACGCTGAGCACGGCGGAGGGCAAGTGCGGCTTCTTCGGCGCTGGAGTTATTACGCGCCATCGCGAGCAGCTTTTTAATTCTCTGGATATATTTCTCTTTATTTTCCATTGTTCGACTCCTGAATTTGGCGTAAGCCAGCCCCTGCGGGTTTACGCCATTTTTAAAAGTGATTTAAATTACGGTTAAAATCAGTTCACGGGTTTCAGCGATTTAATATTCGCGAAATAAGGCTCCTGATTAATTTCAACTACGGTTATATCCTTAAGGTCGCGTGCTGCATCTACCGTTCTTACAACTCTGCCGCCACGTAAAAACTGGCTCGGCTGGTAAATGAAGGTGCTGCCTGTAGGGTAAAGGGCATTGAAATCTTTAGCTTTCATACGGTACTCCCCAGCCGCGATGCGCAGCGTGGCGGCAGAACTCCATACGCGAAGCCGCATAAATGGAGTTCACCTCCATTTTTGCCAGACTGAATGCCTGTTTCCATGATTCCGCCGCTCGCTGAAACTCGCCGTTCTGTTCGGCAATGACAGCGCTGGTTGCGTACGACATGAAGGGGCTGCATGGTTTGCCCGATTTAGCACGATCAAACAGAATGGCCATCTCACACCCCCACGCCAGCGATATCGAGAGGAATTGCGCGATACTGATCGCTTTCACCAACGCGCTCATAAACACGGATATAAGAGCGGCTTCCGACAACCTGAACGGCCTCGCCGATAGCCTCCATCGCCTTGACCCAGCGAACGTCTGTAATATCGAGGCGGCGCAATGCCAGAACCGCGCCGGTGTTAACTTCACCTTCTTTTTCCGCCTGGAATGCACGGGTGATGATGGCGCGAATTTCCGGGCGGGCATTCTCGGTCCAGTCTGCCAGACATTCATCAATCAGCGATTTAGCAGCCTGCAGGCGCTCGTCAAATGCGATACGGTCCTGCATGGCACGCTGAACCTTATAGCGGCCATCATAGCTGTAGAGCGTGACGTTACCTTTTTTGCCGCCCAGGCTGACGCCGTACTGACTGGCGGAGATATCAACGAAGGCTCCGATATCGGAAAAGCCGCTAAGCTTGAACTCTGCCAGTGCAGCACTCAGGGCTGTCGCTTTTTCGACGATGCTACGCACCAGATCGTCACGCATCTGGTCGGTATCTTTAATCAGACTGACAGGGGTCAGTACGCCCTTGGCGTCAATCCAGTAACCCTCTGGCGCTGTTTTTTCAGTGAATTGCTTGTTTTCAGTGGACATTTTTACTCTCCTTAAATTGACGCGCTACTTTCTTAACTGCTTCGTTAACCTTTGCCAGCACATGACCAGCCAGACCTTTACCCACTTTGTCAGCCACTTTGCTGACGATATCGCTGTCGCCGTCATCAGGGATAACCCTGCAACCGACTTCAAAACCGCGAGATTTGTCTTTTATTTCAATAACAATCTTTGCCATATATCCCTCTGCTTAATGAAGTGATTCAGACCAGACCACCCGACACCCGCTTTCATCCTGATATACACCCTGGCGAAAGCGCCCGTGGCGGTCATTGCCGGTAATATCAAATCGCGCCAGACCTTCTTTTTTCATCCGCTCGCACCATGCATGGCGCACGATACGAATGACCGGCTGTGTGTTGCGCAGGGATACGCTTTTCACCTGAACTCCCTGTGCTGACAGAAATAAAATCAGCGTTTCTGCCCGGATCAACGCAGAGATAACGCCTGCGTTGTCGGTATTTCCTGACGTTCTGGCCATAGTTAAATCCTCAGTTAATGAGCATTTCTGCGAACTTGCGGACAGCGCCTGCGCTGACTGCATTACCACTGATATCGCTGTGGCGGCTGACACCGCGCACCAGTTTGAAAAGACGTCTGGCGTTGCCGTTGCTCGCCCGGAATAGCGCCTCAGATACATCAGGGTTCTCAGCATCCGGCAGCATACTGATCGCGATATCGCTGATATCGGCCTGCGGCAGGGATTCGCCGATGTTGAGCGCCAGACCCACGCGGCTGAAAAGCTGCTGATATTCACCGCGCTTGCCTTTAAGGTTGATAATGAGGCGGGGCATCCCGGCCAGAACGACACCGATACCGGCTTTGTCATGGATGCGGCGCAGTGTTTCCAGCGCACGGTATGGAAGATTCTCCGCCTCATCGACCATCAGGAGGCGACCTGAATCACGCAGGGCAGCAATGCAGGCTTCGCTGAGTTCATGCATATTGCCGCGTTTGCTGAGGCCAAGCAGTCCACAAAGCTCTTCGAGCACAACACGGGCGGTATAACCGGGGTCGGCCTCTATCAGCAGCGCATCACGATGTCTGGACGCGTATTCGCGCAAAATCATGGTTTTACCCAGGCCAGCAGCACCATAGAGAACGTTGATCTCACCATCCAGGTGTGCCAGGCGAATGACCTCAATCCCCTTACGGGAGGTCACGGTTGGGATATAGCGCGGCGTGATTCGACGCGATTTTTCCTTGTCGGCTTCGCGGGCAATGAAGCTGCGGGCCAGCTCGTCGATGCTGTCCACATCACCCTGATATTTTCCCTGCAGGTACTGATTAACCACTGCCGGGCTTTTACCAAAAGCGCGGGCTACCTGTGTCTGGCTGTAACCCTTGCGGGACATAAGTTCATTCAGTTCTGTTTGTAGGCTCATATGTCTCTCACTTACCGGGTATTACCGGTTTTTTTCAGATATTCATCACGGTCGGTTTCGAGGAAGAAATAATGTTCTTCTTCCGTAATCCGGCTGAATTCAGCCGGGATAAAGCTCCCCAGATCGTCGAAGCGCTGGCCCGGTAATACAGAGCGGCCCTCTGCCTCAATTTCCTGGCGTTTGTCTTCAATACGGTTGAGGCGGCGCTGACGACGTTTCTCAACAGCCACATCCATTGCACTCACTGGAATTGCGGCACGTTTATTACCGTTCCAGATCGCAGTACAGACGTAGGTACCATCCATCCGGCGAACGATAACGGAAGAGGGATCGTGAATATCGAAAGCCACGCGAACCTCTTCGCTATCCACCTGGATCAATTCTTCAGAGAAGTAGTCGTTGTTAAACAGACGCAACCAGCCACGCTGAGCGGTACGCACCATCTCCGGCATAAAGGCTTCACGCAGCTCAACATCAGTCAGATATTCAATATCGTCACCTTCAGCTTCGAGAACGGCCCGACGATAGGCAGCCGGAGTCATGTGTCGCCCGTTACGTTTTGGAAGCTCGCGGTGTTCATGCGTGTTGTTGTATGCGTCAACTTCGCTGGCGATTGCGTCAAGCAGCTGCTGCCAGGAGGGCAATTTACCCAGGGCATTACGCTGTACAGGCGTCAGCTCTCGCCCGTTCTCCTGCGCCTTGATGGCTGACTGGATAGCACGCGATGTGATGCGGGCATGCTCCCGGTCAGCACTGTCGCCGCTGAACGTATCGAACTGCATGGCCACACGGCGGGGAACCCCTTTGTTAAGCCGTTCGATGATGCCGCGAGACTGAGGACGCCCCGGTATGCTGGTCGGGTGCTCAATGCCAAGGCGGCTGAAAATACCCGTCACATCGGCATCAAGCGTTTTGTTTGTTTCACCGCCGCCGTTATCGGAATACACAAATAACGGTTTGCCGAAATGACGCATGGCGTAACGGTAGGCATCAGCAACAGCAATAACGCTTTCTGAAAGTGCCAGGCTCCAGCCCGTAATAAAGCGTGTCCGGCCATCAATAATTAACGTCAGCTCTGGAGTGAACGGGCGGCCATGGTCAGGGTGTGCCACTTTCATCTCAAGGGATTTACCATCCGCAATCCAGCAGCCATTAACCGGCATAAGGGACCAGTCACGCTTCTGGAAGCATTCATAAGCCAGCGCAGCAGAACCACTTACACGGCCACGGGCTTTCTCACGGCGCGGCAGCTTCTCCATGGCACGACGAACGGCATCATAAGAGGGGCATGCAGCAGCCATTGCAGGCTGGTCAGCATAGATAACAGACCACTCGTCCTGGAAATCCCCGTATGCCTCGCGCAGACTTGGGCCTTTACGGTTACGCCAGTGAGCAAGGAACGCCGGAAGCCAGGTAATCTGCTCAGGCTTCTTCGCTTTAAGATGACCGGGGGCCAGCATGGCCATGCGCTCAACGCCAGGCTTTGTGGATTCAAAAATGGTCAGCCATTCCTGGAGGCTACGGGTACCAACACCGGCACGGCTGGAGCCTTTGCGGGCATTGGCCATCCCAGCAGCCTTAAGCAGATGTGCAGGCAGTGTACCTTTACGGGACTCGATAGAGATGTAGTTAACCGCTGCGGTACGGGACATCCCGGCATCGCGCAGTTTTTCAACATACATCGCCAATGTGGCACGGGCATCGGCGATCTCTTTCTGCTTATCAGTCAGAGAGCCCACCTCACGTTCAAGAAGAGCCGGGCACTGGCGAATCAGAGAAAGTTTACCGTTATCAGATGAACCTCTATTCGAACTGATTTTGGTTTCTTTTGTACTTACCTGTTGAGTTGATAATATTTCTTTGTAATAACGGTTCTTTAATTCTTCCTGAGTCACAATCGGTAACGAATCAATGTGGTATTCAAACGCTTTTGTACCGGTGCGTTTTCTTCTCATTGATGGATTCTTGGATGCAAGATTGTCCAAAAATTTCCGACAACCTCTCTCAGTTGCTGGTACGCCAGCACATCCGGCTAACTCAGATACCGTCGACCACATCACAGCACCTCACAATATCTTGAAGGCCAGATAACAGACGGTTCAACGCCTATTGCAGAAGCGATAATGCGCTCACCCTTAGGGTATTTTCGGTCTAAAGCGTTATTGAGAGTGCGGGCATTTAAACCAGCGTTACGGGATAAACCAGCCAGGGTGGTCCCTTTCTTGCGTAACTCTGCAATGATGTCAGCACGATGCCAATCACAAGAAGTGATTCCATTTGTTGATGTTTTCTGAGATTCTACTCGTTTATACATAGTAATAACTCATCTGTCTTACACACTGTAATAGCAGTATTGATCACTAAAAGGAAAATTACAAGCCTTTGCTGGTTCCTTTTGTGACTTAAATGACAACTATCGTGAGTACACATCTAATACTGGAGGAATCAATGAGTTATACAGAAAAGGATCCGCAGAACGAAAACGGCCCAAAAGTTCCTTTAAGTGATAATCAAAAAGGAACCACTTTTAGCGACAGGTTGCGGAAAGCGATAGACGGCAAGAGCATTCGTCAATTTGCGGCTGATTGCGGGATTAGTTATGGGGCGATGCATAAGTACTTTGCTGGCCACACACAACCAACACTGGACAACTTAGTAGTGCTGGCTCGTACAGCTGGAGTGAGCATCGAATGGCTTGCGACGGGTGAGCAGAGCAGTACTGGTACCAATGTAATTTCAAGGCCTGCAACTCCACCAACTACAGCCATAAATGATGTGCATGGAAATGAAGTTGATTTAGAAGAGTTCATTTTTGTGCCGCGCTATAATGTGGCTGCGTCTGCGGGCTATGGTGCTTGGAATGATGATGAAACGCCTATGTTCACGGTATCGTTTAGACGGTATTGGGTGGTTAATCATTTGAAGGCAGATCCCAAACAGCTGTCTGTTATCAGCGTGCAAGGTGACTCAATGGAAGGCGTCCTGAACGACAAAGATATCATCCTTGTAAATCATGGTGATCGGGAACCAAGGGAGGGAATCTATGTATTGCGACTCGATGGACAATTAATCGTAAAACGAGTGCAGCGCTTACCAGGAGCGCAGCTCATTGTTACGAGCACAAATCCGGTTTACAAGCCGTTCAACATTGACCTTAACAATGTCCCATCGGATTTCTGTATTGTGGGTAAAGTGGTTTGGTATGGGCGGGTTATTTAATAGTATTAAAAAACGTTTAATATCGATTTCATTGCTCTCAAACTAGTGCAAAATTTAGCGCATTATTTCTCATAATCTATCATTTTCTGTCGAGCTGTGCGGAATCCTCACCGCGCCTCGCAACCCCCGTCATTCCTGACCCCATCGACTTTCTTTCCCCACATAACTACCATGCAGAAACGATCACCTCCCCACACTTAACCTTCCCTTTTACCGTCGTCACCGCCAGATGAAATCCGGCGTCTTTCGCGACCTTAACCGCCGTCGCGTTATAACCGCCAAACGGATACGAAAGGTAACGCACCTGCGGCGTAAACTGCGCCAGCGCCCGGCGTGAACGTTTGAAATCAAACAGAATATTATGGTGGCTGCGGCTTAACAGAATGGGATGACGATAGCCATCAACCCGATGCAAAAAGTGGGTATGCGACTGAAGGTCAAAAACATCACGGATGTGGTTAAGCTCGGAAACACTCATAAACTGTAGCGAACGTGGATCCCACTTCTGCGGTCGACCTTTTATGCGCGAGGTGATAATGAACGCGGTGGCCTTCATGCCGTACTGCTTCAACACCGGATACGCATAGCGGCTGACGGACTTGAGACCGTCATCAAAGGTAATGACCACCGCCTTCCCGGGCAGGTTCATTTTATTGCGCACATACCCTTCAAGCTGCGCCATCGTCAGCGTGGCGTAACCCTGGTCCCGCAGCCAGGTCATCTGGTTACTGAATGCCCGCACGCTGGTGGTTGTCGAAGTATGACGAAAGCGGGTGTTTTCTTCATCACGCAGAATGTGGTGGTAAGTGAGCACCGGCAGCCCCTTGTCCTCCTGGGCATCCAGCGCGCTTATCCAGGCCAGCCGCTCGCCAATGCGGATTTGATACCAGGTCTGGTTAAGCCGATCCTTCAGCTTACTGATGACGGGATAACGTAAGTTTTCCGCCAGCACGCCAAACGGCGCGCTGCCCACATTCGGGGCGTTGTAAACGGGCGTCGCTTTCCAGGTCACCAGGTTTTGGTTACTGAGTGGCTTATTGAGATCGCCTAAGCTGTCTTCAACCCGCTGTTTGCCCTGTACCGGCGCCAGGTGCCCTTTATCGATAAAGCCGGTTCCAAAGCCAAATGAAAATTCATAATAGTCAGCCGCCACGGGGATGACCGCAAGGATTTGCCCGGCGCGAATGTTCCCCACCGTTATCATTTTGTCGCCAATCTGCGCCCAGATCGCCGCATCTTCGGTGGTTTGCATATAACGGGCAGGCAACGCCGCGCTGACGACTGTAGAGACACACAGCAGCAGAAAGAGAAGGTATTTTTTCATGACACGAACCGGGAAAGAGACAACGCGAGGATTGTATCAATTCATCTCAGTGATCAAAATGCCCCAGCGCCTGTCCCGTCAGGCGCTAGCAGTCATACAGATCGTGCAACAGCACAAACGGTGGATTCTTTTGCTGCTGATGCCAGAGACTGGTTACCTCCGGCGCGCCACGCGACACAATATGATGGCGAAACGCCTCGCTGCTCATCGTTGCGCGGAAGGGGAGCATCTGCTCCAGCAAGGGAAAATGGATGCCGGAAATGACTTCACAGCGGGGATGTTTGTGGCTCATCAGTGACGCCACCCGATACGGCGCAGCACCAGACGTATCGGTTAAAAAGATGACGCCGTCGCCGGTATCCGTTTCGTGCAGCGCATCGCACAACATCCTGCTCAGCATGTTGGCGCTCAGACCGCGCCAGAAATTCACCGCCCGGCATTGCGCCAGTGGGCCATATTTCGTTTCCAGACGCTCCAGCAGTTCCTCTGCTTTATCGTCATGACAGGTAATCACCCAGCCTAACATTGTTTGCCTCCTTAGCAGGCAAGTAGTTTATCAGGGTGATAAATAGAGAATGATGACAGCGGTCAAATGTTATCCCCTCCCCGAACGGAGAGGGGAATGAGGCCATTAGCTACGCAGGCCGCGACCGCGCTGGATCAGCGTCCAGCAAAGCAGATAAAACGCGACGATAAACACTACCAGCACACCGAACGTAGTCACCAGCGGCACATCGTGAATGCCGAGGAAACCGTAGCGGAAGCCGCTGATCATGTAGACGATAGGGTTCAGATGCGACAGCCCCTGCCAGAACGGCGGCAGCAGCGTCAGGGAGTAGAACACCCCGCCCAGATAGGTCAGCGGCGTCAGCACGAAGGTTGGGATCAGGCTGATATCGTCGAAGGTTTTTGCAAACACGGCGTTAAGCAGACCCGCCAGCGAAAACAGTACTGCGGTCAGCACCAGCGTCAGCGCGACAAATACCCACGAATGCACCTGAAAGGGCACGAAGAACAGCGAAATCGCCGTCACCAGAATACCCACGCATAAACCACGCGCCACGCCGCCGCCGACAAACCCGGCGATGATGACGTGGGTAGGCACCGGCGCCACCAGCAGTTCTTCGATGTTGCGCTGAAACTTGGCGCTGAAGAACGAAGAGGCAACGTTCGCGTAAGCGTTGGTAATGACCGCCATCATGATCAGGCCCGGCACGATAAACTGCATGTAGCTGAAGCCATGCATTTCGCCGATTCGCGAACCGATCAGGTTACCAAAAATAATAAAATACAGCGTCATGGTGATAACGGGCGGCACCAGTGTCTGCACCCAGATGCGCATGAAGCGATGAATTTCTTTCGCCCAGATACTTTTCAGCGCGACCCAGTAAAGCTGCATCATGCGCGATCTCCTTGTTTTTCATGAACCAGTGACACAAACAGCTCCTCAAGGCGGTTCGCTTTGTTACGCATGCTCAATACCTGAATGCCCTGCTCGCTGAGCTGGCTGAACACGCTGTTGATCCCCTGTTCGCGCAGGACTTCCACTTCCAGCGTGGAGGTATCCACCAGCCGGTACTGATAGCCGTTCAGCTTTGGCAGCGGGCTTTTCGGCGCCAGGTCAAGAATGAAGGTTTCGGATTTCAACTTCGACAACAGAGTCTTCATTGAGGTGTTTTCCACCAGCTCGCCATGCTGAATAATACCGATGTTGCGGCAGAGCATTTCCGCTTCTTCCAGATAGTGGGTGGTGAGAATGATCGTGGTGCCTTTGTCGTTTAAATCCTTCAAAAAACCCCACATTGAGCGGCGAAGCTCAATATCCACCCCGGCGGTTGGCTCATCAAGAATCAACAGTTTTGGCTCATGCATCAGGGCGCGGGCGATCATCAGGCGACGCTTCATCCCGCCGGATAACATCCGCGCGCGTTCGTTACGCTTCTCCCATAAATCGAGCTGTTTCAGATACTTTTCGCTGCGCTCGACCGCTTCTTTACGTTCGACGCCGTAGTACCCCGCCTGATTCACGACAATTTGCTGCACCGTCTCAAAAGGGTTGAAGTTAAACTCCTGCGGCACCAGTCCCAGCTGGCGTTTGGCGTTGACAATATCTTTTTCAAGATCGTAGCCAAACACGCTAACGCGCCCGGACGTTTTGTTAACAAGCGAACTGATGATGCCGATGGTGGTCGACTTTCCTGCCCCGTTTGGTCCCAGAAGCGCATAAAAATCACCCGCTTCGACCTGCAAATCGATACCGCGCAGCGCCTGAACGCCCCCCGGATACGTTTTTTTAAGTTGTTGAAGTTCCAGTGCAATGGTCATAAATTTTTACTTACCTTACGTTCTTACACTTTATATGTGGTTTAAATAATCGCGGAGTTGCCCTATATTAGCCCAACGCACTTATTTGGTTACAGGTCGTTAACCTCCATGAAAGACATAGATACACTCATCAGCAACAATGCACTATGGTCAAAAATGCTGGTGGAAGAGGATCCCGGATTTTTTGAGAAACTGGCGCAAGCGCAGAAACCGCGCTTTCTATGGATTGGATGTTCCGACAGTCGCGTTCCCGCAGAACGTTTAACCGGACTCGAGCCGGGCGAATTATTTGTTCACCGTAATGTGGCCAACCTGGTCATCCACACCGATCTCAACTGCCTCTCTGTGGTGCAGTATGCCGTCGATGTGCTGGAAGTTGAACACATTATTATCTGCGGCCACTACGGATGTGGCGGCGTGCAGGCGGCGGTTGAAAACCCGGAACTGGGTTTAATCAACAACTGGCTGCTGCACATCCGCGATATCTGGTTCAAACATAGCTCATTGCTCGGTGAAATGCCGCAGGAGCGTCGGATGGACACCTTGTGTGAGCTGAACGTAATGGAACAGGTGTACAACCTGG
This sequence comes from Citrobacter sp. 50677481, assembly GCF_001463265.1. Classification (NCBI taxonomy): domain Bacteria; kingdom Pseudomonadati; phylum Pseudomonadota; class Gammaproteobacteria; order Enterobacterales; family Enterobacteriaceae; genus Citrobacter; species Citrobacter sp. 50677481. Next base: position 37,220 of record NZ_LNHZ01000061.1, read on the forward strand.
GCCATTCCACCATCATGCAGTCGGCGTGGAAGCGCGGTCAGAAAGTGACGATTCACGGCTGGGCGTACGGTATTCACGACGGGTTGCTGCGCGATCTGGAAGTGACGGCCACCAACCGCGAGTCGCTGGAACAGCGGTATCGTCAGGGCGTGTCTAACCTCAGTAAGAAACACATCAATCACCGCTAATTGACCATGCCGGGCGGCAACGCCATCCGGCATGTCTTCGCTTACTCGTCCAGCAGAACCACTTTACCGACATACGGCAGATGGCGATAACGCTGCGCGTAATCGATGCCATAGCCCACCACGAACTCATCCGGAATCGAAAAACCGATAAATTCCACCGGCACGTTCACTTCACGACGAGAGGGTTTATCCAGCAGAGTGCAGATCGCCAGCGATTTCGGTTCGCGCAGCCCCAGGATCTCGCGCACTTTCGACAGCGTATTCCCGGAATCAATAATATCTTCCACAATCAGCACGTCTTTGCCGCGAATATCTTCGTCCAGGTCTTTGAGGATTTTCACGTCTCGGGTAGTAGACATGCCGCTACCGTAGCTGGAGGCGGTCATAAAATCGACTTCATGAGATACCTGCACTTCACGGCACAGGTCCGCCATAAACATGAATGACCCCCGCAGCAGACCCACCAGCACCATTTCACTGCCGCTGTCTTTATAACGTTCAGTAATCTGACGACCCAGTTCGGCAATACGCGCTTTGATCTCCGCTTCAGGGATCATGACTTCTACAGTATGTTTCATATCTCTAACCATATGATTTAAAAACAAATCACTCAATGCCTGCTCCAGATGAACCGGCATCGAAATGCAAGGCACGCAGTATACCAGTAAAAGTATTTATTCGCGGCATCTGTTGATAAAGCTCATTTTGTGATGACGATCACACATGTTAAATCCTATAATTAATTGCTATTAAAAATTTAACAAATTGAGATGGTGTCTTTTTATGGCTGAAAACAATGCACGTTCGCCACGGCTTCTCGTGACGCTAACGGCCCTCTTTGCCGCGCTCTGCGGGCTGTATTTACTGATCGGCGGCGGCTGGCTGGTCGCTATCGGCGGCTCCTGGTACTACCCGATCGCCGGTCTGGCGATGCTGGGCGTCGCCTGGCTGCTCTGGCGCAGCAAGCGCTCCGCGCTGTGGCTGTATGCCGCTCTGCTGCTCGCCACTCTGATCTGGGGCGTATGGGAAGTCGGCTTCGACTTCTGGGCGCTGACGCCGCGCAGCGACATTCTTGTCTTCTTCGGCATCTGGCTGATTTTACCTTTTGTCTGGCGTCGCCTGATAATTCCTTCCGGCGGCGCGGTCGCCGCCCTGCTGGTCGCCCTGCTGATCAGCGGCGGGATCCTGACCTGGGCGGGCTTCAACGATCCGCAGGAAATTGACGGCACGCTCAGCGCCGAGTCGACGCCAGCCGAGCCTATCTCGCCGGTGGCTGACGGTGACTGGCCTGCCTACGGGCGCAACCAGGAAGGCCAGCGCTATTCACCGCTGAAGCAGATTAACGCCGATAACGTCCACAAGCTGAAGGAAGCGTGGGTGTTTCGTACCGGCGACCTGAAGCAGCCGGACGATCCGGGCGAACTGACTAACGAAGTCACGCCTATCAAAGTGGGTGACACGCTGTATCTGTGCACCGCCCACCAGCGACTGTTCGCGCTGGATGCGGCGACGGGGAAAGAGAAATGGCATTACGACCCGGAACTGAAACCGAACGAGTCTTTCCAGCACGTCACCTGCCGCGGCGTCTCCTACCATGAAGCGAAGGCCGACACAGCCTCTCCGGAAGTGATTGCCGACTGTCCGCGCCGCATCATCCTGCCGGTAAACGATGGACGTCTGATTGCGCTGAACGCGGAAAACGGCAAGCTGTGCGAAACCTTTGCCAACAAAGGCGTGCTGAACCTGCAAACCAATATGCCGGATCAAACGCCGGGTCTGTACGAACCGACCTCGCCGCCAATCATTACCGATAAAACGATTGTGATTGCCGGGTCGGTCACCGATAACTTCTCCACCCGCGAAACGTCCGGAGTGATCCGCGGTTTCGACGTTAACAACGGTAAACTGCTGTGGGCGTTCGATCCGGGTGCGAAAGATCCAAATGCCATTCCTTCGGATGAGCACACCTTCACCTTTAACTCACCGAACTCGTGGGCGCCTGCGGCCTATGATGCGAAGCTGGACCTGGTTTATCTGCCGATGGGCGTCTCCACGCCGGATATCTGGGGCGGCCACCGTACGCCGGAGCAGGAACGCTACGCCAGCTCCGTTCTGGCGCTGAATGCCACTACCGGTAAGCTCGCGTGGAGCTATCAGACCGTTCACCACGATCTGTGGGATATGGACCTGCCCGCTCAACCGACGCTGGCGGATATTACCGTCAACGGCCAGACCGTGCCTGTTGTCTACGCCCCGGCGAAAACCGGCAACATTTTTGTCCTTGACCGTCGTAACGGCAAGCTGGTCGTCCCGGCGCCGGAAACCCCGGTACCGCAGGGCGCCGCAAAAGGCGACTACGTCACCAAAACCCAGCCGTTCTCCGAGCTGAGCTTCCGTCCGACGAAAGATTTGACCGGTGCGGATATGTGGGGCGCCACCATGTTCGACCAGTTGGTGTGCCGCGTGATGTTCCACCAGTTGCGCTATGAAGGTATCTTCACCCCGCCATCTGAGCAGGGTACGCTGGTGTTCCCGGGTAACCTCGGGATGTTCGAATGGGGCGGTATCTCCGTCGATCCCAACCGTCAGGTGGCGATTGCCAACCCGATGGCGCTGCCGTTCGTTTCGAAGCTGATCCCGCGTGGTCCGGGTAACCCGATGGAGCAGCCGAAAGACGCCAAAGGCACCGGCACCGAGTCGGGTATTCAGCCACAGTACGGTGTGCCCTACGGCGTGACGCTGAATCCGTTCCTGTCACCGTTTGGTCTGCCGTGTAAGCAACCGGCCTGGGGGTATATCTCAGCGCTGGATCTGAAAACCAACGAAATCGTCTGGAAGAAACGCATTGGTACGCCGCAGGACAGTATGCCGTTCCCGATGCCGGTTCCGGTTCCCTTTAATATGGGAATGCCGATGCTCGGCGGACCTATCTCAACCGCCGGTAACGTGCTGTTTATTGCCGCGACTGCCGATAACTACCTGCGAGCTTATAACATGAGCAACGGGGAAAAACTGTGGCAGGGTCGTCTGCCCGCAGGGGGCCAGGCGACGCCGATGACCTATGAGGTCAACGGTAAGCAATACGTGGTGATTTCCGCCGGGGGTCACGGTTCGTTTGGTACGAAGATGGGCGACTATATTGTCGCGTATGCCCTACCGGACGGCGAGAAGTAACGCTTATGCCCGGGTAACGCCGGGCATACCGCCGGGGGCGCCATCACAGCCGCCCCCGGCATTTTTATACGGTAAATCCTAACATCATCCCCGTATCTTCATGTTCCAGCAGATGACAATGCGCCATATAAGCATGTTCTTTTGGCGCGTCGTGATCGAACTTCACTAACACTTCACTCACCCCGCCTTCAACCCGAACCGTGTCCTTCCATCCGCGGCGATGCGCCACTGGCGGCTGTCCATTTTCTGACAGAATACGGAACTGCGTACCGTGAATATGGAACGGATGCAGCATCATGTCGCCAACGCCAGAAATCACCCAACGTTCATGTTGTCCTTTGCTGGCGGCAAACATCGGTTTGTTCATGTCAAAGGCGACGCCGTTGATCATATTGGCATTGTGGAAGTCAACATGCCCGCCGTGGTTCATCTTATCCATACCGCCGTGCTGCATATGGCCCTTATGCCCCTGCATCTGGCCATGATTCATACCCGACATCGCCTGCGGACCATACTTCTTCATCAGCAATTGCATGCCCATCATGTCAAGCATCGGGTCCATAGATAGCTGCAATTTACGTACGGTCAACCCGTCAAGCGACGGCAGGGCTGGCAATGTCGCGAGCGTGTCCGGCAGCGTCCCGGAGGCGTTTACCGCCACTGGCTGAATGCGCATCACCGGGTGCGGCTTATCAAACGGCGCGACCGCCATCCCCATCTGGCTGACCGGCAGGGTCACAAGGTCGAACGGCTTACCGTCGCTCACGTCCACCAGCACCTCAAAGCGTTCGCCCATCAACATCGGCAGTTCAGCCACTTTTACCGGCTCAGGCAGCAGGCCGCCATCGCTGGCAATGACATAGAATGGACGCTTATCGCTGGTCGCAAAATTAAGCGAACGGGCGTTACAACCGTTGAGCAGACGCAGACGCAGCCAGCCGCGCGGCGCAGCATGTTGTGGGTAAAGCGCCCCATTGGTCAGCAGCGTATCGCCAAACCATCCGACGGCGGCAGTCATGACGTCCAGTTGATAGTCTATCTGCCCGGCGTCGGTAAAGCGCTTGTCCTGAACAATGACCGGCACATCGTCAATGCCCCACTGTTTCGGCAACAGCAGTGTGTGGATCTCGTCGTCTTCAATCATCACCAGACCGGCCAGCCCCATCGCCACCTGACGCCCGGTTTTGCCATGCTGATGGGGATGAAACCAGCAGGTCGCCGCGCGCTGTTCGGGCGTAAAGGTCACGGTGCGTTTTCCCCCGGCGGGAATAATGCCCTGCGGGCCGCCATCCACGTTGCCCGGCACTTCCAGCCCATGCCAGTGCACCGTGGTCTCTTCCGCCAGTTGGTTATGAATATCCACCGTCACCGTTTTACCGCGCTGTAATTTCAGGGCCGGACCAAGCATGTTGCCGTTATAACCCCAGGTCGTCGCCGTCTTCCCGGCAAACGTTGACTGCCCTGCCTGAATCGTCAACGAGAGACGATGACGGGCATCGGTAGTCAGAAGATTCGGAATGGGAAGCGCAGGGCGCTCAGCGGCAAAAACAGCGCGGCTCCACAGCGGCAAAGCCGACGCCACCCCAAGCGCCACAGAATATTTTAAGAAATCACGACGTTGCATAATCACTTCCTTATTTTGCAGCAGGCGAAAACAGCCCAATCCTTGAGCATAGACCCTCCCCTTACGGGAAGGTCAAGTTTATGACATCACGCTGAACAATAATAAAAGTCGTCGCCTTGCCAACAGTGTGCTAACGTTTAGTTTCCGTGATGCCGTGGTAGAAGCAATGAAGACGTTTTTCAGAACCGTGCTGTTCAGCAGTCTGATGGCTGTTTGCGCGAACAGTTATGCGCTCAGTGAATCTGAAGCCGAAGATATGGCCGATTTAACAGCCGTTTTTGTTTTTCTGAAAAATGACTGCGGCTACCAGAATTTACCCAACGGGCAAATTCGGCGCGCGCTGGTCTTTTTTGCTCAGCAAAACCAGTGGGACCTCAGTAATTACGACTCCTTCGATATGAAATCGCTCGGCGAAGACAGCTATCGCGATCTGAGCGGTATCGGTATTCCCGTCGCTAAAAAATGCAAAGCGCTGGCGCGCGACTCGCTGAGCCTGCTCGCCTACGTCAAATAAAATCATGCTACCCTGTTGTTGACATCATGACCGTGCATCCGCGGTCATAGTTAGCTATTATGTTGCGCCCTTTTTAACGGGTGTTAACAATGGAGGTATCAACCTTTGGCCGACAAACAGCAGTGGCATGAAACGCTACACGACCAGTTTGGACAGTACTTTGCCGTCGATAACGTGCTTTATCACGAGAAGACCGAACATCAGGATCTGATCATCTTCGAAAACGCCGCCTTTGGCCGCGTCATGGCGCTGGACGGGGTGGTGCAAACTACCGAGCGCGATGAGTTCATTTATCATGAAATGATGACTCACGTTCCGCTACTGGCCCACGGCCACGCGAAGCACGTGCTGATTATTGGCGGCGGCGACGGTGCGATGCTGCGTGAAGTCACCCGCCACAAAAACGTTGAAACCATCACCATGGTGGAGATCGATGCGGGCGTGGTCTCTTTCTGCCGCCAGTATCTGCCTGCGCACAACGCTGGCAGCTATGACGATCCGCGTTTTACCCTGGTGATCGACGACGGCGTTAATTTCGTCAACCAGACGCAGCAAACCTTTGATGTGATCATCTCCGATTGCACCGATCCGATCGGCCCCGGCGAGAGCCTGTTCACCTCGGCGTTCTACGAAGGCTGCAAACGCTGCCTGACCCCCGGCGGGATCTTTGTCGCCCAGAACGGCGTATGCTTCCTGCAACAGGACGAAGCTGTCGACAGCCACCGCAAGCTCAGCCATTACTTCGCCGACGTCGGGTTTTATCAGGCAGCCATTCCCACCTATTATGGCGGCATCATGACCTTCGCCTGGGCGTCCGATAACGACGCGCTACGTAGCCTGTCGACCGAAATCATCCAGGCGCGTTTCCACACCTCAGGTCTGAAGTGCCGCTATTACAACCCGGCTATCCATACAGCAGCCTTTGCCTTACCCCAGTATCTGCTAGACGCACTGACCGCCTCGTCGTCCTAAGGAGAAGATAAGAAATTGAAAAAACTGAAACTGCATGGCTTTAACAACCTGACCAAAAGTCTGAGTTTTTGTATTTATGATATCTGCTACGCCAAAACCGCCGAAGAGCGCGACGGCTACATCGCCTATATCGATGAACTGTATAACGCCAATCGTCTGACCGAAATCCTGTCAGAAACCTGCTCCATCATTGGCGCCAATATTCTGAACATCGCCCGTCAGGACTACGAACCGCAGGGCGCCAGCGTCACCATTCTGGTGAGCGAAGAACCCGTCGATCCGCGGCTTATCGATAACACCGAGCATCCAGGTCCCCTACCGGAAGCAGTGGTCGCCCATCTCGATAAAAGTCATATCTGCGTGCATACCTACCCGGAAAGCCATCCGGAAGGCGGTTTGTGCACCTTCCGCGCGGATATCGAAGTGTCAACCTGCGGCGTGACTTCCCCGCTTAAAGCGTTAAATTACCTGATCCACCAGCTTGAGTCCGATATCGTGACCATCGACTACCGTGTTCGCGGCTTTACCCGCGACATTAACGGCATGAAGCACTTCATCGACCATGAGATCAACTCTATTCAGAACTTTATGTCTGAAGACATGAAGTCGCTGTATGACATGGTGGACGTCAATGTGTACCAGGAAAATATTTTCCATACCAAAATGCTGCTTAAAGAGTTCGATCTTAAGCACTATATGTTCCATACCCGACCGGAAGATCTGACCGAAGCCGAGCGCAAAGACATTACCGCGGCGCTCTGGAAAGAGATGCGTGAGATTTACTACGGGCGCAATATCCCGGCGGTGTAACGTTTACCAACGTGCCGGATGGCGTCATCCGGCAAATCGGTTCTGTGTTTCGCCCGAAGTGTTTCGCCCGATATGGACATGGCCGTGGTCGGCCCCGCCAGGGACGATGGGCGCTATCTGACAGTGATATGGAAGCGCAGGCGGCAAGATTAGGCCCCGGTCTGGCCTACGTCCCCAAGGAGTGAGTTCGTGAAGATTTAGCCCACGGCAGGCTTATCCGGATGCTACAGAACCACAGTTTTCGCCTGGATGGGGCGTTTTTGTATTATCCGCGTCGCAACGTGTCGCCCGCCCTGAGAGCGGTGATCGCTCCCTTTAAATTTCAGGCTGTACCAGCGTAAGAGCCACGGAGTGGGCTTTCAGCTCAGCCTGGACAGGGAATGGCAGATTCACATCGGTCACCACATCGGTAAAACGGCTCAGCGGCGCTACGTTGAACAGCGAATGCGCGCCATATTTGCTGCTGTCGGCCAGCAGAACCTTGCGTTGGGCGTTAGCGATAATCTCCTGCTTCAGTCCTGCCTTGTCTTCCGTCGGCGTCGTGACGCCCTTTTCCATACTCCAGGTGTTACAGCTCATGAAGGCGATATCGGGATAGACGCTACGCAACATTTTGCGACCAAACTCGCCGATGCAGGACTGACTGCTGTCATCAATGCGGCCACCCACAATGGTGACTTCAATCTGGCGAAACTCGGACAAAAACAGGGCGATATGCAGATCGACGGTGATCACCCTGAGCGGCAGATGAGTCAGGCATTTTGCCAACTCCAGCATGGTGGTGCCGGCGTCCAACACCACTGCGTCGCCCGCCTGTACCATTGAGGCGGCAAAACGCGCGATCGCCCGCTTTTCAGCAGGCGATCGTAATTGCTTTTCATTGGTTGTGGGTTGCGCCGGTTCAAAACGCCGCAGAGCAACACCGCCGTGGCTGCGGCTGATCACGCCCTGTTCATCCAGCTTGATCAGATCGCGTCGGATCGTCGCGGGCGATGCTTCTACCGCATCTACCAGCTGTTCCACGGTCACCAGCGTATGATTTTTCAAATACGCCACAATCTTATCCAGACGGTGTTGTCCTTTCATAACAGGAAATTACGCCAGTTGCATTGCCAGTTTAATCGATACGGCCATGCTCTCAGATTTTGCTTTTCCCGTCCAGGCGATATCAAACGCCGTCCCGTGATCGGCAGAGGTACGAATAAACGGCAGACCGGCGGTGATGTTCACGCCATCATAGAAACCGAGCAGTTTGAGCGGAATATGCCCCTGATCGTGGTACATCGCCACCACCATGTCATATTGGCCTTCGTACGCCTGTAAAAACACGGTGTCCGGCGGACATGGGCCGTAAACGTCTGTTCCCTTCGCCTTCATGTTTTCAATGGCTGGCGACACAATGCGAATTTCTTCATCGCCAAACAGACCGTTTTCACCTGCATGGGGATTGACCCCGGCAACGGCGATGCGCGGTTGGGCGAAACCAACACGCTTCAGAAAGCGATCCGCGATGCCGATGACCGTCTCCACGCGTTGTCCGTTGAGGGTGTCGAGAAACTTGCGTAACGCAATATGGGTCGAAACGTGGATCACCTTCAGCTTGTCGGTGTAAAGCACCATCGCATAGTCACGGCTTTCGGTCAGCGTCGCCAACAGTTCGGTATGTCCCGGGTAATGATGCCCCGCCAGATGCAGCGCTTCTTTATTCAGCGGCGCGGTGGCGATGGCGTGTACATCGCCTTTCAGTGCCAGCTCTGTCGCACGTTTTACGCAACGGTAGGCCAGATCGCCCGCCTCGGCCTGCACTTTACCTGGCTCCAGCGCCTCCGGCTGCGCCAGCGGCTCGTCGATGACGTGAATCACGCCCGGCGTAAATCGCGCCTGCGTGACACCGTCAATCGCGCGAAAGGTCACCCCTTCCGCCAGCCCTTTGGCCTGCAAACGTTTGAGGGTTTGCAGGCATCCCACCACCACCAGCGGCGCGCCGTTAAGTTCATCTTCACAAAGCGCTTTGACAATAATTTCCGGACCGATACCCGCCGGATCGCCCATCGTAATCGCAATTGTTTTAGTTACCACTGTACATCTCCTCAATAAAATAAAGCGCATCACAAAGGGTGCTGTCTGAACCGAATCCGCCTGCTTTCGTGATCACCGGAAGGTCGTCGATTTCGCTGTTCACAAACGTCCCGCAGGGAATGCAGGGCGCGACCTCGCTCTGGATGCGATAGCCTTCCGCGCCAAGCGCGCTGGCAACCGCAGTGGCGATATCTCCTCCGGTCAGGAACAGCCCGCCAATACGCGCCTGTTCGATAATGCGCAGCGTAATGGTCCCGAGGCGTTGGCTGAGCATCTCACCAAGCTGCTGGCGGCTCACGCCTGCTTCAGTACACAGCGCGTCGATCATCTGCCGATCGTCCGCGCTCCGGCTGGTGCGGAGAATCGTGTGCTGCTGGCGGCCGAGCAGCGCGCAGGCCTGCTCCACCACCGCGGCGATTTCCTGTTCGGCCTGCGCCGAAATCAGCCGTGAGGCATCAATGTCCACCACGCTGGCGCGCGCCTGGCAGAGCGCTTTTTCAACCTGCCGCCGCGTGGCTTCGCTCATCGATCCGGCCACCACCAGCACCGGAAGTTCCTGCTTCTCCTGCATGAACATTCTGACCGGTAGCGCGTTCGCCAGTCCGGCAGCGCCGACCAGCAGCGGCAGCGTAGCCTGTTCACAAATAGCCTGGGCAATCAGCGACAGATCGCGATCTTCTACCGCATCGACCACCACCATACATTCCCCCTCGGCGGCAAAAGCCCTCAGCAACGCGCTGAGCTGTCCGCGTCGCACGTCATCGAGCGACACGTCATGTACCGGGATATTGCTTTGTAGCGCAATCAGCTCCGCAATGCGCGAGGAGAGAATCGGCGTTTTCGGATCGCTGGCAAATTCGGTTTCCAGTAGCGGCGTACCGTTGACCAGACATAATCCGTCACGGGTGGTGCGCCCGGCAGCCGGGATCGCCGCCGCGATCACCGCCAGCGTCCGGTTGGCGGCACGCATCGCCGCCGTCACTTCCGCGCCGACGTTGCCGCGAAAGGTGGAATCAATTTTCTTGTATACCAGCGGGAGCGTCTCACCTTCGCACCAGGGCGCTAACGCCTGCGCTACCGCTTTCGCCGCCTGCTCTGCGGGTATCGCGCGGCTTTCGGTGTTGATCACCAGCACATCGGCACGACGCGAGGGCTTTTGCTCCGGCGTCAGCATCACTTCCGTTCGCGCCCCTTTCTTCGCCAACTGCACGCCGGTATCGTTAGAGCCCGTAAAGTCGTCGGCGATAACGATCATCTTCATGCTTTTTTCTCCTCAGCGACCTGACGCGCCTGCTTTTTGGCGACCCACGAGGTCAGGACAGGCGTCAGAATCGCGGTTGTGATCACCGATGCGGCAATCAGCGGGGCGGCAGCGGCAGCTACTTCCGCCAGCGACGGGTCTGCCTGGGCAATCGCCAGCGGCGTCGCCACCGCGTTCCCGGCGGTGCTGGAGGCCGCCGCGCCGGCAATGCCGGTTCCCCCCACCAGACGGTCGGCGCGAATGTTAAAGAAACCGCCGACGAAGGTGGTCAGTACGCCAAGCAGAATGCCTGCCAGACCGCCCTGCAGCAGCATTTCAAGGTTGATCCCCGCACCCAGCGCAAACGCGAAGAATGGGATCAACAGTGGTCCCCCTTTGGTCAGGAAGTCGCGCATGTTGGGATCAAGGTTACCGAGGATCATCCCCACCACCAGCGGAACCAGCACCGCGACCAGCGCCATGATCGGTATGTTCGCCATACCCGCCGCGCCCAGCGCGATCATCGTAAAGAACGGCCCGTCATTCAGAGACAGAATGGAAATAGCGCCGACATCACGCTCGTTGCCAAACTCCCCCACCAGCGCCGCGTAAAGCCCGCCGTTTGAGTTACTCATCGCCGCAATGATCGCCACGCCGCTTAAGCCGAAGATCCCTTCCGCACCAAACAGATGCTCAACGCCCAGGCCAATCGCAATGGCGACCAGCAGTTTGGTCAGGGTTATCGTACCGCCCTGCAACAGCGCCTGAGGTGCGGCTTTCACGCTAATCCCCGCCCCCATACAGAGCAGGAAGGCGCCAATCAGCGGCGCCGCGCCGTTTTTGAACAGCGCGGTGGTGAACCCGCCAATCTCCAGCGCCTGTGGGGCAAAGGTATTGATAATGGCGCCGATCACCAGTGGCACAACCATCATGCCGCCGGGTACGCGTTCTATTGCCTTTTTGATGTTCATGGTCTTCCCGCCTGTTGTTATGTTGTGATTAAATAAAATCACAAAGATTATATTTAATCAAATCTAAAGCACAAACGCGCCAGATCACAGATTCAAAATGATTAATAAAAATCAACAAGGACTTTTACGGTTAAAAAAAAGCCGGACACTGGCGTCCGGCCTTGTGGATGATTGAATTCACTCAGGATTGCGCTAAAAAATCCCGATAAGCCCGCACCACCTGAAGAAAATCCTCCACGCCGCACAGCGACAGGCTCTCTTCATCGTAGTAGTTCATGCCTTCTTCCATCTCATCGCCCGTAAACTCCAGCTGGTTTGCGCGGATCATCACCTCCTCGCCGTCCATCCAGAGCGTGTATTCATGACCCGCCCGCTGCCAGGAACGTTCACTGCCTTTTACCGCGCGTGCGGCCTGTTCCACTTCATCGAGCAACGCCAGGTTATCCTTCACTTCTTCATTAAACCAGTGCCCGACCACTTCGTGGCCCATCGACATACGCACTTTTACCCCACCGGTAACATCGCGCAGAAATTCGTAATCCATAAGGTGTTCCTCTGCAAAGCCCTTGAGCTAATTATCGCAGCAGAGAGGAAGAAAAAAAGCGTGAGAGGCGGGAGGAATGAAAATAAAAAAACCCACCGCCGTTGCGATGGGTTGTCTCAGCCTGTGGGCCTGATAAGCGCAGCCGTCAGATTAACCCGTACCGGATGGCGGCGTAACGCCTGTCCGGCACGGGAAAACCATCAAAACTACACTGCCGTCTGGAAGATCACCCCGTCAGCTTTCTCGGTGTACTGAGACAACTGGTCGAAGTTCAGGTAGCGGTAAGTATCGACAGCGGTTTTATCCACCTGCGCCACATAGGTCTGATACTCTTCCGGCGTCGGCAGTTTACCGATCAGCGCCGCAACCGCCGCCAGCTCCGCAGAAGCCAGGAAGACGTTCGCCCCGGTCCCCAGACGATTCGGGAAGTTACGCGTAGAGGTGGAGACCACCGTCGCGCCGTCAGCCACGCGCGCCTGGTTACCCATGCACAGCGAACAGCCCGGAATTTCGATACGCGCGCCGCTCTTACCGAAGACGCTGTAATAGCCCTCTTCCGTGAGCTGCGCGGCATCCATGCGAGTTGGCGGCGCGACCCACAGACGGGTCGGCAACTGGCCTTTGTGCGCATCCAGCAGCTTACCGGCCGCACGGAAGTGACCGATGTTGGTCATACAGGAACCGATAAACACTTCGTCGATCTTCTCGCCCTGTACGTCGGAAAGCAGACGCGCATCGTCCGGATCGTTTGGCGCACACAGGATCGGCTCTTTGATATCCGCCAGATCGATGTCGATTACCGCCGCGTACTCTGCGTCAGCATCGGCTTCCAGCAACTGCGGATCCGCCAGCCATTTTTCCATGCCCTGAATACGGCGTTCCAAAGTGCGACGATCGCCGTAGCCTTCCGCAATCATCCACTTCAGCAGGACGATGTTGGAGTTCAGATACTCAATGATCGGCTCTTTGTTCAGCTTGATGGTGCAACCGGCAGCAGAACGCTCGGCAGAGGCGTCGGTCAGCTCGAACGCCTGCTCGACTTTCAGATCCGGCAGACCTTCGATTTCCAGGATGCGGCCAGAGAAGATGTTTTTCTTACCTTTCTTCTCAACGGTCAGCAGACCCTGTTTGATGGCATACAGCGGGATGGCGTGAACCAGATCGCGCAGGGTGATGCCCGGCTGCATTTTGCCCTTAAAGCGCACCAGCACGGACTCAGGCATGTCGAGAGGCATCACGCCGGTCGCCGCGGCGAACGCCACCAGGCCGGAGCCCGCCGGGAAGGAGATGCCGATCGGGAAACGGGTATGGGAGTCACCGCCGGTGCCCACGGTATCCGGCAACAGCATACGGTTGAGCCAGGAGTGGATCACGCCATCGCCCGGACGCAGCGACACGCCGCCACGGTTCATGATGAAGTCCGGCAGCGTGTGGTGCGTGGTGACGTCGACCGGCTTCGGATACGCCGCAGTGTGGCAGAAGGACTGCATGACCAGATCAGAGGAGAAGCCCAGGCACGCCAGGTCTTTCAGTTCATCACGGGTCATTGGGCCGGTGGTGTCCTGAGAACCAACGGAAGTCATCTTCGGCTCGCAGTACGCGCCAGGACGGACACCGGTTACGCCGCAGGCGCGGCCAACCATTTTCTGCGCCAGCGAGAAGCCGCGGCTGCTTTCCGCTACATCTTTCGCCTGACGGAACACGTCTGAATGCGGCAGACCCAGCGCTTCGCGCGCTTTGGTGGTCAGGCCACGACCGATGATCAGCGGGATACGGCCACCGGCGCGCACTTCGTCGATCAGCACGTCCGTTTTTAACTCAAACGTGGCCAGCAGTTCGTTGGTTTCATGGTTACGCACTTCCCCTTTGTACGGGTAAACGTCAATCACGTCGCCCATGTTCAGGTTGCTCACATCCACTTCAATTGGCAGCGCGCCCGCGTCTTCCATGGTATTAAAGAAGATAGGGGCAATTTTACCGCCGAGGCACAGGCCGCCGCCGCGCTTGTTCGGCACGTGCGGAATGTCATCGCCCATGAACCACAACACAGAGTTGGTGGCGGATTTACGGGAAGAGCCGGTCCCCACGACGTCGCCGACGTAGGCCAACGGGAAGCCTTTTTGCTGCAGGGCTTCGATTTGTTTGATCGGGCCGACCACGCCAGGCTGATCCGGTTCGATACCTTCACGGGTGTTTTTCAGCATCGCTAACGCATGCAACGGGATATCCGGGCGGGACCAGGCGTCCGGCGCCGGGGACAGATCGTCGGTGTTAGTTTCACCGGTGACTTTAAACACGGTAACGGTCATTTTTTCGGCCAGCGGTGGACGGTTCAGGAACCATTCGGCATCCGCCCACGACTGCATCACCTGTTTTGCAAATGCGTTACCCGCTTTGGCTTTTTCTTCCACATCGTAGAAGTTATCGAACATCAGCAGGGTATGGGACAGCGCTTTGGCGGCAATCGGTGCCAGCGTGTCGTTGTCGAGCGCGTCAATCAGCGGATGGATGTTGTAACCACCCTGCATGGTGCCAAGCAGTTCGATGGCTTTTTCTGGCGTAACCAGCGGGGAGGTCGTTTCGCCTTTGGCGACGGCAGCGAGAAAACCCGCTTTAACGTAGGCGGCTTCATCGACGCCAGGGGGAACACGGTTGATTAACAGGTCTAACAGGAATTCTTCTTCACCCGCAGGCGGGTTTTTCAGCAGCTCGACGAGCGCGGCCATTTGGGTTGCATCTAAGGGTTTGGGCACAATCCCCTCGGCGGCACGTTCAGCTACGTGCTTACGGTATTCTTCTAGCACGACGGTTCTCCTCGCTCTCATTGTCATAGTGCGGCGCTTTTATCGATGGGCGATTTTCTTCACGCTCCTGTGAGACAGCAGTTAGTAGGGTAAATGCCCGGTACCGCAACGGGCAGAATAACAGGATTTTAGTGGGGTGTTAATCTGTTTACAAAAAAGCAACATAAAAAAGTGGCTGAATCGTTAAGGATGGTCTAATGCGCTTTTCGGTATCCCTTAAAGGGCAGGAAGCACTGTTACGAATGGACACATTATTTTCGATTTTAATAATCACTCAGCTGTAACGATCCCAAGATTAGTCAAAAATTAAACTATCGTCTCTTTATACTCACGCAACACTGCACCTGCGGGTGGCAGCAATTCGACCATAGCGATTTCTTCAGGAATCGGGAGTAAGAAAATGACGTTGCCCTTCAAACCCCACGTGCTGGCGCTGGTCTGTAGCGCTGGGTTATTCGCCGCATCTGGCGTGATGTATGTAAAAAGCCGGACGCCAGAAGCCCCCACTCAGCCGGTTCCTGTCACCGCGTCTGCGCCTGCTCCCGCCGCGCCGGTGGCGAAACCCACATTTACCACCGCGCAAATCGATCAATGGGTCGCCCCCGTGGCGCTGTATCCCGATCCGCTGCTGTCCCAGGTGTTAATGGCCGCCACCTACCCGGCAAACGTGGTGCAGGCGGAACAATGGTCGCGTGATAATCCCACGTTGCAGGGCGATGCTGCGATTCAGGCCGTTTCCGGACAACCCTGGGACCCGAGCGTGAAATCACTGGTGGCGTTTCCGCAACTGATGGCGTTGATGGGAGAAAACCCGGAATGGGTGCAAAATCTGGGCGACGCCTTTCTGGCGCAACCGCAGGATGTGATGGATGCGGTACAGCGACTGCGTCAACTGGCGCAGCAGACGGGTTCACTGAAATCCACGCCGCAGCAAACCGTCACCAGTACGCCAAAGAAAAACGTCGCCACACAGGCCTCGTCAACGTCCCAGACCACGAACGTGCAGTCGACCACGCCGACGGTCATTAAAATTGAACCGGCAGACCCGCAGGTCGTCTACGTACCCAACTACAACCCCACAACGGTGTACGGCGCCTGGCCAAATACGGCTTATCCGCCCGTCTACCTGCCGCCGCCTCCGGGAGAGCAGTTCGCCAGCAGCTTTGTACGAGGCTTCGGTTACAGCCTCGGCGTTGCCACCACTTACGCGCTGTTCAGCAATATTGACTGGGACGACGACGATGACCACCACCATGATGACGATCATCACCATCATGATGATGGTGACTCTCATCATGACGGTTATCAGCATAACGGCGATAACATCAACATTAACGTTAACAACTTCAACCGTATCACCGGGCAGAACCTGAAAGAACAGAATCTGACCTGGCGCCATAATCCGGCATACCGTGACGGCGTTCCCTACCGCAACAGCGCCACCGCACAGCGTTTTCATCAGACCAGCGTCAGCGGTGGGTTAAGCGCAACGCCGCAGCCCGCTCCAGCCAGCCGTGACAGCCAGCGCCAGGCGGCAATGGCGCAGTTGCAACAGCGTCAGACATCTTCACGTGACGTCCAGCGTAACGCCGCCTCGCAGCAGTTAAACCAGATTGCCCAGCGCAATAATTACCGCGGCTACGATACGGATCGCGCCAGCGCTCATCACCAGACGGTACATAAACCGACAGTTGGGCAGCAGCAACAGCACCGTGAAGCGCGTAAAACGAAGGTACAGCAGCACCCGCTTTCAGAACAGCAGAGGGACAACGCGCGTCAGCGAATCGCCTCCGCCACGCCTGAGCAGCGCCAGACGTTCCGGCAACATCATGCCAATGTGTTTAGCGGCAACGACAGCCGTTCGCCAGACTGGCAATCGCAGCAGCGACGCGGTCAGGAAAGCCGTCGTATCAGCCACTTAAGCGATGAGCAGCGCGCCACCACGCGTGAACATATATCTGAGCATCATGAATTTCGTCGTCGTTGATCGGAGCCGATAATGAAAAATATCCTGTTTAGCGCCCTTCTGTTCTCACTGCCGCTGATGGGCTATGCGCAGCAGAACTTCGCCTCGCCGGACGAGGCGGCCAACGCCTTCGCCTCCGCAATCGCCAGTAAAAACGACACGCAGCTCACCGCGCTTTTAGGGGATAACTGGCGGCAATTTCTCCCGCCGGAGGGCGCCGACCCGGAAGCGGTCGCGCGTTTTAACCGCGACTGGAAAATCAGCCATCAGGTGGTGCAAAACGACAACGTTGCGCATCTGAACGTGGGGAAAGAAGGCTGGCAGCTTCCTGTTCCTGTCGTGAGGTCCGCAGCGGGATGGCATTTCGATATGGCCGCCGCGCAGGAAGAGATCCTCACGCGCGCCATTGGCCGTAATGAGCTATCGGCTATTCAGGCCATGCGCGCCTATGTGGATGCCCAGTATGATTACTGGCAGCGCAAGCAGATGTTCGCGACCAGACTGATCAGCAGCGAAGGTCAGCAGGATGGGCTTTACTGGCCAACGCGGCCAGGCGAAAGGCCCAGCCCGTTAGGCCCGGCGTTCAGTTCCGATCGTCACGCCGAGGGTTACCATGGTTATCGGTTCCGCGTAATTGCCAACGACAACGACAAAGGTTTTGCCCTTCTGGCCTGGCCCGTCTCGTGGGGAGAGACAGGGGTCATGAGCTTTATGGTGAATCAGGATGATCGGGTGTATCAGGCTGATTTAGGGAAAGAGACGGAGAAGCGCGTTACGGCAATAAATCAATACAGTGAAGATGAACCGTGGAAGCCTGTTAACTAGCAGACACAAAAAAGCGGCTTACAAGCCGCTTTTTATTTGCCCGACGGCACGTTGCTTATCGGGCTTACAATCGAACCGGGAAGATTATTTCTTCTTCGCTTTCGGGTTCGGCAGGTCGGTGATGCTGCCTTCGAACACCTCAGCCGCCAGCCCCACGGATTCGTGCAGCGTCGGGTGAGCATGGATGGTCAACGCGATGTCTTCCGCGTCGCAACCCATTTCGATCGCCAGACCGATTTCACCCAGCAGCTCGCCGCCGTTAGTACCGACAATCGCACCACCAATGACACGATGAGACTCTTTGTCGAAAATCAGCTTGGTCATGCCGTCCGCGCAGTCGGAAGCGATAGCACGGCCAGAAGCAGCCCACGGGAAGGTGGCGGTTTCGTAGCTGATGCCTTTCTCTTTCGCTTCTTTCTCGGTCAGACCGACCCACGCCACTTCTGGTTCAGTGTAGGCGATGGACGGAATCACTTTCGGGTCGAAGTAGTGTTTCTTGCCGGCGATAACTTCAGCGGCAACATGGCCTTCATGGACGCCTTTATGCGCCAGCATCGGCTGACCGACAATATCGCCGATAGCGAAGATGTGCGGCACGTTAGTGCGCAGCTGTTTATCAACGCGGATAAAGCCACGGTCGTCCACTTCCACGCCCGCTTTACCGGCGTCAAGGTTTTTACCGTTCGGCACACGGCCAATCGCCACCAGCACCGCGTCGTAACGCTGGGCTTCAGCAGGCGCTTTTTTGCCTTCCATGGAAACGTAGATACCGTCTTCTTTCGCTTCAACGGCAGTCACTTTGGTTTCCAGCATCAGGTTGAATTTCTTGCTGATGCGCTTGGTGAAGACTTTAACGATATCTTTGTCAGCCGCCGGGATCACCTGGTCGAACATTTCAACCACGTCAATCTCTGAACCCAGCGCATGGTACACGGTTCCCATTTCCAGGCCGATGATACCGCCGCCCATAACCAGCAGGCGCTTAGGAACGGTTTTCAGTTCCAGAGCGTCAGTGGAATCCCAGACGCGTGGATCTTCATGCGGAATAAACGGCAGTTGGATCGGACGGGAACCCGCCGCGATGATCGCGTTGTCGAAGTTGATTACGGTTTTGCCGTTTTCACCTTCCACTTCCAGGGTGTTCGCCCCGGTAAATTTACCCAGACCGTTGACCACTTTCACTTTACGGCCTTTGGCCATACCCGCCAGACCACCGGTCAGCTGAGTGATAACTTTCTCTTTCCAGGTACGAATCTTGTCGATATCAGTTTTCGGCTCACCGAAGACGATACCGTGTTCAGCCAGCGCTTTGGCTTCTTCGATCACTTTCGCAACGTGCAGCAGCGCTTTAGAAGGGATACAGCCGACGTTCAGACAGACACCACCGAGGGTGTTGTAACGTTCTACGATTACGGTTTCCAGACCTAAATCAGCGCAACGGAAGGCTGCAGAGTAACCTGCCGGGCCTGCCCCAAGTACCACGACCTGAGTTTTGATTTCAGTACTCATCATGACCTCTTAATTGATTTCCGGCGATCCCTGGTCTTGTCGCCCATCGTCCACCGGGTCGTTCTATCCGCCCGTATTTTACAAAATTGTTAACAATTTTGAAACAACAAAACGGCAACGATTTATCTTTAGCACCAATAACCCCAATGACAACATGAGATTACCAGAAAAAAGCCGGCCGTCGGGCCGGCTTTTTTTGCTTACATCACCAGACGGCGAATGTCAGACAGCATATTGTTAATGATGGTAATGAAACGCGCACCATCAGCACCGTCAATCACACGGTGGTCGAAGGAGAGAGAGATCGGCATCATCAGACGCGGCACAAACTCTTTACCGTTCCACACCGGCTCCATCGCAGACTTGGAAACGCCAAGGATAGCGACTTCCGGCGCGTTGACGATCGGCGCGAAATGGGTGGTGCCCAGGCCGCCGATGCTGGAGATGGTGAAGCAACCGCCCTGCATTTCGCCCGCAGTCAGTTTGCCGTCACGCGCTTTCTTCGAGATCGTGGTCAGTTCACGGGAAAGCTCAGTCACGCTCTTCTTGTTCACGTCTTTAAAGACCGGAACCACCAGACCGTTCGGGGTATCAACCGCAACACCGATGTTGATGTATTTCTTCAGCGTCAGGCGTTGACCGTCTTCAGACAGTGAGCTGTTGAAGCGTGGCATCTGCTCAAGCGCAGCAGCAACGGCTTTCATGATGAACACAACCGGCGTGTATTTGACGTCCAGTTTGCGTTTTTCAGCTTCAGCGTTTTGCTGTTTACGGAACGCTTCCAGATCGGTGATATCGGTCTTGTCGAAGTGCGTAACGTGCGGGATCATCACCCAGTTACGGCTCAGGTTCGCACCAGAGATTTTCTGGATACGGCCCAGTTCCACTTCTTCAATTTCACCGAACTTGCTGAAGTCCACTTTCGGCCATGGCAGCATGCCCGGGATACCGCCGCCAGCGGCTGCAGCAGGTGCAGCTTCAGCGCGTTTCACCGCGTCTTTCACGTAAGCCTGAACGTCTTCGCGCAGGATACGACCTTTACGGCCTGTACCCTTCACTTTCGCCAGATTCACGCCGAATTCGCGCGCCAGGCGGCGAATCAGCGGGGTGGCATGGACGTAAGCGTCGTTCTCAGCGAACTCGGATTTGCCGTCCGCTTTTGCCGCAGGCGCCGCAGCAGGGGCTTCAGCTTTCGCCGCCGGCGCTGCCGCTTCCTGCTTAGCCGGAGCCGCAGCAGGCGCCGCGCCTTCCACTTCGAAGACCATAATCAGAGAACCGGTTTTGACTTTGTCGCCGGTGCTGATTTTGATTTCTTTAACGGTACCCGCGAACGGCGCCGGTACTTCCATCGAAGCCTTGTCACCTTCTACGGTGATCAGGGACTGCTCGGCTTCAACCTTGTCGCCGACCTTGACCATCACTTCGGTCACTTCAACTTCGTCACCGCCGATGTCCGGTACGTTAACGTCTTTCGCGCCGCCAGCCGCAGCCGGCGCAGCAGCCGGAGCCGCTTCCGCTTTTGCTGGCGCCGCAGCGCCTTCAGCACCCGCCACCTCGAAGACCATGATCAGAGAGCCAGTGGACACTTTGTCACCGGTGTTGATCTTGATCTCTTTCACGGTACCTGCGAACGGCGCCGGTACTTCCATCGAAGCTTTGTCGCCTTCAACGGTGATCAGAGACTGTTCCGCCGCAACGGTGTCCCCCACTTTGACCATGATTTCGGTGACTTCAACTTCATCACCGCCGATGTCCGGCACGTGAACGTCTTTCGCTGCCGCTGCAGCAGGCGCCGCCGGGGCCGCTTCTTTCTTCTCTTCTGCCGGAGCAGGCGCAGCGTCAGCTGCACCGTCGGCGGAATCGAAAATCATGATCAGTTTGCCGGTCTCGGTTTTGTCGCCAACGGAGACTTTGATCTCTTTGACGATGCCAGCCTGCGGAGACGGAACTTCCATAGAGGCTTTGTCGCCTTCTACGGTGATCAGCGACTGTTCAGCTTCAACTTTGTCGCCAACCTTGACCAGGATCTCGGTGATTTCAACTTCATCTGCCCCGATGTCCGGTACTTTGATTTCGATAGCCATTATTCTTTTACCTCTTACGCCAGACGCGGGTTAACTTTTTCTGCATCGATGTTGAATTTGGTAATTGCATCCGCAACCACTTTCTTATCGATTTCGCCACGTTTAGCCAGTTCGCCCAGTGCCGCTACCACCACGTAGGACGCATCCACTTCGAAGTGATGACGCAGGTTTTCACGGCTGTCAGAGCGACCGAAACCGTCGGTACCCAGTACGCGGTAATCATCTGCCGGTACATAAGTACGAACCTGTTCAGCAAACAGTTTCATATAGTCAGTTGATGCGACAGCCGGTGCGTCGTTCATCACCTGAGCGATGTACGGTACGCGCGGAGTTTCCAGCGGGTGCAGCATGTTCCAGCGCTCACAATCCTGGCCGTCACGCGCCAGTTCGGTGAAGGAGGTCACGCTGTATACATCAGAACCCACACCGTAATCTTTCGCCAGGATCTCTGCCGCTTCACGGACGTGACGCAGGATAGAACCCGAGCCTAAGAGCTGAACTTTACCTTTGCTACCTTCGAGGGTGTCGAGTTTATAGATACCTTTGCGGATACCTTCCTCAGCGCCTTCCGGCATAGCCGGCATGTGGTAGTTTTCGTTCAGCGTGGTGATGTAATAGTAAACGTTCTCTTGTTTTTCACCGTACATGCGCTCCAGACCGTCATGCATGATGACCGCCACTTCGTATGCGTAAGCCGGATCGTAAGAGATACAGTTCGGGATAGTCAGAGACTGAATATGGCTGTGACCATCTTCATGCTGCAAACCTTCGCCGTTCAGGGTCGTACGACCGGAAGTACCGCCAATCAGGAAGCCGCGCGCCTGCTGGTCGCCCGCTGCCCAGCACAGGTCGCCGATACGCTGGAACCCGAACATGGAGTAATAGATGTAGAACGGGATCATCGGCAGATCGTTAGTGCTGTAAGAGGTCGCAGCCGCCAGCCAGGAAGAACCTGCGCCCAGCTCGTTGATACCTTCCTGCAGGATCTGACCTTTCTCGTCTTCTTTGTAGTACGCAACCTGCTCACGGTCCTGCGGGGTGTACTGCTGGCCGTTCGGGCTGTAAATACCGATCTGACGGAACAGACCTTCCATACCAAAGGTACGCGCTTCGTCGGCGATGATCGGAACCAGACGATCTTTGATCGACTTGTTCTTCAGCATCACGTTCAGGGCGCGAACGAAAGCGATAGTGGTGGAGATCTCTTTGTTCTGCTCTTCCAGCAGCGCGCCAAAATCTTCCAGGGTCGGCAGCTCCAGCTTCTCGGTGAAGTTCGGCTGGCGGCTCGGCAGGTAGCCGTGCAGCGCCTGACGACGTTCGTGCAGGTACTTGTGCTCTTCAGAACCTTCCGGGAAGGTGATGTACGGCAGTTTTTCAATGTCAGCATCGGATACCGGCACGTTGAAACGATCGCGGACGTAGCGAACGCCGTCCATGTTCATTTTCTTCACCTGGTGGGCGATGTTTTTACCTTCGGCAGAGTCGCCCATGCCGTAACCTTTAATGGTATGGGCGAGGATGACAGTCGCTTTGCCTTTGGTTTCCTGCGCTTTTTTCAGCGCAGCGTAGACTTTCTTCGGATCGTGGCCGCCACGGTTCAGGGCCCAGATCTGCTCATCAGTCCAGTCTGCCACCAGCGCGGCGGTTTCCGGATACTTGCCGAAGAAGTGCTCACGCACGTAAGCACCGTCTTTTGATTTGAAGGTCTGGTAGTCGCCGTCAACGGTTTCGTTCATCAGTTGGATCAGCTTACCGCTGGTATCTTTACGCAGCAGCTCATCCCAACGACCGCCCCACATGACTTTAATCACGTTCCAGCCCGCGCCGTCGAAGATGCCTTCCAGTTCGTTAACGATTTTGCCGTTACCGGTGACCGGGCCGTCCAGGCGCTGCAGGTTACAGTTGATGATGAAGACCAGGTTGTCCAGTTTTTCGCGGGTCGCGATGGTGATAGCGCCTTTGGATTCCGGCTCGTCCATTTCACCGTCGCCCAGGAAGGCGTAAACGGTCTGTTTGGAGGTGTCTTTCAGGCCACGGTGTTCCAGATATTTCAGGAATTTAGCCTGGTAAATAGCGCCGATTGGACCCAGCCCCATAGAGACGGTCGGGAACTGCCAGAATTCCGGCATCAGTTTCGGGTGCGGGTAGGAAGACAGGCCGTTGCCATGCACTTCCTGACGGAAGTTATCCATCTGCTCTTCGGTCAGACGGCCTTCCAGGAATGCGCGTGCGTAAACGCCCGGCGAGATGTGGCCCTGGAAATACACCAGGTCGCCGCCATCCTGCTCGTTGCGGGCGCGGAAGAAGTGGTTGAAGCAAACGTCATATACGGTTGCGGAAGACTGGAAGGATGCCATGTGGCCGCCCAGCTCGAGGTCTTTTTTAGACGCACGCAGTACCGTCATGATAGCGTTCCAGCGGATAGCAGAACGAATACGACGCTCCAGCTCCAGATTGCCCGGGTATTCCGGTTCATCTTCAACGGCAATAGTGTTGATGTAATTGCTTGCCCCTGCACCTGCCGCCACTTTCACGCCGCCTTTGCGGGCTTCGGAAAGCAGTTGGTCGATCAGATACTGAGCGCGCTCAACACCTTCTTCACGGATGACCGATTCGATCGCCTGTAGCCAGTCGCGAGTTTCGATCGGATCCACGTCATTTGGGAAACGTTCTGACATGGGTTATTCCTTATCTATCTAATACGTTGAGTTATCTGGAACCTGTCCCATTAAACTTTCGTCAGAAAGCTTAATAAGACAGGTTCTGCGTTTAGTTGCCGCGCACATTTTTGCGCTTTATTAACAACATCTTCTGGTAAACGAGCTGCCAGAAAAAACTAATTCTTGCGCTGTTCCAGACGGCGTAAGGCGCGTTCACGACGACTTTCCTCACGGCTTCTGTCCAGCAATATCTCTTCGATAAACGCCAGGTGGCGATGCGATGCTTCGCGCGCCTCCTCGGGGTTACCGGCCATGATCGCTTCGAAAATACGGGTGCGGTGACTGCTCACCAGCGGAAGCATCTCGCGACGCGAATAGAGTAATTCGAAGTTTTGCCGGACATTCTGGGCCAACATCGGCTCCATACACCTTAGCAGATGGAGCAAAACCACATTGTGTGCCGCTTCGGTGACAGCAATTTGATATTGCAGAACCGCATCGGACTCAGCGTCCAGGTCACCCGACTCCTGCGCCAGCTCAATCGCATGGTGCAGTTCGCGAATCCGCGTTTTGTCTTCGTCCGTGCTGCGCAGCGCCGCGTAATAGGCCGCAATGCCTTCCAACGCGTGGCGCGTCTCGAGCAGGTCAAACTGGGATTCAGGATGATCGGAGAGCAATTCTACCAGTGGGTCGCTGAAGCTCTGCCACAGGCTGCTCTGAACAAAAGTGCCGCCGCCCTGGCGACGAAGCAACAGGCCCTTCGCTTCGAGACGTTGGATCGCCTCACGCAGGGAGGGACGGGAGACGTCGAACTGTTTCGCCAGTTCGCGTTCCGGTGGGAGTTTTTCGCCGGGGCGCAAGGTGCCCTCAAGAATCAAAAACTCCAGCTGTTGCTCAATCACATCGGATAATTTTGGTTGGCGGATTTTGCTGTAGGCCATGATGTCCTGTCTTAAGCCATTTGCCCGGAGTCAATTGGTCTTACCAATTTCATGTCTGTGACGCTAAAGTAACAAAGTATTCACCTTCTGTCCATACAGGTTTTGATTGAAATCAGGAAACCACGCACATTTTAACAACATTACAGAAATAACGTTTCAAACATGTAACTATGCACAAATGTTAAATTTACCGACCCCGCGCCAGTTTTAACCTTATTGAAACGAAATAAAATCCAAATTGAACCGATTCACTCGCATATTCATGCAAATAAAATAAATCATTACGCAATTTGTTGGGCTGAGATATGGCGTGTGAGATTAACGAAGGGCTGTTACATCTGCTTTCTTTTTATGCAACTCGTCATCAACCATTCATAAAGCAGGTGCATTCGCCTGCGCATACCATTATTCTTATCCAGACAAAAGAGTTCCGGCGACATTTCATTAAACACAACTGTAAACAAAAAAATACAACAAACGGAATTGTTAACTTACACACGCATCCTGCGTCGTTACTACATAAACGCTCATCACAGAAAGAGCGCACCACACACGAGGTTTCATGATGGACAGTCAGCAGCACGGCGAGCAGCTTAAGCGCGGGCTAAAAAACCGCCATATCCAGCTAATCGCGCTGGGCGGCGCAATCGGGACAGGCCTGTTCCTGGGAAGCGCCTCCGTTATCCAGTCAGCCGGTCCCGGTATCATTCTGGGTTATGCGATCGCAGGGTTTATCGCTTTTTTGATCATGCGTCAGTTAGGGGAAATGGTTGTGGAGGAGCCGGTTGCCGGTTCGTTCAGCCACTTTGCCTATAAGTACTGGGGCAGTTTTGCCGGTTTTGCCTCAGGCTGGAATTACTGGGTGTTGTATGTGCTGGTCGCGATGGCGGAACTGACCGCCGTCGGTAAATACATCCAGTTCTGGTATCCGGAGATCCCGACCTGGGTCTCGGCGGCGGCTTTCTTTGTGCTGATCAACGCGATCAACCTGACCAACGTGAAAGTGTTTGGTGAAATGGAATTCTGGTTCGCCATTATTAAAGTGATCGCCGTGGTGGCGATGATTCTGTTCGGCGGCTGGCTACTGTTCAGCGGCAACGGCGGCCCGCAGGCTACCGTGCGCAACCTGTGGGAACAGGGCGGCTTCCTGCCGCATGGCTGGACCGGGCTGGTCATGATGATGGCGATCATTATGTTCTCCTTTGGAGGGCTTGAACTGGTGGGGATCACCGCGGCGGAAGCCGATAACCCGGAGCAAAGCATTCCGAAAGCGACCAACCAGGTTATCTACCGTATTCTGATCTTCTATGTTGGCTCACTGGCAGTGCTGCTTTCCCTGCTGCCGTGGACGCGCGTAACCGCTGACACCAGCCCATTTGTCCTTATCTTCCACGAGCTGGGCGACACCTTTGTGGCGAATGCGCTGAACATCGTGGTGCTGACCGCGGCGCTGTCGGTGTATAACAGTTGCGTCTACTGCAACAGCCGAATGTTGTTTGGCCTTGCGCAGCAGGGCAACGCGCCAAAAGCGCTGCTTTCCGTCGACAAACGCGGCGTGCCGGTCAATACCATTCTGGTTTCTGCGCTGGTCACCGCACTGTGCGTACTCATTAACTATATGGCGCCGGAGTCGGCGTTTGGCCTGCTGATGGCGCTGGTGGTTTCCGCACTGGTCATTAACTGGGCGATGATTAGTCTGGCGCACATCAAGTTCCGTCGCGCGAAACAGCAACAGGGCGTTAAAACGCGCTTCCCGGCTCTGCTCTATCCGCTCGGAAACTGGGTTTGCCTGCTGTTTATGGCTGCGGTACTGGTAATTATGTTAATCACGCCGGGAATGGCGATCTCAGTCTATTTGATCCCCGTATGGCTGCTGGTCCTGGGCGTCGGTTATCTGTGCAAGCAGAAAACGGCGAAGACCGCCAAAGCGCATTAATTCTCTTCCCCTCGCCCGCCGGGTGAGGGGTGTTATCTGCTTCACACTTTCCTGCCAATAGCTATTTCGTCCATATCAGCGGCGCTATCCTGCAACGCAATTATTCACTCGCAGACGAATAATTCACTCCATCACCTGATGGGGAGACGTCTCAATGGAAAAGGGTAAACTTTCGGTACGAGAGAAGATTGGTTATGGCATGGGCGACGCCGGATGTAACATCATCTTTGGTGCCATCATGTTGTTTGTTAACTATTTTTATACGGATATTTTTGGTCTGGCACCCGCATTGGTGGGCGTACTGTTACTGTCTGTGCGCGTCATTGACGCGGTCACCGACCCGGTGATGGGCGCCATCGCCGATCGCACCCAAAGTCAATATGGTCGTTTCCGCCCCTGGCTGCTGTGGATCGCTTTCCCCTATGCGCTGTTCAGTATCCTGATGTTCACCACCCCAGACTGGACGTATAACAGCAAGGTTATCTATGCGTTTGTCACTTATTTCCTGCTGTCGATCACTTATACCGCCATCAATATTCCCTATTGCTCGTTAGGCGGCGTGATCACCAACGATCCTAAAGAACGCGTGGCCTGCCAGTCTTATCGCTTTGTGTTAGTCGGTATCGCGACGTTGCTGCTGTCGCTTACGCTGCTGCCAATGGTCGACTGGTTTGGTGGCGGCGACAAAGCCAAAGGCTACCAGATGGCGATGACCGTGCTGGCGATTATCGGCATGTGTATGTTCCTGTTCTGCTTTGCCACCGTTCGCGAACGCGTCCGCCCTGCCGTTCCCACCCACGATGACATGAAAAACGATTTTAAAGACGTGTGGAAAAACGATCAGTGGGTGCGCATTTTGTTGCTGACGCTGTGCAATGTCTGCCCGGGCTTCATTCGGATGGCGGCGACCATGTACTACGTGACCTGGGTGATGGGACAAAGCACCCACTTCGCCACGCTGTTTATCAGCCTGGGCGTGGTTGGCATGATGATCGGCAGTATGCTGGCGAAAGTGCTGACCGACCGCTGGTGCAAGCTGAAAGTGTTCTTCTGGACCAACATCGCGCTGGCCCTCTTCTCTTGCGCGTTTTACTTCTTCGACCCGAAAGCCACCGCGTTGATTGTCGTGCTCTATTTCCTGCTGAATATTCTGCATCAGATCCCGTCGCCGCTGCACTGGTCGCTGATGGCGGACGTTGACGACTACGGCGAATGGAAAACCGGCAAACGTATCACCGGCATCAGCTTCTCCGGTAATCTCTTCTTCCTGAAGCTGGGCCTGGCGATCGCCGGGGCGATGGTAGGCTTTCTGCTCTCCTGGTATGGCTATGACGCTGGCGCGAAAACCCAGAGCGACACGGCAATCAACGGCATCGTACTGCTGTTTACGGTGATCCCGGGCGTCGGTTATCTCATTACCGCGGGCGTGGTTCGTCTGCTGAAAGTCGACCGTGAACTGATGAAACACATACAGGACGATCTGGAAAAGCGCCGCACCAATTACCGCGAGCTTAACGAATATCAGGAACTGAAAGCCGCTGAAAGCGTAAGGAAAGCCTAATGCAAGACTGGCCAAACCCCTTTATTGAGCAACGCGCCGATCCGTTTATTCTGCGAGACGGCTGCGACTACTACTTTATTGCCTCGGTGCCGGAATATGATCGGCTGGAAATCCGACGGGCGAACACCCTGGAGGGCCTGCGCAGCGCGGAACCGGTTATCGTCTGGCGTAAACCGGAAACCGGCCCGATGTGCGAGCTGATCTGGGCGCCGGAAATTCACCGCATCAACGGTAAGTGGTATATCTATTTCGCCGCTGCCCATACCCAGGCGCTCGACAAACTGGGGATGTTCCAGCACCGGATGTACGCGCTGGAATGTGCGGATGCCGACCCGCTCACTGGCGTCTGGTACGAAAAAGGCCAGATCAAAACGCCGTTTGACACGTTTGCGCTCGATGCCACTACCTTTCATCATCAGGGAAAACAGTGGTATCTGTGGGCGCAAAAATCCCCGCATATCGCCGGTAACTCCAACATCTATCTTGCCGAAATGGAAAACCCGTGGACCATTAAAGGCGAACCTGTGATGCTCAGCAAACCGGAGTATGACTGGGAATGTCGGGGATTTTGGGTCAATGAAGGCCCGGCGGCGCTCACGCATGGCGACAGATTGTTCATTAGCTACTCCGCCAGCGCAACGGACGAGAACTACTGCATGGGGCTTTTATGGATTGATATGAACGCCGATCCGAAAAACCCGGCGAACTGGCATAAATCGCCGCGTCCGGTCTTTGCCACCAGCTATGAAAATCGTCAATACGGGCCGGGGCATAACAGCTTTACGCAAACGCCGGAAGGGGAAGATGTGCTGGTATATCACGCGCGCAACTACACCGAAATCGAGGGCGATCCGCTCTACGATCCCAACCGTCATACCCGTCTGAAGCTGGTTCGCTGGGACGAAAACGGAATGCCGGATTTTGGTATTCCGCCCGCGGATACTCTCTGACACGCAGCCCGGCGGCGCTACGCTGTCGGGCAATGTAGGCCGGATAAGCGCTGTACGCCGGCCACTCAATCCGCTACACCAGCGCCCCGTAAATGGTCAGGAAAGCGATCGCCACTACCACCACCAGCGACGTTTTCTTGGCCATCGATACTGCCGCTTTCGGCGTCTCGACCTTATCGGTATGCGGTTCCCGCGCCAACGAGAACTGCGCCAGTCGGGTTAACACCTGGTACTGCGCGGTATGCATGTCGGCCAGCGAGGCAAACCACGCAGGAAGCGCTTTCTCTCCGTGCCCGATCAAGGCGTAAACCACGCCTGCCAGGCGCACCGGGATCCAGTCCAGCACGTGAAGAATGGCGTCAATACCCGACTGCAAACGCTCATGCGGCGTCAGGTAACGCGCCAGCCACGACTGCCATGAGCGCAGAAAAGCATAGCCCACCAGCAGCACCGGACCCCACTGACCGCCGACGATCAGCCAAAACAGAGGCGCAAGATAGAAACGGAAGTTAATCCACAGCAGCGCGTTTTGCAGTTCACGTAAAAACTCGCGCTCATCGCAATCCGGCGGGACGCCGTGGATCAGGGTGAGCTCACTGGCCATTGCTTTACGGGCGTGGGCGTCATCGCGCGAAGCCGCCTGGAGATAGGCGTGGTAATGCATCCGCACTTTCCCGGCGCCAATGCACAACAGCCCCAACAGGATCCACGCCAAAATCGTCGGCACATTGAACAACAGCCCCTGAAGCGCGCGTAAAAGCAGGAATGCGACCGCCATCGCAATAAACGTCATCCCCAGCGTACGCGCCATTGAAAAACGCGTAATGCGCCGAAATAACGCTTCCAGGCGGTGATCGAGCTGCCAGTGCTCTCCCAGTTTGAACAGGCGCTCAACAAACAGCACCAGTAGAGTCGTAAACAGCGTCATGTCATCTCCTTATCTGACGAGGGGGTGACCAGAGCGCGAAACCTCGCCCAGTCAAAAGCGGGGCCGGGATCGGTCTTGCGATCAGGCGCAATATCACAATGTCCGGTTATGTTATCGGCAATCGCCGGGTAATACGTTATCAGCGTGCGCGTAATGGCCGCCAGCTGTTGGTACTGCGCATCGGTGTAGGCCAGCGTATCGGTGCCTTCCAGCTCAATGCCAATCGAAAAATCATTGCACCGCTCGCGACCCCGGTAACGGGAAACGCCAGCGTGCCACGCGCGTTTATCGAAAGGAACATACTGAACGATTTCACCGTCACGGCGAATCAGACAATGTGCGGAAACACGAAGATGCGCGATTTCCGCAAAAAAGGGGTGAGCGGTGGGATCAATTGTTCCAGTGAATAGCGCATCGATCCACGGGCCGCCAAATTCGCCGGGCGGCAGGCTGATATTGTGCACCACCAGCAGAGAAGGATGATCGTCATCCGGGCGGCAATCATAATGAGGAGAAGGGACGCGCCGCGCCTCTGCCAGCCAGCCCTTGTCTAACAACATGCAGTATCTCCTTTTGAGTGGTGCTTATAGCCGCTTCAGAGTAGCATGTTTCTACCTTATGATTCGTTAGCAATTTGGAGTTTTATCATGCCGCCTCGCCGTTATAACCCTGACTACCGACGTGACGCGCTGTTGGAACGCATTAATCTGGATATCCCTGCCACTGTCGCCCAGGCGCTGCGCGAAGATTTAGGTGGCGAAGTGGATGCCGGCAACGACATTACGGCGCAACTTTTGCCGGAAAATACCCGCTCTCACGCGACCGTTATCACGCGTGAAAATGGCGTTTTTTGTGGCAAACGCTGGGTGGAAGAAGTGTTTATTCAGCTGGCTGGCGATGATGTCACTGTTACCTGGCACGTCGATGACGGCGACAGCATCCTCGCGAATCAACCGCTGTTCGAGCTGGACGGTCCTTCCCGGGTATTGCTCACGGGTGAGCGTACCGCGCTGAACTTCGTACAAACCCTTTCCGGCGTCGCGAGCGAAGTGCGTAAATATGTCGAACTGCTGGCGGGGACCAAAACTCAACTGCTGGACACACGTAAAACGCTGCCGGGACTGCGCACCGCATTGAAATACGCCGTGCTGTGCGGCGGCGGCGCCAATCACCGCCTGGGCCTTTCCGATGCCTTTTTAATCAAAGAAAACCACATTATTGCTTCCGGATCCGTTCGTCAGGCGGTGGAAAAAGCCTTCTGGCTGCACCCGGATGTGCCGGTGGAAGTCGAAGTTGAAAATCTTGATGAGCTGGATGAAGCGCTGAAAGCGGGCGCAGACATCATCATGCTGGATAATTTTGAAACCGAGCAGATGCGTGAAGCGGTTAAACGCGCCAACGGGCAAGCGCGACTGGAAGTTTCCGGCAACGTGACGGACAAGACGCTGCGCGAATTTGCGCAAACCGGTGTCGATTTCATTTCCGTCGGCGCGCTCACTAAGCACGTGCGCGCGCTGGACCTTTCGATGCGTTTCCGTTAACCCTCTTTGCCCGGTGACGCTGTCGCTCACCGGGCCTGTCTGGCGCTTTTCTCGAGCCGCCTCGTAAATACCTTGTCCTGTGATGAAACGCTGACAACTTCCTCTGAACCCTGATTCCCGTTTCTCTTTTTGATGCTCGCGTGCCTTTATCCCGTTTGCCAAAGTGACCGCCACTGACTCAAGGAGCGAACAATGGATAAACAACGTGGATTTACCCTGATCGAACTGATGGTGGTCATCGGCATTATCGCCATTCTCAGCGCCATCGGCATTCCGGCGTACCAAAACTATCTGCGCAAGGCCGCGCTAACGGACATGCTGCAAACATTTATTCCTTACCGCACTGCAGTCGAACTGTGCGCGCTTGAACATGGCGGCATCGTCACCTGCGATGGCGGAAGCAACGGCATCCCCTCACCCACTACAACGCGCTATGTCTCAGGAATGAGCGTGGCGAAGGGCGTGGTATCACTCAGTGGTCAGGAGAGCCTGAACGGTCTGAGCGTCACGATGACGCCGAACTGGGATAACGCAAACGGCATTACGGGCTGGACGCGTAACTGCACTATTCAGAATGACGGTGCGTTACAGCAGGCTTGTGAAGATGTTTTTCGTTTTGACGGCAACTAAGGAGCAGCGATGAATACCACTCAACTTACCGCCCTTTGTCAGCGTCATAACGGCATCTTACTTGATGCAGACAGTGACGTGGTACACGTCGCCGTCGTGGACGCGCCGTCTCATGAACTGCTTGACGCTTTGCATTTTGCGACGACAAAACGCATTGAGATCGCCTGCTGGACACGCCAGCAAATGGAAGGGCATTTGCATCATCCGCCACAAACGCTGCCTGCGGTCGTACCGGAAGCCAGCCTCAGCGCGGCAGCATTGCTGGATAAAACCCTTCAGGCGGCGATGACTAAACGCGCATCCGACATCCACATTGAGCCTGCGGAACACCATTTCCGCATTCGACTGCGTGTTGACGGGGTGTTATACAACCTGCCCACTGTCGCCAAAGAAACGGGATTAGCCCTGACGGCCCGCCTGAAGGTGTTAGGTCAACTGGATATTGCTGAACACCGCCTGCCGCAGGATGGGCAGTTCACCGTCGGGCTGGCCGGTTCCACCGTCTCGTTTCGTATCGCCACGTTACCCTGTCGTCATGGCGAAAAGGTTGTTTTGCGTTTGTTGCACCAGGTTAGTCAGGCGCTGGATGTCACCGCCCTGGGGATGCACGACTCGCAGCTTTCGGCGTTCATTCATGCCTTGCAACAACCCCAGGGGCTGGTGCTGGTGACCGGACCGACGGGCAGCGGAAAGACGGTGACACTGTACAGCGCTCTCCAGATGCGAAACGCCACGGAGGTGAATCTGTGCAGCGTTGAAGATCCAGTGGAAATCCCGCTGGACGGCATCAACCAGACGCAGATCCATCCGCGTGCGGGGCTCACCTTTCAGGGCGTCTTACGGGCGCTGTTACGCCAGGATCCCGATGTCATTATGGTCGGAGAGATCCGCGACGGCGAAACAGCCGAAATCGCCATTAAAGCCGCGCAAACGGGTCATCTGGTGCTTTCCACGCTGCACACCAACTCCAGCTGCGAGGCACTGATCCGCTTGCAGCAAATGGGAGTGGCGCGCTGGATGCTCTCCTCCGCCTTAAATCTTGTGGCGGCGCAACGGCTGGTCAGAAAGCTCTGCCCTCACTGTCGACGGCTGACTAACGACCCGATCCGTTTGCCGCAGACATTATGCCCAACCGCGTTGCCGCGCTGGCAGGCGGTAGGCTGCGAGCACTGTTATCATGGCTTTTATGGGCGTACGGCGCTGTTTGAAGTCCTACCCGTTACCGCTGAACTGCGCCAGCACATCGCCAGTGGCGCGCCCGTTGAAGCACTGGAAGGTTATGCCCGACAAGCCGGTATGCTCACGCTTTTTGAAAGCGGCTGCCGCGCCGTCGACCAGGGGTTAACGACCTTTGAAGAGCTGGTACGCATTCTGGGAATGCCCAATGAGCAGTAAAACGCTTTGGCGATGGCAAGGCATTGACAGCGATGGCTTACCTGGCGAGGGCGCATTATGGGCCGAAAGCCAGGCTTTACTGCTGCTGGCGCTCGAACAGCGCAAGATAACGCCACTGCGCGTGAAGCCGCTGCGCGTTAACCGCGCGCTGTGGCGCGCCGGGAAATGTTCGGAAGTGATTCATCAACTCGCCACGCTGCTGAAGGCGGGCCTGACGCTCTCCGACGGGCTGGCGCTTCTCGCCGGACAACAACCGGGAAAACAGTGGCAAGCGCTGTTGCAGAGCCTGGCGCACGAACTGGAGCAGGGTACGCCCCTCTCCAGCGCGCTGGCGCAATGGCCAGATGTTTTTCCTCCGCTGTATCAGGCGATGATTCGCACCGGTGAACTGACCGGAAAGCTCGACGAATGCTGCTTCGAACTGGCCCGGCAGCAAAACGCCCACAAACAGTTAAGCGATAAGATCAAGAAAGCGTTGCGTTATCCCTTTATCATTTTGGCGATGGCTTTCTTTGTGGTGTTGGCCATGTTGCACTTTGTCTTACCCGAGTTTGCCGCCATTTACCGGACCTTCAACACGCCCCTACCGGCGCTGACGCAGGGGATCATCACGTTCGCCGACTGGAGTGCAAACCAGGGCTGGTTGATTTTACTGCTGAGCGGCGGAGTCATTGCGGCAAACAGCGCGGTGAAGCACCGTTCCTCATGGCTGATAACGCGCCAGCGCTGGCTGCTGCGCATACCGGTAATGGGTCGCCTGCTCAGGGGGCAAAAACTCACGCAGATTTTTACCATTCTCGCGTTAACACAACGCGCAGGGATCGCATTTTTACCGGCGCTGGAGAGCGTACGGGAAAGCCTGCAATGTCCCTACTGGTCCCAGCGACTGGCGCAAGTCCAGCGTGATATCAGTCACGGTCTTCCGGTCTGGCAGGCATTTCAAAATGCGCAAGTCTTCAGCCCGCTGTGCCTGCAACTGATTAGAACAGGCGAAGTTTCCGGTTCACTGGACACGATGCTGCATAATCTTGCCCGGCATCATAGTGAGAACACGCTGGCGCTGGCCGACAGTCTCGCCGCATTGCTGGAACCTGCTTTGCTGGTCATTACGGGGTTAATTATTGGCACGCTGGTGGTTGCCATGTATCTGCCGATATTCCATCTGGGGGATGCGATGAGCACAGTAGGCTGAAGCGATTGAAGAGCGGGAACAGAACTCAAAGCCGGATTAGGCATTCATGCCTAATCCGACAAACGGAAAGGATTACAGGCTGTTGAAAATGCGGTTTTCCTGTTCCTGTACGCGGATAAAGGTCGTGCGTTTGGTCAGTTCTTTAAGACGCGATGCGCCAACGTAAGTGCAGGCAGAACGCAGGCCGCCGAGGATATCACGGGCTGTGTTTTCCACCGGGCCACGCAGAGGAAGCTTAACGGTTTTGCCTTCCGCTGCACGGTACTGTGCAACGCCGCCAACGTGACGGGTCATGGCCGATTCGGAACTCATCCCGTAAAACAGCATGAACTTCTCGCCATTTTCTTCAACGATCTTGCCGCCGCTCTCTTCATGCCCTGCCAGCATACCGCCGAGCATCACGAAGTCAGCGCCGCCACCAAAGGCTTTAGCCACATCACCTGGCATAGTGCAACCGCCGTCACTGACAATCATTCCGCCCAGACCGTGCGCCGCATCAGCGCATTCGATCACCGCAGAAAGCTGCGGATAACCAACACCGGTTTTGACGCGCGTGGTGCAGACAGACCCCGGCCCGATCCCGACTTTGACGATATCGGCGCCGGAGAGGATCAGTTCTTCGCACATCTCGCCCGTCACAACGTTACCGGCGCAGATCGTTTTCGTCGGCCAGGCTTCACGCGCTTTTGACACGAACTGAACGAAGTGCTCAGAGTAACCATTGGCCACATCAATGCAGACAAAGTTCAGCGCAGGGCTTAATGCCAGAATCTGTTTGGTTTTCTCAAAGTCCGCGTCAGAAGTACCGGTAGAGACCATCACGTGTTTCAGCACGTTGGCAGGCGCTTCACCGATAAACGCGGACCACTCTTCAACGGAGTAATGCTTATGGACGGCGGTCAGAATATCGAATGAGGCAAGCGCGGTCGCCATCTCGAACGTCCCGACGGTATCCATATTGGCGGCAATGACAGGTACGCCAGACCAGGTCTGACCTGAGTGTTTGAAGGTAAACTGACGTTCCAGCTCAACATCGGAACGGCTTTTAAGAGTAGAACGCTTAGGGCGGATAAGAACGTCTTTAAAACCTAACTTCAGATCTTCTTCAATACGCATGTGCGGATTCCTGGGGTTAAGGGCTATAAGTATGAGAGCGCAACTCCAGTGACGCTATCATACGCACTAATCAGTGCCGCGCAAGACTGCGAAATTCTCTTTTTTTACGCTACAATCCCATAAATTTACCTGGTGAAAGGCGGGACAGCTTTAGCGCCATTTCACTCTGATGCGATCAATATTCAACCAATTGATTATTAAAATAAATGACCGGGAACTGAGCTTATGAGGTATACAGTGGCCTTAACGGGCGGCATTGGCAGCGGCAAGAGTACCGTCGCCAACGCGTTCGCTGACCTCGGAATTCAGATTGTTGATGCAGATATAATTGCCCGCCAGGTCGTCGAGCCTGGCCAGCCCGCGCTGGCCGCTATTGCCGACCACTTCGGTCAGGCGTTACTCGACGCAGACGGTAGGCTACAGCGTCGTCTGCTACGCGAGCGGATCTTCGCCAATCCGCACGAGAAAGTCTGGCTAAATGCCCTGCTGCACCCGCTTATTCAGCATGAGACGCAGCGCCAGTTTCAGCAGGCAACATCCCCTTATGTACTTTGGGTTGTTCCTCTGCTGGTTGAAAATGGCCTGACGACCAAAGCGAACCGCGTTCTCGTGGTCGACGTGACGCCCGAGACGCAGCTTTTACGCACCATGCAGCGCGACGATGTTACCCGCGCACATGCCGAACAGATTCTCGCCGCCCAGGCAACACGTGAAGCGCGCCTTGCCGCGGCAGACGATGTTATTGATAATAACGGCGCACCAGAGTCCATCAGGTCGGATGTCGCTCGCCTGCACGCGCTGTATTTACAGCTTGCGTCGCAGTTTGTCTCACAGGAAAAACCGTAATGCACACCCACGTCCTTTTTGAACACCCGCTCAATGAAAAAATGCGTACATGGCTGCGCATTGAGTTTTTAATTCAACAACTTTCGGTTAATCTCCCCATCGCCACCCATGCGGACGCACTGCATTTTTTTCGCAATGTCGGGGACTTGCTGGACGTGTTCGAACGCGGGGAAGTGCGTACAGAATTGCTGAAAGAGCTTGAACGCCAGCAGCGTAAACTTCAGGCATGGATAGAAGTACCCGGCGTCGATCAAAGCCGTATTGAAGCACTGCGCCAGCAGCTAAAAACGACGGGAACTGTTTTGATTTCCGCGCCGCGTATCGGGCAGTTTTTACGCGAAGATCGGTTAATTGCGCTGGTTCGCCAGCGCCTGAGCATTCCTGGCGGCTGCTGCAGCTTTGATTTACCCACGCTGCACATGTGGCTGCATTTGCCACAGGCTCAGCGTGACGCACAAGTGGATGCCTGGCTTGCCAGCCTGAATCCGCTAAACCAGGCGCTGACGCTGATCCTCGATCTCATTCGCAACTCCGCGCCGTTCCGCAAACAGACCAGCCTGAACGGTTTTTATCAGGATAACGGCGAAGATGCTGATTTACTGCGTCTCAATTTGCCGTTCGAATCTCTGCTTTATCCGCAAATTTCCGGTCACAAGAGCCGTTTTGCCATTCGTTTTATGCCGCTTGATAGCGAACACGGCGTGGTACCTGAGCGCCTCGATTTTGAGCTGGCTTGCTGTTAAGGAGTAAAAATGTCAGAAACGATCACCGTCAACTGCCCTACCTGCGGTAAAACGGTCGTCTGGGGCGAGATTAGCCCGTTTCGCCCGTTCTGTAGTAAACGCTGTCAGTTAATCGATCTGGGAGAATGGGCCGCCGAGGAAAAACGCATTCCGAGCAGCGGCGATTTGTCAGACAGCGACGACTGGAGCGAAGAAAAACAGTAACCGTCGCCTGGAGGTCGGATGGCGCAATTCAGTGTGCTTATCCGGCCTACAAAAGTGTTCACCCCTGAAAAGCGTGTTTTAGCTTCGCAATGACCGCTTCGTTAGCGGGTGGAAAATCATCTTCCCTGAGCGCCTCAATAGCAACCCACTTGCCTGGTTGACCTTCCTTGCCCCACGGCTCTCCCAGCCAGGCTTCCACCAGCCAGAACCACAGGGTGACATGCCGGTCCGGAAATTGATATTCCAGCTTCTCAAACAGCGTGACGGTCGTCGGGGTAATCCCCACCTCTTCCTGTAACTCCCGGCTCAGGGCTTGCTCCGGCGTTTCACCCGTTTCAAACTTTCCTCCGGGAAATTCCAGCTTATTCGCCATATGCGCATCAGCGGCGCGCTGGGTGATAAAAATTTCATTTTGCGGATTACGGATAATCCCGACCGCGATGTGCAGTGTTTTCATCTTGTCGCATCCATAAAAAAGGCGCAGTCTCCCGCGCCTTTTTGTTGGTCACTTACCGTTAACCGGATAAACGTAGCGTTACCCGGCAATGATGCCTGGGCTCAGCTCAGGCGGCCATGGCACTGTTTGTATTTCTTGCCGGAACCGCACGGGCACGGATCGTTACGGCCAACTTTGCGTTCGCCGGTTTGCGCTGCCAGATCAGCCGCCGCCGCGCTATCGTCGTCCTGATGGCTCAGCTGTTGCATCTGCGCCAGACGTTCCGCTTCTTCGCGACGCTGCTGCTCCATCGCTTCCACTTCTTCCGGCATACGTACCTGGACCTTACTCAGCGTGCTGATCACTTCATACTTCAGCGATTCCAGCATCGCGGCGAACATCGCAAAGGACTCACGCTTATATTCCTGCTTCGGATCTTTCTGCGCATAGCCGCGCAGGTGGATACCCTGACGCAGATAGTCCATCGCCGCCAGGTGTTCTTTCCACAGGGAGTCGAGCGTCTGCAACATCACGCCTTTTTCGAAGTGACGCATCATCTCAGCGCCGACCACTTCTTCTTTACGCTGATACACCTCGATAGCCTGCGCAAGAATGCGCTCGCGTAGGGTCTCTTCGTGCAGTTCCGGCTCTTTATCCAGCCACTCCGCGATCGGCATGTCCAGGTCGAAGTCATTTTTCAGACGTTCCTGCAGGCCAGGGATATCCCACATTTCTTCCAGCGACTGCGGCGGAATGTAAGCATCGATGGTTGCTTTAAACACATCCTCGCGAATGCTGTTAATGGTTTCGCTCACATCAGAGACATCCAGCAGTTCGTTACGCTGGGTGTAGATCGCGCGACGCTGATCGTTAGCAACGTCATCGTATTCCAGTAACTGTTTACGAATGTCGAAGTTACGGCTTTCCACTTTGCGCTGGGCGTTAGCAATAGCTTTGGTTACCCACGGATGCTCGATGGCTTCACCCGGTTTCATGCCGAGCTTACGCATCATGCCGGACACGCGGTCAGAGGCGAAGATACGCATCAGCGCATCTTCCATTGACAGGTAGAAACGGGAAGAACCCGCATCCCCCTGACGGCCCGAACGACCGCGCAACTGGTTATCGATACGACGGGATTCGTGACGCTCTGTACCAATAATATGCAGACCGCCCGCAGCCAGTACGGCATCATGACGCACCTGCCAGTCTGCTTTGATCTGCGCAATTTGTTCTGGCGTCGGATTTTCCAGCGCGGCGACTTCCGCCTGCCAGCTGCCGCCCAGCATGATATCCGTACCACGACCCGCCATGTTGGTCGCGATGGTCACGGCTGCCGGATACCCCGCCTGGGCAACGATAGCCGCTTCGTTGGCGTGGAACTTGGCGTTCAGGACGTTATGTTTGATGCCCGCTTTCGTCAGTTCATTAGACACCACTTCCGATTTCTCAATCGAGATGGTCCCCACCAACACCGGCTGGCCTTTTGCGGTACGCTCTTTAATATCTTCAATGATGGCCTGAATTTTTTCCGCTTCGGTCATGTAGACCAGATCCGGCATATCTTTACGGATCATCGGACGGTTAGTCGGCACCACCACGGTGTCGAGCTTGTAAATGGAGCTGAATTCGAACGCTTCGGTATCTGCCGTACCGGTCATACCGGCCAGTTTTTCATACAGACGGAAGTAGTTCTGGAAGGTAATCGAAGCCAGCGTCTGGTTCTCGTTCTGGATGTCCACGCCTTCTTTGGCTTCAACCGCCTGGTGCAGACCATCAGACCAGCGACGCCCCTGCATAGTACGCCCGGTGTGTTCGTCAACGATAATGACTTCACCGTCTTTAACGATGTAATCAACGTCGCGGGTAAACAGCGCGTGAGCGCGCAGCGCGGCGGTAACGTGATGCATCAGCATGATGTTGCCCGGAGAGTACAGCGACTCGCCTTCATCCATAATGCCTTCTTTTACCAGCAGTTCTTCAATCAGCACCAGACCGCGTTCGGTCAGGTTAACCTGGCGCGCTTTTTCATCCACCGAGAAGTGTCCCTCACCCTGGAAGGTGTCGGAGTCCTCTTTTTCCTGACGAATCAGATGTGGGATGATTTTGTTCACTTTCTTGTACATTTCCGAGCTGTCTTCAGCCGGACCGGAAATGATCAGCGGAGTACGCGCTTCGTCGATCAGGATAGAGTCAACCTCATCCACCAGCGCATAGTGCAGTTTGCGTTGGACGCGTTCTTCAGGGCTGAACGCCATGTTGTCACGCAGGTAGTCAAAACCGTATTCGTTATTGGTGCCGTAGGTGATGTCAGCGGCGTAGGCTTCGCGCTTGGCGGGCGCAGGCATACCCGGCAGGTTAATGCCGACGGTCATGCCGAGAAATTCAAACA
Organism: Citrobacter sp. 50677481; assembly: GCF_001463265.1. Taxonomy (NCBI): domain Bacteria; kingdom Pseudomonadati; phylum Pseudomonadota; class Gammaproteobacteria; order Enterobacterales; family Enterobacteriaceae; genus Citrobacter; species Citrobacter sp. 50677481. Next base: position 77,995 of record NZ_LNHZ01000061.1, read on the forward strand.
GCGGACGGTTGTTTTCGGCGTCACGCTGCGCCAGATAATCGTTCACTGTCACCACGTGTACGCCCTTTCCGCTCAGCGCGTTCAGGTAGGCGGGCAGCGTCGCGGTCAGGGTTTTACCCTCGCCGGTACGCATTTCTGCGATGCAGCGATCGTTCAGAACCATACCACCGAGCAACTGCACGTCGAAGTGACGCATACCGAATACGCGCTTGCTCGCTTCACGCACCACGGCGAACGCTTCCGGGATCAAGCTTTCCACGCTAGCGCCTTTCTCGAGACGCGCACGAAACTCTCCGGTCTTGGCTTTCAGCTCTTCGTCGGTGAGTTTTTCCATTTCCGGTTCCATGGCGTTGATCACGCCGACCACTTTACGCATACGACGCAGCGTGCGATCGTTACGGCTACCGAATACTTTAGTTAACAATTTGATTAGCATATTAAAATCTCAAACGCCCCGCACAGCGGAGTCATAATTATCAGAGGAAGGTTTTCTGTTTTTAGCTGAGGCGTTGAGGACCGGCACGAATACCCTGCGCCTGGCTTATCCAGGCAGGAACGGTAAAGACGGCCAGCGGCATGAAATGGGCGTACGCGACGCGCTGCGGAGTCGCAGCGGGCGTACCTTCCTGAGTCAGCAGCGCGCTGAGCGTGTTCAGTAAGGCTAAATGATGCGCCTGAAGCGGCGACGGCTCTTCGACCACGGGCAATGCCTGCGGCGCCATGGCGAAGGAGAGATGGCGGATAACGGTGCGGATGGCGTGCTGATGCCAGTAATCGACAGTAAAATTAGGCCGACGGTTGGAGGCTTCCAGCAAAGCAAGCTGGCTGAAATTAACGCTGACCTGTTGATCGTGGCGACTGGCCGCCGCTTTAGCTGGCGTGTTGGGTTCCGCGGCATTGCTGAGCGCAGGCAGGCCAAGACTCGCCGCGACCATCCCTAATAAGAGATGCGGCCAGAAATAGCGTCTACCTAACTGTCGCCAACGCGTCAGTATTCCACTCACGTTAAAGCCATCCCATAAATGTTATTCAAACGTTTTTTGCGCACAAATCTTATCATTAATGCTCAGGTACTACAGCAGTATTGATGAGAAGATACGGTTAAAAACGCTTAAGAAACCAGCGTTCGCACAGCATTTTAGTGCAGAATGGGTTTTGACATTGAAGAAAGTCTGTTACCCATACCGGCCCGCTCAACGAGCAAAAAAAAACGACTGGCTTACCTGGCCGGAGAGAGTGCCAGATTTACCAGTCGAATTTATGCGACAACGCGTGTCGTTATGCCAGTACGGTCGATGGTGCTTTGAAAGCCAACGGCAGTTCTGCGTCGTCTTCGAAGGTCACATATTCCCAGGCTTCCTGTTTTGCCAGAACAGCCTGCAACAATTTGTTATTCAATGCATGACCGGACTTATACGCGGTAAATGCACCAATAATGTTGTGACCACACATGAACAAGTCACCAATCGCGTCAAGCATTTTATGACGAACGAATTCGTCTTCAAAACGCAGGCCGTCTTCGTTCAGTACGCGATAATCGTCAACAACGATGGCACAATCGAAGCTGCCGCCCAGGCACAGGCCGCGGGACTGCAGATATTCGATATCACGCATGAAGCCGAAAGTACGCGCGCGGCTGATCTGACGCATAAACGCGTCAGCAGAGAAGTTCATCGCATAGCGCTGCGTGCTGGAGTCGATCGCCGGATGGTTAAAGTCGATGGTGAAATCCAACGTAAAACCATTGTATGGCTTGAACTCAGCCCACTTGTCGCCATCTTCGACGCGAACGGTCTCTTTGATGCGAACAAATTTCTTCGCGCTTTTCAGTTCTTCGATACCGGCGTCAAGGAGCAGGTAGACGAACGGCGCAGCGCTGCCATCCATGATCGGGATTTCCGGAGCATCGACTTCAATAACGATGTTATCGATACCTAAACCCGCCAGCGCCGCATTCAGGTGCTCAACGGTTGAAATCCGTACATCATGCTCGTTGACCAGACACGTACAGAGCATGGTATCACGCACAGATTTGGCATCGGCCGGAAAATCTACCGGTGGATTCAAGTCGGTGCGACGATAGATGACCCCGGTGTTGGCCGGCGCAGGGCGTAAGGTCAGGGTGACTTTCTTGCCGGTATGTAAACCGACGCCAGTCGCCTGAACGATACGTTTAAGTGTCCTTTGTTTGATCATCGTATAATCTCGCCAAATTACCTATCCAACCGAAGTGTACTATACATTCGGTGGGCCAGTTTAGCACAAAGAGCCGCGAATCCCAACTTCCAGCTAATTCTTAATCAGCTTGCTTACGCAGGAAGGCAGGAATATCCAGATAATCCGGCTCTTTGGCGGTCTGCGGCGTATTGTCGTTTACCACTTTTGCGGCTGGCTTCTGCTCCTGGGTCAGCGGCGCCATGCCGTGCTGCTGGTAACGATCCAGTACCGGCTGCTGTACCTGTTTGTTGGTCACCAGCGTGATTTCCGGACGTTTGTCCATACCAATTCCGGTCGCCACGACGGTAACGCGCAGTTCGTCGTTCATATCCGGGTCCAGAGAAGTACCGATAACCACGGTCGCGTTATCCGAAGCAAACGCACGGATGGTGTTCCCCACGGTTTCAAACTCATCCAGACGCAGGTCGAAGCCCGCGGTGATGTTAACCAGCACGCCGCGCGCGCCAGACAGATCGATATCTTCCAGCAGTGGAGAAGAAATCGCCATTTCAGCCGCTTCTTCCGCGCGGTCTTCACCGCTTGCCACGCCGGAGCCCATCATCGCGTAGCCCATTTCGGACATCACCGTGCGCACATCCGCAAAGTCGACGTTCATCAGACCCGGACGGGTGATCAGCTCTGCGATACCCTGCACCGCGCCTTTCAGCACGTCGTTCGCCGCGCCAAACGCGTCAAGCAGAGAAATACCGCGACCCAGCACTTTCAGCAGCTTGTCGTTCGGAATGGTGATCAGCGAGTCCACATGCTTGGACAGCTCAGTGATCCCCTGCTCCGCAAAGGCCATGCGCTTTTTGCCTTCAAAGTTGAAAGGCTTGGTCACCACGGCAACGGTCAGAATGCCTAAATCTTTTGCAACTTCAGCAACCACTGGCGCGGCGCCGGTACCGGTACCGCCGCCCATGCCCGCGGCGATAAACACCATGTCTGCGCCATCCAGCGCGGCACGCAAGGCTTCACGGTCTTCATCCGCAGCGTTGCGCCCCACTTCCGGGTTTGCGCCGGCGCCCAGACCTTTGGTAATTCCGCTACCAATCTGAATGGTCTGGCCAACCGCAGTTTTACGTAACGCTTGCGCGTCAGTGTTCACTGCGAAGAATTCGACACCTTCAATGCGCTCGCGCACCATGTGCTCAACGGCATTACCACCGCCGCCACCGACGCCGATGACTTTAATCACCGCGTCGTTGGTTAATTCCATTGGTTCAAACATAATCTCTCTCTCCGTTGTGCCTGTCGCCTGAGACCGTAATTTTCGCCGGTCTCATAAAAAAATTAAAACTCTTTACGCAGCCAGCTGTTGATACGCTTGATCCACGAGCCGACCGAAGCTGTTACGCGTTTTTCTACTTCAGCTTCACCATTTAAGTGGGACTCTTTCCCGTAGTGAAGCAGCCCAACCGCCGTCGAGTAATACGGCTCCTGAGCGTAATCCGTCAGACCAGTAATATTCAGCGGCGCACCGATACGCACCTGCGTATGGAACACGCGCTGGGCGCAGGCAGCAAGACCTTCGATCTGCGCTGCGCCACCGGTTAACACAATCCCCGCCGCAAGATGATGTTTCACCCCCTGCTGGCGAAGCTGTTCCTGTAATTGCAATATTTCTTCGTTGACCAGGTTGAGCAGCTCGGTGTAGCGCGGCTCAATAACCTCCGCCAGCGTTTGTCGCTGCAGACTGCGCGGCGGACGACCGCCCACGCTCGGCACTTCAACGCTTTCGTCTTTACCGACGATGGAACCCAACGCGCAGCCATGGCGAACTTTGATCGCTTCGGCGTCGCTTGGCGGCGTACCGAAAGCGTAGGCAATGTCGCTGGTGACCACGTTACCTGCATAAGGTATCACCTTGGTATGGCGCAACGCCCCGCCAGTATAAACGGCGATATCCATTGTACCACCCCCGATATCCACGACGCAGACGCCCAGTTCACGTTCATCTTCCGTCAATACGGAATAACTGGCCGCCAGGCCGGCAAATATCAGTTGGTCAACTTTCAGGCCACAACGTTCAACGGCTTTCACAATGTTTTTTGCCATATCGTTGTGGCAGGTGATTAAATGCACTTTCGCCTGCATTCGCACCCCGGAAAGACCGACAGGATTTTTGATGCCTTCCTGATAGTCAATCGCATATTCCTGCGGAATCACGTGCAGCACACGGTGCTCATCGCGTACGCGCACCGACTTCGCGGTATGCACGACGTTTTCCACGTCTTCCTGCGTCACTTCTTCTTCGGAAATCGGCACCATGCCGATTTCATTCTGACAGCTAATGTGCTTGCCGGAAAGCGCCAGATACACAGAGGAAATCTGGCAATCCGCCATCAGTTCTGCCTGGTCGATAGCGCGCTGTACGCACTTCACTACCGACTCAAGGTCATTAACCCCGCCTTTATCCATACCGCGCGACGGGCAACTGCCCACGCCAATGATATTGACCATACCGTCGGGCAGAACTTCCCCTACTAAAGCGGCAACCTTCGCGGTGCCAATCTCCAGTCCAACTACCAGTTTTCTGTCCGTCGCCTTGATCATTGTTGTTCTGCCTGTGCCTGATTCTGTTGCTGAGTAGATTCCTCAGGCGGTAAGGGCGCCCACCCTACTGCCGCACCTGAGTCATAACGCAAATCAACGTAGCTAATCCGTTTGCCATCGGTTTGCGCCTGCTGCTGTAAAACCGGATAGAGTTCTACAAAGCGAGCCAAACGTTTCATCGTGTCGCCCCTGCCAAGGTTGAGCTTAATATCGTTATTCAGCGTCAACTGCCAGGAACGACGTGCGGTCATCGCCGCTTCCTTCAGAGTAAATCTGTCCTTCGCCAGTATCTGTCCCATCTCGCGATAGCCCTGCAACACTTCACTTGCGCTGCCTTCCGGGCCATACAGCATCGGCAGGACCTGTTTGCTGGTACGTTCTGACGGCACGCTGAAAGCATTTCCTTCGGCGTCCACCATATGCTGATCATTCCAACGCGCTATCGGCACATATTCAACCAGATGAATCTTCAATTCATCGGGCCATTGCTTTCTGACGCTGGCCTGCTTGATCCACGGCAGGCGTTCAATCTGGTTCTGAATGATATTGACATCCTGCGTCATGAAGGTGCCAGGCGCGCCCAGCGCCAGAATTGACTGCCGGATATCATCATTTTTCGTGTAGTGCCGCTCGCCGGTTAACACCAGTTTTGACAGCGGTAAACGCTGCGCGTCTTCCATCCAGCCCAACACCACCCAGCCGCTGACAAACACGGTACACAGCACCGTCAGCAGAAATAAAATTCCTGCAAGACGCGTTCCATTATTGCGACGTGATGAAGACACCTCTTCGTCACTGTTTCGCGTGTTCAGCGCCGCCTGCGACATATCAGTCCGCCAACTCCAGAATACGTACCACTAACTGCGAGAAGCTCATCCCAGCCTGTCGCGCCGCCATCGGCACCAGACTGTGACTGGTCATACCCGGTGAGGTATTCGCTTCCAGCAGATAAAACTGCCCATCGCTATCCAGCATGGCGTCAATACGCCCCCAACCTTCGCAACCTAACGTTGACCATGCTTTTTGCACTAAAGCGCGCAAATGGGTCTCCTGATCGGATTCCAGACCCGCCGGGCAGAAATATTGTGTCTCATCAGACAGATACTTCGCCTCATAATCATAGAAGGTTCCAGCGGGTTGGATACGTATCGACGGTAAAATTTCTTCACCCAGTATCGCGACGGTAAATTCCGGTCCGCTAAGCCATTTTTCAATCAATACTTCTTCATCATGTTGAAATGCCAGCGCTAAGGCACTGTGTAAACCATCATATTCCGAAACCTTCGACATGCCGACGCTGGAACCTTCGCGGCTGGGCTTCACGATCAGCGGTAAACCGAGCGCAGAAATTTCCGTGACGACCGCCTCGCTGAGGCCTTTCTCAAACTGGGCGCGAGTCAGCGCCACCCATGGCGCAACGGGTAACCCCGCGCCCTGCCACAGCAATTTACTGCGCAATTTATCCATGGAGATGGCAGAAGCCATCACGCCGCTGCCGGTATACGGCAGGCCGATCAACTCCAACAATCCCTGTAACGTACCGTCTTCGCCTCCACGACCGTGCAGCGCGATAAAGACTTTCTGAAACCCCATCGCTTTCAGTTGCGTCACGTCGGTCTCTTTCGGATCGACAGGATGCGCATCCACGCCGCCTTCACGCAGCCCGGCGAGCACCGCCGCGCCGGAATTCAGCGACACGTCACGTTCAGCGGATGTCCCCCCCAGCAGGACCGCGATTTTATCAGCCATGATGCTCGTCCTCCTGAATTTGCGGCTTCAGTTTGATTTCAGCTAAGGAACGCGCGATTTTGCCGATATTTCCCGCACCCTGCACCAGAATTAAATCATTGCCGGTTAAGACCGGCGCCAGCATTTCAGCGACCTGCGCCGGATCGGGAACCAGAATTGGGTCGATCTTACCGCGCCCGCGAATCGTGCGGCACAGCGAACGGCTGTCAGCGCCCGGAATCGGCGTTTCCCCGGCGGCATACACATCCAGCATCAACAGTGCGTCAACCTGAGTCAGCACGTTGGCAAAGTCGTCGTACAGATCGCGGGTACGCGTAAAGCGGTGCGGCTGAAACAGCATCACCAGGTTTTTATCCGGCCAGCCCGCGCGAGCGGCTTTGATAGTCGCGTCCACTTCCGTCGGGTGATGACCATAATCATCCACCAACATCGCCGTTCCGGCCTTGCCATTTACTGGCTCAAGCGGGAATTCCCCGAGGAAGTCGAAGCGGCGACCGGTGCCCTGGAAACTTTCCAGCGCACGTAAAATAGCGTCGTCGGCAATGCCCTCTTCCGTCGCCACCGCCACGGCAGCCGCGGCGTTCAACGCATTATGACGCCCCGGAGCGTTCAGGGTTACACGCAGCTCAGGCATCCCCTGACGCAGCAACGTAAAATGCCCCTGCGGACCGATCTGCTGATAATCTTCCACGCGAACGTCAGCATCATCGCTAAAGCCGTAAGTCGTGGTCTGACGCCCGACGCGCGGCAACAGCTCGCGGATCACCGGGTCGTCAACGCACATCACCGCACGACCATAAAACGGCAGGTTATGCAGGAAATTAATGAACGTCTGCTTTAAATTTTCGAAGTCGCCATGGTAGGTATCCATATGATCGGCTTCGATGTTAGTGACAATCGCCACCATCGGTTGCAGGTGCAGGAACGATGCGTCGCTCTCATCTGCTTCCGCAATCAGATAACGGCTATGCCCGAGACGCGCATGCACGCCCGCCGCTTTCACCAGACCGCCGTTGACAAAGGTGGGGTCCAGGCCCGCTTCCGCGTATATGCTGGAAACCATCGCGGTGGTGGTCGTTTTGCCGTGCGTCCCGGCAATTGCGATACCATGACGAAAACGCATCAGCTCCGCCAGCATCTCCGCGCGGCGGATCACCGGTATGCGCGCTTCATGCGCCGCCACGATCTCCGGGTTATCGGCGGAGATCGCGCTGGAGACCACCACCACGCTGGCGTCGAGCACGTTTTCCGGACGATGGTTAAAGTAAATCGTCGCTCCCAGGTTGGTAAGCTGCTGCGTCACCGGGTTTGGCGCTAAGTCGGAACCACTGATCTGATAACCTTCGTTAGCCAGAACTTCGGCAATACCGCCCATACCGGCACCACCGATGCCGACAAAGTGAATGTGCCGAACGCGACGCATTTCGGGCACGATGGAACGCAGTTTTGCCAGTTGTTGTGTATTCATTCTTTACGCCATTAACTACTTCAAAAAATTCGTGCAGCGCAACACGCGCTGCGAGGGTTAAGCCCGGGCTGCCAGGCTGACTTCTTTCGCCACCCGTTCAGTGGCATCCGGGATGGCCGTCGCGCGCGCGCGTTGCGCCATCTCCAGTAATACGTCCCGATCCCACCCGGACAGGGTGTTCACAACGGCATCCACGGTAAACTGCGGCTGCTCAAGGATTTTAGCGGCGCCCGCTTTTTCCAGCGGTAGCGCATTCCAGTACTGCTGTCGGTCTTTGTGCTGGAAAGGCACAAACAGCGCGGGTAAACCGGCTGCGGCGATCTCACTGACCGTCAGGGCGCCTGAACGACATACCACCACATCGGCCCATGCGTAAGCGGCGGCCATATCATCTATAAATTCAGTCACTTTATGCTGCGGTTGCCCGGCGCTGGCGTAAGCCTGTTCGACCGTCTGCTGCCCACCTTTTCCGCTTTGATGCCAGATGGTCACGGCATTACCGAGTTTCGCGGCAACCTGCGGCAGCGTTTGATTCAGTACGCGCGCCCCCTGGGAACCACCGACCACCAGTATGCGAATCGGGCCAACACGCCCTGGAAGGCGATCCTGCGGCAGCGGTAACGCCAGCACGTCAGTCCGAACCGGGTTCCCTACCACTTCCGCATTCGGGAACGCGCCCGGGAAAGCCTGCATAACCTTGGTGGCAATTTTCGCCAGCCATTTATTGGTTAGCCCGGCAATGCCGTTTTGTTCGTGCAGCACCACCGGAATACCCAATGACCACGCGGCAAGGCCGCCGGGGCCGGAAACATACCCGCCCATCCCCAGCACCACGTCAGGCTTAAATGACTTCATGATCGCGCGCGCCTGACGCCACGCATTGAAAATACGCAGCGGTGCGGCCAGCAGCGCGTTGACGCCTTTCCCGCGCAGCCCGGAGATGCGGATGAAATCAATGTCAATTCCGTGCTTCGGAACTAAATCCGCTTCCATACGGTCTGCGGTGCCCAGCCAGCGAACATCCCAGCCCTGAGCCATTAAATGGTGCGCGACCGCCAGCCCCGGGAACACATGTCCGCCGGTACCGCCCGCCATCACCATCAACCGCTTCGCCTGACCCCTCATCGTAAACCTCGTGTAAACGCCTGGGCTTTTTCCAGACGTGTTTCATAATCAATTCGCAGCAACATCATGATTGCCGTCGACATAATCAACAGACTTGAGCCACCGTAGCTGATAAGCGGCAGCGTCAGACCTTTGGTTGGCAGCATCCCCGCCGCGGCCCCCACGTTAACCAGCGCCTGGAAACTAAACCAGATCCCGATAGAGCAAGCCAAAAAGCCGGAAAAGCGGTGGTCAATCTGTAACGCCTTACGGCCAATCGACATCGCGCGAAAAGCGACGAAGAATACCATTAAAAGTGCCAGTACCACACCGATATAACCCAGTTCTTCCCCAATAATGGCGAAGATGAAGTCGGTATGCGCTTCCGGCAAATACTCCAGTTTCTGTACTGAGTTACCCAGCCCTTGTCCCCAGACTTCCCCGCGACCGAACGCCATCAGAGACTGAGTGAGCTGATAACCGCTACCGAATGGGTCTTCCCACGGGTTCCAGAACGAAGTCACGCGGCGAATACGATACGGTTCTGCGAGGATCAGCAGCACGACCGCCGAAATCCCCATGCCGATGATAGCGATGAACTGCCACAGCTTTGCCCCGGCCAGAAAAAGCATCGCCAGCGTGGTGACGAACAGCACCACAACGGTGCCGAGGTCAGGCTGCGCCAGCAGCAATACCGCCAGTACGAGGATCACGCCCATCGGTTTTAAAAAGCCGCGCAGGTTGTTACGCACTTCGTCAACCTTGCGCACCAGATAGTTCGCCAGGTAACAGAACAACGACAGCTTGGTGAATTCCGCCGGCTGAATACGCAGCGGCCCGAGCGCAATCCAGCGCGATGCCCCGTTCACCGAGCTGCCGACCACCAGTACGATCAACAGCATGATGATCGAGGCGATCAGCATCGTGGTGCTGTAGCGCTGCCAGAACTCCATCGGCAGGCGTAGCGTGATCATCGCCAGACAAAATGCCAGTAAAATATAGAGCGCGTCACGTTTGGCAAACAGGAACGGATCGCCCGCCAGACGCTGGCCTACCGGCATAGATGCCGAAGTCACCATCACGAAACCGATCGCCGCCAGGCCAAAAGTCAGCCACAGCAGCATACGGTCATACATCACCAGGCTGTCGGTGTCTTTATCCCGCGAGCCCATCACCCAGCCTTTCAGCGCCGCAAAGATCCAGCCCAGGATGCCAAATCCCGGCAGGCGCGGCAGTCTCAGGCGAGGGAGAGATAAACGCATCAACCTAACTCCTTCGCCAGACGGGTAAAGACATCACCCCGTTGCTCAAAATTCTTAAACTGGTCGAGGCTGGCGCAGGCCGGAGAGAGCAGAACCATATCACCCGACTTCACGCGCGGCGCCAGCAGGCGCATTGCTTCTTCCAGGGTTTCTGTCTGTTCGGCGATCTCCGGACGCAGCGCGGCAAGCTGCGCCCCATCGCGACCAAAGCAGTACAGCCGCACGCGATCACCGTCGAGGTAGCGCGCAAGCGACGAAAAATCCGCCGACTTGCCGTCGCCGCCCAGCAGCAGATGCAGTGTGCCATCAACGTGCAGCCCGTTCAGCGCCGCCTCGGTACTGCCCACGTTGGTGGCTTTCGAATCGTTGATCCAGCGCACCCCGTTGTGCTCCAATGCCAGCTGGAAGCGATGCGCCAGGCCGGTAAAGGTGGTCAGGGCTTTCAGGCTGCTGGCGCGCGGTAAACCTGCGGCGTCCGCCAGCGCCAGCGCCGCCAGGGCATTGGTATAATTGTGCTGCCCGCTGAGTTTCATCTCTTTCACGTTCAGCACTTTTTCGCCTTTCACCCGCAGCCAGGTTTCGCCCTGCTGGCGGTTAAGGTGGTAGTCACCCATGTTTACGCCGAAGCTGACGCAACGCGCATCGGCGCCGCGCACCGGCATGGTCAGCGCATCGTCAGCATTGACGACGCACACTTTGGCGTTCTCATAGACGCGCAGTTTCGCCGCGCGGTACTGCTGCAGACCAAACGGGTAGCGATCCATATGATCTTCAGTCACGTTGAGGATCGTCGCCGCCACCGCCTGCAGACTGCAGGTGGTTTCCAGTTGGAAACTGGACAATTCCAGAACGTACAGTTCGCGCTCGGCATCCAGCAGCATCAACGCGGGCAGGCCGATATTGCCGCCGACGCCGACGTTTACGCCTGCCGCTTTCGCCATCTCACCCACCAGCGTGGTGACCGTACTTTTGCCGTTCGAGCCGGTAATCGCCACAATCGGCGCCTGCGCTTCACGGCAGAACAGTTCAATATCGCCGACAATTTCCACGCCTGCGTCGGCGGCGGCGCTCAGCGCCGGGTGCGCCAGGGCAATACCAGGGCTGGCGACAATCAGATCCGCCGCCAGCAGCCAGTCTTCATTCAGGCTGCCAATGTGGCGCTCAACCGCTTCGGGTAGTTTATCCAGCCCCGGCGGCGTCGCCCGGGTGTCCATCACGCGAGGAGCCACGCCGCGGGCAAGAAAAAAGTCCACGCAAGAGAGTCCGGTAAGCCCCAGACCGATAATGACGACGTTTTTGCCCTGGTAATCAGCCATGATTAACGTACCTTCAGCGTTGCCAGGCCAATCAGCACCAGCATCAGCGAAATAATCCAGAAGCGCACAATCACGCGCGGTTCCGGCCAGCCTTTCAGTTCATAATGGTGATGAATCGGCGCCATGCGGAAAATACGCTGTCCGCGCAGTTTAAAGGAGCCGACCTGCAGGATCACCGACAGGGTTTCCACGACAAACACGCCGCCCATAATCACCAGCAGGAACTCCTGACGCAGCAGCACAGCAATAATCCCCAGCGCGCCGCCCAGCGCCAGCGAACCGACATCGCCCATAAAGACCTGCGCCGGGTAAGTATTGAACCACAGGAAACCTAATCCCGCGCCGACTATCGCCGTACAGACGATCACCAGTTCCCCCGCATGACGCAGATACGGAATATGCAGATAGTTAGCGAAATTCATGTTACCGGTCGCCCACGCCACCAGGGCAAATCCCGCGGCGACGAAGACGGTAGGCATAATGGCTAAGCCATCCAGACCGTCGGTCAGGTTCACCGCATTCCCCGTTCCCACAATCACGAAATACGCCAGCAGGACGTAGAACAGGCCCAACTGCGGCATGACGTCTTTAAAGAACGGCACCACCAGCTCGGTGGCAGGCGTATCTTTCCCGGCGAGATACAGGGCGAATGCCACACCCAGCGCAATCACCGACATCCAGAAATACTTCCAGCGGGCAATCAGCCCTTTGGTGTCTTTACGCACCACTTTGCGGTAGTCGTCAACAAAACCAATAATGCCGTAGCCAATCAGCACAACCAGTACACACCAGACGTACGGGTTGGACGGATAAGCCCACAGCAGCACGGAAATCACAATCGCCGTCAGGATCATAATGCCGCCCATCGTCGGCGTCCCACGCTTGCTGAAGTGAGATTCCGGACCGTCGTTACGCACGACCTGACCGAAGGAGAGCTTTTGCAAACGGGCAATCATGCGCGGGCCCATCCATAAGGAGATGAACAGCGCGGTCAGCAGGCTGACGATGGCGCGAAACGTCAGATAGGAAAAGACGTTGAAGCCGGAATAATATTTGACCAAATGTTCGGCCAGCCAAACTAACATGTTCCATTCTCCTGTAATGCGCGTACTACCTCTTCCATGGCGGCACTACGTGAACCCTTCACTAAAATGGTAATGATCTGTTGCTCTGCAATCAGCGCCTTCAGACGGGCGATCAGCGCGGATTTGTCCGCGAAATGCTCGCCTGTGCCGCTGGCCTCGCTGATGGCATGGCTCAGTTTTCCTGTACTCAATACACTGTCGATCCCCGCCGCGCGCGCGGCAGTGCCGACCTGCACATGGCACGCTTCGCTTTCTGCGCCCAGCTCCGCCATATCACCCACCACCAGTACGCGGTAGCCCGGCATTTCGGCCAGGACCTGTACGGCGGCGGTCATCGATCCGACGTTAGCGTTGTAGGAATCATCCAGCAGCAGCTTGTTTTCTGCCAACTGAACCGGGAACAGACGTCCCGGCACCGCTTTCAGATCCGCGAGGCCGGATTTGATCGCCTCCAGCGGCGCGCCGACAGCCATCGCCAGCGACGCTGCCGCCAGCGCATTGGCGATGTTGTGACGCCCCGGCAGCGGCAACAGCACATCAATGCCCCCCACCGGCGTCAGGAGGGTGAACTCCGTACCGTGCGAGGTCACATGGATGTTGGTCGCGGTAAAATCGCTGTTGGCGGCATTCGGGGAAAAGCGCCAGACTTTACGGTCGCCAATCACGCTTTGCCAGTTCAGCCAGTCGTTGTTATCGGCGTTCATAATGGCAATGCCGTTTTCCGGCAGACCGGTATAGATTTCGCCTTTCGCCTTCGCCACGCCCGCCAGAGAGCCGAAGCCCTCAAGATGCGCGGCGGCCAGATTATTCACCAGCGCCGCTTCTGGTCGCGTCAGGCTGACGGTCCACGCAATTTCGCCCTGGTGATTGGCGCCTAATTCAATAACGGCAAAGTCATATTCTTCGGTTAACCGCAGCAGCGTCATCGGTACGCCGATATCATTATTAAGATTGCCTGCGGTGTATAAGGTTTTGCCACACTGGCTCAGAATAGCGGCGGTCATCTCTTTGACGGAGGTTTTGCCGGAGGAACCGGTCAGCGCGACTACGCGAGCCGGTACCTGCGCGCGAACCCACGCGGCCAGTTCGCCAAACGCCAGACGGGTGTCCTGAACGACAAGCTGCGGCAAGTCGCAGTCCAGCGGACGGCTGACCAGCAGCGCCCCCGCTCCGCCCTCTTTCGCCTGGGCGGCAAAATCATGGGCGTCAAAGCGTTCGCCTTTCAGCGCCACAAACAGGCAGCCCGGCGTCAGTTTGCGCGTATCGGTGGTCACGGCGTCGAGGGTCAGATCGTCCCCTTTCAGTTTGCCGTTAAGGATGCCGGTAAGTTGACTGAGCGTTACGCTAATCATGCGATAACCCCCAGCAGCCGCGCTGCGGTTACGCGGTCAGAATAGTCGAGACGCTGCGTGCCGATGATTTGGTAATCTTCATGACCTTTACCCGCTACCAGCACCACGTCGTTTTCTTTCGCCTGCATAATGACGTTCGTGACCGCCTCGGCGCGGCCTTCCATCACCCGGGCGTGTCCGGCATCCAGCATTCCCGCCAGAATGTCATCGATAATAGCGCGCGGTTCTTCGGTACGTGGATTGTCGTCGGTAACGACAACCACATCGGCAAACTCTTCCGCGATCGCCCCCATCAGCGGACGCTTACCTTTGTCGCGATCGCCGCCACAGCCAAAGACGCACCAGAGCTGACCGGTACAGTGCAGACGCGCCGCCTGCAACGCTTTTTCCAGCGCATCCGGGGTGTGGGCGTAGTCAACCACCACGGTGGTTTTACCCGGCGCGCTGAACACTTCCATGCGACCGCAAACCGGCTGCAAACGCGCGGCGGTTTTCAGCAGTTCGCTCAGCGGATAGCCCAGCGCCAGCAGCGTCGCCAGCGCCAACAGCAGATTACTGACATTAAAGGCACCCATCAGACGGCTTTCGATTTCGCCTTCACCCCAGCTTGAAGCAAAGCGAATCGTCGCGCCGCTATCGTGATAGTTCACGTCGACTGCCTTCAGCCAACGGCCATGGCAGTTCGGGTTGATGTGGTCTTCCATCGAGACGGCAACCGCGTCCGGCAGATTTGCCAGCCAGCGGCGACCCACTTCGTCATCCGCGTTGATAATGGCCTGACCATAATGATGCGTGGAGAAAAGCAGCCATTTTGCCGCTTCGTACTGTTCCATGTCACCGTGATAGTCCAGGTGATCGCGGCTGAGATTGGTAAAGACGGTCGCGGCGAATTTCAGCGCCGCCACGCGATGCTGCACCAGACCGTGCGAAGAGACTTCCATTGCGCCAAAGGTGGCGCCTTCATCGACCAATCCCGCCAGGACATGCTGCACATCTACCGCCGACCCGGTGGTATTTTCAGTCGGGATCACTTTCCCCAAAAGGCCATTGCCGACGGTGCCCATCACCGCGCTGGTTTCGCCCAACAGTTGGCTCCACTGCGCCAGCAATTGTGTGGTGGTGGTTTTACCGTTGGTGCCGGTCACGCCAACCAGACGCATGTTTTCAGAGGGTTCGTGATAAAAGCGACCAGCCAGTGCAGATAAACGTTCGTTCAGTTGGCTCAGATAGATGACCGGTACGCCGTGCATTTCACGAACTTCGCCGTCGGTCGCCTCTTCTTTCGCTTCTGCAATAATGGCAGCCACACCTTGCGCTATCGCCTGCGGGATATATCGACGCCCGTCCGCCTGATGACCTTTCACTGCCACAAAGAGATCGCCCGAAGCAGCCACGCGGCTGTCGAGTGTCATCTCTCGCAGTTCTCTCGCAGGTAAACCTGGTACCCACGGAGCAAGAAGGTCGCGCAAATTACGATCTGCCACCTGTTCCCTCGCCTTGATTAATTACGAATTCACTTTTTTCGCCCGTGGCCAGCGCATCCGGCTCGATGTTCATGGTGCGCAGTACGCCGCCCATGATGGCACCAAAGACCGGCGCGGACACGGCGCCGCCGTAGTATTTACCCGCCTGCGGATCGTTGATAACAACAACCAGCGCAAAGCGCGGCTGACTCGCAGGCGCAACGCCCGCGGTATAAGCAATGTATTTGTTGATGTAGCGACCATCCGGTCCGACTTTTTTCGCCGTCCCGGTTTTAATCGCGATGCGATAACCTTTAATTGCCGCTTTCACGCCGCCACCGCCCGGCAGGGCCACGCTTTCCATCATATGTACGACGGTGCGCACGATGGATTCCGGGAAGATGCGTTCTCCCGGAACAGGGGGATCAACTTTGGTGATCGACAGCGGACGGTAAACCCCGTAGCTGCCGATGGTTGCGTAGACTCGCGCTAACTGTAACGGCGTTACCATTAGCCCGTAGCCGAAAGAGAAGGTGGCCCTCTCTATGTCAGACCACCGTTGTTTTTGAGGATATAAGCCACTGCGTTCTCCGACCAACCCCAAATTGGTCGCTTTTCCCAGCCCAAAACGTGAGTAAGTGTCTACTAACGCTGAGGACGGCATCGCTAACGCCAGCTTAGAAACACCGACGTTACTCGACTTCTGTAGAACCCCGGTCAGGGTCAATTCGCTGTAGCGCGCCACGTCTTTGATTTCGTGACCGTTAATTCGATAGGGAATGGTGTTGAGCACCGTGTTCTCGTTGACGATACCCCGCTGGAGCGCCGTCATGACCACCATCGGTTTGACGGTGGAACCCGGTTCGAAAACGTCGGTAATGGTCCGGTTACGCATCGCGTCTTTCGGCGTACCGCTGAGGTTGTTCGGGTTGTAGGACGGGCTGTTCGCCATCGCCAGGACTTCGCCGGTGTTCACATCCACCAACACCGCGCTGCCGGATTCCGCTTTGTTAAACGCCACCGCGTTGTTCAGCTCGCGATAAACCAGCGCCTGCAGGCGCTCATCAATACTCAGCGCCAGGTTGTGCGCCGCCTGGCTGTCGGTGGAGGAGATATCCTCAATCACGCGGCCATAGCGGTCTTTACGCACCACACGTTCGCCAGGCTGGCCGGTCAGCCATTTGTCGAAGCTTTTTTCGACGCCTTCGATACCCTGGCTGTCAACGTTGGTGAACCCGATGAGGTGAGCGGTCACTTCGCCGGAAGGGTAGTAGCGACGTGATTCTTCACGCAAATGAATGCCCGGTAGCTTCAGCTTTTTGATGTAGTCGGCCATATCCGGGTTGAGCTGACGCGCCAGATAGATAAAGCGCCCTTTCGGGTTGGCGTTAATGCGGGCAGCCAGCTGATCGAGCGGGATATTAAGCGCGGTGGAGAGCGCTTTCCAGCGATCCCCGACGCTGACGCCACCCGCGTCATGCACTTCTTTCGGGTCCGCCCAAATCGCTTTCACCGGCACGCTGACCGCCAGCGGACGCCCGGAACGGTCAGTGATCATACCGCGGGAAGTGGCGACTTCCTGGACGCGCAGCGAACGCATGTCGCCCTGACGCACCAGCATATCCGGGGCGATAATCTGCAACCAGGCCACACGGCCCAGCAGAAAACCCAGCGCCAATAAAATGCAGCCGCAAAGCAACGCAAAACGCCAACTGATAAAGTTGGTTTGTTCTTCCTGGCGTTTCGCTTTTATACGCGTCATGCTTCAAGCTGCCTCTGCGTTGGCTGCGCACACGTCTCCCGGTCGCTTACGTGTGTAAGCGCCTGGAGATTCATGTGCTCGCTGCCTTGATGCATCATGAATGCTTTTGCGTAGCGTGTTTCCTGCATTGCTTTCATGCGTCGCGCTGTTCCTTATTTTTGGACTACGATATTTTCTTGTGAGGGATCAACATGCTGCATTTGCAGCTTTTCCGTTGCGATCCGTTCCACCCGGCTATGGTCGCCGAGCGCGTTTTCTTCAAGGATCAGGTTGCGCCATTCAATATCCAGCGCATCACGCTCCAGAACCAGTTGTTCACGCTGCGCGGTCAGTAACCGCGTATGGTGAGCGGTCGTTACCACCGTCACCGCCGTCACAATGATGCAAATGAACAGGCAGAGTGGCAGCTTCCCGAATCGCAAAAGATCGTCACCGATCACGCCAGGCAAGGCATGGCGCTCGTTGCTTCCTATCGATCCCTTCACTTTGCTAAGGGCTTCTGTCACTCTGCTGATCATGCGTTCGTCCTCTCTGCAATGCGCAGAACTGAACTACGGGCACGAGGATTTTCTGCGACCTCTTTTTCACCCGGCATCAACTTGCCTAACGCTCTTAACTCACGGCCGCCCAGTTTACTGAGCTGCGCTTCCGTCATCGGGATCCCGGCGGGCACTTTCGGACCGCGGCTTTGCTCGCGCATAAAGCGTTTCACAATGCGATCTTCCAGCGAGTGGAAGCTGATGACAGAAAGCCGCCCACCCGGGGCCAGCACGCTGAGCGAGCTTTTTAGCGCCTGCTCTATCTCCTCCAGTTCACTGTTTACCCAGATGCGCACCGCCTGGAAGGTACGGGTCGCGGGATGTTTGAATTTGTCCTTCACCGGTGTTGCCGCCGCGACCACCTCCGCCAGCTCTTTGGTACGGGTCATCGGCTGCTCGCGGTTACGTTCAACGATGGCGCGGGCGATGCGCTTCGCAAAACGCTCTTCGCCAAAGGTTTTCAGTACCCAGGCAATATCCGCTTCTTCCGCGGTTTGCAGCCACTCGGCGGCGGAATGGCCGCGCGTCGGGTCCATCCGCATGTCCAGCGGGCCGTCGCGCATAAAGGAAAAGCCACGTTCAGCATCGTCGAGCTGCGGCGAAGAGACGCCAAGATCGAGAAGAATCCCGTCGATCTTGCCGGTAAGATCGCGCTCGCCGACATAGTCAGCCAGCGCCGAAAAAGGTCCATGAATGATGGAGAAGCGCGGATCATTGATGGTTTGCGCAACGGCGATCGCCTGCGGATCGCGATCGATTGCCAGCAAGCGCCCTTCTTCGCCAAGCTGCGAGAGAATGAGGCGCGAGTGACCACCGCGACCAAATGTCCCATCAATGTAGATGCCATCTGGACGAATGTTCAGGCCATTGACGGCCTCGTCGAGCAGCACCGTGGTGTGTTTAAAGTTTTCCATCATCTTATAGAGACAAGTCCTGCAGGCGTTCCGACAACGTCCCGGTAGCGCTCTGCTCTGCGTCGATATCTTCCTTGACCTGTTGATACCAGGTCGTTTCATCCCACAGTTCAAATTTGTTGAACTGTCCAACCAGCATCACTTCTTTCGTCAGACCGGCATGTTGCCGGAGAACAGGCGCTATCAGCAGGCGACCGGCGCTGTCCATCTGACATTCGCTGGCATGACCCAACAGCAGGCGCTGCACGCGGCGTTCTACCGGGTTCATGCTCGACAGACGCGATAATTTTTGCTCGATAATTTCCCATTCAGGCAGGGGGTAAAGCAGCAGGCATGGGTGATGGATGTCAATGGTGCAAACCATTTGACCGGTAGCGTTCTCGATCAGTTGATCCCGGTAACGGGTGGGCACGGCTAAGCGCCCTTTACTGTCGAGATTGACTAACGTTGCTCCCCGGAACATGCCAGCTCAACCCCTTATCACCACTTTGCCCCACAAATTCCCACTGAAAGGAGTTTACGGAGCGGAGGAAAAGCTTGTCAAGCGAGTCACAACGCTTACCAGAGTAAAAAACCCAATGTTTACGGCTAATATCAGCGTTGATTAAATTCTGTCCAACGAGCGAAGCAAATTAACGTCATGAATATTTGTAAGAAAAAATCCAAATACCCCTCCTCGTTTTTAAACGAACTTCTCTTCTCCTAAAGAAAATATAAAGTGTCAGTTTGCGACGCGAGCGGCATTTTAGGACATATTGCACTGCGAATACAGTCCCTGTTTAGCGCGGTTAACGCCGCGCGCCATCAAGCCAGCCGAGACTTTCGTAAAGAAGAAAAGGAAAGTGTCTGTTAATTCGGCAATTCGCGACAAACCTGTAACAAAAAAATACAAAACGGGCTGCGGTAAACGCTGTAATTACCCTTCGGGCCCGCACATGCGTTTAAAAAATCGTTTATTTGCCGTCGGGTGAGATAATACTAAGGAATAATCTTAATTCTGCTGGGGGTATTGTCTGGAAGGCATATTTCCCGCAGACCAGATTAACGCGAACGCCACCTGGACTGCGGTAAGGTTATCAGTTGCGGCTGAGAACGCCGCGACGGTACAGGTTACGTTTGATTCGCGTTAAGCCAGGCTTCGGTTTGCGCGGTTCGTCGAGACTCGCCAGCACGATCTCCAGCACGCGTTCCGCCACGTCGCGATGACGCTGCGCTACCGCCAGTACCGGGCACTGCAGGAAATCCAGCAGCTCATTATCGCCAAAGGTTGCAATGGCCAGATCGGAAGGCAGCTTGCCGTCGCGACGCAACGTCACATCCATCACGCCCTGCAGCAGAGCGAAGGACGTGGTGAACAGCGCCTGCGGCATCGGGTGTGTTTCCAGCCATTTTTCAAACAGCTGCGCAGCCGCTTCGCGCTCGTAGCTATTGGCGTACAGAAAGTGAACCTCACGCGGATCGTCTTTCCAGGCGCTGCGAAAACCCTGCTCCCGCAGGAAACTCACGGACAGCTCCGGCAACGCGCCGAGATAAAGTACCGTTTCAGCGGGGAATTTACGTAGCTCTTGCGCCAGCATTTCCGCATCGTCCTGGTCGGCGCCGACGACACTGGTGAAATGTTCACGATCCAGCGCGCGATCCAACGCCACAATCGGGAAGGAGTCATTCGCCCAGCGTTGATAGAACGGATGCTCCGGCGGCAGCGAGGTGGACACGATGATCGCGTCAACCTGACGCTGCAAGAGATGTTCGATGCAGCGCATTTCATTGTCCGGCTGATCTTCCGAACAAGCAATCAGCAGTTGATAGCCGCGCTGACGCGCCTGGCGCTCAAGATAGTTTGCAATGCGGGTGTAGCTTGTGTTCTCAAGATCGGGGATCACCAGCCCGATTGAGCGCGTGCGTCCAGCGCGCAGCCCGGCAGCCACGGCGTTCGGGTGGTAATTATGCTCGCGTACCACTGCCATGACTTTTTCGACAGTCTTGTCGCTCACGCGGTATTGCTTTGCTTTTCCGTTTATCACGTAGCTTGCAGTCGTTCGCGAGACACCGGCCAGCCGAGCGATTTCATCCAGTTTCACAATTGCCCCTTGCATAAAAAGTACAAACCATAACCATTGTAACGGCATGGATTAGTTTCATTAACATTCAAGCGCAGAATAATGACTGCGGCAACCGCTTTTGTTCCGGGTTTCCGCTGATTTCGCAAAAAAAAGCCCAACTTTAACCGTTGGGCTTGCGGATCAAGAATAAAGGTAGAGCGGTTAAACGTTAACGTCACGCTTCCACCCAGGCGTTAGCGCATGATTTTATCGCCGCGCGACAACCCCACGACGCCGGAACGGGCCACCTCGACAATTTTGGCCACTTCGCGCAGCGTCGCCAGAAACGCGTCCAGCTTATCGCTGGTTCCTGCCAGTTGCACTGTGTAAAGGGTTGGCGTGACGTCAATAATCTGTCCGCGGAAGATTTCCGTGTTGCGCTTCACTTCCTCCCGGCCATAGCCGCTGGCCTGAAGCTTCACCAACATAATTTCCCGTTCAACGTGCGCCCCCTGCCCCAGTTCACTCACCCGCAGGACATCGACCAGCTTGTGCAGTTGTTTTTCGATCTGCTCCAGCACTTTTTCATCGCCTACCGTCTGGATGGTCATGCGGGAAAGCGTAGGATCGTCCGTTGGCGCAACGGTCAGGCTTTCAATGTTGTATCCGCGCTGGGCAAAGAGGCCAATAACGCGCGACAGCGCGCCGGACTCGTTTTCCAGCAGTACTGATAATATCCGGCGCATAATCAGGTTCTCTCCGTTTTGCTTAACCACATTTCGTCCATCCCGCCGCCGCGAATCTGCATCGGATAAACGTGCTCGCTGCCATCGACGTTAACGTCGACAAACACCAGACGGCCGCTCTGCACCTGGGCCAGCGCCTCGCTTAACGTGTCTTCCAGCTCTTCAGGACGGGAAATCCGAATACCGACATGCCCGTAGGCTTCCGCCAGACGGACAAAATCGGGTAGCGACTGCATATAAGACTGAGAATGGCGACCGGAGTAAATCATGTCCTGCCACTGTTTCACCATTCCCAGATAGCGGTTATTCAGGTTGAGCACCAGCACCGGAAGTTCATACTGAAGCGCGGTCGACAGTTCCTGGATATTCATCTGGATACTGCCGTCGCCGGTAACGCACACAACCGTTTCGTCCGGCAGCGCCATTTTTACGCCCAGCGCGGCTGGCAGTCCAAAGCCCATCGTGCCGAGGCCGCCAGAGTTGATCCAGCGACGCGGTTTGTCGAAAGGATAATACAGGGCGGCGAACATCTGGTGTTGGCCGACATCAGAAGTGACGAACGCATCGCCACGGGTCAGACGCCAGATAGCCTCAATGACCGCCTGCGGCTTGATGCTTTCGCTGTGGGTATCATATTTCAGGCACTGGCGGGCGCGCCAGCGCTCAATCTGCTGCCACCAGTCACGAATATCATCCAGCGGTTGTTGCGCGGTTTCCTGAGGCAGGAGTTCCAGCATCTGCTCCAGCACCAGACGCGCATCCCCCACGATAGGAATGTCTGCCGTCACCGTCTTGGAGATAGACGTCGGGTCGATATCGATATGCAATACCGTTGCATTCGGGCAATATTTCGCCAGATTATTGGTGGTGCGATCGTCGAAACGGACGCCAACAGCAAAAATCACATCGGCATTATGCATCGTCATGTTGGCTTCGTAAGTGCCATGCATGCCGAGCATCCCCAGCGCCTGACGATGGGTCGCCGGGAAAGCGCCCAGCCCCATTAATGAGGAAACGACCGGCAGATTGAGTGTTTCGACAGCCTGACGAAGCGGCGCATAGCAGCCCGCCGTCACCGCCCCGCCGCCGACGTACACCACCGGTTTTTTCGCCGCGACGAGCGTTTGCAGCGCGCGTTTGATCTGTCCTTTATGGCCGCCGGTGGTGGGGTTATAAGAACGCATACTGACCGAATCAGGCCAGCTATACGGCAGTTTATTTGCCGGATTGAGAATGTCTTTGGGTAAGTCGACCACCACTGGCCCTGGTCGGCCGCTCGCTGCCAGCCAGAAGGCTTTTTTCAGCACCTGAGGGATATCTTCTGTCTGCTTAACCAAAAAGCTGTGCTTCACTACCGGGCGGGAGATCCCCACCATGTCGCACTCCTGGAAGGCATCGTAGCCGATTAGCGAGGTCGCCACCTGGCCGGAAAGAATGACCAACGGAATGGAATCCATATAGGCCGTGGCGATGCCGGTAATGGCATTGGTGGCACCCGGACCTGAGGTCACCAGTACGACTCCCACTTCTCCCGTCGCCCGCGCCAGGCCATCAGCCATATGCACAGCAGCCTGTTCATGGCGGACCAGCACGTGATCGATGCCGCCAACCGTATGCAATGCATCATAAATATCGAGGACTGCGCCCCCGGGATAACCGAATACCTGCTTAACGCCCTGATCGATGAGCGATCGGACGACCATCTCGGCTCCAGACAACATCTCCATGGCCTGCCTCACTGAATGACGAATAACGCGTGTTATTAAGTACAAAACACATTAACCGCTCGTTACTGCGCAGGCAATTCACTATCGGTTTTCTGACAGAAGGGAAATAAGAACAAACGAAAGGAAAGCGCCAAAGAAACGGGAAATTACACCAAATATGATTCTTTCGTTAATGAATAATCGCTTAAACCGGAAGGCTTGCAGAGAATCATCAATTTTTTGATCGATATGCCACCGCGCGCGCCAATCAATTCAGCATATAATTTCACAAAGAATGAAATAAAAAGAATAAACCGGATGTCTACACCCGGTTTATTTTGCCTACGCTTAGCGCTTGCAAACAGACGCCAGCAGTTCTTCCATCCATTGATGGCCCTTGTCCCGGCCTGCCGCTTCATGCCAGGAGAGATAACAGGTTCGACTATTGAGTTTTAACGGCAGCGGTAGCACTTGCAGATCCAGCGATTCAGCAAACTCATCCGCCAGCCAGCGCGGCGCAATCGCCACTAACTGAGTCTGCGAAACCACATTAAGCACGCTAATTAATGCCATTCCCTGATAGGCAATGCAGGATTGTTTATCCGCAGTGTCATACCACGGCTGGCTGAACGAGGCAAAACGGTCCAGAGACACAACGGCATGCTGTTCATTATAAACATCGCTTTCCAGTAATGGACCGCTAATACGCGGGTGCTTACGGCTGGCGACGAGAACCATTTCATCTTTAAACAGAGGGATACTGGTAAATTCAGGGCGACGGAATTCCTCATAACTAATAACGAATTCGGTTTCCTGATAACGTAATTGATGCTCTGTATTTTGATTTAATGAAGATTTGAAAACGACATGAATATTCGGCGCAATCTGCTCAACACGATTATAAATCAGGGAGGTAAGCACATTGTCCAGCGGGCTGCAGACGCAAAGATTAAACACGCGTTCACTGCTGGCCGGTTCGAAACCGGAACCCGGTAATTCATTTTGCACTAATTGCAACGCCTGGCGAACCGCGCCAAAAAGCTGGAAGGCGCGTGCGGTCGGTTGGATCCCACGGCCATAGCGCACAAACAGTTCGTCGTTGAACATCACTTTCAGACGCGCAACCGCGTTGCTTACCGCGGGCTGCGACATCCCAAGGGCATGAGCGGCCCGCGTAATATTTTGTTCCTGCATCACCGCATCGAAGACTGTCAACAGATTAAGATCAACCATACGAAGCTGCGGCTTTTCCATCTCTATAAGAGGTGTATGAGGTTTATCATTTTTTACTTCTGGCATACTTAACTCCACTGTCACGCTTACTCCCTTTTCCAGCCGGAATGCAGAGAAATAATCTCAGAAAATATGATTTACCATGCATATAAAATAAGAAAAAGGGTACGGATAAAAATTAGGAAAACATAAAGATGCAAAAACAAAACACGAATAAACAGCGCAGGCGCGATGTGGCATCCTTCACGACACGACGAATCAATAAGTTTTAATGACGCGTGCAATATAAACATAAGCCAGACAAATAAACAATCATGTGTTTTATGAATAATACTTTAAGTATTAATTAAATGTTTATATTACTCTGTCGTTAATTCTTAACATTAGCTTATCAATAAACGGTTTTCAGTAAATGTTAATTTATTCATTGTCGTTATAACAGCCTAAAAATCATAGAGATAACCAATCTTTTTCGGACGGTGCACATCCCGTATTTCTCTCACTAATTGAAAAAAAATATGCTTAAGTATGACAAAAGATGAAAATTATGTACGCGCGCTACGCGTTTATTCCGGAAGAGGGGCAAAAGTTCAGCACAATTAGCTAAAGCAACGGGTGAGATTTCTCCTCGCCGTGGCGGCCTTTTTGGCAAACGGGGTTGACATCAGCAGCGGTATCCAGTACCACTAAAAGCATATCGCATTCGCCTGGAGTTAAACTTAATGATACGTATCGCCCGCTTTAACGGTCTACTACTACTAAACGCATTTTCGTTGCGCGGTAGACTGGTGAGCGGCATTCAGCATTAAGTCAGCATCCAGTTAGAAAAAAAACCCGCGCCGTTGCGCGGGTTTTTTTATGCTCGAAGCAAGGCGCCCTCAAGACCAAGGACCTAAACCATGAGCCAGCAAGTCATTATTTTCGATACCACTTTACGCGACGGAGAACAGGCGTTACAGGCAAGCCTGAGTGTGAAAGAAAAACTGCAGATTGCGCTGGCCCTCGAGCGCATGGGCGTAGACGTAATGGAAGTTGGCTTCCCGGTTTCCTCACCGGGCGACTTTGAGTCTGTGCAAACCATCGCCCGCCAGGTGAAGAACAGTCGGGTTTGCGCCTTAGCCCGCTGTGTGGAAAAGGACATCGACGTTGCGGCAGAGTCGCTGAAAGTGGCCGATGCCTTCCGGATTCATACCTTTATCGCCACCTCGCCAATGCATATCGCCACCAAGCTGCGCAGTACGCTGGATGAGGTGATCGAACGCGCGGTGTACATGGTGAAACGCGCACGTAATTACACCGACGACGTTGAGTTCTCCTGTGAAGACGCGGGCCGTACGCCTGTCGCCGATCTGGCGCGGGTGGTGGAAGCCGCCATCAACGCAGGCGCCAGAACCATCAATATTCCCGACACCGTTGGCTATACCATGCCCTTCGAGTTTGCCAACATTATTTCCGGTCTGTATGAACGCGTGCCCAATATCGATAAAGCCATTATCTCCGTCCATACACACGACGATTTAGGTTTAGGGGTTGGCAACGCGCTGGCCGCCGTGCATGCGGGCGCTCGCCAGGTGGAAGGCGCAATGAACGGCATTGGTGAACGCGCCGGCAACTGCTCTTTGGAAGAAGTGATCATGGCGATCAAAGTGCGCAAGGATATTCTGAACGTCCACACCCGCATTAATCATCAGGAGATCTGGCGCACCAGCCAGTTGGTCAGTCAAATCTGCAATATGCCCATCCCGGCGAACAAAGCGATTGTCGGTAGCGGCGCCTTCGCCCACTCCTCCGGTATTCACCAGGACGGCGTACTGAAAAATCGTGAAAACTACGAAATCATGACGCCGGAATCGATCGGCCTGAATCAGGTGCAGTTGAACCTGACATCCCGTTCCGGACGCGCGGCGGTAAAACACCGCATGGATGAGATGGGTTATAAAGAAAGCGAGTACAGCCTGGACGATCTGTACGACGCGTTCCTGAAACTGGCGGATAAAAAAGGCCAGGTATTCGATTACGACCTGGAAGCGCTGGCATTCATCAATAAACAGCAGGAAGAACCTGAACATTTCCGCCTGGACTACTTCAGCGTGCAGTCTGGCTCAAACGATATCGCGACCGCCTCGGTGAAACTGGCTTGCGGTAATACTGTAAAAGCTGAAGCGGCAAACGGTAACGGCCCGGTCGACGCCATTTACCAGGCGATAAACCGTATTACCGATTACCACATTGAACTGGTGAAATACGGCCTGTCCGCTAAAGGACACGGTAAAGACGCGCTGGGCCAGGTGGATATCGTCGCTCACTATAACGGTCGCCGCTTCCATGGCGTCGGTCTGGCGACAGACATCGTTGAATCCTCCGCCAAGGCGATGGTGCACGTACTGAATAACATCTGGCGCGCCGCTGAAGTCGAAAAAGAATTGCAACGCAAAGCTCAGAACAACGAGAACAACAAGGAAACCGTGTGATGTCGAAGAATTACCATATTGCTGTTTTGCCGGGTGATGGAATTGGCCCGGAAGTGATGGCGCAAGCCCTGAAAGTCCTGGAAGCGGTTCGCGGCCGGTTTGATATGCGTATTACCACCAGCCACTACGATGTCGGCGGAGCCGCCATCGATAATCACGGTCAACCGCTGCCGAAAGCGACCGTAGAAGGCTGCGAGCAGGCCGACGCCGTGTTGTTCGGCTCCGTGGGTGGCCCAAAATGGGAACATTTGCCGCCAGATCAACAGCCGGAGCGCGGCGCCCTGCTGCCGTTGCGTAAACACTTCAAATTATTCAGCAATCTGCGTCCGGCGAAACTGTATCAGGGGCTGGAAGCGTTCTGCCCTCTGCGCGCCGACATCGCGGCAAATGGCTTTGACATCCTGTGCGTACGTGAACTGACTGGCGGCATTTACTTCGGCCAGCCGAAAGGCCGCGAAGGTAGCGGTCAGCATGAAAAAGCGTTCGATACCGAGGTGTATCACCGTTTTGAAATTGAGCGTATTGCGCGCATCGCCTTTGAATCCGCCCGCAAGCGCCGCCGTAAGGTAACGTCTGTTGACAAAGCCAACGTCCTGCAAACGTCTATTTTGTGGCGCGAAATCGTCAACGACGTCGCTAAAGCGTATCCGGACGTTGAGTTGGCGCACATGTATATTGATAACGCCACCATGCAGTTGATTAAAGACCCGTCTCAGTTCGACGTATTGCTGTGTTCCAACCTGTTTGGCGACATCCTGTCTGACGAGTGCGCAATGATCACCGGCTCCATGGGGATGTTGCCGTCCGCCAGCCTGAACGAGCAGGGCTTTGGTCTGTATGAGCCAGCAGGCGGCTCCGCGCCGGATATCGCCGGAAAAAATATCGCAAACCCTATCGCGCAGATTTTGTCGCTGGCGCTGCTGCTGCGCTACAGCCTGGATGCGGATGAGGCGGCAACCGCCATTGAACGCGCTATCAACCGCGCATTAGAAGAAGGCATCCGCACCGGCGATTTAGCCCGTGGCGCCGCTGCCGTTGGTACCGATGAGATGGGCGACATCATTGCACGCTATGTCGCGGAAGGGGTGTAATCATGGCTAAAACGTTATACGAAAAATTATTTGATGCGCACGTGGTGTACGAGGCGCAAAACGAAACCCCGCTGTTATACATCGACCGCCATCTGGTGCATGAAGTAACCTCCCCGCAGGCGTTCGATGGCCTGCGCGCGCATGGTCGTCCAGTTCGTCAGCCGGGTAAAACCTTCGCGACGATGGACCATAACGTCTCGACGCAGACGAAAGACATCAACGCCTCCGGTGAAATGGCCCGTATCCAGATGCAGGAGCTGATCAAAAACTGCAACGAATTCGGCGTTGAGCTGTACGATCTGAATCACCCGTATCAGGGCATCGTTCATGTGATGGGGCCGGAACAGGGCGTTACCTTACCGGGCATGACCATCGTCTGCGGCGACTCCCATACCGCCACGCACGGCGCGTTTGGCGCGCTGGCGTTCGGCATCGGCACCTCGGAAGTTGAACATGTACTGGCGACGCAGACCCTGAAGCAGGGTCGCGCGAAAACCATGAAGATTGAGGTCAAGGGCCGCGCGGCGCCGGGTATCACGGCGAAAGACATCGTGCTGGCGATTATCGGTAAAACTGGCAGCGCTGGCGGCACCGGCCACGTCGTGGAGTTCTGCGGCGACGCGATCCGCGCCCTGAGCATGGAAGGCCGTATGACCTTGTGCAACATGGCGATTGAGATGGGCGCGAAAGCGGGTTTGGTCGCCCCGGATGAAACCACCTTCAACTATGTGAAAGGCCGTTTGCACGCCCCGAAAGGCAAGGATTTTGATGATGCGGTTGCGTACTGGAAAACGCTGCAAACCGATCCGGACGCCCGCTTCGATACAGTTATCACCTTACAGGCTGAAGAGATTGCGCCACAGGTCACCTGGGGCACCAATCCGGGCCAGGTGATGTCGGTAACCGACATGATCCCCGATCCGGCTTCTTTCGCCGATCCGGTTGAGCGGGCAAGCGCAGAAAAGGCGTTGGCCTATATGGGGCTGAAGCCTGGCGTGCCGTTAACGGAAGTGGCGATCGATAAAGTATTTATCGGCTCCTGTACCAATTCACGTATTGAAGATTTACGCGCCGCCGCGGAAGTGGCGAAAGGACGGAAAGTGGCGCCAGGCGTTCAGGCGCTGGTGGTGCCAGGGTCCGGTCCGGTAAAAGCGCAGGCGGAAGCGGAAGGTCTGGATAAGATCTTCATTGAAGCGGGCTTTGAGTGGCGTTTACCGGGCTGCTCAATGTGTCTGGCGATGAACAATGACCGTCTGAATCCGGGCGAGCGCTGCGCCTCAACCAGCAACCGTAACTTTGAAGGCCGTCAGGGCCGCGGCGGACGTACCCATCTGGTCAGCCCGGCAATGGCCGCCGCTGCCGCCGTCACCGGCCATTTCGCCGACATTCGCAGCATTAAATAAGGAGACCACCATGGCAGAGAAATTTACCCAACATACCGGCCTGGTTGTCCCGCTGGATGCCGCCAACGTCGATACCGACGCCATCATTCCTAAACAGTTCTTACAGAAGGTTACCCGCACCGGTTTTGGCGCGCACCTGTTTAACGACTGGCGCTTTCTGGATGACAAAGGCGAGCAGCCGAATCCGGCGTTTGTGCTCAACTTCCCGGAATATCAGGGCGCGTCTATTCTGCTGGCGCGGGAAAACTTCGGCTGCGGTTCATCCCGTGAACACGCCCCCTGGGCGCTGACCGACTATGGCTTCAAAGTGGTGATCGCACCGAGCTTCGCCGATATCTTTTACGGCAACAGCTTTAACAACCAGCTGCTGCCGGTGAAGCTGAGCGATGAAGAGGTCGATGAGCTGTTCACACTGGTGCAGGCGAATCCGGGGATTTATTTTGAGGTGGATCTGGAAGCGCAGGTCGTTAAGGCGGGCGAAAAGCGCTACAGCTTTACTCTTGATGCCTTCCGCCGTCACTGCATGCTGAACGGTCTGGACAGCATCGGTCTGACGTTACAGCACGAGACGGCTATCGCCGCTTACGAAGACAAGCAGCCCGCGTTTATGCGCTGATTGTCCTCCTGCGATGCGCTTTTAATTCACGGCGGCTTCGCGCTATCCGGCCCACAAACGCCCTTCCTGTGGGCCGGATACTCTCTCCTCAGACATCCTTCACCTGGCTGGTCATATACAGCGTTACCACAGAGATCGCCGCAATCACCCAGTAAACGGCATAATGCCCGACGCTCTGCGCCACCGCCCCCTGAATCACTCCCGCGAGGATCACGCCGGTTGAGATGCTGTTGGTGAAGAGCGTCGTCGCCGAACCCGCCCTGCCCGGCATCAGATCCTGAAACCAGAGCATCCCAATTCCGGCGACGATCCCGATGAACACCGCGTTGAACACCTGGAGAATCAATAGCGCCGCGTGGCTGTGAAAGACAATCAGACCGAGATAAAACAGCACGCCCGCCGCTACTGCAGTCACCATCATCCGGCGCTTGCCAAAGCGTTTGACATAAAAACCTGCGAGGATCATCGCGGGAATTTCCAGCCCTGCCGCGGTCCCCATCAGGATCCCGGCAAGCTTATCCGGCAACCCCAGCTCAGCGCTGATCCATAGCGGCATATCAATGATGTACATGGTGTTGCAGGTCCACATTAGCGTGGAGGCGATAAACAGCATGCGAACGTTGTTATCCTGCCAGCCGCTAACCCGGGTGACAGGTACATCGGCCGGTTGTTCAACCCGCGCCACCGATGGCAGCATAAAGGCGATCAGGACAAAGCTCAGCGCAAAAATTCCGGCAGCAATAGAAAACATCACCGTAAAGCCGTAGTTAAGCGCCAGCATAAACGCCAGCGGCGGGCCGATCACCCAGGCCA
Source organism: Citrobacter sp. 50677481 (assembly GCF_001463265.1). Taxonomy (NCBI): domain Bacteria; kingdom Pseudomonadati; phylum Pseudomonadota; class Gammaproteobacteria; order Enterobacterales; family Enterobacteriaceae; genus Citrobacter; species Citrobacter sp. 50677481. The sequence continues at coordinate 108,903 of NZ_LNHZ01000061.1, forward strand.
GGGAAAGCTGCGCACGCATCACCGAACTGAACATCACCACTTCCCGCGCCGAGCTGTCAGCGTATTCCCGCGCCAACGCAAACAGCTGCGGCATCGCGGTATTCGCCAGCGACGCCAACAATACGCCGCAGGTGATCAGCGTCAGGTAATGACGGTTAAAAGCAAACAACAGGGCGTTGCCAATGGCCATCAGGCAACAAAACAGAATCAGTCTGCGCCGGTCGCCCTGGCTGTCGGAGCGCTTTGCCAGCGCGAGACTGACGCCAATCCCGGCGATGGCGTTGACGGTGTAAAACAGCCCCACCCAGAACGGCTGCGCCCCCACTTCACGGCTCAGGAAAAGGCTCAACGTCGGCGCCTGTAGCGCGCCCGCGATGCCCATCATAAAGGCGACTAGCATAAATGCCGCATAAACACCGTTGAGACGTCGTCCCATCGTCATGATCCAGAGCATAAACCTTTCCTTAGCGCGCAGCGGAAACGAAAAAAGCCAGCAGATAATACCTGCTGGCGGGGTGAATAACACCAATACTCAGTCACACATGATGTCTGCCAATCCGGGATCGCGATGTCACTCCCACTGCATCAGTTCTTCCAGCATCTTTAAGCGCTGCGGTGCGCTCAGGCAAGCCAACCAGGACAACTTTTCTGTCGCGGAAAAATACTTCAGATAGAACTGGCGCATTGTTGACCCCTTCATCGTGCTTCATCGGGATTCATTATTGGCCTAATATAGGGATAATAAAATTGCTGAGTTTTTCGCTGGAGTTCCCCTTTTATGTCTTCTGGTCGTCTGCAACAACAATTTATCCGTTTGTGGCAATGCTGCGACGGCAAAACCCAGGACACCACGCTCAACGAGCTGGCGGAACTGCTGAACTGCTCGCGTCGCCATATGCGCACTCTGCTGAACACGATGCAGGCGCGCGGCTGGCTGACGTGGGAAGCGGAAGTGGGCCGTGGCAAACGCTCTCGTCTGACGTTCCTCTACACCGGACTTGCGCTCCAGCAGCAGCGCGCGGAGGATCTGCTGGAGCAGGATCGGATCGATCAACTGGTGCAACTGGTGGGCGACAAAACCGCCGTTCGCCAGATGCTGGTGTCACATCTTGGACGCAGCTTCCGCCAGGGGCGTCACATCCTGCGCGTCCTGTATTATCGTCCTTTGCAAAACCTGCTGCCGGGTACGGCGCTGCGGCGCTCAGAAACGCATATTGCCCGTCAAATCTTTAGCGCCTTAACCCGGGTAAATGAGGAAAATGGGGAACTGGAAGCCGATATTGCGCATCACTGGCAGCAAATTTCCCCGTTACACTGGCGTTTTTTTCTGCGTCCGGGCATTCATTTTCACCACGGTCGCGAACTGGAAATGGACGACGTGATCGCTTCGCTCACACGAATTAACACCTTGCCACTGTACTCGCACATTTCCCGCATCAATTCGCCAACGCCGTGGACGCTGGATATTCACCTGTCGCAGCCTGACCGCTGGCTTCCCTTACTGCTGGCGCAGGTGCCCGCGATGATCCTGCCGCGCGAATGGGAAACGCTGAACCATTTCGCCAGTCATCCTATTGGCACCGGCCCCTATGCGGTAATGCGCAACACGCGTAATCAGTTAAAAATTCATGCTTTTGATGATTTCTTTGGCTATCGGGCGCTAATCGATGAAGTTAACGTCTGGGTGCTGCCGGATATCGGCGATGAACCGACCGGCGCGCTGACGCTGGAAGGCCCCACTAACGATGAAAAGGCCATTGAAAGCCGGCTGGAAGAAGGCTGCTATTACCTGCTGTTTGACGCCCGCACCCACCGTGGCGCAAATCAGGAGGTCCGGGAGTGGGTGAGTCGCGTCCTGTCGCCGAGTAATCTGCTCTACTATGCCGACGAGCACTATCAGCGCCACTGGTTTCCCGCTTATGGCCTGCTACCTCGCTGGCATCATGCCCGTCCGGGCCACGGCGAGAAACCTGCCGGGCTGGAATCCCTCACCCTGACCTATTACCACGATCATATCGAACACCGGGTCATTGCGCAGATCATGAGCCAACTGCTGGCGGAACATCAGGTAAAGCTGAATATACAGGAGATCGACTACGATCAGTGGCACGCCGGAGACATTGAAAGCGATATCTGGCTGAACAGCGCCAACTTCACCCTTCCACTCGACTTTTCGCTGTTCGCGTATCTCTGTGAAGTTCCGCTCTTGCAGCACTGCATTCCGCTGGACTGGGAGGCGGACGCCGCCCGTTGGCGCACCGGTGAGATGAATCTGGCGGCCTGGTGTCAGCAACTGTTAGCCAGTAAAGCGATCGTCCCGTTGATTCACCACTGGCTGATCATCCAGGGACAGCGCAGTATGCGCGGTTTACGTATGAACACGCTTGGCTGGTTCGACTTTAAATCGGCATGGTTTGCGCCACCAGACCCGTGATTGCTGCATAGCAACAAAATCATTACACTAACGGCGTTCTCAACGGGGTGCTGATAAACATACACAACGTCATTCAGGATGAGGTGTACAGGCTGAGAAAATACCCGTCGAACCTGATCCGGATAACGCCGGCGAAGGGATTTGAGGCTACCGCTCAAAATCCTTTGCCACCCATCTATTGAGGTGCAAAGTGCTTAAAAAATGTCTTCCTCTGCTGCTTCTGTGCGCAGCGCCCGTGTTCGCCAAACCTGTGCTTACCGTTTATACCTATGATTCGTTTGCCGCCGACTGGGGTCCCGGCCCGGCGGTCAAAAAAGCGTTCGAGGCTCACTGTGATTGCGAACTGAAATACGTGGCGCTGGAAGATGGCGTATCGCTGCTCAATCGCCTGCGTATGGAAGGGAAAAACAGCAAAGCCGACGTGGTGTTGGGGCTGGACAACAACCTGCTGGAAGCCGCCACGCAGACCGGGCTGTTCGCTAAAACCCCGATCCATACCGATGCCGTAAACGTCCCTTTCACCTGGAATAACGACACGTTTATTCCTTACGATTACGGTTGGTTTGCCTTCGTCTATAACAAGACAACGCTAAAAAATCCGCCAAAAAGTTTGAAAGAGTTGGTAGAAAGTCAGGAAAAATGGCGTGTGATCTATGAAGATCCCCGCACCAGTACGCCGGGTCTTGGCCTGCTGCTGTGGATGCAGAAAGTGTATGGCGATAAAGCGCCGGAAGCCTGGCAAAAGCTGGCGGCGAAAACGGTCACCGTCACCAAAGGCTGGAGCGAAGCGTACGGTCTGTTCCTGAAGGGAGAAAGCGATTTGGTGCTGAGCTATACCACCTCTCCCGCGTATCACCTCATCGAAGAGAAAAAGGATAACTACGCGGCGGCAAATTTCAGCGAAGGGCATTACGTGCAGGTGGAAGTGGCGGCGCGCACCGTCGCCAGCAAGCAGCCTGAGCTGGCGACGACGTTCCTGCGCTTCATTCTCACGCCCGCCTTCCAGAGCGCCATCCCGACCGGCAACTGGATGTATCCGGTTACCACCACCCCACTGCCCGCCGGGTTTGAGACGTTAACCAAACCAACCACCACGCTGGAATTCACGCCAGCTGAAGTGGCAAACCACCGTCAGGCCTGGATTAGCGAATGGCAACGCGCCGTCAGCCGCTAATTCCCGGCTGGCTGCTGCCCGGTCTTAGCGCCGCCACGCTGATGGTGGCGGTCGCGCTGGCCGCATTTCTGGCGCTGTGGCTTAATGCGCCGCAGGGGGAATGGTCCTCGCTCTGGCAGGACAGTTATCTGTGGCACGTGGTGCGCTTTTCCTTCTGGCAGGCGTTTTTGTCAGCTGTGCTGTCGGTCTTCCCGGCGATATGGCTTGCCCGCGCGCTCTACCGGCGTCGTTTCCCCGGCCGTCTGGCGCTGCTGCGCCTGTGCGCGATGACCCTGATCCTCCCGGTGCTGGTGGCGGTATTTGGTATCCTTAGCGTCTATGGACGACAGGGTTGGCTGGCTTCGCTCTGGCAGACGTTCGGGCTGGAATGGACCTTCTCTCCTTACGGTTTGCAAGGTATCCTGCTGGCCCACGTTTTTTTCAATATGCCTATGGCAAGCCGACTTCTGCTGCAGTCGCTGGAAAATATTCCCGGCGAACAGCGTCAGCTCGCCGCCCAACTTGGTCTTCGCGGCTGGCATTTTTTTCGTTTCGTCGAGTGGCCGTGGTTGCGCCGTCAAATCCCGCCGGTCGCCGCCCTTATCTTTATGCTCTGTTTCGCCAGCTTTGCCACCGTGCTATCGCTCGGCGGCGGGCCACAGGCGACCACTATCGAGCTGGCGATTTATCAGGCGCTGAGCTATGACTACGATCCGGCGCGCGCGGCGATGCTGGCGTTGATCCAGATGGTCTGCTGCCTGGCGTTGGTGCTACTGAGCCAGCGCTTAAGTAAAGCCATCGTTCCCGGAACCACGCTGGTGCAGGGGTGGCGCGATCCGGACGACCGCCTGCACAGTCGGATTAGCGATACGCTGCTTATTCTCCTCGCGTTACTGTTGTTACTGCCGCCGCTGCTGGCGGTGATTGTTGATGGCCTCAACCGCCATCTGTGGGACGTACTGGCGCAACCGATCCTGTGGCAGGCAATGTGGACCTCGCTGCGCATCGCCCTGGCGGCAGGCCTGCTGTGCGTGATCCTCACCATGATGCTCCTGTGGAGTAGCCGTGAACTGCGGGCCCGTCAGCATGTGCTGGCAGGGCAAACGCTGGAACTGAGCGGAATGCTGATCCTCGCCATGCCCGGCATTGTGCTGGCGACCGGTTTCTTTTTGCTGCTCAATAACAGCATTGGTCTGCCGGCGTCGGCGGACGGCATCGTGATCTTCACCAATGCGCTGATGGCGATCCCTTATGCGTTAAAGGTGCTGGAAAACCCCATGCGTGACGCCGCCTCCCGCTACTCAATGCTGTGCCAGTCGCTGGGGATTGAAGGCTGGCGGCGGCTCAAGGTTGTGGAGTTACGCGCTCTGAAACGACCGCTTGCGCAGGCGCTGGCTTTCGCCTGTGTGCTTTCCATCGGTGATTTTGGCGTGGTGGCGCTGTTCGGTAATGACGATTTTCGGACGCTGCCGTTTTATCTGTACCAACAAATCGGCTCGTACCGCAGTCAGGACGGCGCCGTGACCGCACTGTTACTGCTGTTGCTGTGCTTTATGCTTTTTACCGCTATCGAGAAATTACCAGGACGACATGCTAAAACTGACTGATATAACCTGGCTTTATCATCATCTGCCAATGCGCTTTACGCTTTCCGTGGCCCGGGGCGAGCAGGTAGCCGTTCTGGGGCCTAGCGGGGCGGGGAAAAGTACGCTACTGAACCTGATCGCCGGTTTTCTTACTCCTGCCAGCGGCACGTTGATGATTGAGGGCGACGATCATACCGCTACCCCCCCTTCTCGTCGTCCGGTGTCGATGTTATTTCAGGAAAATAACCTGTTCAGCCATCTGAACGTGCAGCAAAACATTGGGCTGGGGCTGGATCCGGGGTTGAAGCTCAGCGCCCTACAGCGCGAGAAACTGATGCATATCGCGCGGCAAATGGGCATCGACAACCTGATGCGCCGCCTGCCCGGCGAACTGTCCGGCGGTCAACGTCAGCGCGTTGCGCTGGCGCGCTGTCTGGTACGCGATCAGCCCGTGCTGCTCCTTGATGAGCCGTTTTCCGCTCTCGACCCCGCCCTGCGTCAGGAGATGCTGGCGTTAGTCAGCGATGTCTGTCACAACCGACAGTTAACGCTGCTGATGGTTTCACACAGTGTGGAGGACGCCGCCCGCATCGCCCCCCGCTCCGTTGTCGTGGCCGATGGGCGAATCGCCTGGCAAGGCAAAACCGATGAACTGGTCAGTGGGAAAGCCAGCGCCTCGGCATTGCTGGGAATTAAAGGGTGATGGTTGTCATGGACGCTTCGCTTTCCCGGCCTACAGTGAAACACATCTGTAGGCCAGATTACGCGAAGCCATCCTTCAGCCAGAATCAGACGCCGACCACCTTCAGCAGGATATCCACGTAGACTGGCATTAGCGGATGACGAATCAGCATCACCAGCGCAACAATCCCCAGCGCCAGCACGCCAGGCGCGAGCCACAGCAAACGCGCTTTTGGGAGAAATACAGTTAACCTGTCGGTTGCCGCCTTTCCACTTCGCCACAGGCGCCAACACAGCCAGCCGCCAACCCATAACAGGAGCGCCGTTGCCAGCAGTAGCCATTTAAACTCGCCGCTCTGCATTCCCGCAGGAATATCGATCGCCGCACCCGCCAGTATCCCCGGCAGAAAGTAAAACGGCGGCCAGAGCAGACAGCCGATGATATTGGGGGTGATAAATTTCGAGACCGGCAGATCCAGCATTCCTGCCACCATCGGCACCAGCGGACGCGTCGGCCCGACAAACCGTCCGACCAGGATCGTAAACATACTATGTTGATGCAGCGCGTGTTCGGTTTTATCCAGCAGCGCCTTGTTTTTCTTAAGGAATGACCAGCGATGCAGCGGCTTTTTAAAGCGCCATCCCAGCCAGAATGAGATCCAGTCGCCGAGCAGGCAACCCACAATCCCCGCCAGCCACGCGTGCCAGAAATTAAGCTCGCCGCTACCGATTAGCGCGCCCAATCCGGCCATCAGTACGGTGCCGGGTAAAATCAGACCGACCAGCGCCAGCGATTCCAGAAAGGCCACCAACACCACGGCTATCAAAGCGTACATGGCGGACTGCAGGATGAAGTGTTCCAGAAATGCTTGCATAGTTCGTCCGTCAGTTTTACGAAACAGGGATTCTGCAAACCCCTCGCTGCTTCGTCAAGCCATCAATTATCTGAATAGTTACAGCTTATGACACCTTCACTGACACATCATTCACTTTTTCCTCACATCCCGCGCGGAACTCACTCGGGCTGGCGCCGGTGCATTTTTTAAAGACCCGGGAGAAATAAAGCTGGTCGTCAAAACCTACGTTACGTCCGACGGTGGCTATTGGCATACGCGTAGTGCTGAGCAGCAGTTTCGCCTGGCTGATACGCTGGTCCTCGCGCCAGCTCAGCACGCTGATCCCCAACTGCTGGCGGAACAGATGCGAGAGACGCGACGGCGACAGGCAAACATGCTGGGCAACGCTGGCGATATCAAAATGGCTGTCGGCGAGATGGTCGCTAATATATTGGCAGGCGTCGCGCACGCGGTTGTCCATTGGCGGATGCAGCGAGGCGTTTATCGCCTCCATACGGCGTAACAGGAGCTGTTCCAGCAGGTTAATCGCCAACAGTTCGGAATAGCGTCCTTCCCCCTGCCCGGCGCTGATGATCTGACCGAACAGTTCATTGAAGTGTGGCTGATGGGCTTCGTCCGGGCGGAAAAAACCGGTCTGGGCGAAAATCGGCGGCCAGGCCAGCCATTCTTGCCAGTAGGCGCGCGGACGGAAGTAAACCCACTGGTGATACCACTGGCTGGCATCCGGGTGACGTCCATAGTGATGAATTTCACCCGGTGGAAACAACAAAATATCGCCGGGGCGGCAAACAAACTGCTTCCCCTGATTATTAATCACGCCCTCCCCACGAATGGTGAGATTGAGAATATAGCCTTTCATCCCCAGCGGGCGATCGATAAAGAAATCGAGATAGCCGTTGGCGTCAATGGGCGTTAACCCCGCCACCAGATGCGCGTTAAACGAGTAGCCGGGCAGGAGGGGATCATTTTGCGGTTCAGCCATAATTTCGCGACTCCCGAAGTTCGGTGAGGAAACAAATTGTCCATATTACGTAAAAGGGTGTTATCTGCGCCCTGCTTTGCCCTGGCGTTGTTGCTGGCAGAGCATCAACTCCGCTTTTTCACAGCATTTTGTAACAAAATTGCGCGGTCAGAGCGATAAAATCTGATAACAAAAGTGTCTATAACTACGGCAGAAATGTCCACATTGAATATTTGCACGGCGTCACACTTTGCAATGCTATAGCATTTTTATCCATAAGATTAGCGGATCCTGCCTGACGGTTTTTATCCCCACTCACTACTGTTTCTCCATACCCGTATTTCTGGATGGAGTAAGACGATGGCGATTGCAATAGGCCTCGATTTTGGCAGTGATTCAGTGCGAGCGCTGGCGGTGGATTGCGCCACCGGCAGCGAAGTGGCAACCAGCGTTGAATGGTATCCCCGCTGGCAAGAAGGGCGCTACTGCGATGGCCCGAACAACCGGTTTCGCCATCATCCGCGTGACTACATCGAATCAATGGAAGCAGCGCTAAAAAGCGTTCTCGCTGAACTGAGCGCCGCGCAACGCGCAGAGGTGGTCGGAATTGGCGTCGACAGCACAGGTTCCACCCCTGCCCCGATTGACGCCGACGGCAACGTCCTGGCCCTACGTCCGGAGTTTGCTGAAAACCCAAACGCGATGTTCGTTTTGTGGAAGGACCACACCGCGGTAGAAGAGGCGGAGGCCATTACCCGTCTGTGCCATACGCCGGGCAAAGCGGACTATTCCCGTTATATTGGCGGTATTTATTCCAGCGAATGGTTCTGGGCGAAAATCCTCCACGTCACCCGCGAGGACAGTGCCGTCGCACAGGCCGCCGTGTCGTGGATAGAGCTTTGCGACTGGGTGCCCGCCCTGCTTTCTGGCACTACCCGTCCGCAGGATATCCGCCGCGGGCGCTGTAGCGCCGGACATAAATCGCTGTGGCATGAAAGCTGGGGCGGCCTGCCGCCCGCCAGCTTCTTTGACGAGCTTGATCCCCTCATTAACCAGCATTTGCCCTACCCGTTATTCAGCGAAACCTTCACAGCCGATCTGCCGGTTGGCACGCTGTGCGCGGAATGGGCGCAGCGTCTCGGCCTGCCGCAGAGCGTGGTGATCTCCGGCGGCGCGTTCGATTGCCATATGGGCGCCGTGGGCGCAGGCGCGCAGCCGAACGCGCTGGTAAAAGTGATCGGCACGTCAACCTGCGACATTCTGATTGCCGATAAGCAAAGCGTGGGCGATCGCGCGGTGAAAGGGATCTGTGGTCAGGTTGACGGCAGCGTCGTCCCCAATTTCATCGGGCTCGAAGCCGGACAGTCCGCCTTTGGCGATATCTATGCATGGTTTGGCCGCATTCTCGGCTGGCCGCTTGAGCAGCTTGCCGCCCAGCATCCTGAGCTAAAAACGCAGATCAAAGCCAGCCAGAAGCAACTGCTGCCCGCGCTCACCGAAGCGTGGGCCAACAATCCTTCGCTCGATCACCTGCCGGTGGTACTCGACTGGTTCAATGGACGCCGTACGCCAAACGCCAATCAGCGTCTGAAAGGGGTCATTAGCGACCTGAATCTGGCGACGGACGCCCCGGCGCTGTTCGGCGGTCTGATTGCCGCCACCGCCTTCGGCGCGCGCGCCATTATGGAGTGCTTCACTGAACAAGGCATTGCGGTGAATAACGTCATGGCGCTGGGCGGTATCGCCCGTAAAAACAAGGTCATTATGCAGGCCTGCTGCGACGTCCTGAATCGCCCGTTGCAGATCGTCGCCTCCGATCAGTGCTGCGCGCTGGGCGCGGCGATCTTTGCCGCCGTGGCGGCAAAGGTGCATGCCGACATCCCTGCCGCTCAACAAAAGATGGCGAGTGCGGTGGAAAACACGCTGCAACCCCGCCCTGAACAGGCGCAGCGCTTCGAACAGCTTTATCGCCGCTACCAGCAGTGGGCGGTGAGCGCCGAGCAACATTATCTTCCGACTGCCGCCCCGGTCATCAACGCACCGGCTCACCAGGCAACCCTGACTCATTAAGGACACGACAATGACAATTTTTGATAACTATGAAGTGTGGTTTGTAATCGGTAGCCAGCACCTTTACGGGCCAGAAACGCTGCGTCAGGTCACTCAGCACGCCGAACACGTCGTTAATGCTTTGAACAGCGAAGCCAAACTGCCGTGCAAACTGGTATTGAAGCCGCTGGGCACCACGCCGGATGAGATCACCGCCATTTGCCGCGATGCAAATTACGACGATCGCTGCGCGGGTTTGGTGGTCTGGCTGCATACGTTCTCTCCTGCGAAAATGTGGATCAACGGACTGACGACGCTTAATAAGCCGCTGCTTCAGTTCCACACTCAGTTCAACGCCGCCCTGCCGTGGGACAGTATTGATATGGACTTTATGAACCTGAACCAGACCGCACACGGCGGTCGCGAGTTCGGTTTCATCGGCGCGCGTATGCGTCAGCAGCATGCCGTAGTCACCGGTCACTGGCAGGATAAGACGGCACAGGATCGTATCGGCTCGTGGATGCGTCACGCGGTCTCAAAACAGGATACGCGTCATCTGAAGGTCTGCCGTTTCGGCGATAACATGCGCGAAGTGGCGGTCACTGACGGCGATAAGGTCGCCGCACAGATCAAGTTCGGCTTCTCGGTGAATACCTGGGCGGTGGGCGATCTGGTGCAGGTGGTTAATTCCATCAGCGACGGCGATATCAACGCGCTGATCGACGAGTATGAAAGCCGCTACACCCTGACGCCTGCAACGCAGATCCACGGCGAAAAACGGCAGAACGTGCTGGAAGCGGCGCGGATTGAGCTGGGAATGAAGTGTTTCCTCGAACAGGGCGGCTTTCACGCGTTTACCACCACTTTTGAAGATTTGCACGGCCTGAAACAGCTCCCGGGACTGGCCGTACAGCGTCTGATGCAGCAGGGCTACGGCTTTGCGGGCGAAGGCGACTGGAAAACCGCCGCTCTGCTTCGCATCATGAAGGTGATGTCAACCGGTCTGCAGGGCGGCACCTCATTTATGGAGGACTACACCTACCACTTCGAGAAAGGCAACGATCTGGTGCTTGGTTCGCACATGCTGGAAGTGTGTCCGACCATCGCGGTGGAAGAAAAACCGATCCTCGACGTGCAGCATCTCGGCATTGGCGGTAAAGACGATCCCGCGCGTCTGATCTTCAACACCCAAACCGGTCCGGCGATTGTCGCCAGCCTGATCGACCTGGGCGATCGCTACCGCCTGCTGGTGAACTGCATCGACACCGTCAAAACGCCGCACTCGCTGCCGAAACTGCCGGTCGCCAATGCGCTGTGGAAAGCGCAGCCGGACCTGCCTACCGCCTCTGAAGCGTGGATCCTGGCGGGCGGCGCCCACCATACCGTCTTCAGCCACGCGCTGGATCTGAACGATATGCGCCAGTTTGCTGAAATGCACGATATCGAAATCGCCGTTATTGATAACGAAACCCGCCTGCCCGCCTTTAAAGACGCGCTGCGCTGGAATGAAGTGTATTACGGATTCAAACGTTAACCAGGTAATTGCCTGATACGCCTCACTTATCCGGCCTGATCAAGGTGTAGGCCGGATAAGGCGTTTACGCCGCCATCAGGCAAGGAGACAAACATGTTAGACGATCTTAAACGCCAGGTGCTGGAAGCTAATCTGGCTTTGCCGCAGCATAATCTGGTGACGCTCACCTGGGGGAATGTCAGCGCCGTTGACCGCGAGCGCGGCGTGTTCATCATCAAACCGTCCGGCGTTGAATACAACGCGATGACCGCCGGGGATATGGTGGTGGTCAGCCTTGCGACCGGTGAAGTCGTGGAAGGAACGAAAAAACCGTCTTCCGATACCCCCACACATCGCCTGTTGTATCAGGCTTTTCCATCAATTGGCGGTATCGTACACACGCATTCCCGCCACGCAACCATCTGGGCACAGGCCGGACAGCCGATCCCTGCCACCGGTACCACCCACGCCGACTATTTCTACGGTACGATCCCCTGCACGCGTAAAATGACCGATGCGGAAATTAACGGCGCGTATGAATGGGAAACCGGCAATGTGATCGTGGAAACCTTCGAAAAACAGGGCATTGATGCCGCCCAGATGCCGGGCGTACTGGTACATTCTCACGGCCCCTTCGCCTGGGGTAAGAATGCTGAAGATGCGGTGCATAACGCCATAGTGCTGGAAGAGGTCGCCTACATGGGGATTTTCTGTCGCCAGCTTGCCCCGCAGCTACCCGATATGCAACAAACCCTGCTTGATAAACATTATCTGCGCAAGCATGGCGCAAAAGCCTATTACGGCCAGTAACACGCCGTTGCGCGTCCGGACAGAGACGCGCAACTTATTTATTCGGGAAGATATTCGGCGAATCGACTTTTGAATAAACAATTATTCGCGCTGATATATTCTATCGCATTATCAAAATAACCGCGTATTTCCTCCCCTTCCAGAGAATGAAAAAAGACGTAATCAACGATCGTTGACTGCCACCGTTGCCCGTGTAAAAAATAATTAATCACCGTATCGCGATGGCCATTTCGACGATCGTGACCTTGCCAATGGAAAAACGCATTTCCATCTTCAATAGTTTCAGTACGCCAAATCTGCCCTGTCCATGTTTTATACTCAATATATTTACTGACGGTGTTCACCGACGGCCTTGAAACCAGCGTATTTACAAAAACATAGTTATGATAATTATTCTGATGTATTCGAGTAAATTCATTCATATACCCACTCCATGAAAAAGAAAACGCCCGTTCCCTAAGCTGAACAATAATCATCCGCTTAAAACAAAATGATAACAGAGAGATATTCCCGACGAAATCGAACCGCATCCTTTTTATTTAGCAATAGATAAATTTAAATATATATTATATTTTATCGATAGGTTACCCAAATATATATTATATTCAGTCAAAGCAATCGGGCGTTTCAAAAGAAAGTTTTACACTTACGTTTAATGAAAACAAATAAAAATTGCTAAATTTTGCTATTCCGAGAAACAAGTAACAAAATCAAACAGGCACTAATCCGAATTATATATAATGTCCTCATTCAGACTTTATAAAGGTTGCATTCGTCAATTACTGTACAAAATAACAGTATTTATTTTCAAACCAGGTTATACTGAAGACACATAAGCGAACAGGTATACAGCGTGGCGCAGGCAGGTTTTATTTTAACCCGACACTGGCGGGATACGTCGCAGGGAACAGAGGTCTCATTCTGGCTGGCTACAGACAGCGGACCTTTGCAGGTGACGCTTGCCCCTCAGGAATCCGTCGCCTTTTTCCCTGAACAGCAGACGCCACGGGTAAAATCACTTCTGGCCGCCGAAAACGGCTATCGCCTGGCGCCGCTTCGTCTCAGAGATTTTCATCGCCAACCGGTGTCTGGTCTTTACTGCCGTTCGCACCGACAGCTAATGCGTCTGGAAAAGCTGCTGCGGGAAAATGGCGTCACGGTGTACGAAGGCGATGTGCGTCCGCCAGAGCGTTACCTGATGGAACGGTTTATCACCTCCCCGGTGTGGGTAGAAGGCGAAGCGCGTCACGGCGCAATCGTCAATGCGCGGCTCAAGCCACATCCTGACTATCGTCCGCCGCTGAAATGGCTCTCACTGGATATCGAAACCACCCGCCACGGCGAACTGTATTGTATTGGCCTGGAAGGCTGCGGCCAGCGCACCGTGTATATGCTTGGCCCGGCGAACGGCGACGCTTCCACGCTCGACTTCCAGCTTGAGTACGTCGCCAGCCGCCCACAGCTTCTGGAAAAGTTGAATGAATGGATTGCCCGCTATGACCCGGACGTCATCATCGGCTGGAATGTCGTGCAGTTCGATCTGCGCATGCTGCAAAAGCACGCCGAGCGCTACCGCGTTCCGCTGCGCTTTGGCCGCGACAACAGCGAACTGGAATGGCGCGAGCACGGGTTTAAAAATGGCGTATTCTTCGCTCAGGCCAGAGGTCGACTCATTATCGATGGCATAGAAGCGCTGAAGTCAGCCTTCTGGAACTTCTCGTCATTTTCCCTTGAGGCCGTCTCGCAGGAATTACTCGGCGAAGGCAAGTCGATTGATAACCCGTGGGATCGTATGGATGAAATCGACCGCCGGTTCGCTGAAGACAAACCCGCGCTCGCCACCTACAACCTGAAAGACTGCGAGCTGGTCACCCGGATCTTCCATAAAACCGAGATTATGCCGTTTCTGTTGGAACGCGCCACGGTCAATGGTTTACCTGCCGATCGCCACGGCGGTTCGGTCGCTGCCTTTGGACACCTCTATTTCCCGCGAATGCATCGGGCAGGTTATGTTGCGCCCAATCTCGGCGAGGTTCCCCCGCACGCCAGTCCAGGCGGCTACGTGATGGATTCACGCCCCGGGTTGTACGACTCTGTGCTGGTGCTGGATTACAAAAGCCTGTATCCGTCAATTATCCGCACCTTTTTGATCGACCCGGTGGGTCTGGTCGAAGGGATGGCGCACCCGGATCCCGCGCACAGCACCGAAGGTTTCCTTGACGCCTGGTTTTCACGGGAAAAACACTGTCTGCCAGAGATCGTGACAACGATCTGGCAAGGTCGCGACGAAGCCAAACGTCAGGGGAATATACCGCTTTCCCAGGCGCTCAAAATCATTATGAATGCCTTTTACGGCGTGCTCGGCACCACCGCCTGTCGATTCTTCGATCCCCGGCTGGCCTCGTCAATTACCATGCGTGGTCATGCGATCATGCGCCAGACCAAAGCGCTGATTGAAGCGCAAGGTTATGATGTGATCTATGGCGACACAGACTCCACGTTTGTCTGGCTGAAACGCGCTCACAGTGAAGCAGACGCGGCGGAAATTGGCCGCTCGCTGGTTGATCACGTCAACGCCTGGTGGAAGCAGGAACTGCAACGGCAAAACCTCAACAGCGCGCTTGAGCTGGAGTACGAGACGCATTTTTGCCGCTTTTTGATGCCGACCATTCGCGGTGCGGATACCGGCAGTAAAAAGCGCTATGCCGGGCTCATTCAGGAAGGCGATGCGCAACGGATAGTCTTTAAAGGGCTGGAGACCGTGCGTACCGACTGGACGCCGCTCGCGCAGCAGTTCCAGCAGGATCTGTACCTGCGAATTTTCCGTCATGAACCCTATCAGGACTACGTGCGGGAAACGATCGCTAAACTGATGGCCGGTGAGCTTGACGATCGGCTGGTTTACCGCAAGCGGCTGCGTCGTCCGTTGAGCGAATACCAGCGCAACGTTCCGCCGCATGTCCGCGCGGCGCGGCTGGCGGATGAAGAAAACCTGAAGCGGGGTCGTCCAGCGCAATACCAGAACCGTGGCACTATAAAGTACGTCTGGACGATTAACGGCCCGGAGCCGCACGATTACCAACGTTCGCCGCTGGATTACGAGCATTACCTGACGCGCCAGCTGCAGCCCGTCGCTGAAGGTATCCTGCCTTTCATCGACGATAATTTTGCTACACTACTGACAGGACAATTAGGGTTATTTTGACGCGTGACGAATCCGCCGCCATCCATTACCATAGCGCCCTTTCCATTCCTGGACCCAAATAATCTTGCTGCCCACTTAGCGACTATCCCGGTAGGCGCCAGGCATGGCGGCAGGGTCGTTATACTCACCATAATTCGAGTGACGGGCTGGCGACGACGCCGCAAATCCGCAGACGCTTCCTGAGGGTAAGTGACGGGAGTGAGCGAGTCGCGCCAACGCATCTGCAGCCTGAAGTATGTCGAGTATTGCCTGCAATTAAAGATATAGAGCCGAACAAAATATGCCTTTTACACTTGGTCAACGCTGGATCAGCGATACAGAAAGCGAACTGGGACTTGGAACCGTTGTCGCCATGGATGCGCGTACCGTCACCCTGCTTTTCCCTTCTACCGGCGAAAACCGTTTGTATGCGCGCAGTGACTCCCCTGTAACCCGCGTGATGTTCAACCCCGGCGATACCATTACCAGCCACGAAGGCTGGCAGCTGCAAATCGATGAAGTAAAAGAAGAAAACGGTTTGCTCGTCTACATTGGCACCCGTCTGGACACCGAAGAAAGCGGCGTAATGCTGCGCGAAGTCCTGCTGGACAGCAAACTGGTGTTCAGTAAACCCCAGGATCGCCTGTTTGCCGGACAAATCGATCGCATGGACCGCTTTGCGTTGCGCTACCGCGCGCGTAAATTTCAGAGCGAGCAGTACCGCATGCCGTGGAGCGGCCTGCGCGGTCAGCGTACCAGCCTGATTCCACACCAGCTAAACATCGCCCATGACGTGGGTCGCCGCCACGCGCCACGCGTTCTGCTGGCGGATGAAGTCGGTTTAGGCAAAACCATTGAAGCCGGCATGATCCTTCATCAACAACTGCTGTCCGGCGCGGCGGAGCGCGTACTTATTATCGTTCCCGAAACCTTACAGCATCAGTGGCTGGTTGAAATGCTGCGCCGTTTCAACCTGCGCTTCGCCCTGTTCGATGATGAGCGTTACGCCGAAGCACAGCACGACGCTTACAACCCGTTTGAAACGGAACAGTTAGTGATCTGCTCGCTCGATTTCGCCCGCCGTAACAAACAGCGCCTGGAGCATCTGTGCGACGCCGAATGGGATCTCATGGTCGTTGACGAAGCGCACCATCTGGTCTGGAGCGAAGACGCGCCAAGCCGCGAGTATCTGGCGATTGAGCAACTGGCAGAACGCGTGCCTGGCGTTCTGCTGCTGACCGCCACCCCGGAGCAACTGGGGATGGAAAGCCACTTTGCCCGTTTACGTTTACTCGATCCGAGCCGCTTCCACGACTTCGCCCAATTTGTCGAAGAACAGAAGAACTACCGCCCGGTCGCCGACGCCGTCGCCATGCTGCTGGCAGGTAACAAACTCAGCAATGACGAACTGAATATGTTGGGCGAGCTTATCGGCGAGCAGGATATTGAGCCGCTGCTGCAAACGGCAAACAGCGACCGCGAAGGCGCGCAAAGTGCCCGACAGGAACTGGTCTCCATGCTGATGGACCGCCACGGCACCAGCCGCGTCCTGTTCCGTAATACCCGTAACGGCGTGAAAGGTTTTCCGAAACGCGAGCTGCATACCATTAAGTTGCCGCTGCCGACGCAGTATCAGACGGCGATTAAAGTGTCCGGCATCATGGGCGCCCGCAAAAACGCGGAAGACAGAGCGCGCGACATGCTGTATCCGGAACAAATTTATCAGGAGTTTGAAGGCGATACCGGCACCTGGTGGAACTTCGACCCGCGCGTAGAATGGCTGATGGGCTATCTGACCAGCCATCGCTCGCAAAAAGTACTGGTCATCTGCGCCAAAGCGACCACCGCGCTGCAACTGGAACAGGTGCTGCGTGAACGCGAAGGCATCCGCGCCGCCGTGTTCCACGAAGGCATGTCGATTATTGAACGCGACCGCGCCGCCGCCTGGTTTGGCGAAGAAGACAGCGGCGCCCAGGTGCTGCTGTGCTCTGAAATCGGTTCTGAAGGTCGTAACTTCCAGTTTGCCAGCAACCTGGTGATGTTTGATCTACCGTTTAACCCGGACCTGCTGGAACAGCGTATTGGTCGTCTCGACCGTATTGGTCAGGCCCACGATATTCAGATCCACGTGCCTTTCCTGGAAAAAACCGCCCAGTCGGTGCTGGTGCGCTGGTATCACGAAGGACTGGACGCGTTTGAACATACCTGCCCGACCGGTCGCGCCATTTACGATGCGGTCTACAACAACCTGATTGGTTACCTGGCGGCGCCGGAAGAGACGGACGGATTCGACGATCTGATCAAAACCTGCCGCGAGCAGCATGAGGCGCTAAAAGCACAGCTGGAACAGGGGCGCGACCGCCTGCTGGAGATCCATTCCAACGGTGGCGAGAAAGCGCAGCAACTTGCCGAAAGCATTGAAGAGCAGGATGACGACACCAGTCTGATCGCCTTTGCCATGAACCTGTTTGATATCGTCGGCATTAACCAGGACGATCGCGGTGAAAACCTGATTGTGCTGACGCCGTCCGACCATATGCTGGTGCCGGACTTCCCGGGCCTGCCGGAAGATGGCTGCACCATCACCTTTGAACGTGATGTGGCGCTATCGCGGGAAGACGCGCAGTTTATTACCTGGGAGCATCCGCTGATTCGTAACGGCCTGGATCTGATCCTCTCCGGCGATACCGGCAGCAGCACCATTTCGCTGCTGAAGAACAAGGCGCTGCCGGTCGGCACGCTGTTGCTGGAACTGGTATACGTCGTCGAGGCGCAGGCACCGAAGCAGCTTCAGCTTAACCGCTTCCTGCCGCCGACGCCGGTGCGCCTGTTGCTGGATAAAAACGGTAATAACCTGGCCGCGCAGGTGGAGTTCGAAACCTTTAACCGTCAGTTGAGCGCCGTTAACCGTCACACCGGCAGCAAACTGGTTAATGCGGTGCAGCAGGATGTGCATGCGATTTTGCAACAGGGCGAAGCGCAGGTTGAGAAATCTGCCCGTGCGCTGATTGACGCCGCGCGTCATGAAGCTGATGAAAAACTGTCGGCAGAGCTTTCGCGTCTGGAAGCGCTGCGCGCCGTCAATCCAAACATCCGCGACGATGAGCTGGCGGCGATTGAGAGCAACCGTCAGCAGGTGCTGGAAAGCCTGAACCAGGCCGGATGGCGACTTGATGCGTTACGTCTGATTGTCGTTACGCATCAGTAACGGAGCTGAAGATGGGAATGGAGAACTACAATCCGCCGCAGGATCCCTGGCTGGTGATTCTGTACCAGGATGAACACATTATGGTGGTCAACAAGCCGAGCGGCTTGTTGTCCGTGCCGGGGCGTCTTGACGAGCATAAAGACAGCATCATGACCCGCATCCAGCGCGACTATCCACAGGCAGAGTCGGTGCACCGACTGGATATGGCCACCAGCGGCGTGATTGTCGTTGCGTTAACCAAAGCGGCGGAACGTGAACTGAAGCGCCAGTTTCGCGAGCGCGAGCCAAAAAAAAAGTACGTCGCGCGGGTGTGGGGACATCCTCAGCCCGCCGAGGGGCTGATTGATCTACCGCTTATTTGCGACTGGCCAAACCGGCCAAAGCAGAAGGTCTGCTACGAGACCGGTAAAGCGGCGCAGACCGGGTATGAAGTGGTGGACTATGCGGCGGATAACAGCGCCCGCGTGGTGCTCAAACCCATCACCGGACGCTCGCATCAGCTTCGTGTCCATATGCTGGCGCTCGGTCATCCGATCCTCGGCGATCGCTTTTACGCCACCCCGGAAGCGCTGGCAATGGCGCCGCGACTGCTGTTGCACGCCGAAACGCTCACCATTACCCATCCCGCTTACGGCAACAGCATGACGTTTAAAGCGCCTGCCGATTTTTAACTTTGTTTACCGGATGGCGCTGCGCCATCCGGTAAACGACTCACTTAAATCCTTTCTGGTCTTTGATTAATTCATATGCTTTCTGAATTTCCTGCGCTTTCTGCTTCGCCATCTCCATCATTTCTGGCGGTAACCCCTTAGCGACCAGTTTGTCCGGGTGATGTTCGCTCATGAGCTTACGGTAAGCGCGTTTGATGGTGGTTGCATCATCAGAGGGCTTCACCCCCAGCACGTTACAGGCGTCCTCCAGCGTCGGACCGCGCTGCGTCTGCTGCCAGCCACCGCCGGATTGCTGCTGGTAACCACCGCCAAACTGCGCGCCGCCCTGCATCATACGCAGGAATTGCTCAAACTGAACGCGGGAAATGCCCAGCTCTTCGGCAATCACATACAGCACTTCGCGTTCGTTCGGGTGCAGCGAGCCGTCGGCAAATGCCGCCTGGATTTGAATCTCCAGAAACATACGAATCAGGTCGAAACGACCAAAACAGACGCTACGAAACTGACGCATTTTTTCACGCAGTGGGTAATTGTCTGATTTTCCGACGCGGAACGCGTTTTGCGCCGCAGATCGCGATTCGCCATGTAAATTCATTCGATCCATAAGCACATTTGCCACATGGATATCCGCTTCGGTCACCCGTCCTTTTGATTTCGTTAAGTGCCCCATCACCTCAAAGGTAGTGGCAAAAAACAGCGCCTGACGCTCACGCTGGTTGGCAAACCACGCCATTTTTCGGCTGCGGGCTTTGTCAAACATATGGCCGATTAACAGCCCGAGAACCACGCCCCAGAAGCCGCCGCCCATCATCAGAGCCACGGCCACGCCAATAATTTTTCCCCAGTACTGCATAAACTCCCCAATTTGTCTCACGCCTGGTGAGGTTATGTCCCGCAAAATAAGCCGCTTTTTACCGTTTCACGGCAACGGTCAATTGTGGGACATCGCCTATAATTTGCATTATCATACCTGTCATTCACAGCCGTGACTAACACCACAGACGCTATCCCGGCAGGATTAACACTAGCACTACGAACATGAGTAAGTTAGGCTGTGGCGGTTTGTCACGCGCGACGCTACTGATGATGGAACAATAAAATACAACGTATGAAAAAACGTATTCCCACCCTCCTGGCCACCATGATTGCCACCGCCCTGTACAGTCAGCAGGGTCTGGCAGCCAGCCTCGCCTCACAATGTATGTTGGGCGTGCCAAGCTATGACCGTCCTCTGGTACAGGGCGAGACGAATGAACTCCCTGTCACCATTAATGCCGATCATGCGAAAGGAAATTATCCCGATGACGCGGTGTTTAGCGGCAATGTGGACATCATGCAGGGCAACAGCCGTCTGCAGGCCGATGAGGTGCAGTTGCATCAGAAAGCCGCGCCAGGCCAGCCTGAGCCAGTACGCACCGTCGATGCGCTCGGTAACGTCCATTACGACGACAACCAGGTGATCCTCAAAGGGCCGAAGGGCTGGGCAAACCTGAACACAAAAGATACCAACGTCTGGGAAGGTGATTACCAGATGGTGGGCCGTCAGGGCCGCGGTAAAGCCGACCTGATGAAACAGCGCGGGGAAAACCGCTATACCATCCTTGAGAACGGCAGCTTCACCTCCTGTCTGCCGGGTTCTGATACCTGGAGCGTGGTCGGTAGCGAAGTGATCCACGACCGTGAAGAACAGGTTGCGGAAATCTGGAACGCCCGCTTTAAAGTGGGTCCGGTTCCGATTTTTTACAGCCCGTACCTGCAATTGCCGGTGGGGGATAAGCGTCGCTCAGGTTTCCTGATCCCGAACGCGAAGTACACGTCGAAAAACTATTTCGAGTTCTATCTTCCTTATTACTGGAACATCGCGCCAAATATGGACGCGACGATCACGCCGCACTACATGCACCGTCGCGGCGGGATAATGTGGGAGAACGAATTCCGCTATCTGACGCAAGCGGGCGCAGGCCTGATGGAGTTTGACTATCTGAACTCTGACCGCGTCTATGACGATGAGCATCCCAAAGACGATAACTCGCGCCGCTGGCTGTTTTACTGGCAGCATTCCGGGGTGATGGATCAGGTGTGGCGCTTCAATGTCGACTACACCAAAGTCAGCGACTCCAGCTACTTTAACGATTTCGACAATAAGTACGGTTCCAGTACCGACGGTTACGCCACGCAGAAATTCAGCGTCGGTTACGCGGTAGAAAACTTCGACGCCACCGTGTCGACCAAGCAGTTCCAGGTCTTTAGCGATCAAAATAACAGTAGTTACTCCGCAGAGCCTCAGTTGGACGTTAACTACTATAAGAATGACGTCGGTCCGTTTGACACCCGTATCTACGGCCAGGCAGTGCATTTTGTCAACACCAAAGACAACATGCCGGAAGCGACGCGTTTGCACCTGGAGCCAACCATCAATCTGCCGCTGTCAAACAAGTGGGGAAGCCTCAACACCGAAGCGAAACTGATGGCGACGCACTACCAGCAAAAGAACCTCGAGAATTATCCGCAATATGATGATTCGGTGAACCGCGTTATGCCGCAGTTCAAGGTTGACGGCAAAATGGTATTCGAACGTGATATGAACATGCTCGCGCCGGGATACACCCAGACGCTGGAGCCGCGCGCGCAGTATCTGTACGTGCCGTATCGCGATCAGAGCAAAATTTACAACTACGACTCCTCTTTGCTGCAGTCTGACTATACCGGTCTGTTCCGCGATCGCACCTATGGCGGCCTGGACCGTATCGCCTCGGCGAATCAGGTCACGACCGGCGTCACATCCCGCGTATATGATGACGCGGCGGTTGAACGTTTTAACGTTTCTGTTGGTCAAATCTACTATTTCACCGAGTCTCGCACCGGCGATGACAATATTAAGTGGGAGAATGATGACCAAAAAGGCTCTCTGGTATGGGCAGGCGACACATACTGGCGTATTTCTGAGCGCTGGGGACTGCGTGGCGGTATTCAGTACGATACCCGTCTGGACAGCGTCGCGACCAGCAGTTCCAGTATCGAATACCGTCGCGACGAAGACCGCCTGGTACAGTTGAACTACCGTTACGCCAGCCCGGAGTATATCCAGGCTACGCTGCCGAGTTACTACTCGACGGCTGAGCAGTACAAAAACGGTATCAACCAGGTGGGCGCTGTCGCCAGTTGGCCGATCGCCGACCGCTGGTCTGTCGTTGGCGCTTACTACTACGATACCAACGTGAATAAACCTGCCGACCAGATGTTGGGTCTGCAATACAACTCCTGCTGTTACGCGATCCGCGTCGGTTACGAGCGTAAGCTGAACGGCTGGGAAAACGAAAAAGAACACGCGGTATATGACAATATCATTGGATTCAACATCGAACTTCGCGGTCTGAGCTCCAACTACGGTCTCGGCACGAAAGAGATGCTGCGCTCCAACATATTGCCGTATCAAAGCACTCTGTAATAGATTGATTTACCACGTAATCCGCAGTGCGGTTAATTGAAATGGAAAAAGTATGAAGAACTGGAAAACGCTGCTTCTCGGTATCGCCATGATCGCGAATACCAGTTTCGCTGCCCCGCAGGTGGTCGATAAAGTCGCAGCCGTTGTAAATAACGGTGTGGTGCTGGAAAGCGACGTTGATGGCTTAATGCAGTCTGTCAAACTGAACGCGAGTCAGGCCGGTCAACAGCTTCCGGACGACGCCACGCTGCGTCATCAGATCCTGGAACGTCTGATTATGGACCAGATCGTCCTGCAGATGGGTCAGAAGATGGGCGTAAAAATCTCTGATGAGCAGCTTGATCAGGCGATTGCCAATATCGCCAAACAGAACAACATGACGCTGGATCAAATGCGTAGCCGCCTGGCCTACGACGGGTTGAACTATTCGACCTACCGTAACCAGATCCGTAAAGAGATGATAATTTCTGAAGTGCGCAACAACGAAGTGCGCCGTCGTGTCACTATTCTGCCGCAGGAAGTCGAGGCGCTGGCGCAGCAGGTGGGCAACCAGAACGATGCCAACACCGAGCTGAACCTCAGCCACATCCTGATCCCGTTGCCGGAAAATCCGACCTCTGACCAGGTGAATGAAGCGGAAGCGCAGGCGCGCTCGATTGTCGATCAGGCGCGTAACGGCAATGACTTCGGCAAACTGGCGATTACCTACTCTGCTGACCAGCAGGCGCTGAAAGGCGGCCAGATGGGCTGGGGTCGCATTCAGGAACTGCCAGGCATTTTCGCTCAGGCGCTGAGCACTGCGAAGAAAGGCGACGTGGTTGGCCCGATTCGCTCCGGGGTAGGTTTCCACATCCTGAAAGTGAACGATATGCGTGGTCAGAACCAGAGCATTTCGGTGACCGAAGTTCATGCCCGTCACATTCTGCTGAAGCCGTCGCCAATCATGACCGATCAGCAGGCTCGCCAGAAACTTGAGCAGATTGCGGCAGACATTAAGAGCGGGAAAACCACCTTTGCCGCCGCAGCGAAAGAGTTCTCCCAGGATCCGGGTTCCGCCAACCAGGGCGGCGATTTGGGCTGGGCTGCGGCAGATATTTTCGATCCGGCCTTCCGCGATGCGTTAACCCGTCTGAACAAAGGCCAGATGAGCACGCCGGTACACTCTTCCTTCGGCTGGCATCTGATCGAACTGCTGGACACGCGTAACGTCGATAAAACCGACGCCGCGCAAAAAGATCGCGCTTACCGCATGCTGATGAACCGTAAGTTCTCGGAAGAAGCGGCAACCTGGATGCAGGAACAGCGCGCCAGCGCCTACGTTAAAATCCTGAGCAATTAATGACGGTTGCTCAACGCGTTGTCATTACTCCCGGCGAACCCGCCGGGATCGGCCCGGATCTGGTGGTTCAACTGGCGCAACGCGACTGGCCGGTTGAACTGGTCGTTTGCGCCGACGCCGCGATGTTAACAGACCGGGCAAACCAGCTCGGTCTACCGCTTTCCCTCCTCCCTTATTCTCCCGATACGCCAGCCAAAGCTCAGACCGCCGGTACGCTGACATTGCTGCCGGTGGCGTTGCGCGCGCCGGTCATCGCAGGACAGCTCTCCGTGGAAAACGGTGAATATGTCGTGCAGACGTTGGCGCGCGCCTGTGACGGCTGCCTGGAGGGAGAATTCGCCGCGCTGATTACCGGCCCGGTGCACAAGGGCGTTATTAACGATGCGGGCATCCCGTTTACCGGGCACACCGAGTTTTTTGAAGCACGTTCGCAGACACAAAAAGTCGTGATGATGCTGGCCACTGAAGCGCTGCGCGTCGCGCTGGCAACCACGCATTTGCCGCTTCGCGACGTCGCCGATGCCATTACGCCTGCACTGCTTCATGAAGTGATCGGCATTTTGCATCACGATTTACGCACCAAATTCGGTGTCGCCGAGCCGCGGATCCTGGTCTGTGGCCTGAATCCACATGCCGGTGAAGGCGGCCACATGGGAACCGAAGAGATCGACACGATCGTTCCGGTGCTGGATACGCTGCGCGCTCAGGGGATGAAACTGACCGGCCCGTTGCCCGCAGATACGCTGTTTCAGCCGAAATATCTGCAACATGCGGACGCGGTGCTGGCAATGTACCACGATCAGGGTCTCCCCGTGCTAAAATACCAGGGATTTGGCCGCGGAGTGAATATCACGCTGGGCCTGCCCTTTATCCGTACGTCGGTAGACCACGGCACTGCCCTTGAACTGGCGGGCCGGGGTGATGCTGACGTCGGCAGTTTTATTACGGCGCTTAATCTCGCCATCAAAATGATTGTTAATACCCAATGAATAATCGAGTCCATCAGGGCCACTTAGCCCGTAAACGCTTCGGGCAAAACTTTCTCAACGATCAGTTTGTGATCGACAGCATTGTTTCCGCCATCAACCCGCAAAAGGGTCAGGCGATGGTTGAAATCGGCCCCGGTCTGGCCGCGCTGACGGAGCCGGTTGGCGAACGTCTTGACCAACTGACGGTTATTGAACTTGACCGCGATCTGGCAGCGCGTCTGCAAACCCATCCGTTTCTGGGGCCAAAGCTGACCATTTATCAGCAGGATGCCATGACGATGAACTTCGGCGAACTGGCGGAGAAAATGGGCCAACCGCTGCGCGTGTTCGGCAACCTGCCGTATAACATCTCCACGCCGCTGATGTTCCACCTGTTTAGCTATACTGATGCCATTGCCGATATGCACTTTATGTTGCAGAAGGAAGTGGTCAATCGTCTGGTTGCAGGACCCAACAGTAAAGCGTATGGTCGATTAAGCGTCATGGCGCAGTATTACTGCAACGTGATCCCGGTGCTTGAAGTGCCGCCGTCCGCCTTCACGCCGCCGCCTAAAGTCGATTCCGCCGTGGTGCGCCTGGTGCCGCATGCGACGATGCCGTATCCGGTCAACGATATTCGCGTGTTAAGCCGCATCACCACCGAAGCGTTTAACCAGCGCCGTAAAACGATTCGCAACAGCCTCGGCAATCTTTTCAGCGTCGAGGTTCTGACGGAGCTGGGCGTCGATCCGGCGATGCGAGCGGAAAATATCTCTGTCGCGCAGTATTGCAAGATGGCGAACTATCTGGCCGAAAACGCGCCGTCGAAGGAGAACTAAGCATGATCAATTCGCCCCGAGTGTGTGTTCAGGTACAAAGCGTCTATATTGAGGCGCAATCTTCACCTGATGATGAACGTTACGTTTTTGCCTATACCGTAACCATCCGCAATCTGGGGCGAGCGCCAGTGCAGCTATTGGGACGCTACTGGTTAATTACCAATGGTCATGGCCGTGAAACCGAAGTCCAGGGAGAAGGCGTGGTGGGCGTTCAGCCGCACATTGATCCTGGCGAAGAATACCAGTACACCAGCGGTGCGGTGATTGAAACGCCGCTGGGCACTATGCAGGGTCATTACGAGATGATTGATGAGAACGGCGTCGCCTTTACCATCGATATTCCTGTTTTCCGACTCGCCGTTCCAACACTCATTCACTAAAACAATAGCTATGGCAACATACCTTATTGGCGACGTTCACGGTTGCTACGATGAACTGATCGCATTGTTAGACCAGGTAAAATTTACCCCCGAATCCGATACCCTCTGGCTTACCGGTGATTTAGTCGCTCGCGGCCCCGGCTCGCTGGACGTGCTGCGCTATGTGAAGTCACTCGGCGACTGCGTACGCCTGGTGCTGGGCAATCACGACCTTCATCTGTTGGCGGTGTTTGCCGGAATAAGCCGTAACAAACCCAAAGATCGGTTAGGCCCCCTGCTGGAAGCGCCCGACGCTGACGAACTGCTGAACTGGCTGCGCCGCCAGCCGCTGTTACAGATCGACGAAGAGAAAAAGCTGGTAATGGCCCATGCGGGGATTACGCCGCAGTGGGATCTGCAGACGGCGAAAGAGTGCGCGCGCGATGTCGAAGCCGTGCTGTCGAGCGACTCTTATCCTTTCTTCCTTGATGCGATGTACGGCGACATGCCGAATAACTGGTCGCCAGCGCTAACAGGACTGGCGCGTCTGCGTTTTATCACTAACGCCTTTACCCGTATGCGGTATTGCTTCCCGAACGGTCAACTGGACATGTACAGCAAAGAGTCACCCGAAGACGCGCCCGCGCCGCTAAAGCCGTGGTTCGCCATTCCCGGTCCGGTAAGTGAGGAATACAGCATCGCCTTTGGGCATTGGGCCTCGCTGGAAGGCAAAGGTACGCCGGAAGGGATTTATGCGCTGGATACCGGCTGCTGCTGGGGCGGAGAGTTGACCTGTCTACGCTGGGAAGACAAGCGTTATTTTGTCCAGCCGTCGAATCGTCAGATGGATATGGGCGAAGGCGAAGCGGTCAACGCCTGACGATGCGTGCCGGATGGCGTTGCGCTTATCCGGCCCACACGAGATTGACCGGTCGCAGACAACCCTCCGGCATAAAGCGGATTAACGACGCTCCAGGATCTCGAAGCAATAGCTGTGAGAGTTCTGTGCATCGGCATCGTGAAATTCTCTGAACACCGATTCCCAGTCGTCCGGATCGTAATCCGGGAAGTGCGTGTCCCCTTCCACCTCCGCGTCGATATGCGTCAGGTAAAGCTTGTCCGCTTTCGGCAGGAACTGCTCATACACGCGTCCACCGCCAATCACCATAATCTCTGGCGCATCGCCGCAGGCAACCAGCGCTTCATCAACGGATTTTACCCACTGAACGCGGTCGTCTGTGCCCGGCTGGCTGCTGATGACTATATTTTTACGTCCCGGCAGCGGACGTCCGATGGATTCCCAGGTATGGCGTCCCATCACTACAGGCTTATTTAAGGTATTGCGTTTAAACCAGGCGAGATCGGCAGGCAGATTCCACGGCATGGCGTTTTCCATGCCAATAACGCGATCTACCGCTAACGCAGCAATCAGACTGATCATTTATTCATTCCCGGATACAAAAAAATTGTCGCCACTATACGTAAAGAGCAATCTTTCGTCGACTGACGAAAAGAGGAAGAACACGAAAATTTTCCGTTCTGCTGGCGAGTCCACGTCTTGCGGGTGGACTCGCTGCATTACAGTAATTTAAAAACAGCGACTTAGTAGTAAAGTTTGCGGTACATCACACTTTTACCCCGGTTGGCGGTTTAACGTCCGGCTCATCGGCGATGTCGCCGGTGTGCTTGCCTTCCTCCGTTCCCTGCCAGCCGTGACGCTGTACCAACGACAAATGTTCACGGTCCTCGGTGATGATTTCGCTGAGCATCGCGCTGGTACGTTTATATACTGCCGCACGAGAAGTGGTATCGTTTTCGCCCTTCGCCATCTCCTCAACCATTCGGGTGTTATAGCGGCGGAACAGATCGGCGCGCTCGCGTGCCTCGTAGCGTCCCAGCCCGAGATTTTCCAGCGCCAGCCGTCCGGTTTTCAACGCACCTTCAAAGGTTTCACGCTCAGGTTGCTCCACCCCGGCCTGACGCAGACGAATGTAGTGATCGACATCACGCGCGCGGGCGATAATCTGCAAATTCGGGAAATGCGCTTTGACCATTTCCGTCAGCGCCAGGCTGGTTTGCGGATCGTCAATGGCGTTGATTAGCACTTCCGCTTTCGCCGCCCCGGCGGATTCCAGCAGATCCATTCGCGTTGCGTCGCCGTAAAACACCTTCATGCCGAATTTGCGCAGCGTTTCAATATGATCCGGGTCATGGTCGAGGACCACCATTTTTACCCCGCTGGAGAGCAGCAAACGGCCGGTAATCTGCCCGAAGCGCCCAAAGCCGGAAATAATCACCCGCGGCTGTTCCTCATCGATTTCATCCGCTTCGCGTTCTTCCCCGGCGGCATTTTTCTCCAGACGGGTAAGGATGACGAGGAAGATCGGCGTCGCGGCCATTGAGAGCGCCACCGCCAGCGTCAGCGCTTTCGCCCATTCCGGATCCAACACGCCCGCCATCTGCGCCGCGCCAAACACCACAAACGCGAACTCGCTGCCCTGTCCCAGCAGCACCGCGAACCAACGACGCTGTTTATTCGGCACCTTCAGCGGGCGGGCAATCAGCCATAACATGCCGGTCTTAATAACCAGAAAGCCCACCAGCAGAATGATAATGCGCAAAGGATTATCAATAAGCGTACCGAAGTCTATCGACATGCCGACGCCGATAAAGAACAGCCCAAGCAGCAGGCCTTTAAACGGTTCAATATCGCTTTCCAGAGCGTGACGATACTCCGAGCTTGCCAGCAGTACACCTGCCAGAAACGCGCCCATCGCCATTGACAGCCCCACTTCTTCCAGCAACAGACCGAAGCCGAACACCAGAAACAACGCCACGGCGCTGAACACTTCGCGCAAACCAGAACGCGCGACAAAGCGCAACGCCGGACGCGTGACATAGCGCCCAAGCAAAATCACCAGCGCCAGCGCGCCGACCACCTTCAGCGCTGACAGCGCAAACGCGCCCAGCGTTGTTGACGCGCCGCTGGCTGCCAGCAGGGGGATCATCGCCACCAGCGGTATAGCCGCAATATCCTGAAACAGCAGCACCGCAAAGGCGCTGCGCCCCATCTGCGAGACGGTAAGATTTCGCTCATTCATTGCCTGCATCGCTATCGCCGTGGAGGAGAGCGCCAGGGTCAGGCCGATCAGCTCCGCCACCTGCCAACGCAGGCCGAGGAACATACAGAACAGGCCGATCAGCCCGCCGCACACGACCATCTGTAGCGCGCCGCCGCCAAACACCGAGGCCCGGAGCTTCCAGAGACGCTGGGGATCCAGCTCAAGGCCAATGACAAACAGCATCAGCACCACGCCGATTTCCGCAAAGTGCAGTATCGACTCTGCGTCAGTGACCAACCGAAGTCCCCAGGGACCAATGATGCACCCGGCAATCAGATAGCCGAGCACCGACCCCAGACCGAGCCGCACAGCAATCGGGACAATCAGTGCCGCGGAACCGAGATAAATCAGCGCCTGTATCAGCGTATGGCTATCCATTGTGCGCCTCCTGCCACTCCAGCAAACGTTGTTTATAACGCCGCGCCTGCGCTTGCAGGGTTTCATCATCGCAGATAAACGTGCAGTGCATCGCAAACGGCGGGAGCCAGTTGAGACCACAATAAAGCGCCGTCGCCTGGAGAGGTTGTGAAAGCACCGCAAATCCCGGATGCGAGCCGATCTCGAAATGATTCTCGCCCCCGCCGGTCGTAACCGCCCACATCAACTGTTTCCCCTGCAACGCCGTGCCGCCGTGACCGTAGGCCCAGCCGTGAGAGAGCACCTTATCCATCCAAAGTTTGAGCAAAGGTGGCACGCTGTACCACTGCATCGGATGCTGCCAGATAATCAGATCGGCACGGGAAAGCGCCTCCTGTTCAGCGGCGATGTCGATATTGAAGTCGGGATAAAGTTGATACAGCGAACGTACTTCAACCCCTTCCAGGGTCCTTGCCTGTTCAAGCATCCGTCTATTCGCATGCGAATGCTGCGGATAAGGATGCGCGTAAATAATGAGGATCATGTTTAGCCTGTTTTTTTAGTGCTCTGTTTTGTAACAGAGTGTAGTCACTAATCGAACAGGCTAATAGTGAATATAATTGAGCAGCCTAATGGATAAAACTGAATTAGTTATCCAGCTCGCTCATGTTTTTCACCTGGTCACGGTTAATTTGTTCCGTCTGACCGGTTTCGGCGTTTTTGTAAGATACCAGCCCGGTGTCGTCATCCACCTGTGGTTTGCCGTCGGTGACAATGGTTCTGCCGTCGGTGGTGCGTACCGCCTGGTTTGAGGAACAGCCCACGACGGTGAAGACGGTTGCTGCGGCCAAAATAGACGCGATCAGTCGATGCTTTTGCATGGTGTTCTCCCTGCTTTTCAGTCATTTTCTGTTACTTACCCGTTAACTGTAGCCTAAGGGGTTGACGCTGAACGCAAATGCAGAACACTCTGAATGGCGTCGTTAGCGCAGCGGCGACCTGCGGAGGGTCATGGTGCTGGTTTCAGCCAACGTCAGGCCACGGGTTTCAGGGGCGAAGGCAATGGAGATTAACAGCCCAACCAGCGAAATTCCGGCGCCCATCAACATGACGTAACTGATGCCGTATTTTGTAATGAAGATCGGCAGCGCCCAGGTCGAAAGGATAGTGCCAATACGGCTCAACGACATGATGACGCCGACCGCCGAGGCGCGAATATCGGTAGGAAACAGCTCATTCGGATATAACCACTGAAGGTTTCCCGGCCCGCCGGAAAAAAAGGCGTAAACCGCAAACGCCGTGACCACCAGCCCAATCCCCATTTCCGGTATCAGCCCCAACACCGCTAACGCCAGCGTCATCATTACAAAACTGCCGATCAGCAGGGGTCGTCGACCCGCGCTGTTGAGCCAGAACATGGGAGGAATGCAGCCCAGCATAAAGAACAGACTGATGACCACGTTGCCCAGCGCGGCGCTTTTCCCGGCCCCCAGTCCCAACAACCCCACAATCTGCGGACCAAAGGTGTAAATGGCAAACATCGGGATCACCTGACAGGTCCAGATAGCCGCGACAAACAGCACAAACGGGAAGTGACGACGATTAAAAAGCTGTAAAAAGCGCGTTTCCTGCGGCGGTTCTTCTTCAAACGCTACCGGCTCGCCAAACAGCTTAATCATCATCGCTTCACACTCTTTCACTCGTCCCTTGCGCAGCAACCAGCGCGGCGACTCAGGCAGATCGAAGCGTCCAACCAGGATCAAAATACAGGGAATGACCGCACTACCCAGCATCCAGCGCCAGCCGCCCTCCACGTCATACAGCCAGTAACCAACCAGATCGGCACAGGTCGCGCCGACATACCACATGGCGGCAATAAAACAGATGGAGAACGCCCGCTGACGGGTGTTGGAAAACTCGGTAATCATGGAGGTGGCAATCGGATAATCCGCGCCGATCACCACACCGATCAACACCCGCATCACCAGCAGTTCCGCTGGGGTGGAAACAAACATGGTCGCCAGCGATATCACCCCAATCGCGATGATATCGATAAGGAACATTTTTCGTCGCCCGACCTTGTCAGAGATATAGCCAAACAGCGAGGTTCCGACGAACAGCCCGGCCAGGGTGCCAGCGCCGAGCAGCCCCAGCCACCCGGCGTCAAGTTTGAGCGCTGGCGTAAGTTGCTCAAGCGCAACGCCAATTATCACCAGCACATAGCCGTCGAGGAAGGGACCTCCGCTTCCCCACAGCATGATCCTGCGGTGAATGGATGAAAATTTTATGTCCTCAAAATTCCGTGGCTGTTGCATGAGCATATCCTGTGTAAACATCCTGCCGGATGACCCTTCGCATCGCCATCCGGCGCCCGGTTTAGCCGTAGCGAAATTCCACACCAAAGGTGCCGCGCGGGTATTCCCATTTCTCCAGCGCCGTCCCCAGCCCGAGGATGCGGCAGGTACCGCATTCCAGGCATCCCGCATAGTCAAAACGCACGCTGCCGTCATCCTGTTTTTTGTACAGCCCGGCAGGGCACGCCTTGACCAGTACATCCAGCACCTGCTGATTCGCATCGTTTTTCACGATGATGTGCGGATGCTCCTCATCGACATTGAATTTATTGACGCCCAGTTTGACGTCCACATTGACGGGAGAAGTCATAATGCGGTCACTCCTTTCAGACCATCTTTCATCAGATTGATGAAGCCCACGTTTTTCGCGTGACGCAGGATTTTCTTACGCAGCGGCACCGGCGCGCTGCCGTCGACGGTGAACAGGTCGCGGGCGATCCCCACCGCCATTTCCGGGTAGCGGGTAAACATCCGGGGATTATCCAGCAGCGCGGGCAAACGCTGATACATCCGCATA
Source organism: Citrobacter sp. 50677481 (assembly GCF_001463265.1). Classification (NCBI taxonomy): domain Bacteria; kingdom Pseudomonadati; phylum Pseudomonadota; class Gammaproteobacteria; order Enterobacterales; family Enterobacteriaceae; genus Citrobacter; species Citrobacter sp. 50677481. The sequence continues at coordinate 141,313 of NZ_LNHZ01000061.1, forward strand.
TCCCGTAGCGGGCCGTCTTCCAGGTACTGGCGATACGTTGCCAGCCCCTGACGGCTAAAATCATTGCGCAGCCTCGCCGAGAGCACCGCTTTTGCCGCCGCTTCGCCAGCGGCAACGGCTAAATCCATACCGCGAATGGTGAATCCCAGGTTCAGGCACATTCCTGCGGCATCGCCGGCAATCAGCACACCGTCGCCTACCAGTTCAGGCTGCATGTTCATCCCGGCTTCCGGTACGACATGCGCCGCATATTCAACCAGCTTGCCGCCGGCTATCAGCGGCGCGACGGCCGGATGCTGTTTAAAATCTTCCAGCATTTGCGGAACCGATTTTTTCGCCTCCTGTAAATGATGAAGACCACATACCAGCCCCAGCGAAAGCGTACTTTCATTGGTATAGAGGAAGCCGCCGCCCATCAGGCCATCGGTAGGCGAACCGGCGAACAGGCAGGCCGCGCCTTCGTTGCCCTGGAGCTGAAAACGATCCTCAATAACCGCTTTCGGCAGTTCGATCAGCTCTTTCACCCCCACCGCGACGTGCGCAGCGTCGACCCGTTTCGCCATCCCCAGCTTTTCCGCGAGCAGGGAGTTCACCCCGTCGGCGAGGATCACCACATTTCCTTCAATGATCTCGCCGTCGGCTTCAACGCCCACCACTTTGCCATCGCGCTGAACCACGTTATCCACGCGGATCCCGGCAATCAGCTGTGCGCCCGCCGCTTCGGCCTGATCCATCAGCCAGCCGTCAAACCGGCTGCGCAGCACCGAATAAGAAACCTCTGCTGGCGAAGCGCTTTCCGCGTTGAGATAGTCCACCGTCATCGCACCGCGATCGGTCATAAAGGACAATTTTTCGTGAGTGATGATGCGCTCAACGGGAGCCTGCTGCGCAAACCCCGGGATAATGCGTTCGAGACTGTGCGCGTAAATGCGCCCGCCGGTGACATTCTTCGCGCCCGCCGAATTCCCACGTTCGATAACCAGCACTTGCGCCCCTTCCCGGGCAAGCACCAATGCCGCAACGGACCCGGCGAGCCCTGCCCCTACGATAATGGCGTCAAAGATATCTTCAGACATACATCCTCCCTGCTGGTGTGGATTAGCGCGCCAGAGCGGCGGTCAGCGCAGGAAGGATCTTCAGCGCATCGCCGACAATGCCGTAGTCCGCGTACTGAAAGATCGGCGCATTTTTGTCTTTGTTAATGGCAAAGATGGTCTGCGCGCCGTTCGCCCCAACCATGTGCTGGATCTGCCCGGAGATCCCCACCGCCAGATACAGCTCGGGTTTCAGCATCAGATTAGAGATCCCGACATAGCGCTCATGCGCCATCCACTTCTCGTTTTCCGCAACCGGACGAGAGCAGGCCAGTTCGGCGCCGATGGCCTGACATAGCGCTTGTGCCAGCGCGATATTCTCCTGGCTGCCGATGCCGCGCCCCACGCTGACCACCAGCCGCGCTTTGTCGAGGTCGACGCGCTGGCTCTGACGCGCCTCGATGGCGGTACGGGTTACGCTTATCTCCGGCGCCTGCCATGCCACAATATGCGTCTCGCCGCTGCGTGACGCGTCCGGCTGCGGCGCGTCAAACGTCCCGCTATTGAGCGTGATCACCGCGAAAGGCGATGTCACGGTCTCGTTCCCTATCGCCAGGCCGCCATACACCATATGTTTGACCTGTGCATGACCGTCCTGGCAGAGTACGTCGCTGGCGTCGTTTGAGACCGCCGCGGCGAGACGATGGCCCAGCTTAGCCGCCAGTAGCTTGCCGCGACGGGTATTGGGCAGCAAAACCAGTCCGGCGTCGCCCTGCTGACGGATGGTCTGCGCAATGACGTCCGCATAATCCTCCACCATGCGGTCGTCCGGTTTCCCCTGCAACAGCCACACGTGCTCCGCACCGCACTGCAACGCCGTTGTCTCCTCGTCGGCGTGCTGCACAAACGCATTCACTTGTTCACCTAAAATCCGCGCGCCGCCGATCAGTTCCGGCAGGCGTGAAGTCATATCGCTGAAAACCCAGACGCTGGAAAACTTGCTCATAACATCCCCTTTTAATTAATCATCTTGCGCAAACTGTCGGCAAATGCGGCGATCTGCTCTTCACCATCGCCTTCAATCACTTTGCGCAGGCGTTCTCGCTGCTTCGGCGCGGCTACTGTTTGTGAGGAACGCGCTTCCCCTGCGTTAAACCCAATATCCGCCGCAGACCAGACCTGAACCGGTTTTTTCGCCGCGCCCAGAATGGCCTTCATAGACGGGATTTGCGGAGAGTTAATGTCAGTGGATACCGCCACCACGGCAGGTAGCGGGATGCAGAGGGTTTCGATTTCGTCTTCCAGCTCACGCTCAACGGTCAGCGTGCTGTCGCTCAGCGAGAGGATCTTGCTGACGCCGTTAACCGCCGGAATGTTGAGGATTTCGCCGACCAACAGACCAACCTGCTGCGCGTACAGATCGGACGATCCGTCGCCGCAAATCAGCAGATCGAACCCCCGCTTTTGCGCTGCGGCCGCCAGAGCGCTGGCCGTCTGCTGCGGGAGCGCCTGTTCAAACGGGTCGTCAATGACCACTACCAGCTCATCCGGACCGCGCGACAGCACGTCTTTGCGTCCCTTCGCATTGGTTAGCGCTTTGCCGCCCACGCTCAGGGCGATAACCTGCGCGTCGCTGACCTGCTGTTTAAGCTGGCAGGCGGCTTCAATCGCATTCAAATCGTACTGGCTGATTTTGCTTTCGGCTTTGCTGATATCCAGGGAACCGTCAGCATTATTAATCGAAATATCCTGTTCATCAGGTACGCTTTTATAGCAAGTCAATATCTTCATTGCATCTCCAGAAGTCATGAATATCGGCGGTGTTAATTACAGATAGCACGCACGTTAATTCCGAAATAAAACCTTAATCACCATTATTGAAAATGTCACACACTGATGATTTCAACTTTCAATATTGTTAACCGCTTCACCAATATTGAACACAAGCGAATACAACAGCTAATTTTCAATATTGTTTTACGGATCACCAATATTGAACGCCGACGGGTATAAAAAGCGCCAAACACACCATTAACTTATTGATTAAAAATAAAAATATCAATATCAACACCCCAGGACAGCCCGTCTGAAAAGTGTGATGAGGGTAACAGAACACAGCCACGCGAATACCCATTATGAGTTATTCGCTCACGCGCCCCGAGGTTAAATGACCATCAACAACTATGTAATAAAAATAGAACAATTGGGAACGAATAATACATTCATTTTTAAACTGGAATTAGCGCATGAAAAATGAAAAGAGAAAGTCCGGCATTGAGCCAAAGGTTTTCTTTCCACCATTAATCATTGTCGGAATACTTTGCTGGCTAACGGTTCGCGATTTAGACGCAGCGAATATTGTTATTAATGCCGTCTTCAGTTATGTCACCAATATCTGGGGATGGGCCTTCGAATGGTATATGGTCGTCATGCTTATCGGCTGGTTCTGGCTGGTATTTGGCCCCTACGCCAAAAAGAAACTTGGCGATGAGAAACCGGAGTTCAGCACTGCCAGCTGGATCTTTATGATGTTCGCCTCCTGTACCTCTGCCGCTGTGCTGTTCTGGGGCTCGATTGAGATTTACTACTATATCTCGACCCCGCCGTTTGGCTTTGCCGCTCACTCAACCAGCGCGAAAGAACTGGGCCTCGCATACAGCCTGTTCCACTGGGGACCGCTGCCGTGGGCGACCTACAGCTTCCTTTCTGTCGCCTTCGCCTACTTCTTTTTTGTCCGCAAAATGGACGTGATCCGTCCCAGCTCCACGCTGGTGCCGCTGGTGGGGGAAAAACATGCCAAAGGGCTGCTCGGCACCATCATTGATAACTTCTATCTCGTCGCGCTGATTTTCGCGATGGGCACCAGCCTGGGCCTTGCGACGCCGCTGGTCACGGAATGTATGCAATACCTGTTCGGGATCCCGCATACCCTGGAGCTGGACGCCATTATTATCACCTGCTGGATCATCCTCAACGCGATTTGCGTGGCCTGCGGCCTGCAAAAAGGGGTGCGTATCGCCAGCGACGTGCGCAGCTATCTGAGCTTCATGATGCTCGGCTGGGTGTTTATCGTCAGCGGCGCCAGCTTCATCATGAACTACTTCACCGATTCGGTGGGCACGCTGCTGATGTATCTGCCGCGCATGTTGTTCTATACCGATCCTATCGCCAAAGGTGGCTTCCCTCAGGGCTGGACCGTTTTTTACTGGGCGTGGTGGGTGATTTACGCCATTCAGATGAGCATCTTCCTGGCGCGCATTTCCCGTGGACGCACCGTGCGCGAACTGTGTTTTGGGATGGTGTTAGGGCTGACCGCCTCCACCTGGATCCTGTGGACCGTGCTGGGCAGCAACACCCTGTTATTGATGGATAAAAACATCATCAACATTCCGCAGTTGATAGAGCAGCACGGCGTGGCGCGCGCCATTATCGAAACCTGGGCCGCGCTGCCGTTCAGTACCGCCACCATGTGGGGATTCTTCATCCTCTGCTTTATTGCCACCGTGACGCTGATTAACGCCTGTTCGTATACACTGGCGATGTCGACCTGTCGCGAAGTGCGCGACGGCGACGAGCCGCCGCTGCTGGTGCGGATCGGCTGGTCGGTGCTGGTGGGCGTCATCGGTATTGTGTTGCTGGCGCTTGGCGGCCTGAAGCCGATTCAAACCGCCATCATTGCCGGCGGCTGCCCGCTGTTCTTCGTCAACATTATGGTGACCCTCTCCTTTATTAAAGACGCCAAAGCGCACTGGAAAGACAACTCAATTACCCCTAACAGATCAAGAGGTTGAAAGATGGATTTTAACTTGAATGACGAGCAGGAACTGTTTGTCGCCGGTATTCGCGAACTGATGGCCAGTGAGAACTGGGAAGCCTATTTTGCCGAGTGCGACCGTGAGAGCGTGTATCCGGAGCGCTTTGTTAAAGCGCTGGCGGAGATGGGTATCGACAGCCTGTTGATCCCGGAAGAACATGGCGGGCTGGAAGCGGGGTTCGTCACCGTTGCCGCTGTCTGGATGGAGCTGGGACGTCTCGGCGCGCCTACCTATGTGCTGTACCAGTTGCCGGGCGGTTTTAACACTTTCCTGCGCGAAGGCACGCAGGAGCAGATCGATAAGATCATGGCCTTCCGGGGGACAGGCAAACAGATGTGGAACTCGGCAATCACCGAACCGGGAGCGGGATCGGATGTGGGCAGCCTCAAAACCACCTATACCCGTAAAAATGGTAAGGTTTATCTCAACGGCAGTAAGTGTTTTATCACCAGCAGCGCCTACACGCCCTATATCGTGGTGATGGCCCGGGACGCCGCGTCGCCTGACAAACCCGTTTATACCGAATGGTTTGTCGATATGACGAAACCCGGCATCCAGGTGAATAAACTCGATAAGCTCGGCCTGCGGATGGACAGTTGCTGCGAAATTAACTTCGATGACGTCGAACTGGATGAAAAAGACAGGTTCGGGCGGGAAGGCAACGGCTTTAACCGCGTGAAAGAAGAGTTCGATCATGAACGGTTCCTGGTGGCGCTCACCAACTACGGTACGGCGATGTGCGCCTTTGAAGATGCAGCGCGCTACGCTAACCAGCGCGTACAGTTTGGCGAAACCATCGGTCGCTTCCAGCTGATTCAGGAAAAATTTGCTCACATGGCCATCAAGCTCAATTCGATGAAAAACATGCTGCTGGAAGCCGCGTGGAAGGCTGATAACGGCACGATTACTTCGGGAGATGCGGCGATGTGCAAATACTTCTGCGCCAACGCGGCGTTCGAGGTGGTGGACAGCGCAATGCAGGTACTGGGCGGCGTTGGAATTGCCGGTAATCATCGTATCAGCCGCTTCTGGCGAGATCTGCGCGTGGACCGCGTTTCCGGTGGGTCTGACGAAATGCAAATCCTGACCCTCGGTCGCGCGGTGCTGAAGCAATACCGTTAATCATTATCGGGTGTTTTTTCCTGGCCGGATAAGGCGTTCACGCTGTTATCCGGCCTACGGGACACCTATAACTGCCAGGAGCATAGGTATGAATCGTCTCCCCATGCCCACCTTTGGCCCGCTTGCCGGGCTGCGGGTGGTTTTTTCCGGCATCGAAATCGCCGGACCGTTCGCCGGACAATTGTTTGCTGAATGGGGCGCGGAGGTTATCTGGATTGAAAACGTGGCCTGGGCCGATACCATTCGCGTCCAGCCTCACTATCCGCAGCTTTCGCGCCGTAATCTCCACGCGCTGTCGCTGAATATTTTCAAAGATGAGGGGCGGGAAGCGTTTCTCAAATTAATGGAAACCACCGATATCTTTATTGAAGCCAGCAAAGGCCCGGCATTTGCCCGCCGCGGTATTACCGATGACGTCCTGTGGCGGCATAACCCGAAGCTGGTTATCGCTCATTTATCCGGTTTTGGTCAGTACGGCAGCGAAGAGTACACCCACCTGCCAGCCTACAACACCATTGCCCAGGCGTTCAGCGGCTACCTGATCCAGAACGGCGACGTCGACCAGCCGATGCCCGCCTTCCCGTACACCGCCGACTATTTTTCCGGCATGACCGCCACCACCGCGGCGCTGGCGGCGTTGCATAAAGCGCGTGAAACCGGCAAAGGCGAAAGTATTGATGTCGCAATGTACGAAGTCATGCTGCGTATGGGTCAATATTTCATGATGGATTATTTCAACGGCGGCGAGATATGCCCGCGAATGACCAAAGGTAAAGATCCCTACTACGCTGGCTGCGGACTGTATAAGTGCACCGATGGCTACATCGTGATGGAGCTGGTCGGTATTACGCAAATCGCCGAATGCTTTAAGGATATTGGTCTGGCGCACATTCTGGGCACACCGGAGGTTCCGGAAGGCACACAGTTGATTCACCGGATCGAATGCCCTTACGGACCGCTGGTAGAGGAAAAACTCGATGCCTGGCTGGCGACACGCACCCTCGCCGAGGCTCAGGCACGCTTCGCCGAGCTGAATATCGCCTGCGCCAAAGTGCTGACGATTCCGGAACTGGAAGGTAACCCGCAGTACATTGCCCGGGAATCCATTACCCAATGGCAAACGCTGGATGGCCGCAGTTGCAAAGGGCCAAACGTGATGCCGAAATTCAAAAATAACCCTGGAAAAATCTGGCGCGGCATGCCGTCACACGGCATGGATACCGCCGCCATTCTGCATAACATCGGCTACAGCGACGCTGAAATTCAGTCACTGGTCAGTAAAGGTCTGGCCAAAGTAGAGGATTAACCCGAACGCGCTAACTGGCATCTCCGGTTAGCGCCTGAATAAATGGACAGAGGTGCTATGGATATCGTTGGCGGACAACACTTACGCCAGATGTGGGACGATTTGGCCGAACGGCATGGCAGTAAAACGGCGCTGATTTGTGAATCCAGCGACGGGGAGATACGACAGTACAGCTACGCGTCGCTCAATGAGGAGATCAATCGCACAGCGAATCTGTTCCACGCCTCAGGCATTCGCAAAGGGGATAAGGTTGCCCTGCATCTGGATAACTGCCCGGAATTTATCTTTTGCTGGTTTGGACTGGCAAAAATCGGCGCCATCATGGTGCCGATCAACGCCCGCCTGCTGCGTGACGAAAGCGCGTGGATCCTGCAAAACAGCCAGGCCAGGCAGATCGTCACCAGTTCCGCGTTTTTGCCGATGTACCGCGAGATCCAGCGTGAAGGCGAAACGCAGTTAACCCTTATCTGGGTGGTTGGCGAAAACGTCGGGACCGAACCCGGCGTGAGTCACTTTTCACTGCAAAAAGATCGCCAGCCGGGCGCCTTGCAGGAAACGGTACCGCTGTCTACCGACGACACCGCAGAGATCTTATTTACCTCCGGCACCACGTCACGACCAAAAGGGGTGGTGATCACCCATTACAACCTGCGCTTTGCCGGATACTACTCCTCCTGGCAGTGCGCCCTGCGTGAAGAGGATATTTACCTGACGGTGATGCCTGCGTTTCATATCGACTGTCAATGCACCGCCGCCATGGCAGCATTCTCGGCAGGCGCGACGTTTGTGCTGATTGAAAAATACAGCGTCCGCGCCTTCTGGCAGCAGATCCGAAAATACCGCGCGACCGTCATAGAATGCATCCCAATGATGATCCGCACGCTCATGGCGCAACCCGTTACACCGCAGGACAACCAACATTGTCTGCGGGAAGTCATGTTCTACCTTAACCTTTCGGAACAGGAGAAAGACGCCTTTGTCACCCGTTTCGGCGTGCGCCTGCTGACCTCCTATGGCATGACGGAAACCATCGTCGGCATCATTGGCGACCGACCCGGCGATAAGCGACGCTGGCCGTCGATAGGCCGTCCGGGATTTTGCTACGAAGCGGAAATTCGCGACGAGCAGAACCGTGCGCTGCCCGCTGGCGAGATTGGCGAAATCTGCATCAAGGGGGTACCGGGCAAAACACTCTTTAAAGCCTATTACGCCAGGCCCGACGCCACGGCGAAAGCGTTCGACTCCACCGGCTGGTTACACACCGGCGATTCCGGATATCGCGACGAAGACGGCTTTTTCTATTTTGTCGACCGGCGCTGCAACATGATTAAACGCGGCGGTGAAAACGTCTCCTGCGTTGAGCTGGAAAATATCATTTCCGCACATCCTAAAATTCAGGACATCGTGGTGATTGGTATTCAGGATGCGATTCGCGACGAAGCCATTAAAGCCTTCGTCGTACTTAATGAAGGCGAAACGCTGACGGAAGAAGAATTCTTCCATTTCTGCGAACAAAATATGGCGAAATTCAAAGTGCCCTCGTTTATGGAAATAAGAACTGACCTGCCCCGTAACTGTTCAGGAAAAATAATCAAAAAGAATCTGAAATAACCCTGCTGGCGGGAAATGCCCGCCAGTTACTTTATTTTCTGGAGATGAACCATGAGTGAATCTTTACGTTTGACCCGTAACGGACCTGTTCTGGAAATCATTCTGGATCGACCTAAAGCCAATGCGATCGATGCCAAAACCAGCTTTCAGATGGGGGAGGCTTTTCTGCAATTTCGTGACGATCCCGAACTGCGCGTCGCGATCGTCACCGGCGCGGGGGAGAAATTCTTTTCCGCAGGCTGGGACTTAAAAGCCGCCGCAGAAGGTGAAGCGCCGGACGCCGACTTTGGCCCCGGCGGTTTTGCCGGACTAACGGAATGCTTTGATCTCGATAAACCGGTGATTGCCGCCGTGAACGGCTATGCCTTTGGCGGTGGTTTCGAACTGGCGCTGGCGGCGGATTTTATCGTCTGCGCCGAAAACGCCAGCTTTGCGCTGCCGGAAGCGAAACTGGGCATTGTGCCAGACAGCGGCGGCGTGTTGCGTCTGCCAAAACGGTTACCCCCGGCCATCGTGAATGAAATGGTAATGACCGGCAGACGAATGGATGCCGCGGAAGCGCTGCGCTGGGGGATCGTCAACCGCGTGGTCAGCCAGCAGGAACTGATGGACAGCGCGCGCGAACTGGCGCAAGAACTGGTCAACAGCGCGCCGCTGGCCATTGCCGCGCTGAAGGAGATCTCTCGGACCACCAGTGAAATGCCGGTCGAGGAAGGGTATCGTTTTATCCGCAGCGGCGTGCTGAAGCACTATCCGTCGGTCCTGCATTCAGAGGATGCCCTTGAAGGGCCGCAGGCATTTGCGGAAAAACGCGCCCCGGTATGGAAAGGCCGTTAACGCCTGATGGCACAGCATTTATCCGGCCTGCGATGTTCGCCATCCCCAGGCCGGATACGTCGTTTATACCGCCATTCGATACGGCGGATCTCCGCCTTACCGCCGCAAACTCTTTGACAGCATCATCTGCCATTTCTGCTCACGGTTCAGTTCTGACGGTGGAACCGCCGGGATCCGGGGCGCTCTGCTGGCCACCTTTTCCTGCGCGCGCTGTCCCAAACGCGCGTAAAGCTGCGGCGCGATATGGGTTACCCGCACCAGACGCTGGCACTGACAGCCCCGTCCTTCCAGTTGGTTAGGGATGGTCTTAGTCTCACAATGAATTTCCCCCACTTCCGCGAGAATATAAGAGACGGTATTAATTGCTTTGCAGTGATCCATATTAAACTGCTTTGCAATCTCTTTTGCGCTGACCCAACGCTTTTCCGCCATGACCCAGTCGGCAATCATCAAATAAAGTGGTTTTTCAACATACTCTTCACACATAAGCACACCATTTCACAAATTAAAAATCGTGTTGCGTCCTGTCCATCATATTCCCGACAAGACCCTATTAAAATTGTGGATATAAGGGATAGTATGCAACTTGCCGGGTCATGAGTGTGATCCAAATCTTGCTTGTTACATTCACATTTCTGCTATTGCAGTATATTTCGCCAGGAAACGACTGATTGCATAAAAAAACGGCTCCGTTTCCGGAACCGTTTTTAAGACCGTGGAACATCAGGGTCGGTTATTTTTTAATTTGCGCGTGCATTTCCTGTACGGAGATCACTTTCTCCGTGGCGTCAGCATTAAGCGCCATCGCGGTGGCGAAACCGCCGTTCAGGGTGGTGTCGTAATGCACCTTGTACTGCAACGCGCTGCGGCGAATAACGCGGGAATCTTCAATCGCGCGACGCCCGGCGGTGGTGTTAATGATGTAGGTGTACTCGCCATTCTTGATACGGTCCTGAATGTGAGGACGGCCTTCATGCACTTTGTTTACCAGACGCGGATTAATACCGGCTTCACCCAGTACGATCGCCGTACCGTGAGTCGCATCCAGCTCAAAGCCCTGCTTCAGCAGCTTCGCGGCAAGGTCTACCACGCGTTCTTTATCGCCTTCGCGAACGGAGAGCAGCGCACGGCCTTGTTTTTTCATCGTGGAGTTACTGCCCAACTGCGCCTTGGCGAACGCTTCCGCAAAGGTGCGCCCCACCCCCATCACTTCTCCGGTAGAGCGCATTTCCGGCCCTAACAGCGGGTCAACGCCAGGGAATTTGTTGAACGGCAGCACCACCTCTTTCACCGAGTAGTAAGGCGGAATAATCTCTTCTGTCACCCCCTGCTCGGCCAGCGATTTGCCCACCATCACGCGCGCCGCCACTTTCGCCAGCGGTACGCCGGTGGCTTTGGAGACGAACGGTACGGTACGCGCGGCACGCGGGTTCACTTCAATCAGGTAGACTTCGTTGTCTTTCACCGCAAACTGGACGTTCATCAGACCGCGAACCTGCAACTCGAAGGCCAGCTTCTGCACCTGCTGGCGCATCACGTCCTGTATTTCCTGGCTCAGGGTGTAGGCTGGCAGCGAACAGGCGGAATCGCCGGAGTGAACGCCTGCCTGCTCAATGTGCTCCATGATGCCGCCAATCAGCACCCTTTCACCATCGCAAATCGCATCCACATCCACTTCAACCGCATCGTCGAGGAAGCGGTCAAGCAGCACCGGCGCGTCGTTGGAGACGCTGACCGCGGTCTGGAAGTAACGACGCAGATCCGCTTCGTCATAGACGATTTCCATCGCCCGTCCGCCAAGTACGTAAGAAGGACGCACCACCAGCGGATAGCCGATCTCTTTCGCTTTTTCTACCGCTTGTTCAATGGCGGTGACAGTCGCGTTCGCCGGCTGTTTCAGCTTCAGACGGTCAACCGCATGCTGGAAGCGTTCACGGTCTTCCGCCCGGTCGATGGCGTCCGGGCTGGTGCCGATAACCGGTACGCCCGCGGCTTCCAGCGCGCGCGCCAGCTTCAGCGGAGTCTGGCCGCCGTACTGGACGATAACCCCTTTCGGTTTTTCGATACGCACGATTTCCAGCACGTCTTCCAGGGTAACCGGCTCAAAGTACAGGCGGTCGGAGGTGTCGTAGTCGGTGGAGACCGTTTCCGGGTTACAGTTGACCATGATGGTCTCGTAACCGTCTTCGCGCAGCGCCAGCGAGGCGTGTACGCAGCAGTAGTCGAACTCAATGCCCTGGCCGATACGGTTTGGACCGCCGCCCAGCACCATAATCTTGTCGCGGTCGACGGACGGGTTCGCTTCACATTCGTCTTCATAGGTGGAGTACATGTAGGCGGTGTCGGTGGCGAATTCCGCCGCGCAGGTATCCACGCGCTTGTAGACCGGGTGCAGGTCGTACTGGTCGCGCAGCTTGCGGATTTCCGCTTCGCGTACGCCCGCCAGTTTCGCCAGACGCGCATCAGCGAAGCCTTTGCGCTTAAGCTGGCGCAGGAAGTCGGCGGTCAGGCCATTGATGCCCAGCTCCGCGACTTTTTCTTCCAGACGGACCAGCTCTTCAATTTGCACCAGGAACCAGCGGTCGATGTTGGTCAAGTTGAAGACGCCGTCTACGGAAAGTCCCGCACGGAACGCGTCAGCGATATACCAGATACGATCCGCGCCAGCGTCTTTCAGCTCGCGGCGAATTTTGGTCAGCGCTTCCGGATCGTCGAGACTGACTTTCGGGTCGAAGCCGGTCGCGCCCACTTCCAGCCCGCGCAGCGCTTTCTGCATCGATTCCTGCTGGGTGCGGCCAATCGCCATCACTTCGCCCACCGACTTCATCTGGGTAGTCAGGCGGTCATTGCTGCCAGCAAATTTTTCAAAGTTAAAGCGTGGGATTTTAGTCACCACGTAGTCGATAGACGGCTCGAACGAGGCCGGGGTACGCCCACCGGTGATGTCGTTCATCAGTTCGTCAAGGGTGTAGCCCACCGCCAGTTTCGCCGCCACTTTCGCAATCGGGAAGCCGGTGGCTTTAGAGGCCAGCGCCGACGAACGCGACACGCGCGGGTTCATCTCAATGACAATCAGGCGACCATTCTTCGGGTTCACCGCGAACTGAACGTTAGAACCGCCGGTTTCAACGCCGATTTCACGCAGCACAGCCATCGAGGCGTTACGCATGATTTGGTATTCTTTGTCGGTCAGCGTCTGGGCAGGCGCAACGGTGATCGAGTCGCCGGTGTGGATACCCATCGCGTCGAAGTTTTCGATGGAGCAGACGATGATGCAGTTGTCGTTTTTATCACGCACCACTTCCATCTCATACTCTTTCCAGCCGATCAGCGATTCATCAATCAGCAGCTCGTTGGTAGGGGAAAGATCCAGACCGCGCGTACAGATTTCTTCAAACTCTTCGCGGTTGTAGGCGATACCGCCGCCGGTGCCGCCCATAGTAAAGGACGGACGGATGATGCACGGATAACCGACGTCGGCGGCCACCGCCAGCGCTTCTTCCATGTTATGGGCGATACCGGAACGCGCGGTGTCGAGACCGATTTTTTTCATCGCGATGTCGAAACGGCGACGGTCTTCGGCTTTATCGATCGCGTCGGCGGTTGCGCCAATCATGGTCACGCCGAACTCTTCCAGCACGCCCTGACGCTCCAGCTCCAGCGCGCAGTTCAGCGCCGTCTGGCCGCCCATCGTCGGCAGCACCGCGTCCGGACGCTCTTTTTCGATGATTTTACGCACGACTTCCCAGTGAATCGGCTCGATGTAGGTCGCATCGGCCATTTCCGGGTCGGTCATGATGGTCGCCGGGTTAGAGTTGACCAGGATAACGCGGTAACCCTCTTCACGCAGGGCTTTACACGCCTGCGCGCCGGAGTAGTCAAACTCGCACGCCTGACCGATAACAATCGGACCCGCGCCCAGAATCAGGATACTTTTTATGTCTGTACGTTTTGGCATGGCTCTCTTAACTCCTGATTATTTCGCGGACTGACGGTACTGCTCAATTAACTCGATAAAGTGGTCGAACAACGGCGCGGCGTCGTGCGGACCTGGGCTGGCTTCCGGGTGCCCCTGGAAACTAAACGCTGGCTTATCGGTGCGATGAATACCTTGCAGGGTATGGTCGAAAAGGGACTTATGGGTTACGCGCAGGTTCGCCGGCAGCGTAGCTTCATCGACGGCAAAGCCGTGATTCTGCGCCGTAATCATTACGGTATTGTTGTCGATATCTTTTACCGGGTGGTTGCCGCCGTGGTGACCGAATTTCATCTTCACGGTCTTCGCGCCGCTCGCCAGCGCCAGGAGCTGATGACCGAGGCAGATACCGAATACCGGCACATCGGTTTCGAGGAATGTCTGGATTGCGTCGATAGCATAGTCACACGGCGCCGGGTCGCCAGGGCCATTTGAAAGGAAGATGCCGTCCGGGTTCATTTTCAGAACATCTTCCGCTGAGGTTTTCGCGGGCACCACCGTCAGGCGGCAGCCTCTGTCCACCAGCATGCGCAGGATATTGCGCTTGGCGCCAAAGTCATAGGCGACCACGTGGAACGGCAGTTCGTCTTGTTGTTTTGCTTCCGGCAGGTCATTTGCCAGCGTCCAGCTTCCCTGGGTCCAGCTATACGCTTCCGCCGTGGTCACTTCTTTCGCCAAATCCATCCCGTTCAGGCCCGGGAAGGCTTTCGCTTTTTCCAGCGCCAGCTGCGCATCCGGATTATCGCCCGCGATGATGCAGCCGTTTTGCGCGCCCTTTTCACGTAACAGACGCGTCAGCTTACGAGTATCGATATCAGCAATCGCCACGATGTTATGGCGTTTCAGGTAAGACGAGAGGTCTTCGGTGTTGCGGAAGTTGCTGGCGATCAGCGGCAGGTCACGAATGACGAGGCCTTGCGCATGAACCTGAGAAGATTCTTCATCAGCAGCATTGGTGCCGACATTGCCGATATGGGGATAAGTAAGAGTAACAATTTGGCGGGAATAGGAAGGATCAGTGAGGATTTCTTGATAACCGGTCATTGAAGTATTGAAAACGACTTCCCCAACCGCCGAACCTGTTGCCCCTATGGCCCGACCGTGAAACTGGGTTCCGTCTTCCAGAACCAATAGCGCTGACTTAATCAAAACACCCTCCAGAGAATATTCACTCACTTTATTTGCATACTAATTCATTTATACGCGATGAATCAATGCAAATTTGCTTACCTTGAATTTCTGGCAAACGGCGGCATTCTGGAGATAAGGCAGCTAAAAGTCAACTTAAAGGCAGTATTTTTTATATTCTTTTGCAACCTGGAGGTAAAAAGGACGGATTAACGGGCAAAAAGAGCAACTAACCTGGTTGAGAAAACGCTTGCGCAGCAAGAAGAATATAAAAAATGGCGGTAGCGCAGAAAAAAGTGGACCATCTGGTCAAAATTTACATTTCAGCCACAATATTTGATAACAAAAAGTAGAATTTCAGGCATTACAAGAAAAATTTAATGGAAAGACGCTAAAATAAAAGGGCAATAAAATATTGCCCTATGTAATCAACACATTAAGATTACAATAACCACATCACGAAGGGTAATAACACATCACAAACTGTGTAAATTCAGGACATCTCGCATATCAAAAATACCGTTTTGCTTTGTACTGACCCAAAGCGCCGATCTTACCGCGCCGTTGGCAAAGGTCATACGGCTGGAGGCCTTATGGGTAATTTCGATACGCTCGCCAATATCGGCAAACATCGCAGTGTGTTCACCAACAATGTCGCCCGCACGCACGGTAGCAAAGCCAATGGTACCCGGCACACGCTCGCCGGTGTAACCTTCACGGCTGTACACGGCGCACGCTTTCAGATCTTTATCCAGTGCATGCGCTATTGCCTCGCCCATCGCCAGCGCGGTGCCGGACGGCGCGTCAACCTTATGGCGATGGTGCGCTTCAATAATTTCGATATCGGTATAATCGCCCATGACTTTTGCCGCCTTCTCCAGCAGCTTCAGCATGACGTTTACCCCAACGCTGAAATTTGCCGCGAAGACAATGCCGATGTCAGCTGCCGCCTCACGAATCGCCTGTTTGCCTGCGTCATCAAAACCGGTGGTGCCAATGACCATGCCTTTGCCGTGTTGACGACAAAATGCCAGATGATTCAACGTGCCTTCCGGGCGCGTAAAGTCGATGAAAACATCAAAATCGTCGGTTACCGCCTCGAGGCTGCATTGTACAGTCACTCCCGTTTTGCCGACGCCCGCCAGCTCACCGGCATCGGCGCCCAGCAATGACGATCCTTCGCGCTCCAGCGCCGCACCAAGCGCAACGCCTTCCATTTCAAGGGCCGCCTGAATCAGCTGGCGGCCCATACGGCCCCCCGCGCCCGCTATCGCGACGCGGACCTGTGCATCATGCATAGTTATTCTCTTACGTTAAAATGATGTAAATCGTTTTCAGATTAACCAGCCCGAGACAAAGCCGCCATCTGAAATCGCCGATAATTAGAATTTTATGATAAACAGGAGGGAGTATCAGTAAAAGGCATGATACTCAGCGAAAACCGCATGACTCTCTGATCACCAGCGCGGGCGGCAGAATGATTCGTTTCGGCGGCTCATCGTTCCCCTGGATGCGGCTGTACAACAGCTCACCCGCTTTGCGACCAATCTCTTTTGCCGCAACCGAAACGGTTGTCAACGCGGGCTGCACCAGCGCCGCTTCGGTGATATCGTCAAATCCCACCAGCGCAAAATCGTTCCCCGGTTCCCGTCCCATTTTACGCAGCGCCTGCATAACCCCTAGCGCAACGATATCCTGATAACAGACAGCGGCGGTGATCTGCGGATAGCGGGTAAGTAATGATTCCGCCACTCTGGCGCCGTCGATCTGACTGGCTTCGGCGGCGACGATCCAGTCTGGATTCGGTGAGATCCCCCACTCCATCAACGTACTGGTGAATCCCCCCATTCGCTGCGCCCGACTGCCAGAGCTTGGGCTACCGCCGATAAAAGCGATATTCTTATGCCCCAACCTGAGTAAATGCGTCGTCGCCATCTGAGTACCGAGGAAGTTATCGGTGCCCACAAAGTCAAAATCAGGATCGCTGAGCGGGCGGACCACCATTATGGCGGGGATATTGCGTCTTTTCAGCGCGGCAAAAAACGAGACTGGCGTTTCCCGCGCTGCGCAAAGCACCATGCCGCAGGCGTTGTTTCGCATCAGGGAATCCACAAATTTTTGCTGCCGCTCGCCGGATTCTTCACTGTTCGCCAGAAACAGCAGCAAGTCATGCCGTTCCATCTCATGGCTCAGCCCGGCGGTCATCTCGCCGTAGAACGGGTTGGTGATGTCATGCAGCAACAACCCTACCTGGTTGCTACTCCGGTTGCGTAGATTCGCGGCCGTTTGATTGTAAACATAGCCAGACTCGTCCAGCGCTTTCAGCACTCGCTCACGCGTGGCCTGCGAAATACGCCCCCGGTTGCGCAGTACCATCGAAACGGTCGCCGTCGACACCCCTGCGCGCTTCGCGACCTGCGCTAACGTGACTGTTGTCATGATTTCTCCTTGTGAAACGCCAGTTAATCGAATAACCCCAATCTGGCGCCTCTGGCCTGTGATACTCATCACACGGACGGCGCATGATCCCGGTTTGTTTCTGATTATGGCGGGTTAATCGCGTTAACCACGCTTTGAATTTAAGGTTAATCGATTAATCTTAATCCAGCGATTACGGAGACTCAACATGCAGACTACCTATAATAAATTCCCTGAGGTTGTCGTTCAGGGTTATGACACCCAGGCCTGGCAAGGCTGGGATTCTATTGCTTCTGTGCTCAACACCAGGGTTTCAGGTTTGACAAAACGCGTGCTGGTCGTGGATTGCTATCCGGGCGTGCGCTCAGATGAGCTGGAACAACGGCTTCTGGCCACCTTAAATGCCGCGTTGGTGGTGAATATCGAATCTGCCCGCCTCGGAAAAGAGGCATTACACGATCTTCTGGCCCGCAACCTGACCGATGACCGGGTGTTCGGCGTTCTTTCCTGCCATCAGCTTGTTGAGTTTTTTGATCCTGACAAACTCAATCAGATTCGCCAGCGCATCGCCTCGGTAGAAGAGGGCCTGGTCGTCGTATATGGTCCCGGCGCAGCGCTGGCGCATCCCGGCGATATCCTCGTCTATGCCGATCTCCCTCGCTGGGAAATCCAGCAGCGTATGCGCCATCACGGGCTGAGCAACTGGGGGGCGGAAAATCCGGACGAGGATATTCTCCGTCGCTACAAACGTGCTTTTTTCATTGAATGGCGTGTCTTTGACAGACACAAAACGCCACTGCTCAAGCGCGCCGACTTTTTGCTTGATTCCACCGTTGAAAACGCGCCTGCCATGGTCAGCGGCGATGCGCTACGCGCTGGCCTGCAGCAGACCACCACCCAGCCGTTTCGCGTTGTTCCTTTCTTTGACCCCGGCGTCTGGGGCGGTCAGTGGATGAAGCAGCAGTTTGATCTCGATCCTGCGGCACCCAATTACGCGTGGTGTTTTGATTGCGTGCCCGAGGAAAACAGCCTGTTACTGCGTTTTGGCGCCGTACGGATCGAGATCCCCTCTCAGGATTTAGTTTTGCTTTACCCGCGTCCCCTTCTCGGTGAGAAGGTCCATGCCCGCTTCGGCGCGGAATTTCCGATTCGTTTTGATTTTCTCGACACCATCGACGGGCAGAATCTCAGCTTTCAGGTTCACCCGCTGACGGAATATATCCAGCAGCAGTTCGGGATGCACTATACCCAGGATGAAAGTTATTACATTCTCGCCGCACAGCCCGGCGCGGTGGTGTATCTGGGCACCCAAACGGGCATTGAGCCGCAGGCGATGCTGGACGACCTGCGCGCCGCGGAACGTGGAGAAAAAACGTTCGACGATGCGCGTTTCGTAAATCAGATCCCAGCCCGCCAGCACGATCACTTTCTCATCCCGGCAGGCACCGTTCACTGTTCCGGCGCGGGCACCATGGTGCTGGAAATCAGTGCGACGCCGTATATCTTCACCTTCAAACTGTGGGACTGGGGACGCTTAGGTTTAGACGGTTTGCCCCGGCCTGTGCATCTTGAACACGGCGAGCGCGTTATTGACTGGCAGCGGGATACGCAGTGGGTCTACGACAATCTGGTTAACCGCATTGAACCCATTGCGCAAGGGGAAGGCTGGAGAGAAGAACGCACCGGCATGCATGAGCGAGAGTTTATCGAAACGCGTCGCCACTGGTTTAGCGCGCCGGTAATCCATCACACCCAGGGTGGCGTTAACGTTCTGAATCTGGTGGAAGGGGCAGAGGCGATTGTCGACAGCCCCAGCGGTGCGTTCGCCCCATTTACCGTTCGCTACGCTGAGACATTTATCATTCCGGCGGCCGTAGGCGAATACCGGATTACGCCGTCTGGCAACAGTGTCGACCGGCCATTCGCCACCATCAAAGCCTGGGTAAGAGGATAACCGTATGATCAACATTCTTGTCGCCACCCACGGACCGCTGGCAGAAGCGCTCCTCGCCAGTGGCCGTATGGTTTACGGCGAATTACCGCACGTCCACACCGTTACGCTGAGCGACCAGGCCGGGATTGAAGGATTTAAAGAGAGCTTTGCGAAAGCCCTGGCCGATGCCGGGCAAAACGCGGATGGCGTGCTGGTACTGTGCGATATGCAAAGCGGCACGCCCTGGAATGTCGCCTGCCAGCATGCATTCTCTGCCCGGACCTTACCGCCTGTCGCCGTTGTCGCAGGCGTTAATTTTCCTATGCTGCTGCAAAGCGAAGAGATCTGCCACTTAACGGACGTGCATGCCGCCGCAGCCGAGCTGCTGGCGTTAACCGTACCGACGTTGATTAAAGCCGCCCCGGTTTTAACCGTTCAGTCAGATGATTTTTAAAGGAAACCACCATGAGTATTTCTTTTGTACGTATTGATGACCGCGTTATCCATGGGCAGCTCGTGACACGTTGGGCCAGAGAGCTGCCCTGTGACGGCATTGTCGCGATCGACGACGCCGTTGCGGCCGATCCTCTGCTCTCATCAGTCATGAAAGGCGCGGTTCAGGACACTAAAGTCTGGTTATTTGATACGGCGACCGCGATTGAGAAGTTGCCAAAGGTTATCGCCAGTGAGAAGCGTTATTTCGTGATTGGCAAATCGCCCGTCACGTTAAAGCGCCTCGAAGAGGCAGGCATCAGCCTGCAGAACAGCAATGGCAAAATCAACGTCGGCCCGATGAGCGCCCGCGCCGGCACCACCACCATCGGTCCTAACCAGTCGGTCAATCCAGACGAAATCGCCGCGTTTGACTGGCTGACGCAGCGCGGACATCAGGTGGAGTTCCGCCTGGTGCCGGATGCCGGTTTCTACAGCTGGCAGGACGCACGCCAGAAGCTGAAATAAGGAGGGGACGATGATTTTCGAAGCGACGTTAATCGGTATTCTGTGCTATCTCGGCGCCCTCAGTAGCCCCTGGCTTCTTGGGCTGACGGGCGGCTGGTATCTGATCACCCGCCCGCTGATTTCCGGTATGCTGGTGGGGATCATCCTCGGCGATATGAAAACCGGCATCATCATTGGCGTTGCGGTTCAGGCCGTGTACATCGCCATGGTGACGCCCGGCGGCTCCATGCCCGCCGATCTTAACTTTGTGGCTTACCCGGCGATTGCCCTTGGGATCCTGTCCGGAAAAGGCCCTGAAGTGGCGGTCGCGCTGGCGGCAACGATCGGTATCGCCGGAACCATCCTGTTTAATGCGATGATGGTGCTTAACTCTTTCTGGAACCATCGGGCCGACGTGGCGCTGGAGCGCGGCGACGAGCGCGGCATCTACCTGAACAGCGCCATTTGGCCACAGGTGACAAATTTTATTTTACGTTTCGTTCCGACCTTTATTGCCGTTTACTTCGGCGCACAGTATATCAGCGGCTTTATGGACAGCTTACCTGGCGTCGTGCTGTCAACGATGAACGTACTGGGCGGCATTCTGCCCGCCGTGGGGATCGCCATCCTCCTCAAGCAGATCATTAAAAACTACACCATGTTGATCTATTTCCTCGTGGGTTTTGTCTGCATCGTTTTCTTAAAACTGAACATGGTCGCGCTGGTGATCGTCGGTTCGCTGCTGGCGTTGATTCACTATAACTACAAGCCGGAAGCGCCGCAGGCGGCTAATGCGGCGTCCGCCGCGACAGATGATGAGGATGAATTCTGATGGAAGAACGTTCCCTGACCCGTAAAGATCTCCGGCGCTGCTGGCGAGCATGGATGATGCACAACCTCTCCTCAATGAGCTTTGAACGTCTGGAGTCGTTTGGCTTTTGTCTGAGCATGCTGCCGGTCGCGAAAAAGCTCTATCCGGATGCCGCGCAGCGTACCGAAATGCTGCGACGCCACGCCTCGTTCTACAACACCGAACCGCAGATTGGCGCTATCGTAAACGGCATGGCGCTGGGGCTGGAAGAGAAAAAAGCTAACGGCGAACCCATTGACGGCGAGACCATTAACACCCTAAAAGTCGGCCTGATGGGCCCAATTGCCGGTATTGGCGATTCCATGATCCCAGGGATGTTGATCCCCATTCTGTTGAGTATCGGCATGGCGCTCGCCGCAGGGGGAAATATACTGGGGCCGCTTTTTTATACCGTCGCCTGGCTGGCGATCATCATTCCCGGCTCCTGGTTCCTGTTTTTGAAAGGTTACAAAATGGGTTCTGGTTCGGTTGAGATGCTGGTGAGCAGTAAATCTACCCGCCTACGCGAAGCGTTGTCGTTACTGGGCGTGTTTGTCATGGGCGGCGTTGCGGCAAGCTACGTGAAGTTAGGCACCGGGCTGGAATTTATCACGCAGGATGGCGTAAATATTCATGTTCAACAGATGCTGGATGGCATCTTCCCTCAGCTCCTGCCGCTGGTCGTGGTGCTTGGCACCTGGTATTTGATGGCGAAGCGCGGCGTCTCGCCGGTAAAAGCGATGATACTGCTTCTGGTGCTGGCGGCGCTGGGAGTCGCAACGGGCCTGTTTGCGGGTTAAATCCGCGTGATGGCATAAAGAGCGTCAACGCAAAACGAATGGCCGGGGCGATGCCCCGGTTTTTTATGGATGAAACTGCGTCCAAAGCTCGGCGACTTTATCCGGACGGGAAATAAACTGGAAGCGCGCCGGTTCGTCAATAAACTGCTGATAGATTGGCGCGGAGCTAAGCCCAAACTCCGTATAGTGCCGGGGCGTCACAACCTGTAACCGGCCAGCGATATAGCGCGGATTATGCTGCCAGACGACGTTTTTTCCCTGTAGCAGCGGGTACCATGCCAACCCTTTATGTGCCCTGACTGCCTCATATTCAAAGCCATATTCACGGTCACACCAGGCGCCAAAAGTGAGTGGCGTATCAGGATCGGCGGAGATCGTGGCATGACCCCAGCCTGGCGGCACCAGTACTTTCTCGCCCGGTCCGGCGATCACCGCGAAGCAGCGGCCTGGATCGTCATCGACATACTCTTGCATATAAACGATCGCTTTTCCCTGCCAGATCTCATAGAGCTCCGGCGGCGACCAGCCGCTGTGCTGGCTGATCCGATGAACATGCCCCTGACTTCGAATCGGCTCCTCACCCAATCGCCCTGCCGCGTAGGTCACCACGCCAAACAGCAGCATCCGTTTTTTCAGCTCGTCACGATCCTGCATCCGCGCGACATCCATTGCGATAGCGTAAACATCCTCCGGCCCGCAACAGTGCGGGTCGCGCAGAGAGGCTCGAATATGTTCGAGCCGACGAATTTCCGGCATGGGTCCGGTTACTTCCTCGCCATAGCTAAACCCAAGCGGGTGATGATGCACCGCCATATCCAGCCCAAAACGTGATGAAGGTTCAGCCATTCTGCACCCTCCTCGCCAGCGGTTGCTGGTTCTCTTCAAACACCCGGACATTGAAGCCTTTTGCCAGCGCCTGATAATCATGCCCCGCCAGCGTCGGCCATACGGCCAGCGCTGAGAGTACCTCGTCTCCGGTGTTGATCAATCGGTGTGCGGTATAACCTGCGATGATATGGACCGAGCCGGTAAAGACCTTTTCCAGACGTACTTCGCCCTGTTCATTTTGCAGCAGCAACAACCCGACGCCGCGTAGCCCAAAATAGACCTCACCTTGTTCGCGATGGGCATGAAAATGACCGCGGGTCATAAAATATTCGTGACCGACACGACCGGGATAAAGGTGGGTTATCCCGGTATAAAGCTCGCCGTCGGCGGGAGACGTGTTCAGCATCTCAACCTCATACACAATGCGTTCCCCGGCCAGTGACTGGCGGGCACGCTCATCGCTGAATATCCCAGTGAGATCCTGAATGCACGTTGACTTACGCAATAGCGGACCACCGGATAAATCGCCGGTAGTCCATTCCAGCCGCGGCGGCTGGCTAAAAGAAAGGTTCATATGTGTCTCCGGCCCGAGGAGAACAACATCGTCAGAGTAGCAGATTAATCGATTAACTTGCCAGTATGCGGCGAAAAAATGCCGGGTAACAAACCCGGCATTATCACGTCTGTCAGCACGAGAGAGGTTATTTGATTTCCTGCGCGTCGATGCGCAACTCTTTCGGCACCTCGAAGACAATATTCTCTTCGCGGCCTTCAAGCGGGACTGCCTCCCCGCCGCCAAGCTCCTGCAGGCGGGCGATGACGTTTTGCACCAGTATATCCGGCGCCGATGCGCCAGCAGTGACACCCACGCATTCCGCGTCTTTCACCCAGGCTTCCTGGATGTCGGCGGCATCGTCGATCAAAAACGCCATTTTTCCCATCCGCTGCGCCAGTTCAGCCAGTCGGTTGGAGTTAGAGGAGTTTTTCGACCCGACCACCAGCACCACATCCGCCTGCTCCGCCAGGGCGCGCACCGCTTCCTGACGGTTGGTGGTGGCGTAACAAATGTCGTCCTTGCGAGGACCGACGATTTTCGGGAAACGCTGGCGCAGCGCGTCTATCACGTCCGAGGTATCGTCGACGGACAGCGTGGTCTGGGTCATGAAGGAGAGTTTGCCTTCGTTTTTAACGTCAAGCGTCCAGACATCATCCGGCGACTCGACCAGGTACATGCCCCCTTCCGGGTTGCTGTACTGCCCCATCGTCCCTTCCACTTCCGGGTGCCCCGCGTGACCAATCAGGATCGACTCTTCACCGCGGCGGCTGGCGCGCGCCACTTCCATATGAACCTTAGTGACCAGCGGACAGGTGGCGTCAAAAACGGTCAGATCGCGGCTTTTGGCTTCGTTGCGTACCGCCTGAGATACCCCGTGGGCAGAAAAAATCAGAATCGCGCCGTCCGGCACTTCGCTGATCTGTTCAATAAAGATCGCCCCACGTTCACGCAGGCTGTCGACCACGTAGCGGTTATGCACCACTTCGTGACGAACATAAATGGGCGCGCCGTAGATTGCCAGCGCGTTTTCAACAATGCTGATAGCGCGGTCTACACCTGCGCAAAAACCGCGCGGGTTGGCCAACAGGATCTGCATTTTACGCCTCCAGTGCCGGTTCGACTTCCAGCACTTCAATATCAAAATGAACGGTATGCCCGGCCAGCGGATGGTTGAAATCCACGGTGATCGAGTCGCCGTTGATCTCGCGGATCACGCCAGGCATTTCACTGCCGTCCATTGCGGTAAAGAGCATGATGGCCCCAATCTCAGGTTCGCCCGCGTCCATAAATTCACGACGAGAGAAATACTGGATCAGGTCAGGGGTCGGTACGCCAAACGCGGCATCCGGCTCCAGAGAAAAGGTGGTTTTATCGCCCGCCTTCAGGCCAAGAAGATGCTGCTCCAGTCCTTCAGACAGAGAGCCGTCACCCAGGCGAAAAAGCGCTGGCTTTCCGTTGTTACGGGTTGACTCAGCGGTGGAGCCATCGTCGAGCTTTAAAGTGAAGTGCACCAGCACCGCACTGTTACTCTGTACTGATTTAGACATGCAGGTTGCTCACTTATTGTCTTTCGCCAGGCCCGGTATGCGAAGCGTCACCGGGCCTGCTTAAACAGGCCTCTACCCAAAGGCCGGATACGGCGTTTATGCCGCCGTTTTTTGTCTGGAAGGTATAAATCCTTCCAGCACGATCAGCGCCGCACCGATACAAATCGCGCTGTCGGCGAGGTTAAACGTGGCGAAATGCCAGTCCCCGACGTAGAAATCGATCATATCGACGACGAAGCCGTGCCACAGGCGATCAAACAAATTACCCAGCGCGCCGCCAATGATTAACGCATAGGCTATGTTATTTAGTTTCTGCGTCGCTTTTGAACGGTACATCATCACCGTCAAAATAAGGCAGATACCTATCGCAATACCGGCAAAGAACCAGCGCTGCCAGCCACCGCTGTCAGCGAGGAAACTGAACGCCGCGCCATAGTTACGCGCATAATGCAGATTAAGCGACGGGAACAGCGCCACCGTATCCCCCAGAGCAAAGTTCTGGAGGATCAGGTATTTGCTGCCCAGATCGATAATCAGCACGACCACCACCAGCCACAGCCAGCGTAGCCCTGTTGAAAAGATCGGTTTACTCATCAGGCGAACTTACGTTTTTCGCCATCACCGGCGACATTGCTGACACAGCGGCCGCAGATATCTGCATGTTCCGCCACCTTGCCGACATCTGTAGTGTAATGCCAGCAACGCGGGCATTTATCACCTTCGGCTTTACTCAACGCGACTTTCAGTCCTTTAAGCAATTCGCTCTGCTGTGCGTCGGCAGAAGCCTCCGCATAGTCCGCGACTTTCGCGCCCGAGGTCAACAGGACAAATCGTAATTCGTCGCCCAGCGCGGTCAGCATGGCAGCCAGTTCCGGTTCCGCGTACAGGGTCACTGCCGCTTCCAGAGAACCGCCCACTTTCTTGTCCGCGCGCGCCTGCTCGATCACCTTGTTCACTTCGCCACGCACTTTCAGCAGCTCGTCCCAGAAGGCATCGTTCATTGGCTCGGTTTCACCTAAGCCAAACAGACCGTCGTACCATTCGCCGGTAAAGACGTATTTCTCACGCTCGCCCGGCAGGTAGCCCCAGATTTCGTCTGCGGTGAAGGACATGATCGGCGCCATCCAGCGCACCAGCGCCTCTGCGATGTGGTACAGCGCGCTCTGGCAGCTGCGACGCGCGACGCTGTCTGCCTTCGCGGTGTACTGGCGGTCTTTGATGATGTCGAGATAGAACGAGCCCATTTCAACGGAGCAGAAACGCATCAGACGCTGCACCACTTCATGGAAGTCATAGTCCTCGTAGGCTTTCAGGATGTCGTCCTGCGCGGTTTTCGCACAGCCGACCGCCCAGCGATCCAACACCACCATCTCTTCCGGTTTCACCATGTCTTTCACCGGATCGAACCCGTTCAGGTTCGCCAGCAGGAAGCGCGCGGTATTACGGATACGACGATAGCTGTCGGCGGCACGTTTCAGGATCTCGTCCGACACCGCCATTTCGCCGGTGTAGTCGGTAGATGCCACCCACAGACGCAGAATGTCTGCGCCCAGTTTGTTCATCACGTCCTGCGGCGACACGGTGTTGCCGATGGACTTGGACATCTTGCGTCCCTGACCGTCAACGGTGAAGCCGTGGGTCAGAACCTGGCGGTAAGGCGCTTTGCCCTTCATGGCGGTGGAGATCATCAGGGATGACATAAACCAGCCGCGGTGTTGGTCAGACCCTTCCAGATACATGTCGGCAGCGTGACCGGCAAACTCAGGGCGCACGTCAACCACAGAGGCGTGAGTAGACCCGGAGTCAAACCACACGTCCAGGGTATCCGGGACCTTCACGTACTGGTCAGCTTCGTCGCCCAGGATCTCTTTCGGGTCGAGATCCCACCACGCCTGGATGCCGTCAACTTCAACGCGTTTGGCCACCTCTTCCATCAGTTCAACGGCGCGAGGATGCAGCTCTTCGGTATCTTTGTGAACGAACAGCGACATGGGTACGCCCCAGGTACGCTGACGTGAGATACACCAGTCTGGACGGTTAGCCACCATGGATTCGATACGCGCCTGGCCCCAGTCCGGGATCCACTGCACGCCTTTGATCTCTTTCAGCGACTGGGCGCGCAGACCTTTCTGATCCATGCTGACGAACCACTGCGGAGTGGCGCGGAAGATGATCGGCGACTTATGACGCCAGCAGCACGGATAGCTGTGCTGCATTTTCGCCACGTGCAGCAGCGCGCCTTTCTCACGCAGTAGCTCAACGATCGTGTCGTTAGCTTTGAAAACGTTAACGCCATCCAGCCCAGGATAAGTCCCAGCCAGATACGCGCCGTCCGGACCAACCGGGTTGGCGATTTCCAGACCGTATTTCAGGCTGATGGTATAGTCGTCAGGACCGTGACCACCAGCGGTATGTACGGCGCCGGTACCTGCATCCAGCGTTACGTGATCGCCGAGGATAGCCGGGACGTCAAATCCCATAAACGGGTGAGTGAAACGCAGCAGTTCCAGCTCCGCGCCTTTTACCGTGCCGAGGATGCGGTAGTCCGCCACGCCAATACGCTGCATCACGCTTTCCACCAGATCTTTCGCCAGGATCAGCGCCTGACCGTCGATCTGCACCAACGCATAGTCGAAATCCGGCGCCAGAGAGATCGCGCGGTTGGCTGGCAGCGTCCACGGCGTCGTGGTCCAGATAACCAACGAGATCGGCCCGCTGACGCCCGGCAGGCCAAACTTCGCCTGCACTGCATCCTGATCAACCGCCCGAAACGCCACGTCGATCGAAGGGGACGTTTTGTCGTAATACTCGACTTCCGCTTCCGCCAGCGCGGAACGGCAATCTACGCACCAGTGCACCGGCTTGGCGCCTTTATGCAGGTGGCCGTTGCCGATGATTTTACCCAGCGCGCGAATGATGTTGGCTTCGGTTTTGAAGTCCATCGTCAGATACGGATGCGACCAGTCACCCAGCACGCCCAGGCGAATGAAGTCTTTTCGCTGACCGTCAACCTGCGTAGCGGCATATTCACGGCATTTGGCGCGGAATTCGGCGGCGGTGAATTTCTCACCCGGCTTACCGTATTCTTGCTCCACTTTCAGTTCGATCGGCAGACCGTGGCAGTCCCAGCCCGGAACATAAGGCGAGTCGAATCCCGCGAGTCCTTTGGACTTCACGATAATGTCTTTCAGAATCTTGTTAACCGAGTGACCAATATGAATGCTGCCATTCGCATAGGGAGGGCCATCATGCAGAATGAAGGTTTTTTTGCCTTTTTTGGCCGCACGAATGATGCCGTACAGATCATCATCAGTCCAACGCGCCAGCATTCCCGGTTCGCGCTTGGCGAGATCGCCGCGCATCGGGAACCCTGTTTCCGGCAAATTCAGGGTTGATTTATAGTCACTCATCAGATTCTCGGTTCCGTATTTAATACATAGGCATTTAAGCCGGGTATCGCCCAAAAAACTCGCGGGCCGTTAATTCATCTCGCGCAATCTGCGCTTTCAGTTCATCCAGCGAAGCAAACCGCTGCTCGTTGCGTATTTTTTTACGCAGCACTACATCTATATGGCGACCGTAGAGGTCCATTGCAATATCCAGCAAGTGCACTTCTAACTGTTGGCGCACGCCCGACACCGTTGGCCGGGTTCCGATATTCGCCACGCCGGGCAATGGCTTTTCGCCAAGCCCCCTCACTTCTACCGCATACACCCCTTTCACCGGGGAGACCTGACGGCGCAGCGGGATATTCGCCGTCGGAAAACCAATGGTGCGTCCCAGTTCATCACCGTGGACAACGCGTCCGGAGAGAGTAAACGGGTGCCCCAGTAAACTTTCCGCCAGCGCCAGATTGTCTTCCGCCAGCGCCTGGCGCACGGCGGTGCTGCTGATACGCACGCCGCCTTCACAGAAGGTTTGGGTGCTGGTGACATCAAAGCCATACTCCAGGCCAGCCTTCTGTAATAACAAGAAATCGCCCGCCCGGCCAGCGCCAAAGCGGAAATCATCACCCACAGCCAGAAATTGCACCCCGAGGCGTTTGACCAGCAGATCGCTGATAAACGTCTGCGCGGTAAGCGCGGCGAAACGTCGGTCAAAACGCACGCACAGCACGTAATCGACGCCACATTCCGCCAGGTAACGCAGTTTCTCCCGCAGGCGAGTCAGCCGTGCGGGCGCTTTATCCGTCGCGAATAGCTCAAGCGGCTGCGGCTCAAAGATCA
Source organism: Citrobacter sp. 50677481 (assembly GCF_001463265.1). Classification (NCBI taxonomy): domain Bacteria; kingdom Pseudomonadati; phylum Pseudomonadota; class Gammaproteobacteria; order Enterobacterales; family Enterobacteriaceae; genus Citrobacter; species Citrobacter sp. 50677481. Next base: position 170,239 of record NZ_LNHZ01000061.1, read on the forward strand.
TCACCATCACCGGTAAGCCACGTTTGCGCCCTTCTTCCTGCAAACCTTGCAGCAGCGCGCGGTGACCACGATGCACGCCGTCGAAATTACCAATAGTCAACACACACCCGTGCGGGGCCTGACTAAGATTATGTATGCCGCGTATCAGCTTCATGTCTGGCTCAAAACAGTGAAAATCGCCAAAGTATACCTTGTACCGCGGTCAAGGTTAACCGGCGATTGATGCGCCAAAACGAAAAGCAGATGGATTTCATCGCCATGAGGCAAACTCAGCGCCTAAACTGACAAAGCAATTCAATTTTTATCGTCGAAAAGCTGTATTCACGCCCCGCAAGCTGGTAGAATCCTGCGCCATCACTACGTAACGAGTGCCGCTAGATTAACGGCGCTTATTTGCACAAATCCATTGACAAAAGAAGGCTAAAAGGGCATATTCCTCGGCCTTTGAATTGTCCATATAGAACACATTTGGGAGTTGGACCTTGGCTAATATCAAATCAGCTAAGAAGCGCGCCGTTCAGTCTGAAAAGGCTCGTAAGCACAACGCAAGCCGTCGCTCTATGATGCGTACTTTCATCAAGAAAGTATACGCAGCTATCGAAGCTGGCGACAAAGCTGCTGCACAGAAAGCATTTAACGAAATGCAACCAATCGTGGACCGTCAGGCTGCTAAAGGTCTGATCCACAAAAACAAAGCTGCACGTCATAAAGCTAACCTGACTGCACAGATCAACAAACTGGCTTAATCGTCCGTTCGTTGTCGCTTTGTGAAAAAACCCGCTAACGCGGGTTTTTTTATGTCTGCGATCGGGCGTTTGACTGTGCCGGATGGCGGCGGCGCGTTATCCGGCCAACGAGGTTTATTTTGCCACAGGCATAAACAACGCCGAATAGTTGCTGTTACAGATGCGCTGCACTGCCGGGTGTTGAATCATGCGCTCGGCAAATATCGCGTGATACTCCTCCATCACGTTCTCCACGCGTCCTATCTCAACGATTGAATCATCTGCATAAAAATCATTTGCATAGAGCGTAGGCGCGACGAAAATCGCGTTGTGCGTGGCACCAAAGGCTTTCATTAACGCCGCGTCGTCGAACTCACCTAAAATCTCGACGTTGAGCCCCTGAGAGTTAAACCAGTTCAGCAATTTGCGTCCCAGCATAGAACGCCGACCAGGCACTAACAGGCGGCGCTCCTCCAGGCAGGCCGGAAATGGCTTTTCCGGCAGCGGATTCGTGCACCAGAAGCTGACGCTGCATTCGCCAATTTTTACCGAAAACAGCCCCTCCTGCTGTGTCGAATCGATCGGGCAGTCGGAAATGATCATGTCCAGCTTATGCTGGCTTAATTGTTCCAGCAGCATTTCATGAGTGGACTCAAAGCAGCGCAGATGAATTTGTTCATCTTCCACCACCGCCGCGTCCAGTACGCTGCTGACCAGACGTTTTGACAGCGCATCCGCAACGCCCACATCAAACAGCAGGTTCGACTCTTTGCGGTAGTTAACGATATCCAGCATCTCCTGGCTGAGCGTGAACATTTTATCGGCATAGCGGAATACCAGTTCGCCAAGCTCGCTGGGTTCAAGGCCGCGCCCTTTACGCTTGAACAATTTGCCCTGCAAACGCTCCTCGAGCGCTTTGATCTGTCCGGTAATGGTTTGCGGCGTCAGATACAGCGCTTCCGCCGCGCCAACCACGGATCCCTCTTTATAAACGTGCCAGAAATAATAGAGATGGTTGTAATTGATATGGGACATACTCTCTCCCTGAAAAATGTCACAAAAAGGGGAGCTGACTGCGCTCCCCTGCGAATGCTTACGCTCAGGCCGCCGCGCTTAAACGCGCGCGTAGCCAGCTATAGCCAATTACTGCCGACAGCAGCGAACCAATCAGGATCCCCAGCTTCGCCCAGTTAATCAGTTCCGGATCAACGCTGCCAAACGCCAGGCTGGCGATAAAGATCGACATAGTAAAGCCAATGCCGCACAGAATGCCGACCGCCATGATCTGCGGGAAGGTCGTCCCCTGCGGTAATTGCGCCATTTTCAGACGCAGCGCCAGCCAGCAGAACAGACTAATGCCCAGCGGTTTACCTATCAGCAGGCCGGCAATAATGCCCAACGGCAGGATGGAGGTGAGCCCATCGATCGTCACGCCCTGCAGGGAAACACCCGCGTTGGCGAAAGCAAACAGCGGCAGGATCATGTACGCCACCCACGGGTGCAAAACATGCTCCAGACGCTTCGCCGGAGAACGCCCGTGTTTCTCCTTGAGTGGAATAAAGAACCCGACAATCACCCCCGCTAACGTTGCGTGTACGCCAGACTTGAGCACCGCAGTCCAGAGCACAACGCCCACCAGAATATAAACCCCCGTTCGTCTTACCCCGCACAGATTCAGCAGCGCCAGTACCGCAATGGCGCATGCCGCCACGCCCAGAGATACCATCGACAGATCGCTGGTATAGAACAGCGCGATAATCACAATCGCGCCCAGGTCATCAATAATCGCCAGCGCCATGAGGAAAATTTTCAACGCCAGAGGTACACGGCTGCCCAGTAGCGCCAGTACGCCCAGCGCAAAAGCAATATCCGTCGCCGCCGGGATCGCCCAGCCCTCACGCGTTACCGGGTCGGCATAGTTAAACGCCAGATAGAGCACAGCCGGAACAATCATCCCGCCAATAGCGGCAATAACGGGAAACGCCGCCTGACGCAAGCTGGCAAGGGAGCCTTGCATCAGTTCCCGCTTGACCTCCAGACCAATCAACAGAAAAAACACCGCCATCAGGGCATCGTTAATCCATAACAACATGTTTTTGTTGATTTCAAGCGCGCCAACGCGCAGTTGTACAGGAGTGTCAAGAAAAGCGTGGTACCACCCACTGGTGGCGCCGCTATTCGCCATTATCATGGCCAGCGCAGCGGCGATGATCAGTATGATGCCTCCGGAGGCGTCGCTGCTAAAGAATCGATGCAGATGTTTCACTTTTTATTCTCGCTTTCAGGTGAATACTTCGTAATGACCATCTTACTCCGCATGAATCATCGTTAAAATTAGATTATTTATGATGAATGAATCGGTTTTTACGAGTATAGACCAAAATAAAAAAGCCCGAGATCTCTCAATCTCAGGCTTGTTAAGCGAAATAACCGATGTGTCTTAGCGTGTCAGATCGTCGAAGAACTTTTTCACGCCGTCGAAGAAACTCTTGGAACGTGGGCTGTTATTTTCCCCTGTCGGTCCGCCAAAGCTTTCCTGCAGATCTTTCAGCAGTTGCTTTTGCTTTTCGTTCAGGCCTACCGGCGTTTCCACCACCACGCGACATAACAGATCGCCCTGCGCGCCGCCGCGAACGGACTTCACGCCTTTTCCGCGCATACGGAACAGTTTGCCGGTCTGCGTTTCGCCAGGGATTTTCAGCTTCACACGTCCGTCGAGCGTCGGAACTTCAATCTCGCCGCCGAGCGCCGCCATTGCGAAGTTGATCGGTACTTCACAGTACAGGTTATTCCCTTCACGTTCGAAGATCGGGTGCTGTTTCACCTGGACCTGAACATACAGATCGCCTGCCGGAGCGCCGTGCTCCCCTGCTTCGCCCTCGCCGGAAAGACGAATGCGATCGCCGGTATCCACACCTGCCGGGATTTTAACCGACAGCGTTTTGCTTTTCTCAACGCGACCATGACCGTGACATTTGTTGCACGGGTCTTTGATCAACGTACCCCGTCCCTGACAGTGCGGACAGGTTTGCTGAACGGCAAAAAAGCCCTGACGCATCTGCACCTGGCCGGAGCCGTGACAGGTTGGACATGTCTGCGGCTGAGTGCCCGCTTTTGCCCCGCTACCGTGGCAAACATCACACTCTTCCAGCGTCGGAATACGGATCTCTTTGGTCACGCCACGTACGGCTTCTTCGAGGGTGAGATCCATGTTGTAACGTAAATCGGCCCCACGCGCGGCACGTTGACGGCCCCGGCCACCGCCGAAGATATCGCCAAAAACGTCACCAAAAATATCGCTGAAGTCAGCGCCGCCGCCAAAGCCGCCGCCACCGCCCATTCCACCCTGCTCAAACGCAGCATGCCCGTACTGATCGTAAGCGGCGCGTTTTTGCGCATCGGTCAGCACTTCGTAGGCTTCTTTGATCTCTTTGAACTTGGCTTCGGCCTCTTTATCACCCTGGTTACGGTCCGGGTGATATTTCATGGCCAGGCGCTTGTAGGCCTTTTTGATTTCACGCTCTTCCGCTGATTTGGAAACGCCCAAAATCTCGTAATAGTCTTGCTTAGCCATCTCTTTTTATCTGCCCTTAACATGCGTGCACGGGCGGAGAGGAAACCTCTTCGCCCGTGCCAGTAATTACCCGTTCAAAGGGCGATTATTTTTTGTCTTTCACTTCTTCAAACTCAGCGTCGACAACATCGTCATCTTTCGCATTGTTTGCGGAAGCGTCAGCGGAGCCTGCCTGCTGCTGTGCGTGCTGCTGCTGGGCGATCTCCATCAGTTTCTGGGAAACCTGCGCCAGTTCCTGCATCTTCGCTTCGATAGCCGCTTTGTCTTCACCTTTCAGCGCCGTTTCCAGGCCGCTCAGCGCAGACTCAATGGCCGTCTTATCGTCAGCCGGCAGCTGATCGCCTGCTTCTTCTACCTGCTTACGCGTGCTGTGCAGCAGATGGTCGCCCTGGTTGCGGGTCTGAACCAGCTCTTCGAACTTACGGTCAGATTCTGCGTTCGCTTCTGCTTCGCGAACCATTTTCTGAATCTCTTCCTCGTTCAGGCCAGAAGATGCCTTGATGGTGATCTTCTGCTCTTTACCGCTGTTTTTGTCTTTCGCGGAAACGTGCAGGATACCGTCAGCATCGATATCGAAGGTGACTTCGATCTGCGGCATGCCGCGCGGCGCTGGGTTGATGCCATCCAGGTTGAACTGACCCAGAGATTTGTTATCAGACGCGCGTTTACGCTCACCCTGCAGCACATGGATGGTTACCGCAGACTGGTTGTCTTCTGCAGTAGAGAACACCTGGCTGTGCTTGGTCGGGATAGTGGTGTTTTTGCTGATCAGCGCAGTCATGACGCCGCCCATCGTTTCGATACCCAGCGACAGCGGGGTAACGTCGAGCAACAGAACGTCTTTCACATCCCCGGTCAATACACCGCCCTGAACGGCAGCACCGATAGCCACGGCTTCGTCCGGGTTAACGTCTTTACGCGGTTCTTTACCAAAGAACTCAGCCACTTTCTTCTGCACCATTGGCATACGGGTCTGACCACCAACGAGAATAACGTCGTTGATATCAGATACGGACAGGCCAGCGTCCTGCAGCGCAACTTTCAGCGGCTCGATAGAACGGTTCACCAGATCTTCGACCAGGCTTTCCAGTTTCGCGCGCGTCACTTTGATGTTCATGTGTTTCGGACCGGTGGCATCTGCGGTGATATACGGCAGGTTCACATCGGTCTGCTGTGCGGAAGAAAGTTCGATTTTCGCTTTTTCCGCCGCTTCTTTCAGGCGCTGCATGGCCAGCGGGTCATTACGCAGGTCAATGCCCTGATCTTTCTTAAATTCTTCAACCAGATAGTTGATCATACGGCTGTCGAAGTCTTCACCACCCAGGTGGGTATCACCGTTGGTTGCCAGAACTTCGAAGGTTTTTTCGCCGTCAACTTCGTCGATTTCGATAATAGAGATATCGAAGGTACCGCCACCGAGGTCGTAGACCGCGATAGTACGGTTGCCAACTTCTTTATCCAGACCGTAAGCCAGTGCCGCTGCGGTCGGTTCGTTGATGATACGTTTGACTTCCAGACCTGCGATACGGCCAGCATCTTTGGTTGCCTGACGCTGAGCATCGTTAAAGTATGCAGGTACGGTAATAACCGCTTCCGTTACCGGCTCACCCAGGTAATCTTCCGCCGTTTTCTTCATTTTTTTCAGCACTTCGGCAGAGATCTGCGGCGGCGCCATTTTCTGGCCTTTCACATCAAGCCACGCGTCGCCGTTATCGGCGCCGATGATTTTGTACGGCATGATAGAAACATCGCGCTGGACTTCTTCGTCCTGGAAGCGGCGGCCAATCAGGCGTTTGATCGCAAACAGGGTGTTTTGCGGGTTTGTCACTGCCTGACGTTTAGCCGGCTGACCAACCAGAGTTTCACCTTCCTGGGTATATGCAATGATAGAAGGCGTGGTGCGATCGCCCTCAGCATTCTCCAGCACGCGTGCCTGAGTGCCGTCCATAATCGCTACACAAGAGTTGGTAGTACCCAGGTCGATACCAATAATTTTACCCATCTAAACGTCTCCACTAAAAATTCGGTCAACATGTGGTTGTGAGTCTGTAATAAGGGCGAAACGTGCGGTTTCAACTACCCCTGAATCGTTTTTTTTCAGACTCGCCATTGCGGTTGACTACTAAGTGGGGTCGTAACCCACTTCATCAAGGGGGGAATGAAAAAAATTTTTGCTTTTGATGAGAAAAAAGCCTCCGACGGAGTTGTGATGTCAATCACGTCAAAAATAACGCCGTTTCCCCTGATGAGATCATAGACAGCCACCTCGCCCCTGATTATTATGCCGCGCCCCGAACGCGGAACCGTTTTTCGGGGAAACTATTTCACCATTCAATCAATGATGATTTTTGAGGATTTATGGGCAACACTAAGTTGGCTAACCCGGCACCGCTGGGCCTGATGGGCTTCGGCATGACCACCATTCTGCTTAACCTGCATAACGCGGGTTTCTTCGCCCTTGACGGTATTATTCTCGCGATGGGAATTTTCTACGGCGGCATCGCGCAAATCTTTGCCGGTCTGCTGGAATACAAAAAAGGCAACACTTTCGGCTTAACCGCCTTCACCTCTTACGGCGCCTTCTGGCTGACGCTGGTCGCCATTCTGCTGATGCCGAAAATGGGTCTGACCGACGCGCCGAATGCGCAGTTCCTCGGGGTATTCCTCGGTCTGTGGGGCGTCTTCACGCTGTTTATGTTCTTCGGTACGCTGAAAGGCGCACGCGCGCTGCAGTTCGTCTTCCTGAGCCTGACCGTTCTGTTCGCCCTGCTGGCTGTCGGCAACATCGGCGGCAGCGAAGCGGTGATCCACATCGCAGGTTGGGTCGGTCTGGTATGCGGCGCCAGCGCGATTTACCTGGCGATGGGTGAAGTGCTAAACGAGCAGTTTGGCCGCACCATTTTGCCAATCGGCGACGCGCATTAATCATTTATCCCCCCGCCTGGGGGGATACTCTCACTGCCGTTGTAGCTCAGCCTGTATGTCCGTGTTGTGATAACACCTATCCTGCCGCAACCAAATTCCCAGTCCTAGCCCTACCAGCGACAGCGCCAGCACATACCATGCCGGGGCCATTGGCGATACGTTCATTAGCAACGTCACTGCAATGGGCGTCAGGCCGCCGAAAATGGCGTAGGAAACATTGTACGAAAACGAAATGCCGGTAAAGCGAACCTCCGCAGGGAACGCGCGTACCATTACGTATGGCACAGCGCCGACCACGCCAACGCACAATCCCACCAGCCCGTATAAAAGAAATAATCGCGCCGGGTCTTCACCCGCCAGGTGATAGAAGAGTCCACTGGAACAGGCCAGCAGAACACTGCCGACAATAAAGGTTTTGCTGGCGCCGACGCGATCGACAAGATAGCCGGAGAGCAGGCAGCCGACGCAGAGCATAATGGTCGCCACGCTGTTGGCCTGGAGCGTCAGGGCGGGAGCCAGTCCATGCTGTTTTTGCAGCCAGACCGGCGACATCAGTATGACCACCACAATACCCGCAGAGAGCAGCCAGGTCAGCAGCATTGAGATGATGACGGCTTTCTGATGCCTGACCACCACCGACTTCACCGGTAACTCCTGCGCCAACGCTTTACGCTGTTGCATTTCCAAAAAGACAGGCGTTTCCTGTAACCAGCGGCGCAGGTACATCGCCACCAGGCCAAACACACCGCCGAGCAGGAAAGGAATGCGCCAGCCATAGTCGTGGACCGCCTGGGAAGAAAAATGGGTATTGACCTGTGTTGCCACCACTGAGCCGAGCAGGATACCCACCGTCAGCCCCGCCGTTAGCGTGCCGCAGGCAATGCCGATACGATGTTCCGGCACATGTTCGGCGACAAACACCCACGCGCCCGGCACTTCACCGCCAATCGCCGCCCCTTGCAGGATGCGCATCAGCAACAATAACAGCGGCGCGGCAATGCCTATCGCGGCATAAGTCGGTAACAGACCTATCGCCAGCGTGGGCACCGCCATCAGCAGGATGCTCAGAGTGAACATTTTCTTGCGCCCGACCAGATCGCCGAAATGCGCCATGATGATGCCGCCTAACGGACGCGCCAGATAGCCTGCGGCAAAAATACCAAAGGTCTGCACCTGACGAAGCCATTCCGGAATGTCTGCCGGGAAAAACAGCTCACCAACAACGGCGGCAAAAAAGACGAAGATAATGAAGTCGTAAAACTCCAGCGCGCCGCCCAGAGCGGCCAGCGTCAGCGTTTTATAGTCCTGACGATTCAAAGATCGGGCATGTTGTGACATAGCAAACCATCATTAAGGCGTGATTGGGCGATCGCGCATCGCCCTTGTAAAGTAAACATTACTTTAACGTAAATAAATCAACACGCCAGATTTGCCGATGCTTATGTCACAAAAACATATAATTTAGCTATTTGTTTCGCGCCGCGCGCTTTTCGGACGAAATGCTGCTACAACTTCCGCTGCTGTTTCGACGTAAGGCCCGTCAAGCAACTGTATACAATACGGTACACTGGCAAAAATACCCGCGACCACCACGCTGCCATCCGCTGCTTTGACCCCTTCCAGCGTCTCTTTAATCGATTTCGGCTGGCCCGGCAAATTGAGGATCAGCGCCTGTTTGCGGATCACCCCAACCTGGCGCGAGAGAATCGCTGTCGGTACAAAGTGGAGGCTAATCTGCCGCATCTGTTCACCGAAACCGGGCATCTCGCGGTCGGCAATGGCCAGCGTCGCGTCCGGCGTGACGTCGCGACGCGCCGGACCGGTACCGCCGGTAGTCAGCACCAGGTGGCAACTCATTTCGTCGACCAGTTCGCACAGCGTCTGCTCAATAATGGCCTGCTCATCGGGAATTAAACGCGTCTGCACGTCAAACGGCGTTGTCAGCGCTTTGCCCAGCCATTCTTCCAGAGCCGGGATGCCTTTATCCTGATAAACACCGCTGGACGCGCGGTCAGAAATCGACACTAAGCCGATGCGTAAGGTATTCATATTCATTCCATTCAACTGATGCATTTAGGGAATGATACACGCAGAGGGGATTTTCAGACAGAGGACGAGAGAGGTCGCGTGACCGGGGATCCGGTCACGCGGAATGATTACAGCAGATCGCCGATCATTTTTTCCAGTTTTTCCTGGTCAACGGCAAACTTACGGATACCGTCCGCCAGTTTGTCCACCGCCATTGGATCCTGGTTGTGCTGCCACAGGAACTCAGACTCGGTAATACGTTCCGGGCGCGCTTTCACTTCGCCAGAGAAGGACAGTTTACGTTCGACAGCGCCTTCGCTTTCAGCCAGTTCTTTCAGCAGCGCCGGAGCGATCGTCAGGCGGTCGCAACCTGCCAGCTCAAGGATTTCGCCGATATTGCGGAAGCTTGCGCCCATTACTACCGTCTCGTAGCCGTGCTGTTTGTAGTATTCGTAGATTTCCGTTACGGAAACCACGCCCGGATCTTCTGCCGGAGCATACTCTTTCTTATCGGTATTGGCTTTGTACCAGTCCAGAATACGACCCACAAACGGGGAGATCAGGTAAACACCCGCTTCAGCACAGGCGCGCGCCTGAGCGAAGGAGAACAGCAGCGTCAGGTTACAGTTGATGCCCTCTTTTTCCAACTGCTCAGCGGCACGGATGCCCTGCCAGGTGGAAGCCAGCTTAATCAGAATGCGATCGTTGCTGATGCCCGCGTCGTTATAGAGCTTAATGATGCGTTTTGCCTTAGCGATAGACGCTTCGGTGTCGTAGGACAGACGCGCATCCACTTCCGTGGAGATACGGCCCGGAACCAGTTTGAGGATTTCCAGACCAATGTTGACCGCCAGCTTATCGGTAGCGTCAACAATCTGCTGCGCGCGGTCGCTGCTCTGCTGCTTAGCCCAGGCAACAGCGTCATCAATCAACTTGCGGTATTCCGGGATCTGCGCTGCGTTAAGAATGAGAGAAGGGTTGGTTGTGGCATCCTGCGGCTGATACAGCTTCATTGCCGCGATGTCTCCGGTGTCGGCCACCACGGTGGTGAACTGACGAAGGGAGGTCAATTTGTCCGTCATGATAGTGTTTCTCTTTAAACAGCTTGTTAGGGGGATGTAACCGGTCTGCCCTGATGATAACACGACGCAGTGTCAGCGCAACCGCAGACAATGCGGTTATCCCCGTCGCGCCGCCAGGGTCAATTTTCAGCGCTTGTCTTGATGTCACGCGCGATTCGTGCGCTCAACCTCATGTATGATTGACGCCCGCTACCCGTTGTCCAGCAGCGTATATACTATTCGACAATTGGTAACGCTTACACGGGATTGTTAAAGCGTACCGGCAGCAACAAGAGGGATGTTAATGCCTGACTTCTTTTCATTTATCAACGACGTGCTCTGGGGATCGGTCATGATCTACCTGCTCTTTGGGGCAGGCTGCTGGTTTACCTGGCGCACGGGATTCGTTCAATTTCGCTATATCCGCCAGTTTGGCAGAAGTCTGAAAAACAGCGTGAACCCGCAACCGGGCGGGCTAACCTCATTTCAGGCATTATGCACCAGTCTTGCCGCGCGGATAGGGAGCGGCAACCTGTCCGGCGTCGCGCTGGCGATCACCGCCGGCGGGCCGGGCGCGGTTTTCTGGATGTGGGTCGCTGCCGTTATCGGCATGGCCACCTCCTTCGCCGAAAGCGCCCTGGCCCAACTGTATAAAGAGCGCGATCGCCACGGCCAGTTTCGCGGCGGTCCGGCGTGGTATATGGCGCGCGGTTTAGGCATGCGTTGGATGGGCGTGCTGTTTGCCCTCTTTTTGCTGATAGCGTATGGGATGATTTTCAATGGCGTTCAGGCAAACGCCGTTTCGCGCGCGCTCCATTTTTCGTTTGATTTCCCGCCCCTTGTCAGCGGCGTGGTCCTCGCCGGCGCCGCGTTGCTGGTTATCGTCAGGGGCATCCGGGGCGTGGCGCGAATGATGCAGTGGTTTGTTCCGATGATGGCGCTGCTATGGGTGGTGACCAGCCTGGTGGTCTGTGCAATCAATATCGACTTGATCCCTGACGTGGTACTGTCCATCGTGCAGAGCGCGTTTGGCTGGCAGGAAGCCGCAGGCGGCGCGGCAGGGTACACGCTGAGCCAGGCCCTTACCAGCGGCTTTCAGCGCAGCATGTTTTCTAATGAAGCCGGAATGGGGTCAACGCCGAATGCCGCCGCCGCGGCAGCCTCCTGGCCGCCGCACCCCGCAGCCCAGGGCATCGTACAGATGATCGGCATTTTTATCGACACGCTGGTGGTCTGCAGCGCCACCGCCATGCTGGTTTTGCTGGCTGGCAACGGCACGACCTATGCGCCGATGGAAGGCATACAGTTGATCCAGAAAGCGATGAGCGCGCTGGTTGGCGAGTGGGGTGGCGATTTTGTCGCCATTGTGGTGACGCTGTTTGCCTTTAGTTCGATCGTGGTGAACACCATTTATGCCGAGAACAATCTGTTCTTTCTGCGAATGGATAACCGGCGGGCCATCTGGACATTGCGGTTTGCGGCCTGTTCTACGGTGATCGCCGGGACGCTGATGAGTTTCCCCGTTTTGTGGCAACTTGCCGACATCATCATGGCCTGCATGGCGATAACCAACCTGACCGCGATTCTGCTGCTGTCGCCGGTGGTGCATACCCTCGCCAGCGATTATTTACGCCAGCGTAAACTGGGCGTGCGTCCCGTCTTCGATCCGCTGCGGTACCCGGATATTGAACCGCAGCTGGCGCCGGATGCCTGGGACGATATCCCACGGAACTAATCGCAACTATCGATCAACTCTGTCGCGTTTTTTGCTAAAGTCGCAGAAAATTTCCTGCAAGGACTGGATATGCTGATTCTGATTTCACCTGCAAAAACCCTCGACTATCAAAGCCCGCTGGCGACAACGCGCTTTACGCAACCCGAGCTGCTGGATCACGCCCAGCAGCTTATTCATGAGGCGCGCAAGCTGTCGGCGCCGCAAATCGGCAAGCTGATGGGCATCAGCGATAAACTTGCCGATCTGAATGCCACCCGCTTTCACGACTGGCAGCCCGACTTTACGCCGGAAAACGCCCGCCAGGCTATTCTCGCCTTTAAGGGCGATGTGTATACCGGTTTGCAGGCGGAAACCTTCAGCGACGCGGATTTCGAGTTCGCCCAGCAGCATTTACGTATGCTGTCAGGGTTATATGGCGTCCTGCGCCCATTGGATCTGATGCAGCCGTACCGTCTGGAAATGGGGATTCGTCTGCAAAACGCCAGAGGGAAAGATCTGTATCAGTTTTGGGGCGACGTGATTACCAACAAGCTAAACGACGCGCTGGCGGCACAGGGAGACCGGGTGATTATCAATCTGGCGTCGGACGAATACTTTAAATCGGTGAAACCGCAGAAATTGAATGCTGAATTAATCAAGCCGGTGTTTCTTGATGAGAAGAACGGCAAGTTTAAGGTGATCAGCTTCTACGCCAAAAAAGCGCGCGGCCTGATGAGCCGGTACATTATTGAAAATCGTCTGACGAAACCGGAACAATTGACCGGTTTTAATCGTGAAGGCTATTTCTTTGATGAAACCGCATCGGGGGATGGCGAATTGGTGTTTAAGCGCTACGAGCAGTAATGGGCGATGGTCTGATGGCGGCACGCCGCCATCAGACATTGCAGATACAGCCGCGATTATCCCCGGCTCATCATCAGCTTACGCAGAGCGGCGAAATCCGCCGGAAGCGAATGGGAAAGCAGCGGCAGATCGGCCCTTTCCGCCAGCGCTTTCGGCAGATCCAACGTTTCGCCCAGGATCGCTTCCACGCTCTCTTTAAATTTCGCCGGATGCGCCGTACCGAGAAACAGACCGTACTCGCCCGGATTCAGGCGATCGCGCAGGGCGCGGTACGCTACCGCCGCGTGCGGCTCCGAGGTATATCCCTTCGCTTTGAGCTCACGCAGGGTCTCTTTGGTGGTTTCATCATCCACTGCGGCATAGCCCAGCTCATTCAGACGCCAGATCTTACGACGGAACAGCTCCTCAACGCGCGGCCAGTTGTTCGGCTGGCTGACATCCATGGCGTTCGACAAAGTCGCCTGCGTCGCTTTCGGCGCCCATTTGCCCTCTTGCAGGAATCTCGGTACGGTATCATTGACGTTGGTCGCCGCGATAAAGCGCTTCACCGGCAGGCCAAGCGACTTCGCCAACAGGCCCGCCGTCAGATCGCCAAAGTTTCCGCTCGGTACAGAGATGACCAACTGATTGCGCGCGTCTTGCGGCAACTGCGCGACGGCTTCAAAGTAATAACAAATCTGCGCCAGCAGACGGCTGATATTGATCGAGTTCGCCGAGTTCAGCCCCAGCGCGACTTTCAGTTCCTCATCATCGAACGCCTGCTTCACCAGCGCCTGACAAGCATCGAAATCGCCATCAATCGCCACGGTTTCAATGTTGCCGCCGAGGGTGCAGAACAGTTTTTCCTGTAGCGGGCTGATCTTGCCGCGCGGATACAGAATAACGACGCGCACGTTCGGCAGACCGTAAAACGCATGGGCCACGGCAGCGCCAGTATCACCTGATGTCGCCGTCAGAATGGTCACCGGCTTGTCGCCGCTGATTTGGGTCAGCATCTGCGCCATAAACCGGCCGCCGAAATCCTTAAACGCCAACGTTGGGCCGTGGAACAGCTCCAGACAGCCGACGTCGCCTTCAACCTGTGTGACCGGCGCCGGGAAGGCAAACGCGGCGCGCACGCGCTCTTCAAGGATCGCCTGCGGGATCTCATCGCCAATAAAAGCGGAAAGAATCTTCGCGCTCCGGCTGACGAAATCCTGGTTCAGCATGTCATCGACTTCTGTCAGGCTAAATTCCGGCAGGTCGTGCGGAAAAAACAGCCCCTGATTTTTGCCCAGCCCCTGCGTGACGGCCTGCGCGAAGTTAACCTGTTCGTTATGATCTTTAAGATTGTAGAGTTTCATTAATTATCCCAATACCCGTGCGCCTGCCGTGTCCAGCCGGCAAATATGAACAAAGCCTTCCTGATTTTGCAGATAGTTTTTCTCAAGCCAGTCTGCCACCCGCTGTGCGGTATCCGGCTTATCGCACAGCGCGAACAGCGTCGGCCCTGACCCGGAAATCCCGCTCGCCAGCGCGCCGATTTCCGCCACCGCCTGACGCGCCAGGCTGAAGCCCGGCAGTAAACGCTCGCGGTACGGTTCGGCAATCACGTCCTTCATCAGTTTTGCCGCCAGCCCTGGCTGACGGGAATAACAGGCATGAATAAATCCGGCCAGATGACGCCCGTGGGCGATGCAGTCCTGACGACGATATTGCGCAGGCAAAATCGCGCGCGCTTCCGCCGTAGAGACCTTAATGCCCGGATAAGCCAGCACCCACAGCCATTCATCAAAGCCTGGCACCTGCTGGCTGATAATGCCGTTTTCTTCAATCATCAGCTGCATGCCGCCGAGGAAACACGGCGCCACATTATCGTAATGAATACTGCCTGAGATACGGCCTTCCAGCTCGCCCATGATCGCCAGCAGCCGGGTATCGTTCAGCGGCTTTCCGCAGTGCGCGTTCATCGCCACCAGCGCCGCCACCACAGAACAGGCGCTGGACCCTAAACCGGAGCCAATCGGCATATTCTTTTCCAGGGTCATCGCCACCGGGATCGGTTTACCCAACTCCTGGCAGAAACGCTCCCAGCATTGATACACAATGTTTTCGCGTGGCTCGGTCGGCAGTTTGTCCGCGAAATGGCCGCGATTTTGCAGACTGAAGCTTTCCGCCGCGTCAACCGTTACCACGTCGCCTAACAGTGAACCATCAACCGGCGTGACGGCCGCCCCGAGCACATCGAAGCCAACGCTCATATTGGCGCTGGAAGCCGGGGCATACACTTTAACCATCTTAGACTCCTAACTTCCATGAGAGGGTGCGCAGCAGGTCGGCAAATACCCCTGCCGCCGTCACGTCGTTGCCGGCGCCGTAACCACGCAGCACCAGCGGCAGCGGCTGGTAATAGTGGCTGTAGAAGGCCAGCGCGTTTTCGCCGTTTTTCACTTTATATAACGGATCGTTGCCATCCACTTCAGCAATTTTCACCCGGCACACGCCGTCTTCTTCGATGTTGCCAACATAGCGTAAGACGTTGCCCGCATCACGCGCTTTTGCCACTCGTGCGGCAAAGGCGTCATCCAGTTGCGGCAGGTTCGCCATAAACGCCGCGACATCGCCGGAATCATCAAACGTTTCCGGAAGGACTGGCTCAATTACGATGTCAGACAGCTCCAGCTCACGCCCGGTTTCACGAGCGAGGATCAGCAGCTTGCGCGCAACGTCCATCCCGGACAGATCGTCACGTGGATCCGGCTCGGTATAGCCCATTTCGCGCGCCATTTTGGTGGCGTCCGAAAGGCTCATCCCTTCGTCCAGCTTACCGAAAATAAACGACAGCGAACCAGACAGGATGCCGGAAAATTTTTGCAGTTCGTCACCCGCGTTGAGCAGGTTTTGCAGGTTCTCGATCACCGGCAAACCCGCGCCGACGTTAGTGTCGTAAAGGAATTTACGCCGTGACTTCGCCGCCGCGAAACGCAACTGGTGGTAGTAATCCATCGACGAGGTATTCGCCTTTTTGTTCGGCGTAACGACGTGGAAACCTTCACGCAGGAAGTCTGCATACTGATCCGCCACCGCCTGGCTGGAGGTGCAGTCGACAATCACCGGGTTCAGCAGATGGTAGTCTTTCACCAGCCGAATTAAGCGTCCCAGGTTAAACGGCTCTTTCGCTTCCGCCAGCGCCGCCTGCCAGTTTTCCAGGTTCAGGCCGTGTACGTTAGTCAACATTGCCCTGGAGTTCGCTACGCCGCAGACGCGCAGATCGATATGCTTGTTCTTAAGCCAAGTTTGCTGTCGCTTAAGCTGCTCCAGCAGTGCGCCGCCGACGCCGCCGACGCCGATGACAAATACTTCAATCACCTGGTCGGTATTGAACAGCATCTGATGGGTCACCCGGACGCCCGTAGTGACATCGTCATTGTTCACAACAACCGAAATGGAACGTTCGGAAGACCCTTGAGCGATTGCGACAATATTGATATTGGCGCGAGCCAGCGCGGCGAAGAATTTAGCGGAGATCCCGCGCAGCGTGCGCATGCCATCCCCCACGACCGAAATGATCGCCAGACGTTCTGTGACTGCCAGCGGTTCCAGCAGCCCTTCTTTCAGCTCAAGATAGAACTCGTCCTGCAACGCGCGCTGGGCGCGGGCGCAGTCTGCCTGCGGCACACAGAAGCTGATGCTGTATTCCGATGATGACTGGGTGATCAGCACCACCGAGATCCCGGCGCGTGACATTACCGCGAAAACGCGCGCCGCCATCCCCACCATGCCTTTCATTCCAGGGCCGGAGACGTTGAACATCGCCATATTGTTGAGGTTAGAAATACCTTTCACCGGCAGGTCGTCTTCGTCACGGCTTGCGCCAATGAGCGTGCCCGGCGCCTGCGGGTTACCGGTATTTTTAATCAGGCAAGGGATCTGGAACTGGGCGATTGGGGTGATAGTACGGGGGTGAAGGACTTTCGCGCCGAAGTAGGAGAGCTCCATCGCTTCCTGATACGACATCGACTTCAGCAGCCTGGCATCCGGTACCTGGCGCGGATCGCAGGTATACACGCCGTCAACGTCAGTCCAGATCTCGCAGCAGTCGGCGCGTAAGCAGGCGGCCAGTACTGCGGCAGAGTAATCGGAACCATTGCGGCCCAGCACCACCAGCTCCCCTTTCTCGTTCCCGGCGGTGAAACCGGCCATCAGAATCATGTGATCGGCCGGAATGCGTCCGGCGGCAATACGACGCGTCGATTCGGCAATATCAACGGTAGATTCGAGGTAGTGACCGACAGCCAGCAATTTCTCGACGGGATCGATAACGGTCACGTTGTGGCCGCGAGCTTCCAGCAGGCCCGCCATGATGGCAATTGACATTTTTTCGCCACGGCAGATAAGCGCAGCGTTGATGCTGTCCGGGCACTGGCCGAGCAGGCTGATCCCATGCAGTACATGTTTAATCTGGGCAAACTCTTGCTCAACGAACGCTTTCAACTTCGCCACCGGGAAGCCCGGTTGCGCCTCAGCGAGCCCAGTCAGAAGTTCGGCAAAAATACGTTCGGCATCGCTGATATTGGGCAAAGCGTCCTGGCCGCCGATAGTCTTTTCAATCATGGCCACCAGATGGTTCGTTATTTTCGCCGGGGCAGAAAGTACGGTCGCTACCTGCCCCTGCCTGGCATTGCTCTCCAGAATATCGGCAACCCGCAGAAAACGTTCTGCATTTGCCACTGATGTACCGCCGAACTTCAACACTCGCATGGTTGTTACCTCGTTACCTTTGGTCGAAAAAAAAGCCCGCACTGTTCAGGTGCGGGCTTTTTTCTGTGTTTCCTGTACGCGTCAGCCCGCACCGTTACCTGTGGTAATGGTGATGGTGGTGGTAATGGTGGTGCTGATGCGTTTCATAGATGTTGTGTGCTCTGTCATTTTTATCTGTCTGTGCTTGTCTATACCCTGAATACGTCGAGTTGCACGAAGGCGGCAAATGAACAATGTCCGATGAGCCTGGCTAAGCGATTTCGCTGGGCGACCGCTGAGAGCACACCTGCAACGTGAAGTATGACGGGTATATATTGGTTAAAGTATCTGATGACCTAAGTCAATAAATAATTGATTTACTCACCTTACGAAACTTGTTCATGTGCTGCTGCCGTCAGGTTTACTTTTAACCGATAAACCAGGTTAGCCCCTCTTGTTTTCAGCAAAAATAACCACAATCCAGATAATTAACAAACAATTATTCTGTGATATTTTTTTCGATATCATGCACCAGTCGATGCAGCATGGCGGTGTCTCGCTGACCTAAAAGTCCCAAACGCTGTTGTAACCAGTCGACCAGCTTTTGGTCATCTGCGACATCTAAGGTCATCAGCAATTGCATGAGGCGGGAACGTAACGCCTGTAACTGAAATTCATCAGATACGTCGATATTTTTAGCCGGTTGTTGCATTAAACCTGCTAATTGATAGCAATAAACCATGACGGCCTGCCCAAGATTCAGGGAGGGATAATCCGCCACCATTGGCACGCCGGTCAGCACGTCCGCCAGCGCCAGCTCCTCATTGGTTAAGCCGGAATCTTCACGGCCAAACACCAGCGCAGCATGATTCATCCAGCCTGCTTTTTCGTCCAGCAGCGGCACCAGTTCTGCTGGCGTGGCGTAGTAATGGAATTTCGCCCGGCTGCGCGCGGTCGTGGCGATGGTAAAATCGACATCCTGAATCGCGTCAGCAAGCGTGGGAAAAACAGCAATATTATCAATAATATCGCCGGAACCATGCGCGACCCAGCGCGTTGCTGGCTCCAGATGCGCCTGGCTGTCCACAATACGCAACTGGCTGAATCCCATTGTTTTCATCGCGCGTGCCGCCGCGCCGATATTTTCCGCTCTCGCCGGGGCAACAAGGATAATTGTGATACGCATTTAGCTACTCTTTAGATATGCCCGCGCAGAATAACGTGACCAATGTCAACTTATTACGCAGAGCGAATTTACAAAATTTTAACGAAAAAAGCTGAAAAACCGTTTCACCTTCAATAAAAGACGCTAAACTATTTCCTGACTTTACTAACATTTTTTATGTTAACAGAAACAGTATATCCTGCTGTTTATCTAAGACAATTTGATTTAAAATGAAACGCATTCATCGGATTCATTGCGTTAATTAGTTTTCCTGTGCAACTAGTTGGATTATTGCAAATTTGTGATGAACGCTAGCATTTGGATACGATGATTTCATCAAACTGTTAACGTGCTACAATTGAACTTGATATATGTCAACGAAGCGTAGTTTTATTGGGTGTCCGGTACGTCTTAGCCTGTTATGTTGCTGTTAAAATGGTTAGGATGACAGCCGTTTTTGACACTGTCGGGTCCAGAGGGAAAGTACCCACGACCAAGCTAATGATGTTGTTGACGTTGATGGAAAGTGCATCAAGAACGCAATTACGTACTTTAGTCATGTTACGCCGATCATGTTAATTTGCGACATGCATCAGGCAGGTCAGGGACTTTTGTACTTCCTGTTTCGATTTAGTTGGCAATTTAGGTATCAAACATGCAGACCCCGCACATTCTTATCGTTGAAGACGAGTTGGTAACACGCAACACGTTGAAAAGTATTTTCGAAGCGGAAGGCTATGATGTATTCGAAGCGACAGATGGCGCGGAAATGCATCAGATCCTCTCTGAATATGACATCAACCTGGTGATCATGGATATCAACCTGCCAGGGAAAAACGGCCTTCTGCTGGCGCGTGAACTGCGCGAACAGGCGAACGTTGCGCTGATGTTCCTGACGGGCCGCGATAACGAAGTCGACAAAATCCTCGGCCTCGAAATCGGTGCGGACGATTACATCACCAAACCGTTTAACCCGCGCGAACTGACTATCCGTGCCCGTAACCTGCTGTCCCGTACCATGAACCTGGGTACTGTCAGCGAAGAACGTCGTAGCGTAGAAAGCTATAAGTTCAACGGTTGGGAACTGGACATCAACAGCCGTTCTCTGATCGGCCCTGATGGCGAGCAGTACAAACTGCCGCGCAGCGAGTTCCGCGCGATGCTGCACTTCTGTGAGAATCCAGGCAAGATCCAGTCTCGCGCAGAACTGCTGAAAAAAATGACCGGTCGCGAGCTGAAGCCGCATGACCGTACCGTTGACGTGACCATCCGCCGTATTCGTAAGCATTTCGAATCCACGCCGGATACCCCTGAAATCATCGCCACCATTCACGGTGAAGGTTACCGTTTCTGCGGCGATCTGCAGGACTAAACGGGTTACCACCGTCATTGAAAAACGGCGCTTTGTGCGCCGTTTTTTATACCGGGAAGAAAAACACTTTATTTCCAGAGACGCAATGCGTCGTCCTGATTATCTGGCGTCACCGGCGGCACAGGCTTTGTACGGGAAAACGTATACCAGTCCAGATGGCGTGTCAGGAACATCACCCCGCCCAGCGCCAAAAGCAGTACCGCCGTCCCCAACAGCAGCGCGCTATCCTCGGAGCGCAGCAGCACCCACATCACCCCATCAAGCAACAGTAAAGCCAGCGTGAAAACGATACTGATACGCCAGCCTTTCAACACCGCCTGCAAATAGACGCCATTCATCATCGCCCCGACCAGACTCGCCGCTATCCACGCTGGCGTAAAGCCAATGTGTTCGGACAGCGCCAACAGCAGCAGGTAAAACATGACCAACGAAAGCCCCACCAGCAGATACTGCATGGGATGAAGCCGTTTTCCGGTCAGCGTTTCGAAGACAAAGAACGCCATGAACGTGAGACTGATCAGCAAAAGCGCATATTTTGTCGCTCTGTCTGTTAACTGATATTGATCGGCGGGTGTCGCAACGGCGACGCTGAACGAAGGCAAACGGTACCAACCGTCTTTTTGCGTAGCGACAAACTCTTCGCCGAGATTGTTGGCAAACCAGCTGCTTTGCCACTGGGCCTGAAACCCGGACGGGCTGATTTCACGTTTACCCGGCAGGAAATCACCGAGGAAATTCGGATGCGGCCAGTTGCTGGTGAGCGTCATTTCACTGCTGCGCCCGATGGGCACCACTGAAAAAGAGCCGGTTCCGCTTAAGTTTAGCGACATCGCCAGGTTCAGGTCGCGCGTCGCCCACTGTTCATCCGGCAGGGGAATGTGGATCCCCGCCCCGCTCCCGGTTAACCCCGTCCCCGGCTCGACGGCGAGTGGGATGCCATTGACCGTCGGCGCTTTCACTGCGTCAATCCCCCGCGCGTCGCCGACGCCCATCACAATAAACGGTTTCCCCAGGCTAATCGAGGGCTTGTTCAGGGCATTTAGGCGCGCAACGTCAAACTTCGCATTGATCGCCAGGTCGGTATGCCAGACCTGCCCCTGATAAATGCCTACCTTGCGTGCTTCGACATTCTGATTGCCTTCCACCATCAGCGACTCCGGTAGCCAGAAGTGGATAAAACTGCGGGTGCGCTCTACTTTTTTGTCATCTTCCATCACCGTGTACAGTTCGCTGACGGGTACTGCAATCAATGGCCCCACCACTTTTTGCGGGCCGCTGGTGCTCTGCCGAATGGCATCCTCCACCGTATCGCGGTAATCAGCGCGTTCAACAATAATCTGCCGGACCATCATCAGCGGGATCAGCAATAACACGATCGCGCCACCTAAGGTGACGACTTTCCAGAACAGGGGGGATTTCAACATAGCGTTCTCCTTTTGCAATACCCGCAAGAGTAAGTCCGCTATGTGGGGAGATGTTGAAGTTATGTGAAGTGACGGTGAAGTGTGAACGAGGCCTCCACACCGCCTTGCGGACGGTTACGCAGTTCAACATTCCCTTTTAACAAACGCGCGACCTCGCTGACGAACGCCAGACCCAGGCCACTGCTTTTATGCCCGTTTTCGCGCGGCAGCGAATAAAACCGCTCGAAGATACGCGGCAGCGCAAAGTCCGGGATCCCCGTCCCGGTATCGGTAACCGTCAGCGTGACCCGATCCGCCTGTGCCCGCGCGCTCAGGGTAATGGTTCCCCCCTCGGGAGTAAAATCAATGGCGTTATCGAGCAAATTGCCCAGCGCCTGCTCCAGCAAAGCGGGCTCCGCCGCAACGGTCAATGTCGATGGCATCATCTCCAGTGCGATCTTCTTTGTGGCGAGCTGGATGGCGCGCGCCTCGCTGACGTGCGTAAACAGCGCGTCAACCGCCACCGGCGAGAGTGTAATTTCCTGACGGTTCTCCAGCCGCGCCTGGCGCAGCAGCGTTTCAACCAGCACCTGCATCCGCGCATTCTGGCTGAGAATGTTGTCGGTGAAACGCTGCACGATGTCCGGAGGCGGGCCTTCGCGCAGGATTTCCGCCGCGCCGCGGATCGCCGCCAGCGGACTTTTTAGCTCATGGGTTAACGCGTAGACATACTGTTCGATGTAATTCTTCCCTTCCAGCTTCAGACGCATACTCTCCAGCGCCTGCGCCAGCTTGCGCAACTCACTGCTTCCCAACGCCGGCAGCGGCATTGGCTGATTTTCCGTCACCGAATCCGCATAGCGTGTCAGGCGGGCGATCGAGCGGTTAATCCACCAGACCATACCCGCGCCAATCACCAACGCAATACCGAGCAGGATCGCGCTCGCCCAGAGGATCCGCCGTTCACTGCGTTTAATGACTGGCGCCATCGCCGCATTTGGCTTACCCACGCTCAGTACGCCAATGATTTTACCGCCGTCCAGCACCGGCGCCGCGACATACATAACCGAACTTTCCGGGTCCGCGGGATCCTGTGGGGTACTGCGCGCGCCGTATTGTCCGCGCAGGGTTAACCAGACGTCGTTCCAGCGCGAATAGTCTTGCCCAACGGCCTTATTCGCAGAGTCGAACACCACTTTGCCCTGCGCATCGGTCATGTAGACGTGGTACTCGTTACGCACTTTATAGATACCGCTGATATTGGCGCGAAAGGGGCGATCGTGCAGCAGCGTGAACGCCTGCGCCAGCTGGCCGCGCGCCGGATCGCCAGACAGAAGATCGTCGCGCGCCAGCGCCGCCAACAGCGTCGCGGTGTCAATCAACGTTCCCTCGGTTGCGCGTCGGACGCCCGGTTTGATTTCCTGCACGAAAATCGACAGTACAAACCAGGCGGCAACGGCGACAATCAGGAAGTAACCGAGCAGCAGACGCATGCCAATGCGCATCAGAGGCTCCTCAGGCTGTAGCCCATCCCGCGATGCGTATTGATAGGCGAAAGATCCGGATTAATCGCGCGTAATTTAGCGCGCAGGGTTTTGATATGCGTATCGACCGTGCGGTCAAAAGTATCCTGCGCATCGGCCCAAACGATATCCATCAGTTGCTGGCGCGAGTAAACCCGGCCGGGTGACTGTAGCAACGTTTTCAGCAGTAAAAACTCATAGCGCGTGAGCGTCAGCGGCGTGCCAAACCACGCAATCCCGGCGGCCAGTTCATTCAGTTCAAAATGACCAATAGTGACGACGGGAGATGGCGTGGAGAATTTTTTCACCCGGCGTAGCAGCGTTCGCACCCGGGCGCACACTTCCCGCGGCGAGAAAGGTTTCGCCACATAGTCATCCGCGCCGATTTCCAGGCCTAACAGGCGATCGACTTCATCACTGCGCGCCGTCAGAAAGAGAACCGGTAAGGCCGGATACCGTTCCAGCAGGCGTCGGCACAGTTCAAAGCCGCTGATATCCGGTAGGCCGACGTCAAGAATCGCGACATCCGGACAACGCTGCCGCGATTTTTCCAGCGCGGGCAAGCCGCGCTCAAAGGCTTCAACGCGAAAACCTTCCTGCTGGAGCATGTAAATCAGGGTATCCGCAATGCCCTGTTCATCTTCCACCAGCCAGACCGAAACCTGCTGCATAATGCTTCCTTGTTACTGTCGCCACGGCATGATCGGCACCGCGCTAATGGCGTTTTTTGGCGACCCATCGACCACCTTGTCCGAGTAGGCCAGATACGCCAACGCGTTGCGTTTGGCGTCATAAAAGCGCACAACCTGTAAAGACTTGAAGACCAGAGAAGTGCGTTTTTTAAATACCACTTCGCCCTGCGCTTTGCCGTTTTTGATTCTTTCGCCAAGCTCAATCGGCCCCACCTGCTGACAGGATATCGCCGCGTCGGAGGTATCTTCGGCCAGCCCTAACCCGCCTTTAATTCCCCCGGTTTTGGCGCGACTGACGTAGCAGGTCACATTTTTCACGTCGGGATCGTCAAAGGCCTCCACGACAATTTTATGATCCGGGCCAAATATTTTGAATACCGTATCGACAGAACCAATCTGCTCGGCCTGCGCCGTTTGCCCCAACAGCAGCAGAAGTGAGGAAAGTACTAAGCTCTTATATTTCATATTGTTACCATTATTAAACATTACGCTGCGTAATTATTCGGCATTGTAGAATAAACTGTTTGTAGATCACAGGATTACAATAATCCCGCGTTAGTAAGTCCGGAAAAAGCATTTATACGCAAAAAAAACACTGAATGCTAAAACAGCAAAAAATGCTATTATCCAGGTACCTGATGTCAGGTGCTCGTAGTTGAAAGGATGAGGAAATTTTATGGATCAGGCCGGCATTATTCGCGACCTTTTAGTCTGGCTGGAAGGTCACCTGGACCAACCTCTGTCGCTTGACAATGTGGCGGCAAAAGCAGGGTATTCCAAGTGGCATCTGCAAAGAATGTTTAAGGACGTCACGGGCCACGCCATTGGCGCGTACATCCGCGCGCGGCGTTTGTCGAAATCCGCTGTGGCCCTTCGCCTGACGGCGCGACCGATCCTGGATATTGCCCTGCAATACCGCTTCGACTCTCAACAAACGTTCACCCGCGCCTTTAAAAAACAGTTTTCCCAGACGCCTGCGCTGTACCGCCGTTCGCCGGAATGGAGCGCGTTCGGTATTCGCCCGCCTTTGCGCCTGGGCGAGTTTGCCCTACCTGAGCATAAATTCGTCACTCTGGAAGACACGCAGCTGGTTGGCGTCACCCAAAGTTATTCCTGCTCGCTTGAGCAAATTTCTGACTTCCGCCATGAAATGCGCGTCCAGTTCTGGCGCGATTTCCTCGGCCACGCCCCAGCGATTCCCCCGGTGCTGTACGGCCTGAACGAAACGCGTCCGAGCCTGGAAAAAGACGACGAGCAGGAGGTGTTTTATACCACCGCGCTCACGCCTGAGCAGGCGAACGGCTACGTGCAGTCGGCACAGCCAGTGCAGTTACACGGCGGCGAGTATGTGATGTTTACCTATGAAGGTCTGGGTACTGGCGTTCAGGAATTTATTCTGACAGTTTACGGCACCTGTATGCCGATGCTGAATCTGACGCGCCGCAAAGGTCAGGATATCGAGCGGTACTACCCGGCCGAAGATGCCAAAGCCGGTGACCGCCCCATCAATCTGCGCTGCGAATTCCTGATTCCGATTCGCCGTTAACGCTGCAGTTCATCCAGCGCAGGGGCGTCCAGATGTGACACGTCCCCTGCCGTTTCCACGACCCAGCCCGGCGCCAGCCACAGGCTTTCCTGATAATCCACCCGCGAAATCGAACAGTTGCGCAGACGCAGGCGACGCTCCGCCCAGGCGGGCAGACCGAGAATGGTGCTCACCAGGCAACCCAGCGCGATACCGTGACTCACCAGCAGTGGACGGCTCCCCTGCGGCAGCTCAAGGCACGATGCGAGCGCGGCATTCACCCGGACGCCCAGTTCCTGCATCGATTCGCCATCGGGGATACGTCCATCCACCGTCCCGTTGACCAACTGGCGACGCCAGTTTTCTTCTTCTTCGGTCAGGGAATCAATATGACGTTTTTCCAGCACGCCCATGTCCAGTTCGCGCAGCCGGGCGTCAAAGCGGATATCGCAGCCACATGCCTGGGCGATAATTTCTGCGGTGCGGCGGGTGCGCCCTAAATCGCTACTGATAATGTGGGTGATGCCGAGGGTTTTCGCGCGCTCACCGACCTGCATGGCCTGCTGTTCACCTTTAGCGGTCAGTGGACTGTCTGACTGGCCTTGAATGCGTCGCTCGGCGTTCCACTGCGTTTCACCGTGGCGAACAAGGTATACCTGTAACATGCTTTTTTTCCGTTATATACTCAAAATAATTTGAGCAGACTGCGATAAATTTTTTAAACCGAGCTTAATTATGCACCATGTCGTCTCAGCAACAACCAATCCTGCCAAAATTCAGGCAATTCTAAAGGCATTTGAGGAGATCTTCGGCGAAGGATCCTGCCATATCGAGTCCGTTGCCGTCGAGAGCGGCGTGCCGGAACAACCCTTCGGAAGTGCTGAAACGCGTGCTGGCGCACGAAATCGAGTAGACAATGCGCGTCGCGCGCGGCCAGACGCCGACTTCTGGGTGGCGATTGAAGCGGGTATTGATGACGACGCCACCTTTAGCTGGGTCGTGATTGATAACGGCAGCCAGCGCGGTGAAGCGCGTTCCGCTACGCTGCCCCTGCCTGCCGCGATCCTCGAAAAAGTGCGTCAGGGAGAAGCGCTCGGTCCGGTGATGTCGCTTTATACCGGCATCGATGAAATAGGCCGAAAAGAAGGCGCAATTGGTGTGTTTACCGCCGGCAAACTGACCCGCGCCAGCGTCTATCATCAGGCGGTGATTCTGGCGCTCAGCCCGTTTCACAACGCAGTGTATTGATAGTCTCTGGGCCGGTTCAGGCGTCTTTCAGCAGCACCTGCTCCAGCCACTGGCGCAGTTCGACCGGAGCGGATTTCAGGCTGTTTGAGCCGCGGGTGATCGTCGCAATGCCCGCTCCCAGCTCGTTTTTCAGTTCACGCTGACTCATCTCGCCGCGTAAAAGTTCTTCAATAATTCGCACGCGGGTGCCCAGCGCTTCGCGCTCGTCCGGCGTCAGCATCAGCTGCAGCAGCGGCAGATGCAAATCTTCTGTATAAGACTGGCGGAGCAACTCCACAAAACGAAGCCACTCCTGATGACGTTGTTCGGCCATCGCCGATGAATAAGGGGAATGCTGGGTCATGTTATGCCGCCATTTGTACTCTTACACGAGTACAAATCATAACATAACCCGTCTGATTAATAACGTCTCTGCCACTCAGAATCGCTCATCAGCGTATCTTTCTGCCCCATGAAATGGCGGTAGTACGCGTCGTAAGCCAGCACGTTCTTCACGTAACCGCGGGTTTCCGAAAACGGAATGCTTTCGACAAACGCCACGGCATCAATACGTCCGGCGCTGTTGCCAAGCCAGGTCCGCACGCGGCCCGGTCCGGCATTGTAAGCTGCCGAAGCGAAGATGCGGTTATTGCCAAACTGCTCGTACACATACTGGAGATAGTGCGTGCCAATATTGATATTGGTTTCCGGTTCGAGCAACTGGCTCTGGCTGTTGTAGCCGGGAATCGAGAACATCTTCACCGTATGCGTCGCCGTGCCCGGCATGATCTGCATCAGACCACTGGCGCCTACCGGCGATTTCACCTTCGGGTTCCAGGCGCTTTCCTGGCGCGCTATCGCCATCGCATAGCTCTGCGGGATGTCTTTACCACGGGTATAGCGGGCAAACAGATCGTTGTAAGCCAGCGGGAAACGTTCTTCCAGATGATCCCACAGCTTGCCGGCGATCGTCGCCTGCACGCTCAGATCCCACCAGTGATTGTTGAAGGCGTAGCGTGCCAGCTGCGCCTGTTCGGTTTTGCTCCGACTGGTTACCAGATTCGCCCACTCGCTGCGCGCCGTGTTATCCAGATTCCAGTACATCAGCTCGCGCACCCGCGCCATTTCGGGTCCACGGGTCAGGTCGTTGTCGACATTCGCCGGGGCTTTGTCGATTTTCAGAACATACTCTTCCCCCAGACGTTGGGCGGCCACCATCGGGTAAAAGCCACGCTGCTGCATCAGCGCATGGAGGATCTCTTTGGCTTCAGCTTCACGCCCACGCTCCAGCAGTAAATCCGCCTGCCAGTAGCGCCACTCATCTTTCTCTTTCGCGTCCATCGGCAGCCGCGCAAGCCAGGTATTCAGCCCGCGACGATCGCCGGTTCCCAGCGCCATCCGCACACGCCGCTCCACAAGCGTAGTGGACTGCGAGCGCATGATCGCATCGTCGCGCCATTTTGCCTGCTCGTCAGTGACGTCATTCCCCATCAGTCGCCAGGCGACGATGTCACGCAGTTCCTGGGTTTGTTCTTCATTAAGCTGCTGCGCCTGGGCCAGCGACGGGATCATCAGCCGCGCGTTCTCGGCGTCCTGACGAGCGACGCTGGCAAAGGCGACGGCAGCCATCTGACGGGTGAAATCCGTCGCGCCGGTGGTACGGGCGAAGGTCAGTACAGTATTGGGATCGTTAGCCAGCGAGATAATGGATGAGGCGATAGTCTGGTAGTCAGCGGGCATCTGCCCCGCCAGTACCGTCACCAGCCCGGTATTGCCCGCTTTCATCGCCAGGCGGATCCGCTCCAGGTAAGCCAGCGGATCCTGGGTTCCCGATGCGCGCCAGACGCTGAACAATTTGTCGCAGGCGTTCGGCTGGCTTTTTCCCGTCAGCCAGAGTTCTTTCGCCCCCTGCCAGGCCTCTTCCGTTTGCCCGGTGCTCCACCTGGCGTAATAGTAATTACACTGAGCTTCAGTGGTTCTCGGTTTATCAGGGCTGAAGGCTAACAGCCCGCGCCAGTCTTCACGTCGCGCCAGTTCATTGACAAAGCGCGACTGCAGCGTGCGGGCCGGGGGCAGCGTTGGGTTGGCGCGCACAAAACGGGTCACCGTGATGGTCGGCTGGTTCATGAGATCGTCTGTAATCTGGCGGTATTCCAGGTAGGGGTACAGCGGATAATTCTTCAGGCCCGGCATCATCTGTTCCACCACGTCCATTTGCCGGTTATCCCAGGCCTGCTTAATCTGCGCATAACGGATACGCTGTTCGTCCAGGGAGTCGGCTCGCGCCGCCTGGCTTACCGCAAGCAGGCATACGCTGGCGGCAATAAAACGCCAGGTGAATGATTTGGCTTTGTCCACAAGCTCGTCCTCTGTTTGTCATTATTTCTGTGCAGCATCATGCCGCCTGATGGTTTTATGCTAACCAGTCATTGCCGTTTACGCCACGTCACGAACACTTTTTTACTTTTACTGAGAGTACGATCTGCTGGCTGGGCTTAGGGAGGGAAAAAGGCTACACTTCGCCTTTAACTACGATTACTCATCACGACAGAGAAAGAGGCGAGTCCAAAGTGGCCCAATTCGTTTATACCATGCATCGTGTCGGCAAAGTTGTTCCGCCGAAACGTCACATTCTTAAGAACATCTCTCTGAGCTTCTTCCCCGGAGCAAAAATCGGCGTGCTGGGTCTTAATGGCGCCGGTAAGTCCACTCTGCTACGCATCATGGCGGGCATTGATACCGACATTGAGGGTGAAGCACGCCCGCAGCCGGGCATTAAAATCGGCTATCTACCGCAGGAACCGCAGTTGAATCCTGAGCATACCGTCCGTGAATCCATCGAAGAAGCCGTGGCCGAAGTGGTCGGCGCGCTGAAACGTCTGGACGAAGTGTATGCGCTGTATGCCGATCCGGATGCCGACTTTGACAAACTGGCCGCTGAACAGGGCAAGCTGGAAGAGATTATCCAGGCGCATGACGGGCATAACCTGAACGTCCAACTGGAACGCGCCGCAGACGCCCTGCGCCTGCCGGAGTGGGACGCCAAAGTCGCGAACCTTTCCGGTGGTGAACGCCGCCGCGTCGCGCTGTGCCGCCTGCTGCTGGAAAAACCAGACATGCTGCTGCTCGACGAACCGACGAACCACCTGGACGCCGAGTCCGTAGCCTGGCTGGAGCGCTTCCTGCACGACTTTGAAGGCACCGTGGTGGCGATTACCCACGACCGTTACTTCCTCGATAACGTCGCGGGCTGGATCCTTGAGCTGGACCGCGGTGAAGGTATTCCGTGGGAAGGCAACTACTCCTCCTGGCTGGAGCAGAAAGATCAGCGTCTGGCGCAGGAAGCCTCTCAGGAAGCGGCCCGTCGCAAGTCAATTGAGAAAGAGCTGGAGTGGGTGCGTCAGGGCGCGAAAGGCCGTCAGTCTAAGGGCAAAGCCCGTCTTGCGCGCTTTGAAGAGCTGAACAATACCGAATACCAGAAACGTAACGAAACCAACGAACTGTTCATTCCACCGGGACCGCGCCTGGGCGATAAGGTCGTGGAAGTGAGCAACCTGCGTAAATCCTACGGCGATCGCGTCCTGATCGACGATCTGAGCTTCTCCGTACCGAAAGGCGCTATTGTCGGGATCATCGGTCCGAACGGCGCGGGGAAATCCACCCTGTTCCGCATGATTTCCGGTCAGGAACAGCCTGACAGCGGTACCATCACGCTGGGTGAAACCGTCAAGCTGGCGTCCGTTGACCAGTTCCGTGACGCAATGGATAACAGCAAAACCGTGTGGGAAGAAGTGTCCGGCGGACTGGATATCATGCGTATCGGCAATACCGAGATGCCAAGCCGCGCCTACGTAGGTCGCTTTAACTTCAAGGGCGTCGATCAGGGCAAACGCGTGGGCGAACTGTCCGGCGGTGAGCGTGGTCGTCTGCACCTGGCGAAGCTGCTGCAGGTTGGCGGCAACATGCTGCTGCTCGATGAACCGACCAACGACCTGGACATCGAAACCCTGCGTGCATTAGAAAACGCCCTGCTGGAGTTCCCGGGCTGCGCCATGGTTATCTCGCACGACCGTTGGTTCCTGGACCGTATCGCGACCCATATTCTGGATTATCAGGACGAAGGGAAAGTGGAGTTCTTCGAAGGGAACTTCACCGAATACGAAGAGTATAAGAAACGCACGCTGGGCGCCGATGCGCTGGAGCCGAAGCGTATCAAGTACAAACGTATTGCGAAGTAATCAGTCAGTGTGCCGGATAAGACGCCGCAAGGCCTTATCCGGCTACAGGGATTAGTGCGCTTTCGTCGCCGTTGCCTGCTGTTGTCCTGCCGCAGGTTCCAGTTGGAACACCACATCAACCTGATCGTCAAACTGAATGGTCGCCTGCTCGTAGGTCTCCTGCGCGGAAGCCGGCGCCGCATCGGCTTTCATCATCCGTACCATCGGGCTTGGCTGATAGTTTGATACATGGTAACGCACGCTGTAAACCGGCCCCAGCTTGCTGTTAAAGCCTGCCGCCAGCGCCTGCGCCTGATGGATCGCATCGTCAATCGCCGCTTTACGCGCTTTATCTTTATATGCATTCGGCTGCGCCACGCCTAACGACACGGAGCGAATTTCGTTCAGTCCCGCTTTCAACGCGCCATCCAGCAGCGAGTTAAGTTTGTCTAACTGACGCAAAGTGACTTCCACGGTACGCACCGCACGGTAGCCTTTCAGAATGCTTTTGCCGTTCTGATAGTCGTAGTCGGGCTGGGTACGCAGATTGGCGGAACTGATGTCTTTTTTCGCAATCTGGTTTTGCTCCAGGAAAGAGAGATACTGCGCAACACGCTCATCGGCCTGCTTCTTCGCCGTCGCCGCGTCTTTCGCCGCCACGTTAACCTCGATGGCCAGAGTGGCGATATCAGGCACTGCATCCACGCTTGCCGTTCCGGAAGTCACGATGTGCGGTCCGTCAGGCAATTCGCTCGCCTGCGCCGACAGTGCACTTAAACCAACTAATGCCGCCAGGGCAATCACTTTGAACTTCACAGTCGTTCCTCCTTGTTACGTAGGTTGCCCTGGGTTTCAGGGCGCATGCAGGCAAGCTTAGCGCGAAACGCCCCAATGTCCATCAGACAACGCTTAGATGAACAAAGCGTGCACGTGTGCGACCCCTTCCTTTGCTAACTGGAAAGCGATAAACCACATTATCAGACCGACCAACGTGTTGATAATTCGCTGCGCTTTCGCCGTACGCAGACGCGGCGCGAGCCACGCCGCCAGCAATGCGAGACCAAAGAACCATAAGAAGGAAGCGCTAACGGTGCCAAGCGCGAACCAACGTTTTGGCTCTACCGCCAGTTGCCCGCCGAGGCTGCCCAACACCACAAAGGTATCCAGATACACATGCGGATTCAGCCAGGTTACCGCCAGCATTGTGGCGATGATTTTCCAGCGCCCCTGTTTCATCACCTCCGCGCTGGCCAGCGCCAGATTGCTGCTCATGGCCGTCCTTAAGGCGCCAAAGCCATACCACAGCAGGAAGGCCACACCGCCCCAGGTCACCAGCGCCAGCAGCCATGGCGACTGCATCAGCAGCGCGCTTCCGCCGAAGATCCCGGCACAAATCAGCAGCAGATCGCTCACCGCGCACAGGAACGCAATCATGATGTGGTACTGGCGGCGAATCCCCTGATTCATGACAAAAGCATTTTGCGGGCCCAGGGGTAAGATCATGGCCGCGCCCAGAGCAAGCCCTTGAAAATAATACGATATCACGTCAAATATTCCTGAAGAAAGTCGCTATGGCGAAACTATAGCGCGGGAAGATTATTAGCGATAATTGAAAATTTTAATCGGGTATAAGAAAGGGTAATAGCAAGAGGGGAAATTGCCGAATGGCGGCTAACGCCGGCACCGGCCTGGAGACTGGCAGGCCCGGTAAGCGTTAGCGCCACCGGGCACGTTTTACTCTGCCGTGTGTTCTTTTACACGTTTAAAATTAACGTCCATTTGCGGATACGGGAAGCTGATACCCGCGGCGTCAAACTCGCGCTTAATCCGCTCCAGTACGTCCCAGTAGACATTTTGCAGGTCGCCGCTTTTACTCCACACGCGCACCACAAAATTTATCGAGGACGCGCCCAGTTCGTTCAGTCGCACCGTCATTTCGCGGTCTTTCAGAATGCGCTCATCGGATTCGATAATCCCGGTCAGGATTTTCTTCACCTGATCGATATCCGAATCGTAAGCCACGCCAATAATAAATTCATTCCGGCGGACCGGCTCGCGGGAGAAGTTAATAATATTGCCCGCGATGATTTTGCCGTTCGGGATCACCACGATTTTGCCGTCGATGGTGCGCATAGTGGTAGAGAAAATCTGCACGTTCAGCACTGTCCCCGCCACGCCGCCAAGATCGACATATTCACCCGCACGGAATGGACGGAACATCACCAGCAGCACGCCTGCGGCAAGGTTTGACAACGAGCCCTGCAGCGCCAGACCGACAGCTAAACCGGCGGCGCCGAGAACGGCGATAACCGAGGCGGTTTGTACGCCAACGCGCCCCAGCGCAGCAATCAGCGTGAAGGCGATAATGCCATAACGCACCAGCGCAGAGAGGAAGTCGGCAACGGTGGCGTCAATATGGCGCGCCAGCATCAGACGGTTTACCGTGTTCGAGACGATACGCGCCACAATCATCCCGATGATGATAATGGCGATAGCCGCAACGATGTTGACGGCATAGCTCAGCAGCAACGCCTGATTACGGACCAGCCAGGTCCCCGCGCCGTTAATGCTGTCGACAACATTCAAATCTTCCATTCGATGTTCCTTGGTCATGACAAAAAAGAGCAAATGAGATCAATCTCACGAAATAACCTCTTAAAGGTAAACAAAAACAAGTCAATATTCCATTTTCGTTACGTTCTTGTTTGAGGTAAGGCTATTTCTGGCGCTCTGCGGGGCGATCGACCATACGTAAATAGCCCCCAACCAGGGGCTGACGCTGTTTAAAAATATTGGCGATTTCGCTGACCACCTTTCCACTACCCGCATTTTTCCACGCCAGAGAAAGCGGAGAGGGCTGGCGAGGATTTGCGACGGATCGCGCCACCAGCGCCCCGGACTCCACGTACGGGCGGCATAAACGTTCAGGCAGAAAACCGACGCCCAGTCCGCTTAAATGACAGGCCAGTTTGGTGCTGAGATCCGGCACTTTGATCTCTTTTTGCCCGCTTAACAGCCAGGCCACGCGCCGGGTGAGCGTCCGCGAGGTGTCTTCAATATTGATAGCCGGGTAGCGCCGCAGCACATCATCCGATAATACCGCCGCCGGATGGCTGGCTAACGGATGTTGCTGCGCCACCACAAACTGCCAGGTGATATCCCCCAGCGGCAACAGCGAAATGTTGTTCGACAACGACTCAGAGCCAGTGACGCCAATCGCCAGTTGATAGTCGTCATACAGCAGCGAGTCCCAGACGCCCATATAGACCTGACGGGAAATCTGGAAGCGGGTAAAGGGAAAGTGTTGATGCAGCCAGGTCAGCAAATCGGCAGTGGTTTGCGGTTGATAAAGGAGATTATTGATGACGATATTGACCTGCCGCTCTACGCCCGCGTTAATTTGCTGCAACTCATCGGGCATCGCATCAAGCCAGTTAAGCCACTGGCGACAATGTTCCAGCAAATGCTGACCCGCCAGCGTCAGGCTGACAGAACGCGTGGTGCGCAAAAACAACTGTGTTCCCACCTGCTCTTCCAGCGTTTTAATGCGATAGCTGATCGCTGCTGGCGTTTTATGCAGCGAGCTGGCCGCACGGGAAAAACTCTCCGTTTCAGCAACGCGAATAAAGGTACGAATGGTTTCCTGATCGAGCATGTTTTCCCCTTAAATCAACGGCCTGTAACCAGCGCTGCGCAATGGCTATCCCTAACATCATGTCGGCGCCAGAGGTGTGTCCCGTCGCCAGCAACCGACCAATCGCACGCTGTGGCGAACGCCCGGACTGTAAACGGCGCATAACCCGCAGTACGGGGGTAGAAAATTCCCCTACCCTGGCGCTGTTCAGATAGCTACAGCTTACCGAAGTTGTCAGCGAAGCGAGTTGATCGTTCGGGGGTAAAAAAAGCCGAACCGGCAGCGCGACGGCGTGAAAGACCGCCAACATGCCGGTTAACATATCATCTCCGCTGGGCGTTAACCCCGGCCCACAGCCAATCAGCCAGCGCCAGTCAGGCGCAACACCGGCCTGCCAGCGCGACAGCTGCGCGGCTATTTGCGGGAAAACAGACAGTGACGCGACGGCGCGATTAAGCGGGCCGCCAAGACCGGTTGGCGAGGTAAAAGGTGAGAGATCCGCTGGCTGTAAGCTCCCGGGCGTCAGGCGCAGCGTCAGTTGCCGCAGTGGTCGTAGGGTCAGTCTCCGTCCATAAAGCTGTGCGTCCCGCTTGATCATTGTTGCATGCTGCGCGCACCGGGAGAAGACATCATCAGCCAGCAAGACGCCCGACGGCCCCATGCCTTTACCGTAGCGATACAATGTCAGCAGTTCGCCTCCGGCATGGATGAAATTGATCGCCTGCGAAAAACGGCTATGCAGCAGCCATTCGCCGTCAGGAAGTCGATTAAGCCCGGCACTGGCCAGCGCATTGAAGGTGACCATAACTTTGCTCCGCTATGCCGGATGGCGGCTACGCCTTGTCCGGCCTCCAACAGCATTGCCATGCAGGCCCGGTAAGCACTGCGCCACCGGGCCATGACACTACGCGGTGATGTGATGTGCTTCCGCCAGCGCTTCCAGCGCTTTTTCAAAACAGAGCAGCGGCGCACGTACAGTGCCCGCGCCGACCTGACCGATCCCCGCCTCACGGTGCGCAATCCCGGTATTGATCAGCGGCGTAATCCCCGTTTCCACCACCCGACGAATATCCAACCCCAGGCATGCGCCTTTGAAATCCCAGGATGGGATCTGGAACAGCGGGTTGTGATCCAAATAAATTTCCGCCATCTCTTCAGAAGTTTCCAGCGCCGCGCCCATACCGCCCGCGCCGACAAATCGCGTCACGCCGGGGGCGGCAATCATCGCCGCGCCGCCAATGCCCAGCGTTTCGGTAATGGCGCTGTCGCCGATATCCGGGTTGGAGTCAGCCTGGCTGTAGCCGGTAAAAAACAAGCCCTGCGGCGTGTTCACCGGCGCAGTAAACCACCGGTCACCCGTGCCGCTAACGCGAATGCCAAATTCGCGACCATTACGCGTCATCGCCGTGACAACGGAACCGGCCTTAATCTCTGCTGCCGCGTCCATGACCGCTTTACTGTAAGCCATCGCCAGATTAAGAAAGAACTGATCGGTGACGCTGAGGAACTGCATCACGTCGACAATCCCGGCTTTTGGTCGGTCCAGTCCGGCGATCGCCGGTGACAACGTGCGAAGCAGCAGCGAAGAAGCGGCGATATTGCGCTGATGGAATTCGTCGCCCATGGTGATCGCCTGAGCCATCAACGCGGTCAGGTCAACGCCGTTTTCCATGCGTGATAACGCCTCCTGCAGCACTGGCGCCAGCGTATCGCGCATCCAGCGAAGGCGGGTCTGGACGTCGTCGCCGTAAGCGCCAAAGCGCATCACTTTACCGATCCCTTCGTTCAGATTGCAGTACGACTGATTGCCGTGTACCGTGTCGCGCACCACCAGTACGGGCATATTTGCAGAGGTGATCCCTCCCATCGGCCCGACCGCGCCAACGTGATGACAGGGAATGAATGCCACTTCGCCCTTGTTTAACAGCGCCAGCGCCTCTGCTTCACTGGCCGCCCATCCTTCAAACAGCGACGCGCCAATACACGCGCCACGCATCGGGCCGGTCATCTCTTCCCAGGCGATCGGTGTCCCCGCGTGAAGCAGTTTTCGGCCTGTCGCCAGCGTCTCTATGACCTCTTTCGCCGGACGGACGGCAATCCAGTGCGGGCGAGCAGCTTTAATGCGTTCAATAATGGCGTCGTTGGCCTGAGCAATAGATGAATACATATCGGTACCTCTGAAATTAATGTAACTGCTTGAGTAAACTGGCGAGACGGGCGTTGCCACCGGCAACGGGCGCCCACTGATAATGCACAACCGGCGTGCCGCTGCTTTGCAGATCCAGCGCGAAGCTGCGTAGCCCGGCGTTAATCACCTGAATGCCGTCCAGCAGAGCGCTATGACGGGTTGCAGAACCGACGTCCTGATGGCGCGTCAGGCTAACGGCAAGCAGAACGGCTTCTTCGAGGGTTTCCACCACCGCGATACCGGCAGCGCGCAAGATGTCGGTTTGATCACTACGTCCCTGCGGATCGCCGTCGGTACCGGTCAGGGTGGCAATGGTGACCAAAGGCGCGTCGCGTTTCGCGCGGACTTGCTCAACGGCCTCAACAACCGCGCCTGCCGGGTCAGCACAGGCGCCATAGCCCAACACCACGTCCAGTAGCAGCACGCCGACCTCCGGCATTGCGGCCAGTTTTTCAATCTCAATACTGCGGGTGGTCGGGTCGATCATGGGATGTGGCCGGCCCAGGGTGTAGCTGTCATCGCCAAGATCGACAATGCGATGCCCTTCGGCTTCCAGCATGACGCCGTCGGCGTGCGTTTCGCTCACCGGGACGCCAAGCCCGGCAGACAGCAACATTGCGGCCTCTGCGGCAAGGGTGCCGCCGGCATACAGACCATAAATGGTTTTGCCCACCACCGCGGGCTGGCTGACGCGCTGTTGCGCAACGCGCATCAACAGCACCGCCAACTGCGCGGCATCTGACAGCGAATTTGCCAACCAGACGTTTCCTTCCCTGCGCCGTTCCGGCTTACTGCCGAGAAACAGCGCAACCACCGGTTTTCCAACCTTCTGCATCGCAGTAATAATGCGTGTTCTGACCTGCGGCGACGGCGGCTTGGAGACAAAAGCGATGACTCGTGTGGCGTCGTCACCTGCCAGCATCTCAAGAGCGGTTAAGGCGCTGATCCCGCCGACTTCCGCGCTGAGATCGCGCCCCCCCAGACCAATGGCGTGGCTGATCCCCTGATGGCGCAGCGCAATCTGCGACGTCACTTCCTGAATACCGGTGCCGGACGCGCCAATAACCCCGATTCCGCCTTCCGGCAGGACGTTGGCAAACGCCAGCGGACTACCGGCAATCATCGCCGTCCCGCAGTCCGGTCCCATCACGATCAGCCCACGCTCGCGCGCCAGCGTTTTCAGTTCGACCTCCTGCGCCAACGGCACGTTGTCCGAAAACAGCATAACGTTCTTACCTGCCAGCAGCCCTTCTCTGGCAACTGACGCCGCGTACTCTCCGGCAACGGAAACCAGCAGCAGATTGGCCTGCGGCAGCTTCTGGCAGGCGCTTTCCCAACGGCGCGCTTTCAGCAATTGTTGCGAACTGCCTGACGCGTTAGCGATCGCGCTGAGTTCTTTTTCCAGTTGCTCACGAACGAGGTCAAGGATCCCCGGACGCGCCTCCTGAGTTCGCACCGCCACGCAAATATCGTTCGGCGTGGCCTCGGCAAAATCGTCGTGCCAGAAACCGGTGGAGTCCAGCATGGCTTTATTGGCTGGCGTTCCCATCATGACCGATACCTGATCCACTTCCGGCCGTTCGCTCAATTTGCGGGAAATAATCATCAGGCTGACCGAGTCCTGAAAACTTCCCTTTTTAATAAAGGCGTAAATCATTACCGCTACCTCTTATGTGCGTTTTTCTTTCAAAAACAGCATGGCAATCAGACCAATGCCCAACAGAATGGCTGAAACATAAAAACTGGAGGCCAGGCTACCGGTAATATCGCGCGCGGCCCCGGCAATAATCGGTGCAAGGATCGATGAACTCATGCCGATAAAATTAAATAAGCCAAACGCGGTGCTGTAATTATTTTCATCGACGCTGTCAGCAACCAGTGCCACCAGTACCGGATCCAGCGCCAGTTTGCCGACAAGGCCGTAAACGCACAGTGCGATCACTACCCCGGTCATATTGGGCATCCAGATAATTGACAGCATGCTGATAATCGCAACCGGCACGAGGAACATAATTAACGGTTTGCGCTTACCTAATTTGTCAGACAGGCTGGAGAATAACAGCGCGCCAGGAATTGAAATCCACGCCACCAGCGACGAAATAAAACCCGTTTCGCTACCGGCGATACCACGTTCACTTTGCAGATAATACGGAAGCCAGGTCAGGATAACGAAGAATCCAAACAGGCTGCAAAACACCATAATATACGTCAACAGCAGATTACGGTTTTTCAGCAGGTCGCTGAATTTGCCTTTTTTAGCCTGTTTGCCATCGGTATCGGCGGTGCGTTTTTTCTCTTTGACCAAAAACCAGATCGCCAGGCCAACCAACACCGAGGGGATTGCCATCGCATAAAACGGCATCCGCCATGAATATCCCTGATCGTACACCAGCCAGCTCGACGTCATCAGCCCCAGCGCAATACCAAACGCCATGCCGCTGTTGATAATGGCGCTCCCCAGTGAGCGGTATTTTTTCGGGATCTGCTCGGAAGATAAGCCATACTGCGGGCCGTAATAGGTGCCTTCTCCGGCGCCTGTTACCACGCGGGCAAACAGCAAGGTGTACCAGCTTTTCGCCCAGCCGGTAACGGCCGTAAAAACGCCAAACAGAATAAATCCGGGCACCAGCACTTTTTTCTTGCCGATTTTGTCACCGAGAATACCGGCCGGAACCTGTAATAACGCATAAGAAAAATAGAACACCGAGTTGAGAATACCTAATTGCGTTCCGCTCAGGCCAAACTCTTTTTCCAGCTCGCCCATAACCGGATTCAATATTGTCCGGTCGGCATACATAAAAATCCATCCCAGCCAGAACAGGAAAATAGTGACCCACCAGGCCGGTATTCCTTTTTTATTTGTGACATCAGTCACTTCACATGAACCAGACATAAACTGTCTCCCGGTATTAAATTCCCCAAACGATGAGGGTTGATGTTTAAACTGTCACTACCTTATCGGGCAAATCCCCCTTTTCTTTTGAACAAAGTCACACAAAACTCATTGTTATAAATTCCTGGGGGCTGGTGTCTTAATTATTAAAAAATATCTAATAATCATTTTTAAAGGATTTTAAATAAACACGTAACGCATTAATCAGATATTTTTTGGGGTAACAGCTTTGTCGACGCAATCACAATATCCGTTCTCAATATCGCTATTTTTGCCGCGAGATAATTTATTTATTGAGGCTAAAATGAAAAAGAAACTGGTTATTGCTCTGGGCGGCAATGCGCTTTTGCAGCGCGGAGAGGTTTTGAGCGCGGAGAATCAGCAGCGGAACATTGAGCTTTTTGCACAAACCGTGACAAGCCTGGCGCGTGACTATCAGCTGGTGATTGTTCATGGCAACGGACCGCAGGTGGGTTTACTGGCGCTGCAAAATGCGGCGTACACCGGCTCTCCCGCCTGGCCGCTGGATATTCTGGTGGCTGAAAGCCAGGGCATGATAGGCGTCGCTATTGCCCAGGCATTAACGCAATGTGCAGGCGGAACGCCCGTGACGACGCTGATGACCCGCGTGGAAGTCGATCCTGATGACGCAGCGTTCGCCACGCCCGGCAAATACATTGGGCCGGTATATCCTCCCGAACAGCAGACCGAACTGGAGAAGCGTTATGGCTGGACGATAAAAGTCGACGGTCAGCACATTCGTCGGGTTGTACCTTCCCCAGCGCCAAAAAACATTGTCGACGGTGATGCTATTCAAACGCTGCTGGCGGCAGGCCATACGGTAATCTGCTGCGGCGGAGGCGGCGTCCCGGTTGTGGCGCAGGGAGATAGCTATCGGGGAACCGAAGCGGTGATCGACAAAGATTTAACGGCAGCGGTGCTGGCATGTACTCTCGACGCCGATCATTTGCTGATCCTCACCGATGCCGATGCGGTGTATGAGCACTGGGGCACGCCGCAAGCGCGGGCATTGCGTCACGTCACGCCAGAGGAACTGGCTCCCT
The DNA here is from genome assembly GCF_001463265.1 of Citrobacter sp. 50677481. NCBI lineage: Bacteria > Pseudomonadati > Pseudomonadota > Gammaproteobacteria > Enterobacterales > Enterobacteriaceae > Citrobacter > Citrobacter sp. 50677481. The sequence goes on from NZ_LNHZ01000061.1 coordinate 210,752, forward strand.
TCGCTGCGCCGGACGGCGCGATGGGCCCGAAAGCCGCCGCCGTGATCCAGTTTGTCAAGCAGAGCGGGAATGCGGCCTTTATTGGCGCGCTCAAAGATGCGCCGCAGATCCTGGCTGGCGAAAAAGGAACCTGCGTGACGCGATAATGTCTGTGTGCAGGATGCACGCTATCACCTCACGGGACGGATGAGGTGATAGCCCCCTCCGGCTGACGGACAAAAAAATGGCTTCCCGAAGGAAGCCATTTCAACAATCTGCGAGGCTGAAATTACAGAACGTCTACCGCGTTCAGTTCTTTGAAAGCCTGTTCCAGACGGGTGATCATGGAAGTCTGGCCTGCACGCAGCCATACGCGCGGATCGTAGTATTTCTTGTTCGGCTGATCTTCGCCTTTCGGGTTACCCAGCTGACCCTGCAGATACGCTTCGTTATCTTTGTAGTACTTCAGAACACCTTCCCAGGTTGCCCATTGGGTATCGGTATCGATGTTCATTTTGATAACACCGTAGCTTACGGAATCTTTGATTTCCTGAGCAGTAGAACCGGAACCGCCGTGGAAAACGAAGTTCAGGCTGTTGTGCGGCAGGTTGTGTTTCTTAGAAACGTATTCCTGAGAGTCGCGCAGGATGGTCGGGGTCAGAACCACGTTACCCGGCTTGTAAACGCCGTGTACGTTACCGAAGGAAGCCGCGATGGTGAAACGCGGGCTGATTTTGCTCAGTTCGGTGTACGCGTAATCAACGTCTTCCGGCTGGGTGTACAGAGCGGAAGCGTCCATGTGGCTGTTATCCACGCCGTCTTCTTCGCCGCCGGTGCAGCCCAGTTCGATTTCCAGGGTCATGCCGATTTTGGACATGCGCGCCAGGTATTTGGAGCAGATTTCGATGTTCTCTTCCAGAGACTCTTCAGACAGGTCGATCATGTGAGACGAGAACAGCGGTTTACCGGTCTCCGCGAAGTGTTTCTCACCCGCGTCCAGCAGACCGTCGATCCACGGCAGCAGTTTCTTCGCGCAGTGGTCGGTGTGCAGAATAACCGGAACACCGTAATGTTCAGCCATCTGGTGAACGTGATGCGCACCGGAGATCGCACCCAGGATAGCAGCGCCCTGAGGAACGTCAGTTTTTACGCCTTTGCCCGCGATGAAAGAAGCGCCACCGTTGGAGAACTGAACGATAACCGGCGCTTTCACTTTTGCAGCGGTTTCCAGAACGGCGTTGATGGAGTCGGTGCCGACGCAGTTTACTGCTGGCAGAGCAAAGTTGTTTTCTTTAGCTACCTGGAAAACTTTCTGTACGTCATCGCCAGTGATAACGCCAGGTTTTACGAAATCAAAAATTTTAGACATGTTGCGAGTCCTGTTTCTGTATCTTCGACCGTTAAAACGGGGGAGCGGGCCTTTCAGCGCGCTGAAAAACAGGCGGGTTTCCCCGCCTGAACAAATTTACTGCTTCGCGCGCTCCTCGAGCATCGCTACGGCTGGCAGAACTTTGCCTTCCACGAATTCGAGGAATGCGCCGCCGCCAGTGGAGATGTAGGAGATTTTGTCTGCAATACCGAACAGATCGATAGCCGCCAGAGTGTCACCGCCGCCAGCGATAGAGAACGCTTCGCTGTCTGCAATAGCGTTAGCCACGATTTCAGTCCCTTTACGGAAGTTCGGGAATTCAAATACGCCGACCGGACCGTTCCACAGAATGGTTTTCGCATTCTTCAGGATCTCAGCCAGTTGCTGTGCAGACGCGTCGCCGATGTCCAGGATCTGCTCGTCTTCTTTCACGTCAGAGACAGATTTCAGCGTAGCCGCGGCGGTTTCGGAGAACTCGGTGGCAACGCGAACGTCAGTCGGCACCGGGATATCACAGGTGGTCAGCAGACGTTTTGCTTCGTCAACCAGGTCAGCTTCGTACAGGGATTTCCCTACGCTGTGGCCCTGAGCGGCAACGAAGGTGTTGGCGATACCGCCGCCCACGATCAGCTGGTCAGCGATTTTGGACAGGGAGTCCAGTACCGTCAGTTTGGTAGAGACTTTAGAACCGCCGACGATAGCGACCATCGGACGAGCCGGTTCTTTCAACGCTTTACCCAGCGCGTCCAGTTCAGCCGCCAGCAGCGGGCCGGCACAGGCTACGTCAGCAAATTTGCCGATACCGTGAGTAGACGCCTGCGCACGGTGAGCCGTACCAAATGCGTCCATGACGAACACGTCGCACAGCGCCGCGTATTTTTTGGACAGTGCTTCGTCGTCTTTCTTCTCGCCCTTGTTAAAGCGAACGTTTTCCAGAACCACCAGCTCACCGGCCGCCACTTCAACGCCGTCCAGGTAATCTTTAACCAGACGAACCGGGTTGGACAGTTTGTCTTTCAGGTAGTTAACAACCGGCAGCAGAGAGAATTCTTCGTTGTACTCGCCTTCGGTAGGACGACCCAGGTGGGACGTGACCATCACTTTCGCACCCTGTTTCAGCGCCAGTTCGATAGTCGGCAGGGAAGCACGGATACGCGCGTCGCTGGTTACTTTCCCTTCTTTAACTGGCACGTTCAGATCCGCACGGATGAAAACGCGTTTACCAGCAAGATCCAGATCGGTCATCTTGATTACAGACATGGTGAATCCTCTCGTTGATTCTTAAAGTTTTGCAAGCGCTTACGCGCTTTACCTGAAACCAATAGCGGCCATGGCTAACGTGGTGTCGAGCATTCTGTTAGCAAAGCCCCATTCATTATCGCACCAGACCAGCGTCTTTATCAGGTGCCCACCACTGACTCGCGTTTGTGTGCCATCGACGATGGCGCTGTGCGGGTCATGGTTAAAATCTACTGAGACCAACGGTAATTCCGTATAGTCAACTATATCATGAAATGCACCTTGTGCCGCTTTTTGCAGCAACTGGTTGACTTCATTGGCTTTTACCGGTTTCTTCACCGTGACGCTTAAGTCGATTGCCGTGACGTTTATCGTGGGAACACGCACCGCAATGGCCTCAAAACGATCGTTAAACTGCGGAAAAATACGGGTAATGCCTGCCGCCAGTTTGGTATCGACCGGAATGATCGACTGACTCGCCGCACGCGTACGCCGCAGGTCAGGATGGTATGCATCGATAACCTGCTGATCGTGCATGGCGGAGTGTATTGTGGTCACCGTACCAGACTCGATGCCATAGGCATCATCTAATAATTTGATGACGGGAATGATGCAGTTCGTCGTGCAGGACGCGTTTGACACAATGCGGTCTTGTGCCCGCAGGCGATCCTGATTGACGCCAAACACAACGGTGGCGTCGAGATCGTGGCTGCCAGGATGTGAAAAGAGCACTTTCTTCGCGCCTGCGGCAATATGCGCTTCGCCGTGTTCGCGGCTGCCGTATACGCCCGTGCAGTCGAGGACAATATCAACGCCCAGTTCACGCCAGGGCAACGCGGCAAGCGAAGGCTGATGCAGGATGCGGATCGAATCGTCGCCGACAATGAGCTGCTCGCGCTCATGGCGAACGTCCCATGCAAAACGTCCATGGCTGGTGTCATATTTCAACAAATGCGCCATGCCTGCGGCATCCGCCAGTTCGTTGATGGCCACCACGGTGATTTCCGCCCGACGTCCGGATTCGTATAAAGCGCGAACCACGTTACGTCCGATGCGACCGAAGCCATTAATCGCTACGCGTACGGTCATAGATCTCCTGCAAGGCTATCCTGATTCAGATGTGGCTGACAGAGTAATCCAGCGCATCGTTCAGGGAAACCTTACCTGTCGCAAACTGCGACTGATTGATTATTTGTCGAACATTTAATCGACTGAAACGCTTCAGCTAGAATAAGCGAAACGAGGAATAAAAGGAATGATTGTCCAGTTGATTAAGCCAGCCATATGACTTACATCACATTTCACGCCCCTGGTTCGCAGAAATTATTCCACCCAGGAGTAATAGCGGTTGCCCCGGCGCCGATTCCAGGAATCGTACGCCAGGCGGTCCTCTTAGCAGAGCCGATACTCACCTGTCGGCGTCATGATTAACGTAAGGTCGGCCGGTCGACTGTTTTGCAGAACCCGACGCACGTTCGGCCCATCAGTGCGTTCATAGAATGCTTCGGCATCACCCTGAGACGATCCTCCCGCCAGTTTACGGGCGATCAGGCGCGATCGAAGCGCCTCTTCCGGTGCGCGTATAAAAAGCGAATAATCGCAAAACTCCGCCAGCGCCTGCCAACGCGGTTCCTTCAGCAAAAGCCAGTTTCCTTCAACAATCACCAACGGCGCGGTTACCGGGATGGCATTTTCAACCGGCTCATGGGTTTGCCGATCGTACTGCGGCCAGGCGCCTTCCGCTTCCCTGATCTGACGCAGATTGCGCGCCAGTTTATCCACGTCAAAGGTGTCCGGCGCGCCTTTACTGGCTCGCAAGTTATGCGCCTCCAGCCACGCGTTGTAATGATGAAAGCCATCCATCGGCAGAGTCTGGATCGTTGGCAGACTGGCGTCCTGTTGACAGAGATACTCCCAAAATGTGGTTAGCGTGGATTTGCCGGTCCCGGGAGGGGCGCAGAGAAAAATAAGGGTTCGTTGTCCAGTATGCGCAGCGTTTATTTTCGCCAGCTGTCGCAACAGGGGTTTATGGACGATTTCAATTTCATCGTCGTGGTAATGCGCGGTAACGTCCAGCCCATTAACCGTCAGTCCGATTTTCACGGCGTTAATTCCTTTAAAATTGTCGTTACCGCCAGCGTCATCGCCGTCTTGATCATGCCGGTAAAGCGAACCTCGGACCAGGTGGCGAAGTCGGCAAACTTCATCGACTCAAGCGCGCCATATAAGGTTGCATTACGGGTAATACTGTTTACGTTACTGACGAAATCCCAGGTGATGTCATCCGTAAAGCCCGGGATCGTGTCCTGTTCCTTAAGGTAGCGATAAAACTGGGAAAAATGGGTGATGTCGGCATACAGCCATTTTTCCATTTTTCCCAACGCATAAATCAGGCGTAACGCAACGTCGATATCATCAAGCGGCCCACTCTGCGCGAGTAACGGCTTCACTGCATACTCCACGATCTCTTCATCATTATCGACAAACAGCGACGGCAGAAAGCGTTTAATGCCCTGAAGCAAAATGTCATGTGCCGTCGTCATAAACGAAAGTAAATTGGTCTGAGCGTCCAGTTGCTCAAGCACATCGTCTTCTGTCAGCGTCGTCATTTGTGTCCCGATAAATCACCATGAATGCAGAGAGTCTATTATATTACACGTTCGATCCGCGCCGCCGATCAGTAAAGTTTGCGTGCGCACACCCTTCGCAACCTGTTGGATCCCCTTCAGAAGGTCGCCACCCGTCACGCCCGTTGCACTAAAGAGAATGTCATTTCCCTTTACTAACGTGTCGATCGCATAGACGCGGTTAATCTCGACGCCCATCTCCGCACAGCGTTGTCGTTCACGGACAGCGATCACGCGATTATCTGCGGTATCGCCTTTCGCTTCACAAAAGTCGATCAGCTCTGCCTGCATATCGCCCCCGAGCGCTTTGACCGCACAAGCGGAAATCACCCCTTCCGGCGCACCGCCGAGCGTATACATCAGGTCATACGGATTGTCCTGCAGACAGGTCAGAACGCTGGCCGCCACATCGCCATCGGGCAGGGCAAAAACCTTCACGCCGAGCTGTGTTGCCTCGGCAATCGCCGGATGAAGCCGGGGTTTGTCCAGCGTGACCATGTGTAAGCGATCCAGCGGTTTTCCCAGCGCCGCCGCCACATTGCGTAAATTGTCGGCTAACGGAAGCGCCAGATCGATCGCGCCTTTTGCCTGGGCATTAACAACCAGCTTTTTCATATACATGTCAGGTGCGTGAAGCAAACTGCCGCGCGGGGCGAAAGCCATGACCGCCAGCGCATTGCTCTGCCCCATTGCGACCATACGGGTTCCTTCAATAGGATCGACAGCGATATCCACCTCCGGCCCGCTGCCTGTTCCGACCTCCTCACCGATCCATAACATCGGCGCACAATCGATTTCCCCCTCGCCAATGACAATTCTCCCACGGATAGCCACCTCGTTCAGAGCCTGTCGCATCGCGCTGACCGCGAGACCATCGATCCGGTTTTTGTCGCCGCATCCGGTTTGCGGCCAGGCTGCCAGCGCCGCCTGTTCCGTTGTGCGAAATAGCGGCCATGTCAGAGAGATCATGCAGCAGCCTCCCCTACGTCCACGCCAAATTGCGCCAGCAGGAATCTCTCAGCCTTTTCGTTCCAGATACCGTGCGTCTCTTCAACCAGACGCGCCAGTTCACGAAACAACGGATCGGTTTTGCCTTTTTCCGCGAAATCAGCGATCGCCGTCAGCGGCATCGTGACGCCGTTATAAATCAGCTTTTTGCCGCCCGGAATATCGGGAAGATTGAGAACCGTATCCGGCACCGCATCCAGCCCGCCGATATGGGTGACCATAAAAGACGGTTGCAGTTGTCCCGTAGCGCTTAATGCAATCGCCTCTTTCATATCGTCGGTGGAACCGCCGGATGTTCCGACCACATGTGTACTGTTGTAATGCACGTTGTAAAAGTTGAACGGCACCCTGAAGCGACTGTCCGTCGGCCCGGCAAAAAAGTTCAGGCAACCGTCTTCCGCGAGAAGCTCATCCGCCAGTTCGACAAGAGCCGGAACAGCGGCATAGACAAATACGTCATCAAAACCGCTACCGTCCGTGAGTTCGCGAAGCATGGCAGCGGGTTCTTTTATTCCGGCGGTATTCACATAAATAAGCTCGATGCCTTTACTGGCCGCGTGCTCAACCGATAGCAAGCGGCTGGCCTGGGCCAGTCGCGTTTCATCGATATCCACCACCACGACCCGCGACGGCTGGATCCCGCCATTAATGGCATAGTCAATGGCGCCTATCCCCATCGGCCCGGCACAGGCTAATAGTGCGATGTTGCCGCCGGGTTTAATGCCCATCCGGTGCTCGTAAACGTAAGGCGTAGTGTGATAATTGGCGTTATAAGCGCCAATTATGCAGCACATCGGTTCCGCCAGCGATGCGGCGGCGAAATAAGAGCCGTGATAGGGTAAAACGCAGCCCAACTTAATCGCGATCTCCGGGATAATCATATACGTCGCATTACCGCCAAAATATTCATAGCTGTATCCGGCAGAATAACCACTCGGCAAGCCCATTGCGGGTTGTAAAACGAAGCGCTCGCCCTTTTTATATTTATCGGTTAGATTTTTCCCGACTTCGACAATGATCCCGGCACATTCATGACCGGTAATCACCGGATGATTCTCCAGATCATCTGGCACACGTTTATGTTCGCTGCCTAATGTTGCCGCTTTCCAGGTAGACAAACAGACGCTGTCAGAAATAACGCTGACTAATAATTCATTATCCGTAATGTCAGGTAGTTCAAATTCACGGATACGGACATCCCGCTTGCCATAGATGGCTGCCACTTTCGTTTTCATATTTACTCCAGAAACCAGAAATATTACTTCGTCGTAAGGTGATGAAATAAATCGTCGAGCAACGGGTCGCCAATATAGTTTTTAATCAGAACGACGGGGTTGTCGCTAACCCGTTTAACGCGCCCCTCCAGGCTGGCATGCGTCACGATAATATCGGCATCCTCGGGAACATTTTCGATCGCATAATGTTTGACATCGACCGTTAATCCCGCTTTTTCCAGGCGTTTACGAAACGTCGTTGCCCCCATAGCGCTCGACCCCATTCCCGCATCGCAAACAAATGCTATTCGTTTCACATCACGGTAAGAGAATTTACCCTCCTGCTTCATTGCCTTGACGGCTTTCGTGGAATCACTGAAGGTATCTTCACTTTCGCCAGCGCTATTTTTTTCCATTTTTAATATGAAAGAGGTCACCACAAAGGTCACCAGCGTTCCCGCCGTAACACCAGCAATCGTCGCCAGGAAAGCCCCCTTCGGCGTCAGCGCCAGGTAAGCGAAAATCGACCCAGGACTCGGCCCGGCGACCAGCCCGCCGCCTAATACATTAAAGACCCACGTTCCGCTCATCCCGCCCGCAATCATGCCGATCAGCGTCAACGGTTTCATCAGCACATACGGGAAATACAGTTCATGGATACCGCCCAGGAAATGGATGATCATGGCGCCGGGTGCAGACTTCTTCGCCATCCCTTTACCAAACAAGGTGAACGCAAGCAGTAAACCCAGACCCGGACCCGGGTTAGACGCCACCATAAAGAAAATGGATTTTCCTGTCTCTGAGGCTTGCTGCATACCCAGTGGATAATAAACGCCCTGGTCAATCGCATTGTTTAAAAAAAGGATTTTTGCTGGTTCATTAATTAACGACAGTAGCGGCAGGTAGCCCGCATGTACCAACGATTCAATACACTCCTTCACAAAGTTATTGGCAACCAGTACCGCCGGGCCAATGACCTCAAACCCCAGCAGACACAAGATCATCCCGGCGATACCCAGGGAGAAGTTATTAATCACCATTTCAAAACCGGCAGGAATGCGCCTGTCCAGCAGTCGGTCAATATATTTAATCACCAGCCCGCCTAGCGGTCCCATGATCATTGAACCGAGGAACATTGGGATATCCGCGCCAATAATGACGCCAATCGTACCAATGCCTCCCATCACCGCTCCCCGTTTGCCCCCCACCAGATGTCCACCGGTCGAACCAATCATCACCGGCAGTAAATAGGTAATCATCGGGCCGACAATTTTGGCGAAATGTTCATTCGGCAACCATCCGGTTGGAATAAATAATGCGGTAATAAAGCCCCAGGCAATAAAGGCGCCGATATTCGGGATGACCATTGCAGTCAAAAACCCGCCAAAAGCCTGGACCTTAGCACGAGCAGACTTGTGTTCCATATTAATATCCTGTCAAGGAGAGAATAATTATGCGTGAGCGATAATATCCGCTAACTGTTTTTCTGACTTTGCCGCTAACAGCGCGTTTATCGTTTGTTCTTCACATAACAGCTCGCTTAATGCCTGGATAGCTTCAATATGTGAATCGGCATTTGCTGCCGATAAACCGATTAATAACCTGATACCTTCTTCACCTTCACTGAACTGCACTTCCTGTTTGAGTAACGTTAACGACATTCCTGTTTTTAACGCTCCACACTCTGGTCGCGCATGAGGCATAGCCACGCCGGGGGCCAGAATATAATAGGGGCCGTTGCTGAGAGTCGAATCTTTAATAGCCTGAATATAATTTGAATTAATATAATGATGAGTCAGCAGGGAAGACATGCAAAAATCAATGGCCTGCTGCCAATTTTCTACCGATGACTTTATCGAGATAGATGCTTCAGGAAAATAATCAATCAACCGCATACGTAATCCTTATTTTATTTTTAGGGTACAATGTTGCGCTGAAAATAAAATACGCGCGCGATAAAATGAAAGCAACAGGGGTCAACGTCAGGGCGAGAAAGAAGCGTGTTTTATAAAAGCAAATAAAAACAATGATATAAAAACAAAAAATTAAAAAGCAACTGTAATTACGTGATGTGAATTGCATTTTTTGAATATAAATTAATGTTCATTTTGCAATGGTGATCGCAAATACGCTATTGCCATCATTAAAAAAATTACCACTCCCCCTGAAGCCGTTACGCATTAATCGCGTAAAAAAAAGGCCATCTGTGAATACAGACGGCCTAAGGGGGTAATGTGTAAATTCCCGCCAGACGATATGGCGGGGAAAGGGACGACTTAGCTCAAGAGCGAGTGATCAAATTGAATGATGACAGTTGCGTAGGCGTCGATGGTGGTTTCACGCATCAGAGGTACCCAGCGCGGCATGTCGCTATGGCGCGTGACGCCGGACATGCTCATGTCGCCATTCCACTGCTTGTGTTCCGGCGTTTTCGGCATGTCCATACCCGTCTGACCGGTTGCAGACCCAGGAGAAAGCTTCACGTCACTGCCATCACCGGAAGACGGCGCCACGCCGTTGGTCATGTCACCGTTCGCCTGCTTGTGCTCCGGCGTTTTCGGCATATCCATCCCGGTCTGACCGGTAGACGATCCCGGTGATAGCTTCGCGCTGTCGCCGTTGCCGGAAGACGGCGCCACGCCGTTGGTCATGTCACCGTTCCACTGCTTGTGCTCCGGCGTTTTCGGCATATCCATTCCGGTCTGACCGGTAGACGATCCCGGGGACAGCTTGGCACTGTCGCCGTTGCCGGAAGATGGCGCCACGCCGTTGGTCATGTCACCGTTCCACTGCTTGTGCTTCGGCGTCTTCGGCGTGTCCATTCCGGTTTTGCCGGTTGCGGAACCTGGAGACAGCGTCGGGTAGTTCGTATTCGGAACAGGCCATTTCTTAGTCGGCGTCGTAGTATCAGCCGCGGCTGGCGTCGGCGTGGTGTCCGATTTCGTTTCGCTGTCTGCCGGTTTCGGCGCCGGTTTCAGATCGTCTGTTTTCTGCGGCGTGACGGCCGGAACGTCTTCACTGTACGCGGTCTGCGACGGCGTGGTATCCGTCTTCGTTTCGCTGTCTGCCGGTTTCGGCGCCGGTTTCAGATCGTCTGCCTTCTGCGGCATGACGGCCGGAACGTCTTCACTGTGCGCGGTCTGCGACGGCGTGGTGTCCGTCTTCGTTTCGCTGTCTGCCGGTTTCGGCGCCGGTTTCAGATCGTCTGCCTTCTGCGGCGTGACGGCCGGAACGTCTTCGCTACGCGGCGGTTTGCCCGGAGTGAAATCTGTCTTTTTCTCGCCGGTGCTACCGTTGCCTTTGTTCTTAGGCGCATCTGGCGTATCAAGATCATAGCTGCCTTTATTTTTCTTACCGATGCCCGGATCGGCCAGCGTAAAGGAGATATTGTTGCCCGCTTCCTTCTCATCACGCGTGACGACAGACATTTCGTCTTTATTGGTATTAATCTCGCCGGTCGTGCCTTTACTGGTGATATCACCAACGGAAATGGTCGATTTTTGCGTTTCATCACGATGAATTTCATCAACCGTATCAACATAAAGGTTTGCCGATGGCACGCCGTCTTTCTTGCCCGGCACGCCACCGATACCCACACCACCGCCACCGTACAGACCATCCTGTTCCACACTGTCTTCGAGGGTTCGGGCGTTAATGTCGCCAGCCACGTTCACGGAGCCGGTACCCTCTTCAGAGACAATATTCGCCCCTGTCATGTTCAGGTCGCCGCCGGTTTTCACGTTCACTTCGCCATTCGTGTGAATGCCAGATTGTTTTGCCGTGGTCGCTGCGTCATGCGCCTCGGAGCCACCACCCGCGTTTACCGCAGCGGTAGGCGTAACCCCTTTACCCGATACGGCGACACCCACCGACGCTCCCCAGTTCTGTCGGGCATTTTCGGTATGAACCGTATCCTGGACGGAGGTAATATCCAGATCCCCTGCCACGTCGACATCCGCGGTATTGGCCTCGATATTTGCCCCGGTCATGGACATATCGCCGCCGGTCTTGATCTTCACGTTATCGGCGGTAATAGTGCTGTTAGTGTAGGTGGTTGAATCACCGGAACCATTTTCTTTATTACCGCTGTAGTCAACGGACGCACCGCCGCTGATTCCGGTCAGATCCACACCAACGCCTGCCGTGACCCCTCCAGAATGTTCTTCGCTGGAGTTGGAATAGCTGGAAGTCGATTTCGCCGCATTCATCGACACGTCGCCACCGGCGTTAATTTCTACCTCCTCGCCCTTAATATCGACACCATTGAGGGTGGTGTCTTTTTTAGTATTGATAGAGATATTTTTCGCATTAATGTTGGTGATATTTTCCGATGTCGTTTCGGTAGTGGATGTCGATTTCTTCGAACCGCCGCCAATCGTTATGGACGCGCCCGCAATATCGTTAAGTAACAAATTCGACGCATCGCCAAGCACTTCTGCGGCTGTGGTCCCCGCATTAAGCTCCTGGCCATCCTGCGATTTCTCGACCAGGTTACCGGCCTTATCGGCGGAATCGGCAAGGGTACTGTGCGCTTCGCCAGAAATACCGAAATTCATCTCTTTATGCGTGGTGGTGGTCTTCTCTTCATCGAGGTATTTAGTGCTGGCGACATCTTCTGCATTAATACTCAGAGAGTCGCCCGCGCTCAGGTCAGCCCCACCGATATCCACGGTTTTATTGGCGTTGATCGATCCCGACTCGGCAAAACTGATTGAGGCATTCGTATTCTTTTTACTGTCAATAACGGTAGAATCACTTTGAGAATTAAATTCGAGACTGAAACCCGCGGTATCGTTTACCGGCGCGCGTCCAGGCTTTTTACCGATAGCCGACGTATCGGATTGTGAACCGGCACTAACGTAATCGCCTGTCGTGGTTGTATTAGACCCACCCGACATCGTGCCATAGTCCGTTTCCACAGTCTGACCACCACCGCTGACTCCAGCCCCCATACGGAATTCGCGGCTGGAGGTGTGTTCTTCCGAATGAGAGACATCCTCTGAGGTTTTAATCGTGACATTGTTTTCTGCCGAGATCGAGCCGGTCTGCGCAGAATAGGTGCCGCCTTCCATCACAACATCATTTTTAGCCTCAATGTTCATATTCCCGCCAGCCGACACATTACTGCCAATAGCGGTGCCCGTCGTGGTGGAGGTATCTGATAACGAGAAATTAAAGGCATTTTGCACATCGTTATCAATGGTGCGGGTCGCATCAATTTCATGCAGGTCGTTGAAGGTCACGTCCCCCTCTGTGGCCTTCATATTGACATCCTGACCCGCGGTAATATCTGACGCGTTTGAGGTGATTGATTTCGCTTCCATGCTGATGCTACCGCCAGCAGTCACGCCATCGTCGTAGGCATGAATAATCTGCTTGCCATCTTCACCCCGACCCACGCTTGCCGTCATGGTGATATCGCCATTTTCAGCGCTCATCGCAATATCACCGTCGGCACTGATAGCCGCGCCATTATTGTTGATATCGCCATTGGTGGTCGTCATGCTCATATCGCCACCCGCGGAAATACCGGAGTTCATACCGTTACTGACGTTATTAATATCGCCGTCAGAGACCAGCGTCATGTCGCCGCCAGACGAAATTGAGCCATTCATATTGTTGATTTCACTGGCATCAACGTTCATGTCATTACCAGCATGGATTGTCGCGCTGCCGCCGTTAACGTCGCCGCTTTCCATCTGACGCAGCGTTTCCGGGCACAGATAAACAACCGGAACCAATACATCCACACCGTTTACATTTTGGTTAACAAACCAGACGATATCTTTATCCAGATTGTTACGCTGCTCCTGAGACAACGGTTCGCCAACCACCAGGCCAAGCTCGCTATCCTTCGCCGCTTCACCTGCGTTATCCATTAATGCCTGGACAAGCGCATCGCCCTCCAGGCCGTCGCGAATTGAGAAGAAGCTGCCAACCGAAGCGGAAATTTCGCGGCGAATCAGCTCAGAGGTAAAATAATTATCGCCGATCACATTGACCGGTTGTTGCGGATCGTAACCCACCTGATCAAAGAAATAGTCCGATCCGGTATAACCGCTCTGGTCTATCATTGATGGACGGGTTTCAAAAATCGGCACGATATTGTTAGCGGGTCCCGGATAATCCTCGCCATTTTTCGCCGCTTCTGTGGTTTTCTTGAAATCGGTGGAGATTTCAAACATTCCCGGGATCGAGATCATATCTTTGATGGTCGGCATGGGGCTGATACCCATGGACAGCTCATCAATAGTTTTGGTATTGACGTTAACATCATAGCCCGCAATAACGGTGTCAACGGTATAATCACCTACATCAATATCGCTGATATTGGCGTTGGCGTTAATCACCCCTGCCCCGGCAATACCATTATCCAGCACCCCACCATTCTGCGTGAAGTTGCCGCCAGCGGTAATTTCGCCTTTTTCCTGCGGCACATAATAGGTTTTATTGGCCTTCAGCCCTGCATTGTCTGATGCGGTTTGTTGCGCCCAAATATTACACAATTTGTTATAATTAGACGTTTGCCAGTTTTCGCCGAAAATTCGGATCATCATGCTGTTAAATAATGTTGATTGATTACCTAACATCACTACTGCGTTAAACCAGAGCTCTTTTTCCGCATCAGTGCCGCCACCTTTTGAGTCAATTTTGTTTGCCGCACTGCCCCCGCCGAATTCAAAGTCAAGGAATTGATAAAGCGTATCGAATTCCCAGCTTGACTGGTGCTCTGATGCAAGCTCCCAGCGATAGGTAAGGGATCCTTGCTTGCTGAGCGGAAGTTGCAAGTAATCGTAAAGCGTGAGTTCGCCATAGCGCGGCGAGTTATAGACGTTACCCGTGATGGTGATATCTTTCGCCGCCTGTATCAGACCACCGGTATTAAACACATCGTGGGTATCGTAAATATCACGCTGGTTGATATTGATATTGCCACCTGCGCTGATCTCCGCCTGGTTTTCCAGCTGCAGGCCGGATGTGACGGTCGGCATATCTAACCCAATATGCGTAAAAGATTTCGTCAATGCATGTTCGATCGTCTCATACGATACAGTCGCAATCTGCGCACCAGTGACTGAAATTTCATCACCGCTGTAGGTGCTTTCATTGGTAATGACTTCAGCATCCAGATAAATATCTTTTTCTGCCCGGATTATCCCCGCCTGGTTCCAGATTTCTTTCGCGATAATTGACAAATCACCCATGCTAAGCACATTGCCGCCAACGGCATTGATAAACTGTCCGTTGCGCGCTTCAAGACTCAAATCGCCCATTGTCCACAGCAGACTTTGCGCGCCATTAGTCACATTCTTCGCATTAATATCTAAATCACCGCCGGTGACAATGGACATGTTATTGACGAAGTCGCCTTCGGCGTCCACGTTCATATCGCCGATGATTTCCAGCATGGCATTGTTCGTAAAATCACCCTGCGTCGAAATGTTTAGCTCACTTCCTGCCCGAATGTTTTTACTGAGATTGTCAAGGGTCAAACTGGCGTCGAGATCAAGAGACAAAATCCGCCCGGCTTCCAGAATACCAGAGGTATTATTCAGGCTGGCCAGTTTGAGCGTCAGATCGCGATCGGCAACAATAGACGAGTTGTCGTCATTCGCCATAGCCCTGGCGTTGACGTTAATATCATAACCGGCGATAAGCGAATCAGCGCTGTTGTTAATATCACCGTTCGTCACGTTCAGCGTGGTGGTTCGGCCACCGACGATTACCGCCGAATTTGTGTTATTTAAAACCTGCGCAATATTCAGCGTCAGGTTATTATCAGACGAGACAATAGCGCCGCCATCATCATTCGTCAGATTATTAGCATCGATAGTCAGGTCGCCGCCCGCGACCAGAGTTGATGCGTATTCCCCCGTGCCGCCGCTGTTGGTCAAGGTATCCGCGGCGATAGTCAGCGTACCGTCAACCGCCTGAATCAAGGAACCTGACAGGTTCGTCAGCAGACCGATCGCAGTGAGTACAGTATGCATACTTGCTGTAATCACGGCCTGGTCGGCGTTGGTCAGGGCATCCACATCTTCAATCGTCAGGTTACGCAAGGCCATTAACACATGGTCGCTCCCCTGGTTAATCAGGTTTCTGATATTGCGGATAATCAGATCGGTTCCGGCCTGTACAACGCCTTCATTTTTAAGCGTATCGCCATTTTGCAGGGTGATCGCACTGTTGCTAAGGATGACAGCCTGGTTAGTCAGTTCCCGAACGCCGTCAAACGTCATATCGCCTGACGCCACAATGGAAGCGTCGGAAGCGTTATTCAGCGTATCAACGGAAGTTATATTGAGCGCGCCACCTGCCTGAATCACCGCGCCACCGCTGTTGGTTAATGAATCAACATTGTTGATGGCAAGCTGCATGCCACTGACCACCACCGCGCCATTCTGGTTTGAAATGTCGGACAGATGGCTGAGTGAAAGAGCGCCTTCGGCAATCAGCTGGGAATTATCGTTTTTAAGGGATTCAATATTCGACAATTGCAAGCTATCACCGCTGTAGATTGTCCCGGTATTGACGTTATCAAGCGTATCAATCTGATCGAGCAGGAGCGTCGTCGCCTGAATTGTCGATGCGTCATTCGTCAGCGTATTAATACCAGTAAGCGTAAGATCTTCCGTGGCTAAGATAACCCCATCCTGGGTATTAGACAGCGACGCAAGATTGGTCAACGAAACGGACTTGCCCTGGATCCAACCGGCATCGTCATTCACCACTGTCGTCACGTTTTCGCCATCCAGTGACAGTTTACCCGCCGCCAGAATTTCACCGCCGCTGGTGTTGGCGAGCTGCTTGCTCACCTTCAATTCCATATCGCCCGACGAACTGAGCGTACCGCCAGCATTGCTTAGCTTCGCGGTCTTCACCTGAACTTTCTGTTTAGCATTCACGGTGCCGCGGTTTTCAAGAGTGGCATCTGCATCAGAAGTCGTTAGCGCGATACTGCGGCCTTCAATGGCGCCGGTATTTTTCAGCGACTTGCCTTTCGCAGTGACGGTAACGTCATTTTTATTGCTGATGATATTGCCGCTGTTGTCGATATCACCTTCAGCACTTACATCGATGGTTGCATCGTCGCTACTGATCGTACCGCTATTGATAAGGTTTCCGCGGCTGGCAAGCTGCATTTCCCCTTGCGTGACGCCGATTACCCCTTTGTTATTGAGGGCACTGGCATTCATCACCAGTTTTTTATCGGCAAAGATTCGGCCGCTGTTATCCAGGTCGCCAACGGTGAGCGTCTGGGTGCCAGACGCATAGATCACGCCATTATTTTTCGCCGATCCGGAAGCGATAACGATATTGCCGCTGGCGTTAACGGCACCGCTGCTTTCAAACGCGCCAGTCAGATTAACCTGCAAAGTGCCTTTTTTCGCCAGTACAGAGCCGCCGTTATTGGTCATACTGCCAGCGGTAATCTGAATATCTCCGCTGTGGCTGATAACCTGAACATCCGATACCAGTGAGCTGAACGCGACTTCCTTGCCGTCCACCAGGACGACGAAGTCACCCTTTTTCAGCGTCACAACGCCATTGCTGATGATATTGCCATTTGCATCCAGCGCCTGGAGTTTGCCATTCAGCGTATATTGTCCGGCAACGTTGATCTGGATGGCTGGTACAGAGGTCGTCGCCGTCGCGTTGGTAATCAGCGAGGCGGCATTTTGCACCAGCGAACTGGCGTCAATACGGATCTTACCCGCAGAGGAAATCACATCGTTATTGAGGATAACGCCAGCAAGCGCATTAAACACAATGTCATTTTGCGCTTCAACGCCCATCGCGCTATTGCTGGATTTGGTGGTCGCAATATTGTTGCCGTTTAGCGTAATATTTTTATCGCTGTGCAGGCTGGCCAGCGTGATATCCCCGTCGGCGCTAATTTCTAAATCACCGCTGGAAATAATACCACCTGCGTGGCGCACACCCGCGCCAGATTCGGTGCTGATTAACTGAATTTTACCGCCGTACATGGAACCCAGCGCGCTACCATCGATAGCAACAGCAGGCCCCTGCCCATCGCCCTGGCTACGAACGGTATGGCTACGGCTGGCAAGCTCATAGTCGTTCTGTCCGGCCAAAACCTTCAGGTCTGCCTTACCGGCGATTTCGCCTTCAAGCTGGGCGCTGCGGCTGACGATATCAAAATAGCTTAAGCCTTCAGTGTTAATACCCTGCCCGGTGACGGTGATGTTTCCCTTATCGACGGCAAGTTTATAAGTACCGTCCTGATTTGCCTGTACTTTACCGGTGCTGAGGGTCAGACTATTGGCGTTAATGGTCGTCGCGCCGTTGACGCTAATACCATTTTCGTTCGCAATAATAATGTCGGCTTTTTTACCGAAAACTTCCATCGTGCCATTAATATACGAGGCCTTCGCACCTGTGACTTCGCTGATAATCGCACTGGCTTCCTGCTGCAGTTGACCATTTTTAACCGCGTAACCTCCAATTTTGGTCACGCCTTCTTGCATGCTGTTATTAAAGACAACGCCTTTCTGGTCAACGTTAAATTCAGTGAATTTATTTAATGAAACGCCCTTCGCATTAGGGTTAGCGATATTAATCAACGGCGTGCCATTCGCCGTCTGGCCCATCGTGGGACCGTTTGATTGACGATTGTCCGGTGTGGTGGCTGCTTCAACGGCAGGCGATAAAATACTCGCCAATGACAGATATAATGGGCCAAGTTTTTTATGCAAGTTGCTGGCATTCAACTTCTCAGCTTTAACATTTTGTCGATTCATAATGTGTCCCTAAATTAAAAAGTAATTTCCGTTTTGTAATAGACAACTGCATCATCTACAGTCTGTTCATCCATTGAATCTGGTTTTCTGATGGGCCAACCTGCCATAACATAGGAGGAGAAATATTTACCGCTTGCTTTGATACCTACTGACGCGCCCATCATGAACTGCCCATCACACGCATCGACACCCTCAGGACAATTATCTTTAGTGAATCCGAGATCGTAGCCCATATAAGGCGTCAACTGATAAACACCAGCCACACCCACATCAAAAGGGAATTGCAGAGTATTTGCGATCCATGCTCCGCTATCGCTCATTACATTATCGTCTTTGAAGCCCCGAACCGTATATTCATCGCCAATTGTGACTTTTGCGTCACTCACCAGCACATCTGGCGAATACTGGAAGCCACTGTTTAATTCATACGTAACCCCCAGCCTTCCCATTTTATAAAGAGGGCGAGTCCAGCTGACAATGCCGTTATATTTAATATAATTGAGGTCAAAACCCTCCAGGTCCGGATCGCCTTTCCAGGCAGAACCAAACCATGGAACCCCAGCCGTTACGCCAATATCACCATAGACCCAACCACCGCCCAGCGCGCCGACATACGTCAGGCCAGTAGCAAGCGAGGTGTATTTTTTTGAACTGACATCAATTTGCGAATGTTCAATTCCATTGTAGTTATCCCGGCGCTCAACTTTCATCCACGCACTTGTTTTACCGGTTGCACCACGCATAAGCATACGGCTTATACGCAGTGACGCGCGTTCTGAGTTTCCGTCTGACTCATAAATGTCGTACCCACCATCAATGCTTTTAGTGTATTGAGATTTATAGTAATTCGCATCAAATCCCCAGTATCCCAATGGGACACCATAGCTAAAAGACCAGGAGTCCTGTTTGTCATCCGGATTATTAAGGTTGTTCCAGGAGTAATAAGCATTAAAAATATCATTTAGCCCGGCAATATTTTTACCGGTAAAACTGCCATAGTATTGCTGCCAGCCCTCCGCCTGAGTGCCCGAGTTATTGAGACCTGCGGTGAGAGATACCGGAAATGATGGCTGATGCAGTAAATTGAGATCGGAATAGCCATTAATCACCGAGGGCTGAACATGAATATTGTCAGCATCCGATACGCGTAATAAATTTTCCACGCTCTGGTCAATATCCTGCATATTGAGCACCTTCCCTTTGGCAAAGGGATAGGCGGTAAATAAACGCGTGTGTTCACGAAATGAAGGTTCTTGACCGTTCACTTTAAAATCGTTAATCTTTCCCCACAGTACACGAAGCGTTAACGAGCCGCTTTTAATATTACCAGGTTCAATACTTATAAGGGTTGTAGCATAGCCACGAGCAATATAAAAATCCGTCAGTTCTTTGACCAACGAAAAAATTTCGGCTTTTCCCAGTTCCTTTCCCACATAGCGCTGAACGATTTCTTCTCGTTGCGGCGAGCTGTCGAACCGAGCGTCATCCAGAATGACAATTTTATCGACTTTAAATTTCCACTGTGAATCAGCTGGCAGCCCGCCTTCTTCTTCGCTACCGCGCAGCGCTCTTTGTTTTTGCAAAAGCGCTTCTGTACGTTTCGCCTCTTCAATTAAGAACTGATTACTTTGTCTTTCGAGTCTGTCCAGTTCTTGCTTATTTTGCTGACCGGGAAACATAGCGGCATGTGCCACTTGTAAAAGTGGCACAATTAAAACCATCTGTTTTAATAAAAATCGTGAATATATCATCACATCATTCCCTGATATTTATATTTAATTAATCATTGTGTATACAACAACGCCCACAACTTTTCCGGCTGTCAGCTGCGAATCGCGCTGGATGTCGGCCGGCACATATATTTGTGCCTGATAGGTATTGGTCCGCATTGATGTGACCGGGTACTCTTTAGCTTGTCCAAGCGTTAGCGCAGTAGAGCTGTAACGGCTTTTTTCATAAAGACGTATCGCAAAATTTTTCGCGTATCCCTCGCCTGTCTCAACACCCAGTACCCCTGTGAGAGAAGCGAACTGTGGGTTAATCACTGTGTCAAACTGCAGCTTGACGTTTGCGGGTTCGGGGCAGGTCACAGTAATAGTGAACTCTTTTTTATCCCCTTGCTTCGAATTATCTTTAACAAAATCAGCCAGACTATAGGTTCCCAAATCGATATAATTTGTTGATGGATAAAGAGTGCACGAATAGGGTTTAACTTTAATCGCCGTGCCAAAATTAATTGATAAGATGGATAATTTATCGCTGGAATCTGCTGTCGGAATAACCGAGGCCTCTGCAACGCTTCCTACCGGAATATAACTCTCCCCAGCATTGAGCGTCCCCGTCTGAACAAACTCGACCAGCACCGTGCTATTTTTTATCGAACATCCGGCAGCACACGTCACCGCAGCCCCTGAGTTACCGGGTAACCAGGCGTCAGCGGCCTGAGTAGGCCACTTCATGCGGATACCGATACCCGGAATTTCCGTGACATAGACATTATCGATCTGCGAGGTAATGTAATTGCGCGTATAAGAGGAATGCCAGGTTGACTGCGTAGCGCTATTACACTTATAGCTAATATCCGGCACCGAAAAGGTTTTACTCCAGAGTACAGTACCTGCAGCCCCCTTCTCTGCAGGCTTAAGTGTAATATCATCTGTGATATTCAACATCGCCAACGGTGACGTTAATTCACAAAGCGCAGCATAAGCTTGATTACTACTGACCGAAAACAGTATGCCCGCCGCTAACATCAATAGCCCTGATAAAATCCGTTTCATTTTGTTAATTCTTCCTTTTCGCAATGAATATCGACAGCTTTAAAAGCGCTCTCTGATTCATCAGCATTATATTCTTTTTCAGTCACGTCATAACTTGACCGGCACTGGAATGACTGCTTTTGTTTTTTCCATTTAATTAAAAGCGTATTTTTCCCTTTTTGCAGTGAAACCATAGCAAGACCATTCTGGCCCACCATGCCAATATTATCCCCCTCGCCATTGAGTATGGGCGCGCCAAAAGGAATAATCTCCCCCGTATTCAATACGAAATGGACAAAAGTTTGCTTATCCTTTTGCGCATCCATTTTTATGAGGACGGCTGCCCCGGCGGTAGGAACAATTGTACGGCGCGTATCATCGACTTCTACGTCAAAGCGAGTACCTTTAGGATCGGCGTACACTTCATTGTATCTGTAGGGTGACAGATAACTGATAATCCCATATCCATTATCTTTAATGATTGCATTCGAGTCCGGATACACATGCGATCCTTCAGCCCCTTTCGCTTCAACAATACCAATGGTATCAGCGAGCATTGGCACAAAATTAACCCCGCCCTGGTGCACTACCATTCCGCCGTTGAAGTTCACGCCTGCCATGAAACTGTCTCTGGACTGGCTGTAGGTCACGCCGCCGGAAGCACTTTCTCCCGTATAGGACAGGTTCATACCGAAGTTGGTTTCTGGCTGGTTTGACTGGCTGAAGTAACCGCCAAAACCGAACTGCGAACGCTCGCCGGCAGAGCCATTTAAGGAGGTACGGAAATTCGCGTCGTCGCTGTTATAGCTAAAGTTTGCGCCGAGGCGCACGTTTCTGTCGTACTGGTTGCCAAGCGGCAGACTGACGTTTAGATAAACCGTATCTTCACGTTCGCCATCTTCGCTATGCGTGCGGCCAAAAGAGATACCCCAGGTCGTTCTGCCAAACTGGTTGTTATACCCAACGACAAAGTTGGACTTTTCATTCTGTCCTAACTCATCATTCCAGACGTTGCCAACAAATCCGCTTACATAAAAACTTCCCCAACCGGGAGGTAATGTCTGATTGATGTTGGCTTCAAGACGCTCGCGATAGCGTGATGGATAGTAATCCGTATCGCCCGTATCAAGGCTTCTTTTAAGGCTTATCGCATCGGACAAGGAGTAGTAATTTTTGCTCGAATAACGGTAGCCGACCAAACTGAAGTTGGTGCCGATATCCGGCAGGCTCTTCGCCAGACTTATCCGCAGACTCATATCGCAAAACGTACCGCAATCCTGAGTCTCCGGCTGCTCGTCGAAGTGAGTAAAAGACCGTGTTACATCAAGACCCAGCGCGCCGAGGCGGGTATTCACCGCTAAACCTGCCATTAATGAAGCGTAGTCGCCGTCGAAAGCGCTTTGCCCACCGAGATAACCCGTGAGGTTATTGAGCAGACCATATTGGATGGTCCCTTCCAGCAGTTGCGGATCCTCGGAAAGCCACGTGTCGCGGATCTCGCCGGCAGACACGGAGTAGCGTGAATAGCCTTCTCGCAGCAACTGCGGGACGCTGGAATACGGTACGGAGAAATGCGTTTCATCGCCATTGGTTTCCTTGACGGTGACCTCCAGGTCGCCGTTGTAACCGGTGGCATACAGATCGCTAATCGCAAACTCGCCCGGTGGGACGACTTTTTCGAAAATCGTATTCCCCGCCTGCGTGATAGTAACCGTGGCGTTGCTGTTCGCAATCCCACGCACTACAGGCGCGTAATTACGCACGGAATCCGGTAACATCCGATCGTCCGTCGCCAGGCGCGCACCCCGTAGCGCCGTAGTATCGAAAAAATCACCAGTGGTGTTGAGATCGCCCAACACAATTGTCGACTTAATCGGCGCAATGGCGCGTTCGGCATAAGCCTGAATATGTTGTATACCAGACTCACTCGTATCACTGCCGGACATCATGCTGTCATAGGTTGTAAAACGCCACGCCCCTAAAGACAACGAGTTGTGCATGTTACCGTAGAGGTAATTCGAGTTATCCTCCCCTGGTCGATAGCGCGCGCTGGTTGCGCTAAAGGTGTAGGAAGACATTAACGCAGGCACACCGTCATCCCATAATTCCGGACTGATATACCCTACCGGCGTATTTAACAGCATCGCCTGAGGAATGGTGACGTCAAGCTGTTCATCGTCCTGGTTGTATTTCACGGTAGCGCCAGGAATTAACGCCGGCAGGATAATGCAGTCTGCGTTCTTCCAGTTCTCCGGCAGCTTTGACGTATCAACGTCAAAGCGGATGATCATTTCGGGTTTCAGGCAGGCGTTGACCCCCTGTTCGTTTTGCGCCGCAACGAATGTGATCATCCATGCGTCAATTTTTGTACGATTGCTGTAGACCTCCAGCTTATAGTTGCCGGGCAGGATTTTGTCTTTGCCGTCGAACTGCGTGAGGTCAATTCCGCTATCATAAAACTTCATAAACCCACGAGAAAAATTTATGGCCTGGCCTTCACTCGCCGCCGATGCGGAAAATGAGGACAGTACCGCAACAGCAACCCAGGTCGTCATAAGTCGCTTGATTTGATGTTGTGTTATATCTTTTTTAATAAAAGGGAACATGCAGCAACCATCCTGGCAACAATATCCTTAACGTTTAGAACGTATAAGTACGTTTGATATAAGCACCTAAATCGGTAATGTAGTTATATTTAAATACGCCTTTTCCCTGTACGGCATTAACCTGCGGAAAGTGGTAAGTCAGTTGGCTGTATGGCGCAAGTATCTGTCCTTCCACTTCACTCTCTTTACCCTCGGCGTTGAGCAGCCAGGCGTTCGTCATACTGACGTAATAAGGCGATCTATTCGTACCCGTAACGGCATAGCCTTTCGCGGTTTTTTGTAATTCCCATGTTAAATTATCCGCCGCTTCCATCGGGTTTCCTTTCAAACCTGCCGGACGGTAGAAGAATTTAATCAGCGTCCTGAATGCCATTTTTATCTGATTCTTGTTCGCATCTTCAGGTAATTCAGGTGGGATATCTAATACGTTCAACCAGAGCATGGTTTCACGATCTTTAGGGTATTTATTAATGGCCTCGTCGGTCTGGAAGATACGGAATACTTTCCCTTTTTGGCTGTTAATGCGGGCTACCGGCGGGTTAATAAAGAAGGGTAACTGCTCCTTCTCGGCACCGATGTTTTTCTCTGTGGTAGATAGCCACACTTGCGTTAATGTGGGCTGGGCCCCCACGTTGTTAATACGCACGCTTTGTTCTTTTTCTGCCGCATTAAGCACAACGCGCGTCGTCATAATTTGAATCGTCGACATGGCCTGAAACGAGCAAGCCAGACTTAACACCGCCGCGATACCGACACTCAACTTCCTTATCATTCAACCTGCTCCTTCAGATGAATTTAATGGCGGATGTTCTCCGCCATTTGGCTAATACATGATTAATTTATTAGGGGATCACTGATATTTGATGGAATAAACCACTTCAGTACTGACCTCACCAGCGGTAGCCGCGCCGCCGGTAGCAACATACTGCGCCCAGTAGTCAAACTGCGCAGTATTACCGCTCACCGTTTTGGTGATCGCTGATTCGTTGGCCGTCGTCAGATTCAGAATCGCTTTATTAGCATCAAGCAAACCCACCTGCACTTTATTCGCGCCGCCGCTATCTGCAGCAACGGTGTTTTTCAGGTTACCGGTAGCATTGTCGATATTTGTACTTTGCGCGAGTTCAAAGAAGACGCTGGCAACCTTTCCGTTCGCACAGTTTGCGCCGCTGAGTTTAATAAAGAATGGTGTGTCCCCTGCACGCTCACCATCCGCCGCTAATGCCGTGATGCTGATGGGTGGCAGATGTACAGTAAAGTCCGGGGTCGTGGAGGTGCCGGTAGCATCGCCCCCCGTTATTGTACAGGTCGCATCGCTAATCGTCCCTTCAAAGGTAATTGTTCCATCTTCCGCAGCGGCAACATTCCCGGCGCAAATGAGAACCGTCAGTAATGCACTTTTCGCAATATAATTCATACTATATCCATATATAAAATAATAGTGAAATGAGGATGCATTCTAGTTTTTTTTGCTTGTGTCAACTACATTCCGGTCCTAAATAAAATCCTAAAATGGACCAATATTTATTTTATGAATAGTTATTGGACTGTTTAAGTTTGAATACAGCTGATATATAAGGGATAATTACTTTTATTACTTGAATCAATATTTATTAAATAAATATATGGCACGTGCAGTGTCCAAATATGGAGTTGCTTTTTTTCAAGAAATTCATTGAGTAAAATAATTTTTTATGATGTTTTTTTGCGCGAGTAAGAGGAGAAAAAAGAGAAAAAAAATCCGGAAATGCGTGTCATTTCCGGATTCAGATTTTAGCGCGAATGAACTCGCGTTATGTTGCTATGCGGTCCATTTCAAGCGAGTACGCCATTATCGCAGCAGTTCTTTCGCTTTAGCCACCACGTTGTCCACGGTGAAGCCAAATTCTTCGAACAGTTGCTCAGCAGGCGCGGATTCGCCGAAGGTCGTCATGCCCACAATAGCGCCGTTGAGGCCTACGTATTTGAACCAGTAGTCAGCGATGCCGGCTTCAACTGCCACGCGTGCGGTAACGGCTTTTGGCAGTACCGCTTCACGATAGGCGGCATCCTGCTTGTCAAACGCGTCGGTAGACGGCATGGAGACCACACGCGCCTTCACGCCTTCTGCGGTCAGTTTGTCCCAGGCGGCCACCGCCAGCTCAACTTCTGAACCGGTAGCGATGAAGATCAGCTCAGGCTGACCAGCACAGTCTTTCAGCACGTAACCACCGCGCGCGATGTTCGCCAGTTGCTCTTCGGTACGTTCCTGCTGCGCCAGATTCTGACGGGAAAGAATCAGTGCGGTCGGACCGTCCTGACGCTCAACGCCGTATTTCCACGCCACGGCGGATTCCACCTGGTCGCACGGGCGCCATGTGCTCATGTTCGGGGTCACGCGCAGGGAAGCCACCTGTTCAACCGGCTGGTGAGTCGGACCGTCTTCACCCAGACCGATGGAGTCGTGGGTGTAAACCATCACCTGACGCTGTTTCATCAGCGCAGCCATACGCACCGCGTTACGGGCGTATTCGACAAACATCAGGAAGGTGGAGGTATACGGCAGGAAACCACCGTGCAGAGAGATACCGTTAGCGATAGCGGTCATACCGAATTCACGCACGCCGTAATGGATGTAGTTACCGGCAGTGTCTTCGTTGATCGGCTTAGAACCAGACCACAGGGTCAGGTTAGAAGGCGCCAGGTCAGCGGAGCCGCCGAGGAATTCAGGCAGCAGAGGACCAAAGGCTTCGATCGCATTCTGAGACGCTTTACGGCTGGCGATTTTAGACGGATTCGCCTGCAGCTTCGCGATAAACTCGTTCGCTTTCGCGTCGAAGTCAGCCGGCATTTCACCTTTCATACGGCGGGTGAATTCTGCCGCTTCCTGTGGGAAAGCCTTCGCGTAGGCAGCGAATTTCTCGTTCCAGGCCGACTCTTTCGCCTGGCCGGCTTCTTTCGCATCCCATTGAGCATAGATTTCAGACGGGATTTCAAACGGCGCGTATTTCCAGCCCAGTTGTTCGCGGGTCAGCGCGATTTCGGCATCGCCCAGCGGCGCACCGTGGGAGTCGTGGGTACCCGCTTTATTCGGAGAACCGAAACCAATGATGGTTTTGCACATCAACAGGGACGGTTTGTCGGTGACAGCGCGCGCTTCTTCTACCGCACGTTTGATTGCGTCAGCGTCGTGACCGTCTACGCCGCGCACCACGTGCCAGCCGTAGGCTTCGAAACGCTTCGCGGTATCGTCAGTGAACCAGCCTTCAACGTGACCATCGATGGAGATCCCGTTGTCATCGTAGAACGCCACCAGTTTACCGAGTTTCAGGGTACCAGCCAGCGAGCAGACCTCGTGAGAGATGCCTTCCATCATACAGCCGTCGCCCATAAACGCGTAGGTGTAGTGGTTAACAATGTCATGACCCGGGCGGTTAAACTGGGCGGCCAGCGTTTTTTCCGCAATCGCCATGCCCACTGCGTTAGCAATACCCTGTCCCAGCGGGCCGGTCGTGGTTTCAACACCAGCGGTGTAGCCCACTTCCGGGTGCCCCGGGGTTTTGGAATGCAACTGACGGAAGTTCTGCAGTTCAGACATTGGCAGATCGTAGCCAGTGAGGTGCAGCAGGCTGTAAATCAGCATGGAGCCGTGGCCGTTAGACAGCACAAAGCGGTCACGGTCAGCCCAGGACGGGTTGCTCGGGTTGTGGTTCAGGAAATCACGCCACAGGACTTCGGCAATGTCAGCCATACCCATAGGGGCGCCCGGGTGACCGGATTTGGCTTTCTGTACTGCGTCCATGCTCAGCGCACGAATAGCATTAGCAAGCTCTTTACGTGAGGACATTTTGACTCCAGATCGGATGATGAAGGCCATGCCCGTAACGACTTGACGACAGCGCGTTTTGGGCTACGCCGGAAAAAAGTGCGAACAATGTAACCCAAGCCGCCTGCCATGTACATGGAGCATCCTTTTGCCGCTTCAGAAATCTCCGGATCGTGCTCGCATGTTGCGCAATCTGCTCGCCCGCTTGTTGTTCTTTTCTTTATACTTAGTCATAAGCGCCGGTTCATCTGCTCAGGCGCACTTTTAGAACAATCCTCATTTCATGCGGAAGAAAAAACATGAAGATTCGCGCTTTACTGCTTGCTATGGGCATGGCGACGGTGTTGACCGGCTGCCAGAATATGGACTCCAACGGACTGCTTTCCTCGGGCGCCGAAGCGTTTCAGGCCTATAGCCTGAGCGATGCGCAGGTGAAAGCGCTAAGCGACCAGGCTTGCGCAGAGATGGACGGGAAAGCCACTCTCGCGCCTGCCAGCAGCGAGTATGCGAAGCGCCTGAGTAAAATCGCCGCCGCGCTGGGCGATAACATCAACGGACAGGCGGTTAACTATAAGGTTTACATGGCGAAAGACGTGAACGCTTTTGCCATGGCGAACGGCTGTATCCGCGTTTACAGCGGCCTGATGGACATGATGACGGATAACGAAGTGGAAGCGGTTATCGGTCACGAAATGGGTCACGTGGCGCTCGGCCACGTGAAGAAAGGGATGCAAGTTGCGCTGGGCACCAATGCTGTACGCGCGGCGGCGGCATCCGCGGGCGGAATTGTCGGCAGTCTGTCCCAGTCACAGCTCGGGGATCTGGGTGAAAAACTGGTGAACTCGCAGTTCTCCCAGCGCCAGGAATCAGAAGCTGATGACTACTCTTACGACTTATTGCGCAAACGCGGCCTCAGTCCGGCGGGTCTGGCGACCAGCTTCGAGAAACTGGCGAAGCTGGAAGAAGGCCGTCAAAGCTCTATGTTTGACGATCACCCGGCATCGGCTGAACGTGCGCAGCATATTCGCGATCGCATGAAAGCGGACGGTATCAAGTAACGATTTTTCACCCCGGCAACGCCGGTTATGACACGGGCAGCGCGCTGCCCGCTTTCAAAATGGCGAGATTACTCGCCTTTCTTCGCCGCCTGGATATAAAGCATCTCTAATGCCAGCGTCGCGGCAGCCAGTGCGGTAATTTCCGACTGGTCATAAGCTGGCGCGACTTCCACCACGTCCATACCGACGATATTCAGATCCTTCAGGCCACGAACCAGCTTAATGGCGCGATCGGAAGTCAGACCGCCAATAACCGGCGTACCGGTTCCCGGAGCAAACGCCGGATCCAGACAGTCGATGTCAAACGTCAGGTAAACCGGCATGTCGCCGACGATCTGCTTCACCTGCGCGAGGATATCGTCCACGCCGCGATCGTTGACCTGGCAGGCGTCCAGCACGGTAAAGCCGTTGTCTTTGTCAAACTCGGTACGAATACCGATCTGTACAGAATGATTCGGGTCGATCAAGCCTTCGTTCGGCGCGGTGTAGAACATGGTGCCATGGTCAAATTCACAGCCGTTCGCGTAGGTGTCGGTATGCGCATCAAAGTGCACCAGCGCCATTTTGCCGAAGTGCTTCGCGTGGGCGCGCAGCAGCGGCAGAGTCACGAAGTGGTCGCCACCGAAGGAGAGCATCCGCTTGCCGGCAGCCAGCAATTTCTC
This sequence comes from Citrobacter sp. 50677481, assembly GCF_001463265.1. Classification (NCBI taxonomy): domain Bacteria; kingdom Pseudomonadati; phylum Pseudomonadota; class Gammaproteobacteria; order Enterobacterales; family Enterobacteriaceae; genus Citrobacter; species Citrobacter sp. 50677481. Next base: position 239,841 of record NZ_LNHZ01000061.1, read on the forward strand.
TGCGTGCGCCTGCAGCTTTTCGCTCATTTCACGGGCATCGCCGAACGCATACACCAGATCGCCGCAGTCCACCACGTTCAGGCGCTCGCGCATATCGAAGTTCCACGGGAAGCGGTTGTGCTCCCAGGCGAGGTTAGTCGAAACCTGACGGATCGCCGCCGGACCGTGGCGTCCACCCGCGCGCCCCGACGTCGCCATATCAAACGGAACGCCGGTGATCACCCAGTCAGCGTCGCTGTCGTACGGCTGGAAGTTCATTGGAAGGCGTAAAAAACCAAACGCGTTAGATACCAGAGAGTTATCGTACTGATGACCTAAAGTGCTCATGACCAGACCTCATTTAAAGTCGATACATTAAAAACAGATGAAAAAAAATCCCTTCCGCGTCGTTAAACCCGACGAGGAAGGGATTGATTCGTAAATCGCTTATTGGGACGAATTATCGCCGTTAATTCATACGGGTTCAAGTGAGTATAGCATCCTGCCGGTTGACGGATTCACCCTATCCGGCGCGGAATTGTCGGCCCGGACAGCGCAGCGCCGCCGGGCATCAACCGCTACTCGTCTTCCAGATACGTGTACCCGTAAAGACCGGCTTCAAACTCTTCAAGGAACTGCTGCTGCAGCGCATCGTCTAGTCCGGTCTGTTTCACCTGATCGCGGAAGTGGGTCAGCAGCGTTTTCGGATCTAATTGCACATATTGCAACATGTCCGCCACGGTATCCCCTTCGTCTGACAGCTCAACCTCGACGCTGCCATCAGGGAAGACAAACACGTCAACCGCTTCGGTGTCGCCAAACAGGTTATGCATGTTGCCAAGGATCTCCTGATACGCGCCAACCATAAAGAAGCCAAGCATTGGCGGGTTATCCGGATCGTATTCCGGCATCGGCATCGTGGTAGCGATACCGTCACCGTCGATATAGTGATCGATAGCGCCGTCAGAATCGCAGGTGATGTCCAGCAGTACCGCGCGGCGCTCCGGCACCTGATCCAGCCCTTCCAGCGGCAATACCGGGAACAACTGATCGATCCCCCACGCATCCGGCATCGACTGGAACAGGGAAAAGTTGACGTACATTTTGTCCGCCATCCGCTCCTGCAGTTCGTCAATGATCGGGCGATGCGCGCGGTTGCTCGGGTCGAGCTGTTTCTGCACTTCATGACACATGTTCAGATACAGCTGCTCGGCCCAGGCGCGTTCCTGAAGGCTAAAGGTTCCAGACGAATAACCCACATGAATATCGTGCAGGTCCATCTGGCTATCGTGCAGCCATTCACGCAGCGAACGGCGGGTGCCTGGTTCATGCATTTCCTGCCAGGTTTCCCACATGCTTTGCAGCGCGCGCGGCGCGTCGTCCGCAGGCGGCGTTGCTTCCGTGTATTCGTTACGCTCTACGCCGATGATATTGGAAACCAGCACCGTATGGTGCGCGGTAACGGCGCGACCTGACTCGGTGATCACCGTCGGGTGCGGCAGGCCGTGCTCGTCGCAGGCATCGCCAATCGCCCAAATAATATTGTTAGCGTATTCATTAAGGCCGTAGTTTACCGAGCAGTCAGACTGCGAGCGGGTGCCTTCATAGTCCACACCAAGACCGCCACCAACGTCGAAACACTGGATGTTCACGCCCAGTTTGTGCAGCTCTACGTAGAAACGCGCCGACTCACGCACACCAGTGGCGATATCGCGAATATTGGCCATTTGCGAACCGAGATGGAAGTGCAGCAGTTGAATGCTGTCGAGACGCCCGCGTTCGCGCAGAATCTCCACCAGTTGCAGCACCTGCGCCGCCGCCAGGCCGAATTTCGACTTTTCGCCGCCGGAAGACTGCCATTTACCCGAGCCTTGCGAGGCCAGACGGGCGCGCACGCCGAGGCGCGGTACGACGTTCAGACGCTCGGCCTCTTCCAGCACGATAGCGATTTCCGTCATCTTCTCGATAACCAGATAGACCTTATGGCCCATCTTTTCGCCAATCAGCGCCAGACGGATGTATTCACGGTCTTTATAACCGTTACACACGATCACGCTACGGGTCATGCCCGCGTGCGCCAGTACCGCCATCAGCTCAGCTTTTGACCCCGCCTCCAGCCCCAGCGGTTCGCCAGAGTGGATCAAGGATTCAATGACGCGACGGTGCTGGTTTACTTTGATCGGGTAAACGAGGAAATAGTCGCCGTTATAGCCATACGATTCCCGCGCGCGTTTAAACGCGGCGTTAATAGAACGCAGACGGTGTTGCAGGATCTGCGGAAAGCAGAAGAGTGCAGGCAGACGCTGCCCCTGCGCTTCGCGAGCCTTCACCAGTTTGGCGAGGTCGACGCGCGCTTGCGGAACGTCAGGATCCGGGCACACGCTGATGTGGCCCAGCTCGTTGACGTCATAGTAATTATTGCCCCACCAGGCAATATTGTAAGTACGCAGCATCTTGCTGGCTTCCTGGGAGCTCATTGCAACCTCCTGCATGGAGCGTAGTACACCCTGTTCGCCCGCTGACGAAGGCGAACCCATAGACATATCGTCAGACATAGCGAACCTCAACTCTTTGTATTAAGTGTAAAACAGTTGACTACTATCGCAGCGTAACACTGCGATAACAACCCATAAACGGCGCTAAGTTTCAGCACATCGTGCTGAAAGCGAGGCCGTGCGACCGGTTTCTTATTCATATCATTGTAAAACACGTAACCGAACTTAAGTATGACAAGGTTCGGCGAAACCACGAGAAACCTCCTGAGATTCAGGAGTGCCCTTGTTCAGAAATCACAAAGCGATCAACCGGCCCTGGAGTCCTGAGAAGCGCCGAGATGGGTATAACATCGGCAGGTATGCAAAACAGAGATGCAGAATGCGGGGGACATGCGCACACCAGAACGGTGCGTCAGATTCAGCAGTAAACAACGGTTCATTATTTCGTATCACCTCCACGGCCGCCCCGCAGGACAAGCCAAAAGCCAAAGCATTCGTTTTAACCCGGCTGGAAGTGGCGACACGATGAATCCATCGAGCGCTTTTTTGTGTGAGCCGCGCGCCGCGATTTATACCGATAAGCGATTTAAAAAGCAAAACATAAATGCGCAGATTGCCATCAGTGTTTGTAAAAATTTCCACACACGTTTACAACGCAGTGAGAGATGATTCAAAAAAAACTGGAAATCGGGTGAAGAAGTAACCTAAAATAGCCGTCCAGATGTTAATCCATCCATACTGATTAACACTCAGACTGCCAGTGTCACTAACCTGCAAGCCCTGGTGGAATCTTCTACCCTGGCTTTTCCGCACAGCAGTTTGAGCTAACCAAATTCTCCTTAGGTGAAACAAAAAATGGCTAAACACCTTTTTACGTCCGAGTCCGTATCAGAAGGGCATCCTGACAAAATCGCTGACCAAATCTCTGATGCCGTGCTGGATGCGATCCTGGAACAGGATCCGAAAGCGCGCGTCGCCTGTGAAACCTACGTCAAAACCGGTATGGTTTTAGTGGGTGGTGAAATCACCACCAGCGCATGGGTCGACATCGAAGAGATCACCCGTAACACCGTGCGCGAAATTGGCTATGTGCATTCCGACATGGGCTTTGACGCCAACTCTTGTGCGGTTCTGAGCGCCATTGGCAAACAGTCGCCAGACATCAACCAGGGTGTAGACCGTGCCGATCCGCTGGAGCAAGGCGCGGGCGACCAGGGTCTGATGTTCGGCTATGCCACCAACGAAACCGACGTGCTGATGCCTGCGCCGGTCACCTACGCGCACCGTCTGGTACAACGTCAGGCTGAAGTCCGTAAAAACGGCACCCTGCCGTGGCTGCGTCCGGATGCGAAAAGCCAGGTTACCTTCCAGTACGATGACGGTAAAATTGTCGGCATCGACGCGGTCGTGCTGTCCACCCAGCATGCTGAAGATATCGAGCAGAAAACGCTGCAGGAAGCGGTGATGGAAGAGATCATCAAGCCGATTCTGCCAACCGAATGGCTGTCTTCCGCCACCAAATTCTTCATCAACCCGACCGGTCGTTTCGTTATCGGCGGCCCGATGGGCGACTGTGGTCTGACTGGCCGTAAAATCATCGTCGATACTTACGGCGGTATGGCGCGTCACGGCGGCGGCGCATTCTCCGGTAAAGATCCATCAAAAGTTGACCGTTCCGCAGCCTACGCGGCGCGTTACGTGGCGAAAAACATCGTTGCAGCGGGTCTGGCTGACCGTTGTGAAATCCAGGTGTCTTATGCCATCGGGGTGGCTGAACCGACTTCCATCATGGTGGAAACCTTCGGTACGGAAAAAGTGCCGACTGAACAGTTAACCCTGCTGGTGCGTGAATTCTTTGATCTTCGCCCTTACGGCCTGATTCAGATGTTGGATCTGCTGCACCCGATCTACAAAGAAACCGCTGCGTATGGTCACTTTGGCCGCGAACACTTCCCGTGGGAAAAAACCGACAAAGCGCAGGTACTGCGCGACGCTGCCGGTCTGAAATAATCCCTTCTCTGCGTATCCGGCCCGCATCCTACAACGCAGGCCGGATACGCGTTGCCCTTCCGGCAAAACCTCCCTGCGTCATCTACACTTTACACGACCTCATAACGTATTCATGAAAGCGATTACATTCGCTTTTCTCCCCCTCTGCCCGCCATTTCCCTTCGCCATGACCCCGATCGCAGAGTTGTTACATTGTTTTTCAGCTTTGTCTTAAATTCAGACAAACGCTCCCGTACTAAGGTTAGCAAAAGGTTTTAATTTCAGAAAGTTAAAACATTAATGGGATAAATGATAGTGTAACCGATTACACCAACGTGATAACAATCACATATTTTTACGGTGCACTGACCTACCCTTACCATCATCAAAACTGATAACCCAATCGGAGGGCATAATGCCTGACAATAAAAAACAGGGGCGTTCAAATAAGGCGATGACATTTTTTGTCTGCTTCCTTGCAGCCCTGGCAGGATTACTTTTTGGCCTGGATATCGGCGTTATTGCCGGCGCGTTACCGTTTATTACTGATGAGTTCCAGATTTCCGCCCACACCCAGGAGTGGGTTGTCAGCTCCATGATGTTCGGTGCGGCAGTGGGCGCCGTCGGCAGCGGCTGGCTCTCCTTCAAGCTCGGGCGTAAGAAAAGCCTGATGATTGGCGCGATCCTGTTTGTTGCCGGTTCGCTGTTTTCCGCCGCTGCGCCTAACGTCGAGGTGCTGATTCTTTCCCGCGTACTGCTGGGCCTGGCCGTCGGCGTCGCCTCTTACACCGCCCCGCTGTATCTGTCTGAGATTGCGCCGGAGAAAATTCGCGGCAGTATGATTTCCATGTATCAGTTGATGATCACCATTGGTATTCTCGGCGCCTATCTCTCAGATACCGCCTTTAGCTACAGCGGCGCATGGCGCTGGATGCTGGGCATTATCATCATTCCGGCTATCCTGCTGCTGATCGGCGTTTTCTTCCTCCCCGACAGCCCGCGCTGGTTTGCCGCGAAACGCCGCTTCCACGACGCGGAACGGGTGCTGCTGCGCCTGCGTGACACCAGCGCCGAAGCGAAGCGCGAGCTGGACGAAATCCGTGAAAGTTTACAGGTAAAACAAAGCGGTTGGGCGCTGTTTAAAGAGAACAGCAACTTCCGCCGCGCGGTATTCCTCGGCGTGCTGTTACAGGTGATGCAGCAGTTCACCGGGATGAACGTCATCATGTATTACGCGCCGAAAATCTTCGAACTGGCGGGTTACACGAACACCACCGAACAGATGTGGGGTACCGTTATTGTCGGTCTGACTAACGTACTGGCCACCTTTATCGCTATCGGCCTGGTTGACCGCTGGGGCCGTAAGCCGACGTTGACGCTGGGCTTCCTGGTCATGGCGGCAGGGATGGGAATTATGGGGACGATGATGCACGTTGGCATCCACTCGCCGGCAGCCCAGTACTTCGCCATCGCCATGCTATTGATGTTTATCATCGGGTTTGCCATGAGCGCCGGTCCGCTGATCTGGGTCCTGTGTTCTGAAATTCAGCCGCTGAAAGGTCGCGATTTCGGTATCACCTGCTCTACCGCCACCAACTGGATCGCCAACATGATCGTCGGGGCAACATTCCTGACCATGCTCAACAACCTGGGCAGCGCTAACACCTTCTGGGTGTACGCCGCGCTGAACGTGCTGTTCATTCTGCTCACGCTGTGGCTGGTGCCGGAAACCAAACATGTGTCGCTGGAACACATCGAGCGTAACCTGATGAAAGGCCGCAAGCTGCGCGAAATCGGCGCGCACGACTAATCTTCCCTGCGCGTCCTCTCGTCTGAGAGGACGCCCGTTTCTCTTAACCCTTAGCTTCCCCGATAGGTCGAGTAACCGTATTGACTCAGCAGTAAGGGAACGTGGTAGTGTTCGCTGGTATTGCTGATATGAAATTCAACGGGAACTTCAGGGAAAAAACTCGCCTGCTGTTTGCTGTCGAAGTACGGTTTGGTTTTAAACGTTACGCGATAATCCCCTGGTTTTGCCGCCTGTTCAGGCCATAGCGCCTTAATTCTGCCGTCCCGATCGGTGCGGCCGCTGTTTAACTGCTGCCAGCCGTCCTGACGTTTTTGCTCAAGGATAACCTCAACATTCGCCGCAGGCTTGCCGGTTTGCTGATCGAGAATATGTACGCTCAGCAGGTTAGTGGCTGCCGCCATCGCCATGGCGGGTACAGCCATTGCGCTGAGTAACGCTACGGTCAAAATAGTTTTTTTCATGTGTCGCTCCGTATGGGGTGAGTGAGACAAATGTAGATGAACCGCCCGCTGCTAACCTGACATTCGCATTACATTTTCGTCATCTTTGGTGTTATTTTTAGCCGTGACCCGCCGCGTGTGACATAGTGAATTCCATGAAGATTTTGCTGATTGAAGATAACCAGAAAACCCGCGACTGGGTAAGCCAGGGGCTGACGGAAGCAGGCTATGTCGTCGACCAGGCCAGCGATGGCAAAATGGGACTCCGTCTCGCGCTGCATGAACCTTATAGCCTGATCGTTCTGGATATCATGCTGCCAGAACTGGACGGCTGGCAGGTGTTGAAAGCGATCAGAACCGCACAGCAAACGCCGGTCATTTGTCTTACCGCTCGCGACGCCATTGAGGACCGGGTAAAAGGGCTGGAGTCCGGCGCCAATGATTATCTGGTGAAGCCTTTTTCTTTCGCCGAACTGCTGGCGCGGGTGCGCGCGCTGTTGAGAAATCACAGTCGCGGCCAGACCCGAATAAAAATCAGCGGGCTGGAAATGGACTCCGTCAGGCAAAGCGTTTCCCGCGAAGGAAAGGCCATTGTCTTAACCCGGAAAGAGTTTCTGCTGCTCTGGCTGCTGGCGTCCAGAGCCGGAGAAATCATCCCCAGAGCGGTCATCGCCAGCGAGGTATGGGGAATCAATTTCGACAGTGAGACCAACACGGTAGACGTCGCCATCCGCCGCCTGCGGGCAAAAATCGACGATCCGTTTGAGGTGAAGCTGATCGGCACTGTCAGAGGGATGGGTTACCGCCTGTGCGCCGGAGAAAACAATGAAGCGTGAACTCTCCATGACGCTGCGCCTGACGATGTTATTTGTGCTGGTGCTGACTCTCGCCTGCGCTGGCGTCAGCTGGACGCTGTATCGCGCGCTGAGTAAAGAGCTGACCTGGCGTGATGACATCACTCTGATTAACCGCGCGGAGCAAATCCGACAACTGCTTGTTGACGGCGCGAAAGCGGAAAATCTTCCCCTTTATTTCAACCGGATGATGGACACCCGCCAGGATATTCTGCTTATCCACTCCCCCACGTCGGAAAATATTGCCGTTAATCATACCGGGGTCAATCCAGCGGTTCTGGATGCCCTTCCGGCGCAGCAAAAACCGACGCTGGCGTCCCTCGCCAAAAGGGATATTGCCGGTACGCAACTTTCAGCGGTGCGCATCATCGCGAGTAGCGACGCCCGCCCTGTCACCATTACCGTCGCCAGACTGGCCTCGGAACGCCAGGACATGCTTGAGCAGTACCGGAATAACAGCCTGGCGATCGGCATCCTCGCCATCCTGGTGTGCTCCGCACTCACCCCCTTTCTGGTCAGGCGAGGGCTAAAAGCGATAACATCGCTCAGTCAGCAGACGGCTAATATCGACAGTCGCGGGCTGAGCCAGCCGCTGGACGAAAATGCGCTCCCCGTCGAGTTGAAGCCGTTAGGCAGCGCGCTGAACGTGATGCGCCAGAAGCTCTGTGATGACTTTACGCGCCTGAATCAGTTTGCTGACGATCTGGCGCACGAGCTGCGTACCCCGGTCAATATTCTGTTGGGCCATAACCAGGTGGCGTTAAGCAAAGCACGCACGGCAGAACAATATCAACACACGCTGGCAAGCAATATTGAGGAGCTTGAGGGACTGTCGCGTCTAACGGAAAACATCCTTTTCCTCGCCAGGGCGGAGCATCATACTATTTTGCTCGCCAAAGAAGCGGTGGCTTACTCCGCGGTCATCAACAACCTTGTCGAGTTTCTTGAGTACGAAGCCGAAGAAAAGAACATCCGCTTTTTCGTATCAGGCGATGCAACGATTCAGGCGGACCGGACGTTGCTGCAAAGGGTATTAATGAACCTGCTCAGTAATGCGATCCGCTATTCGCCAGCGCAGGCGACCGTGGAGATTGAGGCCAGTGGCAACCCTGACCAAACGGTTATCGAGATCCGTAATCCAGGCATCGTCGCCCTGAACGCCGATAAGCTGTTTCATCGCTTCTGGCGAGGAGACAATGCCCGTCAGTCTGCGGGTTATGGGCTGGGATTATCGCTGGTTAAAGCCATTATGACTCTGCATTCCGCCACAGTGAGCTACCGCTTTCGCGACGGAAAACATATTTTCGCCCTGCACTTTCCTGCCTGACAGGTAAGCGCTGGTTGCAGTCGCCTTTTTTAGCCATTATTCTCTGCCGTTATGAAAACAGCCCGTCTCCCCATCGCCGTCCAGCAGGCCGTTATGCGCAGCCTGCGGGAAAATCTCGCCAGGGCAAACCTGAAACTGGCGCGCAGCTATCCTGAACCTAAGCTGGTTTATCAGCAGCGTGGCACCTCCGCCGGCACCGCCTGGCTGGAAAGCTACGAAATTCGCCTGAACCCGGTCTTGCTGATGGAGAACACCGACGCATTTATCAGCGAGGTGGTTCCCCACGAGCTGGCGCATTTGCTGGTCTGGAAGCACTTTGGCCGCGTGGCGCCGCACGGTAAAGAGTGGAAATGGATGATGGAAAGCGTACTTGGCGTGCCTGCACGGCGCACCCATGAGTTTGCGCTCCAGTCAGTGCGCCGCAATACCTATCCTTATCGCTGTCAGTGTCAGGAACATCAATTGACCGTCCGCCGCCATAATCGCGTGGTACGCGGTGAGGCAACCTACCGCTGCGTTCACTGCGGCGAACCCTTAGTGCCACTGAAATAATCAGAACTATCAGGAACTTTCCTGATCTGACTGATTGCATCCCAAATCATCTTTCGCTACGTTGCGGGCTCGTTTTGACACGGAGTGTGTGATGTACCGTCATTTGAGTGTTACCGCTGCGCTGCTGGCAACGGTATTTTCAGGCCCGGCCCTTGCTGCCGGAATCAACAGCTTTTCACAAGCCAAAGCCGCTGGCGTCAAGATCTACGCCGACGTACCTGGCGACTTCTACTGCGGATGTAAAATCAACTGGCAGGGGAAAAAAGGGGTCGTTGATCTCGCATCCTGCGGCTATAAAGTGCGTAAAAATGAAAACCGCGCCAGCCGAATTGAATGGGAACACGTGGTTCCGGCATGGCAGTTTGGCCACCAGCGTCAGTGCTGGCAGGACGGTGGGCGTAAAAACTGCGCCAAAGACCCGGTCTATCGCAAAATGGAAAGCGACATGCATAACCTGCAGCCCGCCGTTGGCGAGGTCAACGGCGATCGCGGCAACTTTATGTACAGCCAATGGAACGGCGGCGACGGTCAATACGGGCAGTGTGCAATGAAGGTCGACTTTAAAGCGAAGGCCGCCGAGCCGCCCGCCCGCGCTCGCGGCGCCATCGCCCGGACGTACTTTTACATGCGCGACCAGTACGATCTGACCCTATCCCGCCAGCAAACCCAACTTTTCAACGCGTGGAATAAGATGTATCCGGTCAGCGACTGGGAGTGCGAGCGCGACGAACGTATCGCGAAGGTGCAAGGCAACCACAACCCGTATGTGCAACGCGCTTGCCAGGCGCAAAAGAGCTAACCTACACTAGCGGGATTCATATTAAACCTCCCCGCGCCAACGGGCGTGGGGCAAGACGCGGACTGTTAACCATGCGTATTCCCCGCATTTATCACCCTGAACCCATTACCGCTAACACACAGTTTTCATTGTGCGAAGATGCCGCGAATCATATCGGGCGCGTACTGCGGATGGGGCCGGGTCAGGCGCTGCAGCTGTTTGACGGCAGCAATCAGGTTTTTGACGCCGAAATTACCCATGCCAGTAAAAAGAGCGTGGAGGTAAAGGTTCTGCGCGGAGAAACAGACGATCGCGAATCGCCGTTACATATTCACCTTGGACAGGTGATGTCGCGCGGTGAAAAAATGGAATTCACCATCCAGAAATCGATTGAGCTTGGTGTAAGCCTCATTACGCCACTTTTTTCTGAGCGCTGCGGCGTTAAACTGGATAATGAACGTCTGAACAAGAAGCTGCAGCAGTGGCAGAAAATCGCCATCGCCGCCTGCGAACAGTGTGGCCGCAACCGGGTGCCGGAAATCCGCCCGGCGATGGACCTGGAAGCCTGGTGCGCGGAACAGGAAGAAGGGTTAAAACTGAACCTTCATCCCCGCGCCAGCAACAGTATTAATACGCTGCCGCTGCCGGTTGAACGCGTTCGTCTGCTGATTGGCCCGGAAGGCGGGCTGTCGGCAGATGAAATCGCCATGACCGCACGCTACCAGTTTACTGATATTCTGTTAGGACCTCGCGTTCTGCGTACTGAGACAACTGCGCTCACCGCCATCACCGCGCTGCAGGTGCGTTTTGGCGATCTGGGCTAACGGAGAAGAATAATGATCAAGCTCGGCATCGTGATGGACCCCATCGCAAGCATCAACATCAAGAAAGACTCCAGCTTCGCTATGCTGCTGGAAGCGCAACGTCGTGGTTACGAACTTCATTATATGGAGATGGCCGATCTTTATTTGATCAATGGTGAAGCCCGCGCGCATACGCGCACGCTGAGCGTCGAGCAGAACTACGACAAATGGTATGACTTTACCGGCGAGCAGGATCTGGCGCTGGCGGATCTCGACGTGATTCTGATGCGTAAAGATCCGCCGTTTGATACCGAATTTATTTACGCCACCTACATTCTGGAGCGCGCCGAAGAGAAAGGTACGCTGATCGTGAACAAACCGCAGAGTCTGCGCGACTGTAATGAAAAACTGTTCACCGCCTGGTTCTCTGACCTGACGCCGGAAACGCTGGTCACCCGCAACAAAGCACAGTTGAAAGCCTTCTGGCAAAAACACAGCGACATTATTCTTAAGCCGCTTGACGGCATGGGCGGCGCGTCCATTTTCCGGGTGAAAGAGGGAGATCCGAACCTCGGAGTGATTGCCGAGACCCTGACCGAGCATGGCACCCGTTACTGCATGGCGCAGAACTATCTGCCGGCGATTGTCGATGGCGATAAGCGCGTGCTGGTGGTGGATGGCGAGCCGGTGCCGTACTGCCTGGCGCGTATCCCGCAGGGCGGCGAAACCCGTGGCAACCTCGCCGCGGGCGGTCGTGGCGAACCGCGTCCATTAACCGACAGCGACTGGGAAATCGCGCGCCGCATTGGGCCAACGCTGAAAGCTAAAGGGCTGATTTTTGTCGGTCTGGACATCATTGGCGATCGCCTGACCGAGATTAACGTCACCAGCCCGACCTGTATTCGCGAGATTGAAGCGGAGTTCCCCGTCTCCATTACCGGCATGCTGATGGACGCCATCGAAGCGCGCCTTGCCAGGTAAAATCTGTCGCCGGACGCGACGCCTGGTCGTCGTGTCCGGCTGACATTTTGCGTCCCTGTTCGCCAGATAAAGCGAAGCCCCATCCGGCAACGCGTTTCTAAGAGTGACAATTTAACGCTTTCCACACATACTGACCCCTGTTGATTTTTTAAACCAGGACACAGAACCTCTGACAATGAATTTACAGCATCACTTTCTTATTGCCATGCCTGCTCTCCAGGATCCGATTTTCCGCCGCTCTGTGGTCTATATTTGCGAACATAATGAAGATGGCGCAATGGGGATTATTGTTAACAAACCGCTGGAAAACTTGCAGATTGAAGGAATTCTGGAAAAGCTGAAAATCACCCCGGAACCGCGCGATCCGGCTATTCGCCTGGATAAAGCGGTGATGCTCGGCGGCCCGCTGGCGGAAGATCGCGGGTTTATCCTGCACACCCCTCCGTCGCGTTTTTCATCAAGCATTCGCATTTCCGATAACACGGTCATTACCACTTCCCGTGACGTACTGGAAACCTTAGGCACCCGCGAACAACCCTCTGAAGTGCTGGTCGCGCTGGGCTACGCGTCGTGGGATAAAGGCCAACTGGAGCAAGAGTTGCTGGATAACGCCTGGCTGACCGCACCCGCCGATCTCAATATTCTGTTCAAAACGCCGATAGCCGACCGCTGGCGCGACGCTGCCAGACTGATTGGCATCGACATTCAGACCATGCCCGGCGTGGCGGGGCATGCCTGATGAGCGGAACGTTACTGGCCTTTGATTTTGGCACCAAAAGTATCGGCGTGGCGATTGGTCAACGCGTCACCGGCACCGCCCGCCCGCTTCCGGCGATTAAAGCGCAGGACGGCACGCCGGACTGGCTACTCGTCGAACGCCTGCTCAAAGAGTGGCAGCCGGATGAAATCATCGTTGGCTTGCCGCTAAACATGGACGGCACCGAGCAACCGCTCACTGCCCGCGCGCGCAAATTTGCTAACCGCATCCATGGTCGATTTGGCGTGACGGTAACGCTGCATGACGAACGCCTGAGCACCGTTGAAGCACGGTCTGGCCTGTTTGAGCAAGGCGGCTATCGCGCGCTCAACAAAGGTAAGATTGACTCCGCTTCTGCAGTCATCATTCTCGAAAGCTATTTCGAGCAGGGTTATTGAGGCGCCCTCCGCGTTGACACGCCGCTTAGCTGGCTACACTCGCCCCTGCGCCTGACGCTGCTGCCAACTCTGGGCAAAAGTCATCATTCCTGCCTGCTGTCCGGTCTGAATGACATGGGGTAGTTGGTGCGTTTTGCCCTCACGAATTAAATTTCCCGTCGCTGGGGTGTTGATCAGCAATTCAAACAGCGCAACGCGCCCTTCCTGCTTATCGGGCTCCAGCTTTTGCGACAAAACGGCGCGCAGACTGCCCGCCAGTTGGCTGCGCACCGGCTCTTTTTCCTGCGCCGGAAAGGTATCCAGCAGCCGCTCGACGGCCTGCGCCGCGCCGCGGGTATGTAGCGTCGCCAATACCAGATGCCCGGTTTCCGCCGCCGTCAGCGCCAGGCGGATGGTCTCGCTGTCCCGCAGTTCCCCGAGCAGAATAACGTCTGGGTCTTCCCGCAGCGCCGCGCGTAATCCCGCGGCAAACGATGAGCAATGCATACCGATCTCACGCTGTTGAATCAGGCAGCGTTGGCTGGCGTAAATGTACTCAATGGGATCTTCCAGCGTCAGAATATGTCCGTCGGTATGGCGGTTGAGCCAGTCCACCATTGCCGCCAGGGTGGTGGATTTACCGCTGCCCGTCGCTCCGGTCACCAGTATCAGTCCGTTCTCGCTGGCAAGCAGTTCAGGCAGTGCCGCAGGCGTCGCCAGCGCTTCCAGGGTGGCGCAACGGGAGGGCAACAAGCGCAGCGCCAGCGATATCCCCCGCTGTTGACGAAAGGCGCTGGCCCGCAAGCGTTGGTTACCCGTAAGCGTGACGGCGAAATCAAGCTGCCCTTCCTGCTGAAACACCGCCAGCTGTCGCGCATCAAGCCATTGCGCCAACAGGCTGTCCATATCCGGTATAGGGAATGGCGCCGCCTCAAGCCGTCCTCGCTTGCGCCATCGCGCCGGCCACGCATTGCTTAGGTGTAGATCCGAGACATTATGCTTTACACTAAGGGCCACAATTTCTTCCATATTCATAGATGCATCCTCGGAAAATGAACGATATCGCGCATAACCTGGCACAGGTCCGGGACAAAATCTCAGCCGCCGCATCGCGTTGCGGTCGCGCTTCAGAAGAAGTTACGTTGCTTGCAGTCAGTAAAACCAAACCTGCGAGCGCCATCGAAGAAGCCATCGCTGCCGGACAGCGTGCATTTGGCGAAAATTACGTGCAGGAAGGAGTGGAGAAAATCCGCCATTTTCAGGCGCAAGGCGTTGAAGGCCTGCAATGGCACTTTATCGGCCCGCTACAGTCCAATAAAAGCCGTCTGGTGGCAGAGCATTTTGACTGGTGCCATACCATTGACCGTCTGCGCATCGCCGCGCGTCTGAGCGAGCAACGTCCGGCTGAACTTCCTCCACTTAACGTGCTGATTCAAATCAATATTAGTGATGAGAACAGCAAGTCCGGGATTTCACTGGAGGCCCTGGATGCGCTTGCTGCGGAGGTCGCTGAATTACCCCATCTTCGCCTGCGTGGTCTGATGGCGATTCCGGCGCCAGAGTCAGATTATGTAAGGCAGTTTGAAGTCGCACGCCAAATGGCTGTAGCATTTGCCGGGCTGCAAGCGCGCTATCCTGACGTCGACACGCTGTCACTGGGCATGTCGGACGATATGGATGCCGCTATCGCCGCCGGTAGTACGATGGTCCGTATCGGCACCGCCATCTTTGGCGCCCGGGATTACACAAAAAATTAAGGAAAACTGAGGAACGCGATGAATACGTTGACCTTCCTGCTCTCAACGGTAATTGAGCTGTACACCATGGTGCTGTTGTTGCGCGTGTGGATGCAGTGGGCTCGCTGCGATTTTTACAACCCTTTCTCCCAGTTCGTGGTGAAAGTCACGCAGCCGATTATTGGCCCCTTGCGCCGCATCATTCCACCGATGGGCCCCATCGACAGCGCCTCTTTGCTGGTGGCGTTTATCCTCAGCTTTATCAAAGCGATCGTGCTGTTTAAGGTGGTGACCTTCCTGCCGATTATCTGGATTGCCGCGCTGCTGATCGTGCTGAAGACTATCGGTCTGCTGATTTTCTGGGTGCTGCTGGTGATGGCGATTATGAGTTGGGTCAGCCAGGGCCGCAGCCCGATCGAATTCGTGCTGATGCAGTTGGCCGACCCGCTGCTGCGCCCGATACGCCGCATTTTGCCCGGTATGGGCGGTATTGATTTCTCCCCGATGATCCTTGTTCTGTTGCTGTATGTGATCAACATGGGGATTGGCGAGCTGTTACAGGCCACCGGAAACATGCTGCTGCCGGGGCTGTGGATGGCGCTATGAGTGCCGTAACGCGCTGCGAAGACGGTCTGGTTTTACGGTTGTATATTCAGCCGAAAGCCAGCCGTGACAGCATTGTTGGTTTACACGGCGACGAACTGAAAGTCGCCATTACCGCTCCGCCGGTAGACGGCCAGGCGAACAGCCATCTGGTGAAGTTTCTCGGCAAGCAGTTCCGCGTGGCCAAAAGCCAGGTCATTATTGAAAAAGGCGAACTTGGCCGCCATAAACAGGTTAAAATTCTTCATCCGCAACAGATCCCGCCCGAAGTCTCGGCGTTAACAGATTAGGTATCCTATGCAAAAAGTTGTCCTCGCTACCGGCAATGCCGGTAAAGTGCGTGAGCTTGCATCGCTGCTGAGCGATTTCGGGCTTGAAGTCGTGGCGCAAACGGCACTCGGCGTCGATTCCGCCGAAGAGACCGGCCTGACTTTCATTGAAAATGCGATCCTGAAAGCGCGCCATGCGGCTCAGGTTACCGGTTTACCGGCGATTGCCGACGACTCCGGTCTGGCGGTTGACGCGCTGGGCGGCGCGCCGGGGATCTACTCCGCGCGCTACGCCGGTGAGGACGCCACTGACCAGCAGAATCTGGAAAAGCTGTTGCACACCATGCAGGACATTCCGGACGGTAAACGCCAGGCGCGTTTCCACTGTGTGCTGGTTTATCTGCGCCACGCGGACGATCCGACCCCACTGGTCTGCCACGGCAGTTGGCCGGGCGTTATCACACGCGAAGCGGCAGGCAACGGCGGTTTTGGCTACGACCCCATCTTCTTTGTCCCTTCGGAAGGCAAAACCGCGGCTGAACTGACCCGCGAAGAAAAAATCGCGATTTCCCACCGTGGACAGGCGCTGAAGCTGTTACTGGAAGCCTTGCGTAATGGTTAAGCTACCGCCGCTGAGTCTTTATATTCACATTCCGTGGTGCGTGCAGAAATGCCCGTACTGCGACTTTAATTCGCATGCGTTAAAGGGCGAAGTGCCGCACGACGATTACGTTCAGCACCTGCTGAGCGATCTGGATGCGGACGTCGCATACGCACAGGGGCGTGAAGTAAAAACCCTTTTCATTGGCGGCGGTACGCCGAGTTTGCTTTCCGGCCCGGCGATGCAAACGCTGCTCGATGGCGTGCGAGCGCGCCTGAATCTGGCCGCCGATGCGGAAATAACCATGGAAGCGAACCCCGGAACGGTAGAGGCCGATCGCTTCGTCGACTATCAACGCGCTGGCGTTAACCGTATCTCCATCGGCGTACAGAGCTTTAGTGAGCCGAAGCTGAAACGGCTTGGGCGTATTCACGGCCCGGAAGAAGCGCTACGTGCGGCGAATCTGGCCTGCGGGCTGGGTCTGCGCAGTTTTAACCTTGATCTGATGCACGGCCTGCCGGACCAGACGCTGGAAGAGGCGCTTGGCGATCTGAAACAGGCGATTGCGCTTAATCCACCGCATCTTTCCTGGTATCAGCTGACCATTGAACCGAACACGCTGTTTGGCTCACGCCCACCGGTACTGCCGGATGACGATGCGCTGTGGGATATTTTCGAACAAGGACACCAGTTGCTGACTGCCGCCGGTTATCAGCAATACGAAACCTCTGCCTATGCCAGACCGGGCTATCAGTGCCAGCACAACCTGAACTACTGGCGCTTTGGCGACTATC
Organism: Citrobacter sp. 50677481; assembly: GCF_001463265.1. NCBI lineage: Bacteria > Pseudomonadati > Pseudomonadota > Gammaproteobacteria > Enterobacterales > Enterobacteriaceae > Citrobacter > Citrobacter sp. 50677481. The sequence continues at coordinate 256,986 of NZ_LNHZ01000061.1, forward strand.
TGGGGATTGGCTGCGGCGCACACGGCAAAGTCACCTTCCCGGACGGCAGGATCTTGCGCACCACGAAAACCCGTCATCCGCGCGGCTATATGCAAGGACGGTATCTGGAAAGCCAGCGTGATGTGGCGCAAGCGGACAAACCGTTCGAATTCTTTATGAACCGCTTCCGTTTGCTGGAAGCCGCGCCCCGTCGCGAATTCAGCGAATACACCGGCCTGAGCGAAACGACGATTCGCCGACAAATCGACGACGCGAAAGCGCAGGGTTATCTGACCGAAAGCGAAGAATACTGGCAGATCAGCCAGCACGGTAAACTGTTTCTCAACTCTCTCCTCGAACTATTTCTTGCCGAATAAATAGCGCGCGCCTTTTTAAAGGCGCCCATTCCCCCGACCAATAAATTCGATAAAACCGAACGGTAAGCGCGGTATTTCCACATAATATTCTTCTTCATTATTTTTATTGAAATATAAAATCCCTGTACTGCGAAAAATATATCCAACATGGCGCACAAAACAGATACAAACTCCTTTCGGCTGACGCATTAGTGATTAAGATGGCGCACAGATGTACGACAACTATGTCAATCTATCATACAGAAATTAAATTACTGACAGCAGATATAAACCACTATCTTCCCTCTGGAGCATGGAGCCTACCTTATGAAGATCAGATCGTTTTCTCGTTCATTATTATGCGCTTCCCTTCTTGCACTGTTGAGCGCCGGCGCCAGCGCGGCGGAAAAAGTGACGCTAAAACTGGCGCACAATCTCGAGCGTAGCCATGTCGTCCATCAGGCGTTTGAAGAGCTGGCAAAAGAGGTGAAACAACTTTCTGACGGTAAAATGACGGTGCGTATTTACCCCAGCAGCCAAATGGGCAATGCCCGCGAAACAATGGAACTGCTACAAAATGGCGCGCTGGATATGACAAAAGGTTCCGCCAGCGATCTGGAATCTTTTGATAACGTCTACGCAATTTATAATTTGCCTTTCTTATTTAAAGATCAGAATCATTTCAATAAAGTGGTATTTGGCGAAGTCGGTAAAGAAATTATGGATTCCACTAAAGACAAAGGATTCTTTGCCCTTTCCGCCTATGTTGCCGGTACGCGTAGCTTTTACGCCAAAAAACCCATTACCCGGCCTGAAGACCTGAAAGGTTTAAAAATCCGCGTTCAGGCCAGCCCGACGACCATTAAAATGATCGAGCTGATGGGCGGTTCGCCCACGCCCATCTCCTTTGGAGAAGTTTATACCGCCATGCAACAAGGAGTGGTAGATGGCGCGGAGAACAACGTGCCTTCCTGGGTACAGACGCGTCACATTGAAATCGCCAAAGTGTTTTCTGAGGATGAGCATGCCTCCATTCCTGATTTTCTGGTGATCTCAACGAAAACCTGGGACAAGCTCACGCCTGAACAGCAGCAGATCCTGAGTACCGCAGCGAAAAACTCTGAAACTCACCAGCAAAAACTGTGGGACAAGATCGACGCCGATACCCGCGCGCAAGCGAAAGCCATGGGCGGCGAAATCATAAAAGTCGAGAAAGCCCCGTTCCGCGCAGCGGTACAGCCCCTGTTTGATGACTTCAAGAAAGATTCCAGGCAAGCCGCGCTGCTGGAAAAATTTGAAAACGCCGCGCAATAACCACTCTTCCGGGCCAGCCGCTGGCCCGGCACACCGGGATTTTAATGATGATATTTAACCGCCTAAAACTTGCGGTAGACCGCGTCATTGCCGCATTTTCCGTCATCGTCATGATTGCGCTGGTGATCTGCGTGGTCTGGCAGGTTTTTAGCCGCTATGTGCTCAACCAGCCCAGCACGTTAACCGATGAACTGGCGCGCTTTTTAATGATTTGGGTTGGCCTGTTGGGCGCGGCCTATACGGTCGGCGCACAGCGCCACCTGTCAATTGACCTGCTGGCGATGTCGCTCGACAAACGCAAGCAGGCCCTGCTTAGCCTGCTGATCAACGTGATGATTTTCGGCTTCGCCGGATCCGTCATCGTTACCGGTGGCCTGAAGCTGATCGAGAAAACGCTGGCGACAGCGCAGGTGTCTGCGGCGATGCAGATCCCGATGGGCTACGTGTACTTTATCCTGCCGCTGTGCGGCGTGGTGATGATGTTCTATGCCCTGTGCTTTATTTATCAAAGCATTCAACAACTGAAAAACGGTACGCAGGGAGTCGTCTGATGGACAGTTATATCGCTCTCACCCTCTTTGGCTGCTTCTTTATTCTGGTCTTTATTGGCGTTCCGATTTCCTTTTCCATCGGCATTGCCACCGTCGCCTCGATGCTGTTGATGTTCCCGTGGGATATCGCCGTTATCACTGTTTCACAGCGACTGGCAAACGGCCTGGATAACTTTGCGCTGCTGGCCATTCCCTTCTTTATTTTCGCCGGTACGCTGATGAACAGCGGTGGCATCGCCATCCGCCTGATCAATCTGGCGCAGGTGATGGTGGGCCGGGTACCGGGATCGCTTGGCCATGTCAACGTACTGGCCAACATGATGTTTGGCTCCATTTCGGGTTCGGCGGTAGCCGCCGCCGCCGCAGTGGGCGGTACGCTTAACCCGATCCAGACAAAACAAGGTTACGATCCCACGTTTTCCACCGCGGTGAACGTCTCCTCCTGTATCACCGGACTGTTGATCCCACCTTCCAATGTGCTGATCGTCTTTTCACTTACCGCAGGCGGCGTTTCGGTGGCCTCGTTGTTTATGGCGGGTTATTTGCCGGGCATTCTGATGGGACTGGCGATTATGGTGGTCTGCGCGATCATCGCCAAACGCCGCCATTATCCGCTTTCAGAACGCCCAACCTGCGCTCAGGCCTTCAGGGCATTGATTGACGCTCTGCCCAGCCTGCTGCTGGTGATTATCGTTATGGGCGGCATTCTCGGCGGGATTTTTACCGCGACGGAAGCCTCTGCCATTGCGGTGGTGTATACCTTTATCCTGTCGGTGCTGATTTATCGTGAAGTGAAATGGCGTGACCTGCCGAAGCTGATTCTGGAGTCAGTGGTGACGACCTCGATCGTCCTGCTCCTGATTGGCTTCTCGGTCGGGATGTCATGGGCGATGACCAACGCGGACATTCCGTACATGATCAGCGACACGCTGATGGGCATTTCGGACAATCCGATCATCATTCTGCTGTTAATCAATATCGTGTTGCTGATCGTCGGTATCTTTATGGATATGACGCCCGCCGTACTGATCTTCACGCCCATCTTCCTGCCTATCGCGCAGGAGCTGGGAATGGATCCGGTTCATTTCGGTATTATGATGGTTTCCAACCTCTGTATCGGGTTGCTTACGCCACCGGTGGGAAGCGCGCTGTTTGTCGGCTGTTCCATTTCCGGCGTGAAGATTCAGCAGCTGATTCGGCCACTGCTGCCGTTTTACGCCGCGCTGCTGATCGCGCTGATGATGATCGTCTACATCCCGCAAATTTCGCTGTTCGTGCCGCAACTGCTGGGTTTAATGTAAACACGAAAAGCCGGGTGAGGCAGGACCTTCACCCGGCAAGCGCCTGATGGCGCTACGCTTCTCTGGGCTTCAACGACACGTAGCCGCCCTGCGCTATTAGTACTGATTAAACATCGTCTGGATTTGCTTCGGATCTTTAGTCTGGGTTAACGCCAGTTGCAGCAGCACGCGCGCTTTCTGCGGGTTCAGCGTACCGGAAGCCACAAAACCGTACTTCGCGTCGTCGATTTCTGCATCCTGAGTGGTAGAACCGGTCGGAACGCGAGAAGAACGCACCACTACCGTACCTTTATGCGCCGCCGTCGCCAGGGTATCGAAAACCGTTTTATACAGGTTGCCGTTACCCACGCCTGCGCTCACAATCCCTTCATAACCGGCATCCACCAGCGCTTTAGCCGGCAGGTCAGAAGCGTTGGCGTAGTTATACACAATGCCTACTTTCGGCAGTTCGCTCAGCTTAGAGACGTCGAATGGGGTAGATGTCGTGTGCTTACGCGCCGGGGTGCGCTGATAGTCAATTTTACCGTTGTGAATGTAGCCCAGCGGCCCGTAGTTAACGGACTTAAAGGTGGCGACATCGGTGGTGTTAGTCTTGGTCACGTCACGCCCGTCAAGCACAGTATCGTTCATCACCACCAGCACGCCGCGGTTAGCGGAGGCTTTGTCTGCCGCCGTTACGACCGCATTATAAAGGTTGAACGGACCGTCGGCGCTCATCGACGTGGATGGACGCATCGCCCCCACCAGCACCACCGGCTTGTTGCATTTCACGGTAAGATCGAGGAAATAGGCCGTTTCTTCCATGGTGTCGGTACCGTGGGTGATCACGAAACCATCGGTGCTGTCGCATTCGTTATTGATTTTCTTCGCCAGGGTTAACCAGACCTCGTCGTTCATATCCTGCGAGCCGATATTCACCACCTGTTCGCCTTTGACGTTCGCGATCTCCTTCAACTGAGGTACCGCGTTCACCAGGTTTTCCACACCGACTTTGCCCGCTGTGTAGTTAGATTTGGTGGCGGAATCACCGCCGCCAGCAATGGTGCCACCGGTCGCTAAAATAGTGACGTTCGGTAAGGCCAGCGCCGCGCCGCTAAAGCCCATCACCAGTGCGGCAAGTGCCGTTTTCCTGAAAAACTCCATGTTATTTCTCCAGTTACGTGAATTTGCCGCATTATCCCAATGCCACAGATGAATAATGTGATTTCATCCAATTAACCAGATAAATATATTTTTCAGATTGTTAAATTTAGAGGTGGCTATCAAAACGAAGCGGAAAGGGAAGATAAAACGGCACAGAGACGATCTGTGCCATTGTTTTTTAAGAAAGAATTATTTCAGGCTGCTGACCAGCGCCTTGCGGTTGTCTTCCAGGGTGACCACACGGCTACAAACATCTTTGCCGAACTGCTGGAAGTCTTTTTCCTGATTCTTCCATTCATTCTGGATGGCGGTTTGCAAACCACCGAGGCTGCCGAGTACGCCCTGGAGCGGATTACCGCCGCCTTTGAGTACGGCTTTCGCCCCCATCTCGTTAATGCTGTCCTGCAAAATGCCGCCCATCGCCTGGTTCACCAGTTGCTGGCCGTCGGCGCGCACTTGATCGATCGCTTTATAGTGGAACGTCAGACCGTCGGTACGGTGCTCAATGATCCGGTTCATTTGCTCTTTAAGCTGAGCATCAAGTTTGGTCAGGCGACCGCGCATGTTGCTGCTCTCGCCGACTTCTTTAGCAATAATGTTGTCCAGCGCGACGCGGCCTTTTTCCACGCGTGAGCGGGCGCCTTCATCAATCCACGGCAGGGTGCTGCGCAGCGCCGCCTGATAATCTTTCGCCTGTTCGCGTTGCGCCGCGCTCAGGGAGTATTGCTTGCCGTTGTACATCACATTGCCGTCCGGCGTGATGACCAGATTGCCGTTTTCGCCCTTCACCTGCACAGTTTGCGGGCTAAGAATCACATCGTCACGCGGCGTGACGCTGCACTGGTAATCTGCATGGGCGGACATCGCAGTAACAGAAAGCGCTGCCGCCAGCAGCATTTTGCGCATCATAACTTTCCCTCAAGACAAATCGGGCCGGCATTTGCCGACCCTTTGCTTTATTAGTCCCACCAAACGTCAAAAAGTTCGCTGGTGCGCACTTCTTCAAGTTTGTGATCTTCTAACCATTTACGCACGATGGTCTGGTGCTCTTCCGTGCATTTGCCGATTTCCTGCATGCAGATCAGACCTTCCCAGGCCAGATAACCGCTGCCGTCAAAGGCCAGTTTATTCGGTTCGATCACGTCGTTGATAAAGTCATCAACGGTTTTATCAATCTGATCTTCAGAAGTGCCTTCCGGGAAACGCCATGCAACCGAAAACCCTAATTCCTGGAATTCGTCGATGTGCATTTTTTTACGCAGACGACGGCTACGGTTCTTTGCCATTATTTCACCCTCTCGAACATTAAGTCCCATACGCCGTGACCAAGACGATGGCCACGTTGTTCAAATTTGGTTACCGGGCGCGAGGCCGGGCGCGGTACGTAATCGTGACTCTCCGACAGGTTTTTATAGCCGTCAATTGAAGACATCACTTCCAGCATATGTTCCGCATAGGCTTCCCAGTCGGTCGCCATGTGGAACACGCCGCCCAGCTTCAGCTTGCTTTTCACCAGTTCAGCAAACGGCACCTGAACGATACGGCGTTTATTATGACGTGCTTTATGCCACGGGTCAGGGAAAAAGAGTTGAACCATCGATAAAGAATTGTCAGGAATCATTTTGTGCAGTACTTCAACGGCGTCGTGACACATCACGCGCAGGTTTTCGACGCCTTCTTCATGGGCGGAAGCCAGACACGCCCCCACGCCCGGCGAATGCACTTCAATACCGAGGAAGTTTTGCTCCGGGCGCGCTTTCGCCATCGCCACCAGCGAAGCCCCCATGCCGAAACCAATCTCAAGCGTCACCGGCGCTTCGCGGCCAAACAGCGTCGCGAATTCCACGGGATCTTCGCTAAACTCAACGCCCATCACCGGCCAGTAGTTTTCCAGCGCGTGTTCCTGCCCTTTGGTCAGTCGCCCCTGGCGACGCACAAAACTGCGAATCCGGCGCAGCGGGCGGCCGTTTTCATCAAATTCCGGTGAAATGACGTCGTTTTTCATAAAAGTTAAGTCTGCTTGTGATTGAGTTCTGAAAACGGGCATTATCCAAAGTTAGTTGCCGGATGCAAGTAAAGGAAGATGACACGCTGCGGAAAGTTCCGGTTTACACCCTGTTGCCGCTGTGCTGCAATCTGGCCCCCGACAATAATGATTTTGGTGACCATGCAAGCGTCTCAATTTTCAGCCCAGGTTCTGGACTGGTACGACAAATACGGGCGAAAAACCCTGCCCTGGCAAATTGACAAGACGCCTTACAAAGTATGGCTCTCGGAAGTGATGTTGCAACAAACGCAGGTTGCGACGGTTATTCCCTATTTTGAACGGTTTATGCGTCATTTCCCGACGGTGACCGATCTCGCTAACGCGCCGCTGGACGAAGTGTTGCATCTGTGGACCGGACTGGGCTACTACGCCCGCGCGCGCAACCTGCACAAAGCCGCTCAGCAGGTCGCCACGCTGCACCACGGCGTCTTTCCGGAAACGTTTGATGAGGTTGCGGCGCTGCCCGGCGTTGGCCGTTCCACCGCCGGAGCGGTACTTTCTCTGTCACTGGATAAACCTTTTCCGATTCTCGACGGCAACGTCAAACGCGTGCTGGCACGCTGCTATGCTGTTAGCGGCTGGCCGGGGAAAAAAGAGGTCGAGAAAAAACTGTGGGATCTGAGCGAAGACGTGACGCCGGTCAACGGCGTGGCCCGTTTTAACCAGGCGATGATGGATTTAGGCGCGATGGTCTGCACACGCTCAAAACCGAAATGTATGATTTGTCCGCTACAGCACGGTTGCGTGGCGGCGGCCACCGACAGTTGGTCACGTTATCCCGGGAAAAAACCGAAACAAACGCTGCCCGAGCGTACCGGCTATTTTTTACTGATGCAGCATCAAGATGAAGTCTTACTCACCCAGCGTCCACCCAGCGGACTGTGGGGTGGGCTGTACTGCTTCCCGCAGTTTGCCAACGAAACAGAATTACGCGAGTGGCTGGCGCAACGGCAGGTTAACGCGGATACTTTGACCCAGCTTAACGCGTTTCGCCATACCTTCAGCCATTTCCACTTAGATATTGTGCCTATGTGGCTGAGCGTGTCCTCAACGGGTTCCTGCATGGATGAAGGCAGCGCGCTCTGGTATAACTTAGCGCAACCGCCGTCCGTTGGTCTGGCGGCTCCCGTGGAGCGTTTATTACAGCAGTTACGCACCGGCGCGCCGGTTTGACGCATCGGTCGATAAAGAGGATTTGTTATGAGCAGAACGATTTTTTGCACTTTCCTGCAGCGTGAAGCAGAAGGCCAGGACTTCCAGCTGTACCCGGGCGAACTGGGAAAACGCATTTATAACGAGATTTCAAAAGAGGCATGGGCGCAGTGGCAACACAAGCAGACCATGCTGATCAACGAAAAGAAACTCAACATGATGAACGTCGAGCACCGCAAACTGCTGGAGCAGGAAATGGTCAACTTCCTGTTTGAAGGCAAAGACGTGCATATCGAAGGGTATACGCCGGAAGACGGTAAATAATGCGTTGCCGGATAGCGCCGCGCTTATCCGGCCCGGACATCATGCCGTCTCCAGGACGAGTATCCTGCGGCGAAATGGCATAACGACAAACACAACACGCACTCCCGGAATGATGAAAAAATTACTCGCGCTTGCCGTTATTGCGCCGTTGCTCATCTCCTGTTCCAGCTCGACCAAAAAAGGCGATTCTTATAACGAAGCCTGGGTCAAGGATACCAACGGTTTTGACATTTTGATGGGGCAGTTTGCCCATAACATTGAAAACTTGTGGGGCTATCAGGAAGTGCTGATTGCCGGTCCGAAGGACTATGTAAAGTATACCGATCAGTATCAGACCCGCAGCCATATTAACTTCGACGCCGGTACGATCACCGTTGAAACCATTGCCGGAACAGATCCCGCCGCGCATTTGCGTCGCGCAATCATAAAAACGCTGCTGATGGGCGACGATCCGAGTTCGGTCGACCTGTACTCGGATGTGGATGACATCCAGATCTCCCGTGAGCCGTTCCTGTATGGCCAGGTACTGGATAACACGGGTCAACCGATCCGCTGGGAAGGCCGCGCCACCCAATTCGCCGATTACCTGTTACAAACGCGCCTGCAAAGCCGCAGCAATGGGATCCGCAAAATCTTCAGCGTAACGATCAATCTGGTGCCGAATCACCTGGATAAACGTGCGCACAAATACCTCGGTATGGTGCGCAAAGCGTCGCACAAATATGGCGTTGACGAGTCGCTGATTCTGGCGATTATGCAGACTGAGTCGTCATTTAACCCTTATGCAGTGAGCCGCTCCGACGCTCTGGGCCTGATGCAGGTTGTGCAGCACACCGCAGGCAAAGATGTCTTCCGCTCCCAGGGGCGTTCCGGAACGCCAAGCCGCAGCTATCTGTTTGATCCGGCAAGTAACATTGATACCGGGACGGCCTATCTGGCAATGCTCAGCAATGTTTACCTGGGCGGCATCGACAACCCGACTTCCCGACGCTATGCGGTGATCACCGCCTATAACGGCGGCGCGGGGAGCGTCCTGCGCGTCTTCTCAAACGATAAAGTTCAGGCGGCGAATATTATTAACAGTATGACGCCAGGAGATGTCTACCAGACCCTGACCACCCGCCACCCGTCGTCGGAATCGCGTCGCTACCTTTATAAAGTGAACTCCGCGCAGAAATCCTACCGTCGTCAGTAATCCCCTCTGCCCGCCCGGCAAATTTGCCGGTCGGGCAGCTCCAGAATGTTAACTTCGTCACTCTTTTGCATTGCAAAAAGATATTGTTTGCAATTATTTGTCACAGGTAACAAAAAACCAGCCGTAGTCGTTGATAGAATTACATCATATTGAAACGGCAAATGTGCCAATTGGAACATTCAATCGCCTTTTGGTGTGAGGAAATTAACATGAATCTTAAGCTGCAGCTGAAAATACTCTCGTTTCTGCAGTTCTGCCTGTGGGGTAGCTGGCTGACGACGCTCGGTTCCTATATGTTTGTCACTCTCAAATTTGACGGTGCTTCCATTGGCGCGGTGTATAGCTCGCTGGGGATCGCGGCAGTCTTTATGCCGACGCTACTGGGGATCGTTGCCGACAAATGGCTGAGCGCGAAATGGGTTTACGCCCTCTGTCATATCGTCGGGGCGGCAACGCTATTTATGGCCGCGGAAGTTACCACGCCGGGCGCGATGTTCTTTGTGATCCTGCTGAACTCGCTTGCCTACATGCCGACGCTCGGTCTGATCAACACCATTTCCTATTATCGTCTCCAGTCTGCGGGGATGGACATCGTCACCGACTTCCCGCCAATCCGCATCTGGGGCACCATCGGGTTTATCATGGCGATGTGGGGCGTGAGCTTCTCCGGCTTTGAACTGAGCCATATGCAGCTGTACATTGGCGCAGCGCTGTCGGTACTGCTGGTGCTGTTCACCCTGACGCTGCCGCATATTCCGGTTGCAAATCAGCAGAAGAACCAGAGCTGGTCCTCCATGCTGGGTCTGGACGCGTTTGCGCTGTTCAAAAACAAGCGTATGGCGATCTTCTTTATCTTCTCCATGATGCTGGGCGCGGAGCTGCAAATTACCAATATGTTCGGGAATACCTTCCTGCACAGCTTCGATAACAACCCGCTGTTCTCCGGAAGCTTTATCGTGGAACACGCGTCGGTGATGATGTCGATTTCGCAGATCTCCGAAACGCTGTTCATCCTGACCATTCCGTTCTTCCTCAGCCGCTACGGCATCAAAAACGTTATGCTGATCAGTATTGTAGCGTGGATGCTGCGCTTCGGTCTGTTCGCCTACGGTGACCCGACGCCGTTTGGTACCGTGCTGCTGGTTCTGTCGATGATTGTGTACGGCTGCGCCTTCGACTTTTTCAACATCTCCGGTTCGGTGTTTGTGGAAAAAGAGGTTCGTCCGGAAATCCGCGCCAGCGCGCAGGGCATGTTCCTGATGATGACCAACGGCTTCGGTTGTATTCTCGGCGGCGTGGTAAGCGGAAAAGTGGTGGAGCATTACACCCTGAACGGCATTACCGACTGGCAAACCGTGTGGCTGATCTTCGCGGGCTACTCGCTGGTGCTGGCCTTCGCCTTCGTGGCGCTGTTTAAGTACAAGCACGTTCGCGTACCGACGGGTACGCAGTCTGTGGCGCATTAATCCGATTGCCGGATGGCATTCGCCATCCGGCCTGGACGCGGCGTTACTTCAACACGTAGCCATACAGCCGCTTAATGCCATCGGCGTCTTTTTCATTGTAAACTCCCTGTAATTCCGGCGAGAAGCCCGGCAGCATATTCACCCCTTCTTCCAGCGCCAGGAAATAGCGCTGTACCGCGCCGCCCCACACTTCACCCGGCACCACGCACAGCACGCCCGGCGGATACGGCAGTGCGCCTTCTGCGGCAATACGCCCTTCGGCATCGCTAATGCGTACCAACTCAACGTCGCCGCGAATAAAGGCGCTGTTGGCATCCTGTGGGTTCATTGCCACTTTCGGCAGGCTTTCCTGACGGAACATTGCCTTTTGCAACTCTTTGACGTTAAAGCTGACATACACATCGTGCATTTCCTGACACAGCTCGCGCAGCGTGTAATCGCGGTAGCGCACGGGATATTTGTTGAAGATGGTCGGCAGTACGTCCGCAAGCGGCGTGTCGTCTTCGATATGCTGTTCAAACTGGGCCAGCATCGCCACCAGGTGGGCCATTTTCTCTGCGCTCTCGGCAGGCGTCAGCAGAAACAGGATGGAGTTGAGATCGCATTTTTCCGGCACAATGCCGTTTTCCCGCAGGTAGTGGGCGAGTATCGTCGCCGGAATGCCAAAGTCGGTATAGCGTCCGGTTTCGGCATCAATGCCCGGCGTTGTGAGCAGCAGCTTACACGGATCGACAAAATACTGGTCATCGGCATAGCCTGCAAATCCGTGCCATTTGGCGCCCGGCTCAAAGCTGAAGAAACGTCGCTCGCGGGCAATCCGTTCCGTCGGATAATCCTGCCAGGCTTTGCCGTCCACCACGGGCGGGATAAACGGCTGGAGCAGTTTACAGCTGGCGAGGATGGCTTTACGCGCTTCAATTCCCAGTTCTACGCACTCCGCCCACAGTCGTCGGCCGCTCTCCCCTTCATGGATTTTGGCGTTCACATCCAGGGCGGCAAACAGTGGATAAAACGGGCTGGTGGACGCATGCAGCATAAACGCGTTGTTCAGTCGCTTATGCGGACAAAAACGCGCCTGACCACGAAGGTGGTTATCTTTTTTATGGATTTGTGAAGTCTGCGAGAACCCGGCCTGCTGCTTGTGTACCGACTGGGTGACGAAAATACCCGGATCGTTTTCATTCAGTTCCAGCAGCAGCGGTGAACCGTCCGCCATCATCGGGATAAACTGCTCGTAGCCCACCCAGGCGGAATCAAACAAAATGTAGTCGCACAGATGGCCGATGTTGTCGATCACCTGTCGGGCGTTATAGATGGTGCCGTCATAGGTGCCAAGCTGGATGATCGCCAGGCGAAACGGACGCGGCGCCCCGGCTTTGTGCGGCGCTACGCGACGAATCTGCGCACGCAGGTAGTCTTCATTAAAACAGTGATTATCGATCCCGCCGATAAAACCAAACGGATTGCGCGCCGCTTCCAGATACACCGGCGTCGCCCCGGCCTGGATCAGCGCCCCATGATGGTTTGACTTGTGGTTATTACGGTCGAACAGCACCAGATCGCCACGGGTCAACAGCGCATTCGTTACCACTTTATTGGCCGCCGACGTGCCGTTCAGCACAAAGTAGGTTTTATCGGCGTGAAACACTTTTGCCGCAAACTTTTGCGCATGTTTTGCCGATCCTTCGTGGATCAGCAGATCGCCGAGCTTAACGTCGGCGTTACACATGTCCGCGCGGAAAACGTTCTCGCCAAAGAAGTCATAAAAATGCCGCCCGGCCGGATGCTTTTTAAAAAACGCGCCATGCTGATGACCCGGACAGGCAAAGGTGCTGTTGCCCATTTCCACATACTGCGTCAGGGTGTCGTAAAAGGGCGGCAGGAGATTTTCTTCATATTGGCAGGCAGCGGCTTCCAGCTCGAGCCACTCCTGCGCATTGCCGCTGATGATCGCCTGCACGCCTGCTGGCGTATCGGTTTTCTCATCACTCAGGATAAATACCGGCAGATGGAATCCCGTACGCTTAAGCAGCGCCAGAATGCCGCTACGGCTGTCGGCGACGGTCAGCACGACGGCGGCCACATCGGTAAAGTCGGTGCTGTCCAGCGCGACTACGCCACGGTGAGTAGATAAACGCGAAACCAGTTCACTACTGGCGGCAATGTTCATAGATTTCATAAGCGCAAAAGCCCGTTTCGGGAGAAAAAAGTCCCGGACAAGGCGTATCGCCCTGTCCCACGAGATGTTGGGTCAAACTGGTCACCAGCTCCGACCGCCAGACATCAGTAAAAGCAGACCGTTTCTGATCTTACTGTTGTCCCGCGTGAGCATGCGCTACCCTCACCGCATGGTGAGTAAAGGAAGGGGAGTAACGAGAAGGGGCACGCATCGCACCAGACGGCGATGATGATAAAGGCGATGTGAAGACGCGACATTCATCCCATGCGGCCCCAACAGACTGGAGAAAATTCGCGCAATGATGGCACCTTTACCCGGCAGGCGCAAGATCAAATCTCTATGCACACAGGCCACGGATAAACAAGCATTAAAGGTGAGAACCAGGTCATAATAATGCACTCTGACAAAATATTTAGCAGGAGCTAACGTGGTAATCGGACCTTTCATTAACGCCAGCGCAGTGTTGCTCGGCGGCGTTATCGGTGCCCTTCTCAGCCAACGTTTACCGGAACGGATTCGTGTCTCAATGACGTCGATTTTCGGCCTGGCGTCGCTTGGCATTGGTATTTTACTGGTGGTCAAATGCGCCAATCTGCCGGTCATGGTTCTGGCAACGCTGATCGGCGCACTGATAGGCGAGTTTTGCTATCTGGAAAAAGGCATCAACAATGCGGTGGCGAAAGCGCAGGCGCTCTTTTCAAGGCCGGGGAAAAAACAACCACATGAGTCGTTTATTCAGAACTTTGTCGCCATTATCGTTCTGTTTTGCGCCAGCGGCACCGGCATTTTCGGTGCGATGCGCGAAGGGATGACTGGCGATCCCAGTATCCTGATTGCCAAATCTTTTCTCGATTTTTTTACGGCGATGATTTTCGCCTGCTCGCTCGGTATTGCCGTGTCGGCCATTTCGGCGCCAATGCTGTTAATCCAGCTGTCGCTGGCAGCCTGCGCGGCGCTGATCCTGCCGCTCACCACGCCAGCGATGATGGCAGACTTCAGTGCCGTTGGCGGATTACTGCTGGTCGCCACCGGTTTGCGCATCTGCGGCATCAAGATGTTCGCAGTGGTCAATATGCTCCCTGCCCTACTGCTGGCAATGCCCCTTTCCGCCGCCTGGACGGCATTTTTCGCCTGAGAATGCGTGCAATAACAGCAAAGTGGTGATAGATTGTGCAGTCTGCGTTGATTTGAAGAAATTTCGTTGACGAAACGAGGCGGATCGGTTTTAATGCGCCCCGTTGCCCGGATAGCTCAGTCGGTAGAGCAGGGGATTGAAAATCCCCGTGTCCTTGGTTCGATTCCGAGTCCGGGCACCAAATTCATATCAACGGACCTCCATGGAAGTCCGTTTTTGCATTTTAGCTGGCCTCAGCCGACAAACTTTTCGGTATCCGGTTGTTTTTTCCAAATATAATCGCCTGTCAGATTGATTTACGCCCTGCCTAACGGCGAAAAATATGACGTCTGGAGCAGACCTTCTTCAGGATGCCGTTCTTCGATGTTATAGAGTGGCTGAAAATAGTGGTGTTCGCGCGATCATGGCTCACTCTCTGTCTGAAGAAGCCAAATACTTTTATATTCACCAAGGCTTTAAGGTATCGCAAACCCAGGCGCTAACGTTGATTCTCAAGCTGCCACTATAGCCTTAAGATGGAAAGGGTACAGAGCCTACCATTCAACCCATTGAAATATATTGGCAATTAGTGACCCCTCTCCTCACGGAGAGGAGCACCTCAAAAAATCCCTTTTTGTTTAATCTGTTTCATCTTCTGCGTCTGGGCCTCAAGCGTGCTTAAATCTATCTCTTCCGCCCCGGACGTTTTTGCGCTTTCCGCCGCAGGCGTCGTCCGGGCGATCATCTTCAGTTGTTGCAACAACACATGTTGCTTTTCCAGCAGCGCTTTCAGTTGTGCGATTTCATCGTGCATCGCCGCCAGTTCACCCTCATCTTTCTCTTTCACGACTGGCTGCCGTTGCATCGCGTCGGACATCAGCGCACGCAGCTGGCGCAACTGCGGCTTGCTGAACTCCAGGCAGTTTTGCGGGGCGGAAGCGGGCTCCGCCGCGGCGACCGGCAGCAGTTGTCCTTCACTCAGTTCGGCACAAAGCGCCTCCAGCGTCAGCGTTTCACGACCAATCGATTCGGCGATATGGCTGCAAAGCTGCGGATTCAGCATCTGCAGCTGTAGCCCAGCCAGATAGACGTTACGGTGAAAACGACGCATCTCCATACTGGCGTCACTCGCATTTCCGCCCGCCTGGTTGATGTCATCGTGCCATTTTTTCAGATGCAGCATCGCGCGCAGATCCGCACGCGAATGCTCCGGCGACAAATGCAGGGAGAGATTAACCCGGCGAATTTGCCTGTTATTCATCGTCGCCGACCTCGACCATCTGCGGCGCAGCCACCTGCTCAACGCCGCTTTCCGCATGGTACAGGCAGATTTCGCGCGACAGCGCGCTTTGCGGATTGTCGATGGTCACCACGCGATCACCCAGGGTCGCGTAAGTCTGACGTACAGCGGATTCAATCAGATGCGCCCCGCCGCCGACCAGATAAACGCGGTTCGGGTTTTTGGCGAATTTTTTCGCTTCATACGCCACCTGGTCGCCCAGCTCCTGAATTTTAATCGCCACGCGCTCAAGAATGTCGTCGATGCGCGACTCATCGTTAATCACGCTTTTCACAAACGCCATATCGTGGCGGCGTTTGATCAGTTCATTCGCCACCAGATAGCTGGAGTCGCTGTCTGCGGCGGCCAGCAGCTTGCGGGTGGCGTCAGTCACCATCGCCACACCAATCTCATTGTTACCGTAAATCGCGGAGACATCGTCAAATTCGCCGACGATCACTCCCATATCCAGCGTGGTGCCGCCGCAGTCAATCACCAGCGACTTCGTAAACTCGTTGACATTCGAATTCAATAGATGCGAGAGCGCCGCCGGCAGACTCTCCGGCATCACCTGTACATCGACGATACGGAACAGTTCGCCCTTATTGAGGGAAATGTCGCGCGTCAGATTGCGGCGCTTCGCTTCGATGCGGCTTTCGTTACGCTGGCAATCGTCCGGGTTGTAGAACTGGGTAATCGGCAGCGTGACCACGATATCCACGTCGCACGGCGTCATGCCAGTTTGCAGCAGCGCGTGGTGTACCGCCAGCAGATTCAGATCGTCATACTGGTAGTCGATGTGCGTGGTCGACAGCGCCTTATCGGAGGTGGCGTCGTAGGTGTATTTCGTGGTGCCGATGGTGTAGTTGTAAACCGACTGTCCGCGCAGCAGCGCGGCGCTTTTCCAGTCTTTGCGAAAAGAGTTCGGCGACACAACGGTTTTCAGTGTGCCGTTTTCAATCCAGCTGATTTTGACGTTGGTGGAGCCATCATCAATGGCGAATTTCATACGGGTTGCGGTCATGGGTGGTATCTCAATCTAAAGGGTATTTTTCACAACGCGGCGTCTTCACTCAGAATGCGGCGCGCGCCAAGATAATGTGATTGCCAGAAATTGTCTGAAAGCTGGCTAATGCGGATTTTCAGCCCGGTACGTGGCGCTTCAATAAACTTATCGTCGCCCAGATAGACGCCAACGTGATCGGCGCCGGGGCGCTGGTTGATGTTGAAGAACACCAGATCGCCGTTGCGCAGTTTGTCTCTGCGCACCGGCTTCAGATGATTCGCCTGATACATTTCATTCGCCGTGCGCGGCAGCTTGCGCTCCAGCACCGCATTGTAGGCGTAGAAGACCAGTCCGCTGCAATCAAAGCCCTCGGTGGGGGTTTTACCGCCCCAGACGTAAGGTTTGCCGAGCTGCCCTTCCAGGCGGCGGATCACCGTGCGCAGTTTGGCCGCGCGCTGAAGCGCCTCCCGGGTCACGGGCGCCTTTTCATTCAGCGAGCGCGTCCAGAGCGCATCGACGGTGCCGGGTCGCCAGCGGGAATGCATCGCCAGCATTTCGCGATTTTTCAGCCGCGTCGCGCGTTTTTGCTCGATGTCCCGGCGCTTCTGCTCCGGCGTTAAGGGTACGGTCACCGTCCGCTTTTTGACCTTAGCCATCAGCCGCAGACGGTTCTGTTGCCTCGCCAGTTCCGCGCTTTCCGGCGACGGCTGAGACCGGGCGGCGCTATATCCGGAGTTTGCCAACAGCACCAGCGCCAGCAGAAAAAGAGGTACCCGAAGAACGGGCAAGCCAGAAGTAAAAGAGAGAAAACGTTTCACGCGACAACTCTTTTATTATGGATTTTTCGAGATTTTCTCGACCAGCGGCTTGATGATTTTCTCACCATGCTGGCCAAAAAACTGATACAGTGACTCACTGGCAGAGTGCGTTAACACCATGATTTCAATACGGCGATTCGCAGAACTCAGCGGCTGGTTCGGGTCGAGGAGCATCTGATCAGCCATGCCGCTGACCTGCAACACTTTGTTCGGATCGAGCCCGCCTTTCGTCAGCACTGCACGCGCCTGCATGGCGCGCTCGCCGGAGAGATTCCAGTTGTTATACAGCACCTGATCGCGAAAACGCGTGGCGTCCGTATGGCCGGTAATAATGATCTTGTTATCTATCTTATTCAGTTCCGGCGCAAAGCGGGTCAGCAGCCGGTTAAAGAACGGCGTCAGAACGGCGCTGCTGCGCTGGAACATCTCCCGTTTCCTATCGTCAGAAACCAGAATGCGTAACCCCTGCGGCACAATCTCCATTTTAAGGTTGGACTGCGCGTCATACGCGGAGGTGATCTGCATAATGATGCGCGCCAGCTCCTCAATCTCGGCGTTCGAACGGGTGTTAACGTCTTTGAGACTTTCCGACTGCTTAACCTGCTGCGCCAGCTGTTTTTTCTGTTCTGCCGCGTTTTTCTGCGGATCGCGTTTGCCGACGATGGTCAGATCGCCGCCCACATCTTTTTGGGTGATCGGCGAAATCGCATGGCCTTCAAATATCGTCTCGCCGCCGTTGAGCAGAGAGACAATCTCTTTACGCTCCTCTTCGGTGACCGCGCCCATGATCCACAGCACCATAAACAGCGCCATCATCGCCAGCGTAAAATCGGCGAAAGCCACTTTCCACGCGCCGCCATGGATCTCCTCATGCCCTTTACGCGACGAGCGCTTGATGATTGTGGTGTGGTGATCTTTACCGCGATTACGCATCGGCCATACCCGTCATCTGGTTCACCCAGCCATCGAGAGTGGCAAAGGTTGGTTTAGAATCCATCGGCAACATTTTGCGTCCGGCGTCGACCGCCAGCAGGGTCGGTTTGCCTGCGACATGGTTGACCAGCACAGTACGCACGCACTCCAGCACCGCAATCTGCTTTTTGGTGCGCTGCTCCATGGCGTTCGCGACAGGGTCCATCAGACAGTAACAGAAGAAAACGCCAAGGAAGGTGCCCACCAGCGCCGCCGCGACCTTCACGCCGATCACGGCAATCGAGCCATCGATGGACTGCATGGTGATAATTATCCCGAGCACCGCGGCGCAGATCCCGAAGCCCGGCATCGCTTCAGCGGTACGCTGCAGCGAGCGCGACGGCTGGAGCAGGTTCTCTTCCATCGCGCCGAGTTCCTGCTCCAGAATCCCCTCCAGCTCATGTTCGTTGATCTTGCCCATCGCCATCAGGCGGAAGTTATCGGAGATAAACATGACCAGCGCTTTATCACGCAGCATTTGCGGATATTTCTGGAACAACGGGCTATTGGCCGGCGATTCGATGTGCTCGTCCAGCACCTTCAGGCCGCCGTCCTGCACCAGCTCCAGTAGTTCATACAGCAGCATCAGCAGCTCGCGCTGGTATTCGCTGGTGTACTCGTTTTTGCGCATAATGCCGCGGAACTGGCGATACATCTCGCCCAGAACGGCTTTCGGGTTCGCCAGAACCATTGCGCCCATGCCCGCACCGAGGATGATGATGATTTCACCCGGCTGCCAGAATGATGCTAAATGCCCGCCAGACATAATAAAACCGCCGACAACACACCCCATGATGATGAGAATACCTAAGAATTTCTGCATAAACCTTTCACTTTCACTTCTGGAAAAAAGACTGAATTTTTTGCGCGATTTTTTTATTGAGCTGACAGACTCTCGCCTCGGTGAGATCAAGCACCAGGGCAATCTCTTTCAGGCTCATTTCCTGCTGGTAATAGAGCGTGAGGATCAACTGTTCACGTTCATCGAGGCTTGCCAGCGCGTTGCGCAGCGTGCGGCTGACAATCATCTCCTCTTCAAGGGGGCGGCTATCCAGCGCCCCGGCATGCACATCATTGCTCAGGAGATCGTCAAGGCTCTCCAGCGCTTTGGCGCAATCCAGCAGCAGATACTCCTGATACTCATCAGCCGTAATGGAAAGATGGCGGCTAAGATCATCAAACGTCGGCGGGCGGCCCAACAGCCGCGCCACTTCGCGAATGGCATCATTGATCTTGTGCGTTTTCTGTCGCAGCCGACGCGGCCGCCAGTCAAGCTGACGCAGTTCGTCCAGCACCGCGCCGCGAATACGCGGCGCAGCATAGGCGGCAAACTGCTCGTCAGGATGACCATAGCGACGCAGCGAGCTTAACAGCCCCATCAGCGCGCTCTGCTCCATATCTTCGCGGTCAAGCACGCTGCTGGCCTGGTATGCCAGCTGTTTCACAATTTTGTTAACCAACGGCAGATACTGGCTGAGGTAGCGCGCTTCGTCTGCGGGCGTCAGCGTTTCGCTGGCAATAAAATCCATCATGTCCATTACGGCTTATTAATCACTGGAAAACCATTTTGCTGATGATCACGTCATCAAATGGTACATTCATGTTCAGGCTGCTGAAGCGCGCCTCGTAGGCCGTCTTCAGTTTGTTATGCAGCTCACCCACGCTTAAGGCGCGCACCGCACTGTATTCCATATCGGAAAGCAGGCTGACGGTCGCCCCGCGAATTGCCGGGATCATCTCTTCCGATTTACGGGTGTTATCCGGGCCGTTGGTCGCCAGGTTAAGTTCCAGCAGCAGGTAACGCTCCGTACGGCCGCTCCCTTTCAGGGTGATCACCAGATTTTTGATCTCCACAAACTCCACCGAATGCGACCCGGAAGAGGAAAAGAGTTTATCGATCGCCGTCGCGCGCTCATCGGAACGCAGCAGGTGGGTGCCGACCACGGTTAAACCGGCCGCCATCACGGCGGTCACAAGGGCGATAATCACCCCAAATAAAAGTGTTTTTGTATTCATAGTGTTCTTTCTGTTAAACGGTCAGTAATACCGAGTCATCTTTACGGCGCGTTTCATCCGCCACCGTGGCGCCTGTGGCGATCTCCGGCGCGGACTGAATCGCCGCCTGCTGTTCGGCAAAAGGCGAACCCTTCTCCTGCTGCTGTCCACCGGACTGCGATGAGACCTGCACGTTGACCTGCACGAAATTTTGTTCCGTCAGGCTCTGACGCAGATCGTTGCTGGTCTGCTGTAACGCACGGTATACCTCGGCGTGGCTGGCGTTGATTTGTACTTGCATCCGACCGTTATCGATCTGCAACGAGATGTCTATTTTGCCCATCTCCGGCGGGTCAAGACGGATGGTGGCGTGCTGGATCTGATTCTTCACCTGCACCTGCAGACGTTCGCCCAGTACTCGCTGGAGCTGCTGCGTCCAGCGGGAATCTTCCGTATCCAACTTCAATGGCGCGCCCTGCGAGGTGCGGGCGTCGTTACTCACCGTGACGACACTGCTGCTCTGTGTGCCAGCAGGCTGCACAGCAAGCTCAGGCGTTACCGCGGTCATCGCTGTCATCGCCGTCATCAGCTGCGGCGCGACCTGAAGCTGCCTCCCCATTGCGGGCGTGACCGGCAGCGCCGTTTCCGCCCCCGATACCGCTTGCGGCAGTCCTGTCGCCCCGTTCAGCGCAGGCGCGTATCCACTGAGCGCGTCGGGCATTTGCTGAAGCAGGGAATGCGTCGTCGCCGCCTCGCCGGTACGCATGTTTTCGACGCTAACCGGCTGCGGGCGCGGCATCAGCAACGCATCCAGCAGTTGTTGTTGCGCATCGACTCTCAGCAGGGAGGAATCCTCCACCGTCGCGTCATTCGCCTCTTCGCTCGCTTTCTGTCGAATCCCCTCGGCGCTGACGCTGACGGCGGGCGCGTTTTCCCCCTGCCCGGCCATCAGCGTATTCACCACATTCAGCAGCGCGTCGCTAAAGGCCACTGGCGTCTGAGCGCTGGCGGCTGTCACCGCCGGGCTGCTTCCGGTAATCGGCTCCGCCTGCACCGGCGATCCCGAGGCATTACCCGCGCCAGCCGCGAGCGTGAGAAGATCCATCATCGTAAATCCTCCGCATCCATAAAGGCTGCGTAGGCCGTTGCGCCTTCGCGATTACGCACGGAGAGCGCCATTTTGGCTTCCACAATCTCAAGCTGCCCCATGCAGTATTCGCGCGCCTGGCGGTGAATATTCGCCAGGGTTTTCAGCGCCTGCTGCTCGGCGCCGTTCAGGGTTTTGCCCCGAATGTCCGCCAGCAGCGCGGCGATTTCACCATCGGCGCGCTGTACCGCCGGCCAGTTATGATCGGCGGTCACCTGGCGCAGCGTGGCTGCCAGGGTTTGCAGAGAGGAGAGATAACTCATGCAGCCTGACCCATTTTTTCCCAGCCGTCCTGGATGTTGCCGAGAATGTTTTCCACTTCTTCGATCTGTTCAACAGAGAGCTTATGGCTGGCGTCATAGAGTCGGTAGACGCAGTAGTCGTAGAGATTCGCCAGGCTCAGGGCCAGTTCGCCGCCCTTTTCAAAGTCGAGCGCGCTGGTCAGCGCGTTGAGAATATCGATGCATTTATTGATGCTCTGCGCCTTGCGCTCAAAGCGACGCGCGGCAATATGACTTTTCGCGCGAATTAATTCATCCATTAGCCCGTTAAACAGCATCAGCACCAACTGGTGCGGATTCGCCGCCGCCGACTGAATCGCGAGATCTTCCTGGTGGTAAAGGCCGTAGCCTTCCCGATCGTTACCGTACATTACGCTCAGATTCCCTTAGAATTAGCTAAACATGCTCATGGTGTTATTCATCTGCGTCATGATGCTCTGCAACTGCGTGAACTGCTTGAGGTAGCGGTTATAGGAGCTTTCATAACGGGTATTCATTTTTTCTGTTTTCGTGTCGATATCGCGCTGCTGGCGGTCGAGCGTGTCCTGGCGGCCTTTCAGCAAACCGGTGCTGGTATTGAGGTATTTATCCAGCGATTTATCCATCGCCTTGATCATGCCGTCGTTGCCGTTAAAGAAGTTATTTACCGACTGTGGGTCGGCTTTCAACTGCTCTTCCAGCGTGTCGGCGTCCAACGAGAGCTTGCCGTCTTTATCGGAGGTGATGCCAAATTTGGTCATGTTTTCATCACCGAAGGTCTGGCGCAGAATGTTACTTAGCTCATTAGAGAGCGAAGAGATGCTCGCATCACCGGCGAACGCACCGCGTTCGTCCGTATTACTTCCGGAAGAGGTCAGCCCGGAGATCGTATCTTTCAGCGTGTTGTAGGCGTCGATAAAGGCCTGAATCTGCTCTTGCGTCCCGGTGGGATCGGTATCCACGGAAATCACCAGTGGTTTGCCAACTTCCGTCGTGCCGGTCAGTTTGATCGACACGCCGTCCACCAGGTTGTCCAGGTTGTTGGAGCTGCTGCTGTACTCCTGGGGCGAATCGCCGAGCGTAAATTTCGCATCTTTCCCGCTGGTGATGATGGTCGCATTGTCGAAAATAGTCTGATCGCCGGTCATCGCGCTGGTATCGAGTTGAATATCGTACTGTTCCCCACTCTGGTCGCTGCTCAGCATCAGTTGCACTTTGCCGTCAACGCGCATCAGCGAGGCGGTGACGCCGTTCTGCTCTGTGGCAGAGGTATTGCCGCTGGCGCTCGGAAAATCCGCCTTGTTCACCGCACCGGCGAAATCGGACAGACTGTTCAGATTGTCCATCTCAATATCAATGCTTTCACCGTTCAGGTTGATGGTCAGCGTGCCGGTGGCGTTTTTAATATCCTCATCCGTCAGGTCGCTAAACCCTTTTTGCTGGGCGGAAGCCAACTGCGTCACATTCAGGCTGTAGGTCCCTTTACGGGCCGAGGCGCTGGCGGAGATAGTGGCGATCCCCTCCTGATTCATGGTGACGCTGTTCTTCAGCACGTTGCTGGAACTGGAGTTCAGCCCTTTGATCGCCGTACGAAAATCCGTGAGCGCGGTACGTAACGAGGTTAGCGCTTTTTTCTGCGCGGCCAGCGTGGAGGTCTGCGTCTGGATAGAGTTCTGCAGCGCCAGAATGTCATAGCTTGCCAGCTGTGTAGCCAGTGTTGTGGGGTCAAAATCAGACATAAAAGGTTTCTCCAGGCACGCTCGTCGCGTTCGACATGACGTCATTCAAGCAACTATCGTGCCAACTTTTTAATTAAACATTTTCAGTAGGTTACAAAACGGGAGGAATCTCCCTTTCCGCTATTTCCGGCAGAGGAAACGACGTCGCCGGATACAAAAACACCGCTATGCAGCGGTGTTTTTTATTGATGCGGCGCCGGGAGGAATTAGCCCAGCAGGGACATCACCATGCTGGACATACTGTTGGACTGCTTCAGCATGGACATGCTGGTCTGCGCCAGCATCTGGTTACGCGTCATGGAGGAGGCCTCGCTGGCGAAATCAGCGTCCTGAATATTGCTCAGCGCCAGTTCGGTGTTGTCTTTCATGTTCGCCAGGTTAGAGGCGGTGTGGCCCAGACGGTTGATGCTGGCGCCCATTTTGGAGCGTACGGAACCAACATCATTCAACGCGGTTTCCAGTTTATCCATCATCGCTTTTGCCGTATCTGCATCGCTGATGTTGATGCCATCGGCCTGTTCCCAGTCACCAAAGCCGAAGCCGGAAGAGGTAAACAGCGCGCCACTGCCTGTCCCGTTCAGCTCGCCAGAGAGATCAACTACCATCGTTTCACCGGAAGAGGAACCAATCTGGAAGTTCAGCGCTTTCGCGAATTTGCCGCTGTCACCGAACAGCTTCTCACCCGCATAAGAGGTATTGTCCATGATGTTCTTCAGCTCGGCGTTCAGATCGTTCAGTTCCGCATTGATCGCATTGCGATCTTTTTCTGTGTTGGTGTCGTTCGCCGCCTGGGTTGCGAGGTCTTTCATGCGGTACATGATATTGCTGACTTCATCAAACGCGCCTTCCGCCGTCTGCATCAGCGCAGTCGCATCGGAGATATTACGCTGGGCAACCGCCATACCGTTGGTCTGGCCCTGAAGACGGCTGGCGATCTGCAGACCTGCCGCGTCATCCGCCGCTGAGTTAATACGTTTGCCGGTGCCCAGGCGCTCCATCGCGGTGGACAGCATGCTGTTGGATTTATTTAACGCGTTGGTGGATGCCATGGAAGATGCGCTGGTGAAAATTGACAGTGACATTGTGTATTCCTTTTTAAAATCGGTTTTCAGTGGCTCTGGTAAATAAGAACGGCACGCCGGTTTAGAAAATTAAATCGCCGGTGTGCTGAATGGCGATTTTTTATCCTGACAGGCATTCCCCCATAAAAAAGCCGCCCCTATGGAGCGGCCTGTGAGGCATCTGCGAGCGATTAGCCCAGCAGGGACATCACCATGCTGGACATGCTGTTGGACTGCTTCAGCATGGACATGCTGGTCTGCGCCAGCATCTGGTTACGCGTCATGGAGGAGGCCTCGCTGGCGAAGTCAGCGTCCTGAATATTGCTCAGCGCCAGTTCGGTGTTGTCTTTCATGTTCGCCAGGTTAGAGGCGGTGTGGCCCAGACGGTTGATGCTGGCGCCCATTTTGGAACGTACGGAACCAACATCATTCAACGCGGTTTCCAGTTTATCCATCATCGCTTTTGCCGTATCTGCATCGCTGATGTTGATGCCATCGGCCTGTTCCCAGTCCCCAAAGCCGAAGCCGGAAGAGGTAAACAGCGCGCCACTGCCTGTCCCGTTCAGCTCGCCAGAGAGATCAACTACCATCGTTTCACCGGAAGAGGAACCAATCTGGAAGTTCAGCGCTTTCGCGAATTTGCCGCTGTCACCGAACAGCTTCTCACCCGCATAAGAGGTATTGTCCATGATGTTCTTCAGCTCGGCGTTCAGATCGTTCAGTTCCGCATTGATCGCATTGCGATCTTTTTCTGTGTTGGTGTCGTTCGCCGCCTGGGTTGCGAGGTCTTTCATGCGGTACATGATATTGCTGACTTCATCAAACGCGCCTTCCGCCGTCTGCATCAGCGCAGTCGCATCGGAGATATTACGCTGGGCAACCGCCATACCGTTGGTCTGGCCCTGAAGACGGCTGGCGATCTGCAGACCTGCCGCGTCATCCGCCGCTGAGTTAATACGTTTGCCGGTACCCAGGCGCTCCATCGCGGTGGACAGCATGCTGTTGGATTTATTTAACGCGTTGGTAGACGCCATAGATGAAGCACTGGTGAAAATAGAAAGGGACATTGTTTTCTCCTTGGGTGACCTGTCCGTCAGGCACTTTCATTGTTACTGGAAGAGTAAAACGGCCTTTTGACGGAAAAATTAAATTTTATTTTTAACCCACCTTTACATCCCGCAAGAAAAATATTTCGCCTATCTGATAAGCCTCGCTAATAATAGTAAGGGAGTTCTTCATCATTTTTCTAAGACGACTAAAAAGCGCAGAATCAAAATATAAGGCGACACAAAAAACAGCAAACTTAACCACTATTTTCGATAACCGTTACCACCCCTATAAAACCCTTTTATTCCGTAAGGTATAGATTTATTCCATGAACATAGGATTCACATAAATACGACCTTTTTTAACATCAAGATCTTTTAACTATTGGAGTTAACTTTTGTCTAATTTTCTTAATCAGCGGCAAGATTTTTTACTACCAGAGGTGTTGCGCATCACACTTTTATCGCGTAAAAAGAGGCCATGGAAAAGATTATTCCTAGAGCTGACGACACGGGGAAAGGGGTAATCTTCCGCTTTTGTTCAAAGTTTATGCGTAACTTTTCGCAAAGAATAACTTATTCCTTTCTTGCTTTTTTGCATAAGCGGCAATTCATTATAACCCCCGGCTTGCCATAACAATTAAATAACACAGCATTGAACTTAAATTATGACAATACAAACTGACTGAACGGGAATGGTCACTACCATCAACTAATCGATGAATAAACGCTACTGCTCTGTAAATAACTGGCTGATTGATATTCCTTCAGGATCGATCCTCCATTTAACAACCGGAGAAAAGAAGCGCCTTGGTGAATATCAGCTCAAGCTGCTGGATATTCTGATGCAGGATGCAGGGAAAATCTTCACACGTGAAGAATTGACTAACCTGGTTTGGGAACGGCGTGTTATCGGTAATAACAGTCTTCCCAATGCTATCCATGCATTACGTACTGCGCTGGAGGATGACGGCAAACAGCAAAAAATTATCAAAACGATACCCAAAAAAGGGTATTTGCTGGAGCCGGAATATTGCCGCGTAATCGAGAAGGAAGAGAGTGAAGTTAATGAATCTACGCAAGATCCAGCTGAGCGAGAGACGGAAGAGGAAAACAAACCGGCGGTACCTGAAGACAGGGTGAATG
Source organism: Citrobacter sp. 50677481 (assembly GCF_001463265.1). Classification (NCBI taxonomy): domain Bacteria; kingdom Pseudomonadati; phylum Pseudomonadota; class Gammaproteobacteria; order Enterobacterales; family Enterobacteriaceae; genus Citrobacter; species Citrobacter sp. 50677481. The sequence goes on from NZ_LNHZ01000061.1 coordinate 283,576, forward strand.
AATCCGCCGCTATGCCGCCAGCGCCAGAAACACCGGCTCAGGAAGCCACCGTTCCTGTCGCTGCGGCGGCGCTGCCGCGCGCAAACCGGACAACCTTTGTACTGTTCGTGGTGCTGGTCATCGTCTGTACCACGTTGCTGACATGGTGGGTGGTGAAGCGTCAGGAGAGCGGAAACCTGACGGCGAAAGAGGTACAGCCTAACGTTTACAGCAATATTCATATTTACGCGATTGAACCGTCCGGCGATCTCTCCTACGGCGCGGAGAACCTGTACAGCAAACTGAAAGCCTCGCTCTATACCCTGAACCAGCAGATTAAAACGCAGTCTGTGACGATGACCGTCTATTTCAGCACCCGAAATTTCATGCTGAATTATACATTTGCGCTGAGCAGCCCCTGCGATAAGCAGCAGTTGGTGATGGCGGTTTATCAATGGCGGCTCGATGCAAACCAACTCAACAATCTGATCCTGCGCGAAACCCGGAGAAAGCTGAATGAAATGGCTATTTGTACAGAGAATTAATCTGCTGCTGAGCATCGCCATTCTCATCGTGGCGGTCTCGCCTTTTGTCTGGAACGCGCTAACATCACCAAGAATGATGCGCGGCGCCAACGTTGAAGGCACGTTTCAGATGGGGTTTTACGATCTGAAATCGCAGAGTAAAGAGACTTACGACGCGCACCTGAAAACAACACGGGGCACGATTCTGATCACGCTCATCAGCCCGAACGATAACCAGTTTGTGCTGAAAGGCACCTTTACCCCGACGCAAAGGCGAAACAACAGGCTCTATTTTTATCTGACGCCGATTTACTACAGCAAGGCGCAGAACCTGCTGATGGTCGACAACCTGGTGGATCAACTGATGCACACCATCTTCTGGATGGAGCCGCTTTCGCTGGGCGATCAGCCGCTGGTGGTCGGGGAAAGCGGGTCAATCTTTCTTTATCCACTGAGACGCTCATAAAGAAAGGTTTTTTCCCCTGAACGACGCCTCCCCCGACCCGGAGAGGCGGGTTTTAGCCCAGCAAATTCTTCACCGTCGCCAGACGCACATTCGCCTGCGCGCCCAGTGCCTGTGAAAGCACGCTAAAGTTTTTCGTACCGCCGGCCAGCGCATCCCCCAGCCCACGCGCCGTCTCCAGCGCCTGCTGCGGCGTGAAAACCGCCGCCATATCGTTGATACGCGACGCCACACGATCCTGCTGCTGGCGCAGTCGGCTGCGCTGGCTGGTGATGTGCTCCAGAGTATTTTGCAGCTTTGCCGGTCCTTCCCGCTCGCGGCCTGCGGTCAACGCCAGCACCTCATCGCTGCTGGCGGCTTCCGCCTGCGGCGACAGCAGGGTAAAAGCATCGGCCGGATAGCGTCCCCCTTCACCGCGTACTGTAAGCTGCTGGCTGACGCGCGCCCAGCGGCTTTCATCCACGCTAAACAGCAATTGCCCGCTCCCGCTCTGCCGGGCGTGAATACCCAGCCGTCCCAGGCCAATATTCAGCTTCGTCAGGATCTGGCGCGGCGATGCTTCTGCGGGCAGCGACACGGCGCTCATTTCACGCTGGCGGCCGCCAAGACAGAACACCAGCGTCTCACCTTCGGAGTTACTGAGGAGTTTCTCACTGCCTGGCAGCGTAAAATTCACGCTGCTTTTATGTTCCAGCGAAGGCATGAGATGGCGATCGACCGTCCCCCCGGAAAGCTGCGTACGGCGGGTTAGGTGCTTTTGCAGCGCCGCCGCCTGGGCGGAAGCATCGCCGCGCAGGGAGGATTGGCGCAACTGAAGCAGTTGTGTTTCCGTTTGCGCCAGATAACTGTCCGCCTGCTGTACCGCCGTCAGTTGCTGGTTAAGCTGCACGTTATAGCGCATCGGGCGACGGGAAAGCAGCGCCGACTCCGGGAACGCGCTGCGCGAAGAGACCGCTTCCGGCATGCGAACACGGGTAACGGTCTGTGGGGCATCAATAGTGCCGCGTCCGGCAGTGGTGGACGCGGGGGTCGTCAGCGACGAAGTTTTTAAACCAACCTGCATCGTGATTACATCATACTGAACAGATTAAGCTGACTGACCATGCTGTACGTCTTGTAGCTTATCTGCATCGATTGCGCGTAGAGCTGAAGATTGGTCGTCGCCGTCACTTCATCCGTATCGCCTAATTCACTGGCCAGCTGGCGGTTCGCCACACTGACGTCAGTATGCGCGTCGCCGAGCAGCGTCAGACGGTTCTGGCGTCCGCCGAGGTCAGTGAAAATACTGGAGACGCGATCGCGCGCGCCCTGCACTGAGCCGAGCATGGCGTCTATCTCATCTTTATAGTCCGCGTAGCTGGCGTCCGGGTCCTGCATTTTTGCGCTGAGAGCTTTCAGATCGTTCAGCACCTTCAGATCGTTACCTGAGCCGGAAAACGCCTGCGCGACGTTGGTATTTTCGGTGATGCTCACGCCGTTGGCGACCTGCGTTTCACGCGTGCCGTCGTTGCCGCCGTAAACGTATTGTCCATTCTCGTCCAGAGTGACGGTTTTGCTGTCGGTTTTGGTGCCGGAAAAGAGATAGCTGCCATTTTCATTTTTGGCATTCATTGATGCCACCAGCGAGTCGATCATCGAGTCGATTTCCGCGCCGTAGCCCGCCATATCTTTCTGGCTGTGGGTGCTGTTGTTGGCCGACAGCAGCTTATCGTTAAGCGACAGAAGCTGATTATTGAGCGCGTTGACGTTCGACTCCTGAATCGCCAGCGCGCCGCTCAGGCGTTTGATATTGCTCTGGTACTGGGTGATCGCTGATTCTTCGCGGTTGAGCTGCACCAGACGGCTGGCGGCCACCGGGTCGTCGGAAGGCACGTTAATGCGCTTCAGCGTGGAGACCTGCTCCAGAAGTTTGCTCAGGCGCGTGCCGTTAGTGCCCATCTGTGTCAGCATGGCGTTGGAGTTATAGAGGCTGCTAATACGCATTGTTAATCATTCCTGTCGCGCTTAAAACATGCTCATCAGATCGGAAAAGATCTGATTACCGGTAGAGATAACCTTCATATTCGCCTGGTAAGCCTGCATGTAGACCTGAAGATTAATCGCTTCTTCATCCTGGTTTACCGCGCTGAGGTTATCACGCTGATTCTGCGCCTGCTCGCGCACGGCGGCGGCGGCATCCATCTCGGTGGTGCTCTGGCGGCTGGCGATACCGATGGTGGAGATAATCGCCGCGGCCCCTTCGCTCAGGCTCATGTTGCCCATACCCGGAATAGTGGTTTTTTTGTTTTTCAGCTCAATCAGCTCGGCCAGATTGTCGCTGTTGCCGGGCTCATCTTTCGCGCCGGAGAGCGCCAGCTCTTCCGGGTTTAAGTCATTGACCTGCAACATTCCCGCCGGGTTAGACGGGTCAAAAGTGAAGAGCGCTTTCCCTGGATTGCCGTTCAGATCAAACCCCTTTTGCAGTTGATCGTTAAACAGGTCCGCCACCGTTTCCGCCATGCCCTGCACCGAGTCTTTCATCTGCTGCAGCGTGCCAGTTTCATAGTCGTGCAGCGCGCCGAGCTGGCCGCCAACGGCAGGGTCGAGCGAAAATTCGCTGGTGGAGAACTTCAGCGCCAGCGTCGAATTACCGTTCGCATCCTGACCGACGCGCAGTTTGCCGGCAGTTTTGCCACTAACCAGCGGCTGGCCGCTGGCGAGCGAAACGGTATAGCTGCCGGATTTATCCTCCGTCACCTTCACGTCCGCCAGCGTACTGAGGGTTTTCACCAGCTCATCGCGCTGATCGCGCAGTACGCTGCTGTTACCGCCGGTCGAATCCATATCGGCGATCTTTTTGTTGTAGTCGGCGATGCTGCCGCTGATGGTGTTGATCTGATCGACCATCGCGCCGCGCTGGGTGGTAATCGACTCTTTCTGGCTGGTGATAAAGTTATTCACGCTGTTAAAGCGTGTGGCGAGGGCCCCCGCCTGATTGAGCAGTTGCTGGCGCAGTGCCGGAGATTCCGGCGTCTGGGTCAGTTCGCTCAGGGCATTGATAAACTCATCGAGCCCGTTACCGAGGCTGGTGGTGTCGGAACCCACCACTTTTTCCAGCGACGTGATGTACTGATTCCCCGTCTCGTAATAGCTGGCCTTATTACCGGTCTGCCACACCTGATTCACCAGATACTGGCTGGAGATACGCCGAATGCTGTCCACCTGGACGCCGTTCCCCGCACTCATTCCCGCCTCACCCATCGGTCCGATAGCGCTTTGCACCGCTCCCTGGCGGCTGTAACCGCTCACCATCCAGTTGGCAACGTTCATCGAGGTTACGTTCATGCCGATCTGCGCGGCCTGAATGCCGCTGAAGGCAATATTAATCATACTCATGGGTTACTCCTGTTCACGCATGACCGGGACAACGGGCGTGCTGAGTTCTTTTGGCTGTTCTTTTAAAGCGACCAGACTTCCCGCATCCTTAAGCGGCGCTGTCGTTTGCGGTGAAAGCTGGCTGATAATCATCTGCGCGATGCCGGTGCTGCGCTGCGACGCGAGCTCAGAGGCGAGCTTATCGTCATAAAAATCACGCATCATGCGCTGCTGTTTGCTGTTGAATGGATTATCTTCCCCCAGCACATCGGCGGCTTTACGCATCTGCGACAGCATAGAGCGCAGCATCAGCGCTTCGAACTGCTCCGCCGCCTGCTCCAGGTTTTGCGGTTTCACCTGCCCGGTGATGTCGCCGGGCAGAATGGCACTTTGACGGGTGATAGCATTCAGCATCAGATGACCACCAGTTCAGCGTCCAGCGCGCCTGCTTCGTGCAGCGCCTGCAAAATCGCCATCGTGTCATCCGGCGCGGCGCCGAGGCTATTGATGGTGTTGACAATACTGCGCAGGCTAGTGCCCGCAGGGATCATCACCATCTGGCCGCTACCGCGGTTGACGTTCACATCGCTTTGCGGCGTCACCGCCGTTTGCCCCTGGCTGAACGCGCCCGGCTGACTCACGTTCGACGACTCACGAATGGTAACCGTCAGGTTGCCGTGGGAGACGGCGGCGGCACGCACCACTACGCCATCGCCGATCACCACCGTGCCGGTACGGGCGTTAAACACCACGCGCGGCGGCTGCTTCCCGGCGTTGATCTGCACATCTTCCAGCGTCGACATAAACGCCACGCGATCGCCTGCGCCCAGCGGCGCGCGAACGGCGACGTTGGTGGCGCTCTGGGCGGTCGCGGTGCCGGAGCCAAAAGCGCTGTTCAGCGCGACGGCAACGCTGTTGGCCGTTTTAAAGCTCGGGCGCTTGAGGTTCAGCATCACCACCGGCTCCTGCTGGAAATCGGTCATCACTTCACGCTCGACGGAGCCGCCATTCGGCACGCGTCCCACGGTCGGTGTATTGATGGTCACACTGGAGCCGCTATTGCCTTCGGCTTTCACCCCGCCGACCACCACATTGCCCTGCGCCAGCGCATAGACTTCACCGTCCGCGCCGCGCAGTTGGGTCAGCAGCAGCGTACCGCCGCGAAGGCTTTTCGCATCGCCAATCGAGGAGACGGTGACGTCAATGCTCTGCCCACGCGCATAGCCCGGCGGCAGCGTCGCGCTGATGGCGACGGCCGCGACGTTTTTCACTTTCGGGTCGATTTTCGCCGGTAGCTGAACGCCAAACTGTCGCAGCATGTTGGTCACCGACTGGCTGGTGAATTTGACCTGGTTTTTATCCCCGGTGCCGTCGAGCCCCACCACCAGGCTGTAGCCCACCAGCTGATTGCCGCGCACGCCCTGAATATCGACCACGTCTCCCAGGCGCTGGGCCATCGCCCCCATGCTCCAGATGAGCAGGCAAAAAAGTGCCACTTTACGCATTACGGACTCCATTAGATCGGAAACAGCGGGTGGTTGAAGACGCGCGTCAGCCAACCAGCGGAATTGGCGTCGCTCAGCGCGCCGCGTCCGGAATAGGAGATGCGGGCATTGGCGATGCGCTGTGAGGAAACGGAGTTGTCACGCTCGACGTCATCCGCCCGCACCAGCCCGGTCACGCGCATGTATTCATCACCCTGATTGAGTGTCAGCCACTTCTCGCCGCGGATCGCCAGCACACCGTTCGGCAGCACTTTGTAGACGGCCACGGTGATCGCCCCGCGCAGGCTGTTTTGCTGCTGCGAGGCGGCGTTGCCGTTAAAGTTACGGTTGCCGTCTATGGAGGCGGAGAGATTATCCACCGAGTGGCCGAACGCGTCCGGGATCCCCAGGGAAACATCGTTCTTTTTGCCGAAATTGGTGCGCGCCTGCTTGCTGGCTTGGGTGGACTCATCCAGTTTGACGGTCAGGATATCGCCCACGCGATAAGCGCGGCGGTCCTGTATCAGCGACCAGTTATAGCCGCTGTTGTACAACCCGCCACCGCGCACCTGCGTATCCGGCATCACGATATCTTCCGGCGGCGCGAAGGCCGCATCATCTTTTTGCACCAGCAACGCCGGGCTTTCACAGCCCGACAAAAACAGTGCCAGCAAAACCATTACTACCTGCTTTTTCATTACACTTTCACTTTACTGCCCGGTCATTACATCGACTGGGTGACAAACTTCAGCATGTCGTCGGCGGCGGAGACCATTTTGGCGTTCATTTCATATGCCCGCTGCACGGTGATCATATCGACCATCTCCTCGACGACCTGCACGTTAGAGCCTTCCAGCGACCCCTGCTCCAGTTGGCCAAACGCCTCTTCGCCCGGAACGCCTTCTACCGCTTCGCCGCTGGCGGCAGTTTCGCGATAAAGGTTACCGCCCACCGCTTCCAGCCCGGCCGGATTGACGAAGTTCACCAGCGTTAGCTGGCCGAGCTCAACCGGATCCGTTTCGCCTGCGACGGTCGCGGTGATGGTACCGTCTTTACCGATCTGCAGGTCCTTCACGTTTTCCGGCAGTTCAATTTGCGGCACCAGCGGTAAGCCCTGAGCGTTGGTCAGCAGGCCGTCCGGCGTTTTCTGAAAGTTACCGGCGCGGGTATAACCGATATCGCCGTTGGGCATTTCCACCTGGAAAAAACCCTGCCCGGTGATCGCCACATCCAACGCCTGCTCGGTGTTCTGAATGCTGCCAACGGTGAACTCTTTCTGCGTACCAACAATTTTCACGCCGGTGCCGTACTGAATACCGGTCGGCGCGACGTTGTTCTGATCCAGTTGGCCCCCCGGCGTACGCTGATTCTGATAGAACAGATCGGCGAACATGGCGCGATCGCGCTTAAACCCGGTGGTGTTGACGTTCGCCAGGTTGTTAGAAATGGCAGACATTTTGGCGTCCTGCGCCGCCAGACCGGTTTTACTAATCCACAATGCGGGATTCATCTCTCATCCTTCTTTTAATATCAGGAGCCGCGAATCAGGCGGTTGCCCGCCGTCGCGAGATCTTCTGCGGCTTTCATCATTTTGATCTGCGCTTCAAACTGGCGGTTTAGCGCAATGCTGGAGACCATCTCGTCGATCGCCGACACGTTGGCGCTCTCCAAATGCCCGGAAGCCACCATCACCTCTTCATCGCGCGGGTTAACCGCCGCATTGCTCACCAGAAAGCCATCAGCATTTTTGCTCAGCTCACTGGCCGGCACGTTAACCAGCTTGACGCGATCGTTATCCACCGGCGCGGCGATGTCACCGTCGTCGGGCACGATGGTTATCACCCCGTCCTCGCCGATGCTGACGGAGGAGAACGGCGGCAGAACTATGGGGCCGTTGTCACCTTCCACCGGCAGCCCGTTGATAGACAGCTCGCCATCGGCGTTGACGTCAATCTGGCCGTTGCGGGTATAGACCTCACGATTGCCGCTGCTCAGGGCGATCAGCCCCTCGCCCTTAATCGCCAGATCCAGGCTGCGCCCGGTTTCACGGACCGCGCCGGGGGTCATGTCCACGCCACCCTGAGTGGGCAGGGTCATATAGCGGGAGGCGTAACCCTCGCCGCTCACCTGCTGCGTGATCGCGCGATCGAGATCGCCGCGAAAGCCCTGGGTGTTGACGTTCGCCAGGTTATTCGCGTGGATCTCCTGCTGCGACAGTGTGCGTGATGCGCCGCTTACGGCGGTAAAAATCAATCGATCCATTACACCGCCTGGAAGAGCGCATTCATCATGTTGTCGTTAGTGCTGATCACCTTGGTGTTGGCCTGGTAGTTACGCTGCGCGGTCATCAGCCCGACCAGCTCAGAGGTCAGGTCGACGTTGGACTGCTCCAGCGCCCCGGCGGTAATCGAGCCCAGCAGGCCTGTACCTGGCGCGCCTGTCAGCGGTGCGCCCGAGCTGGCGGTTTGCGTCCAGGTGGTGCCGTCCTGCGACTGAAGGCCGTTGGCGTTGGCAAAGTTAGCCAGCACCAGTTGCCCTTGCAGCATACGTTCACCATTGGAGAAGGTGGCGTAAACGCTGCCATCGGCATCAATCGCCTGGCCGGTACGCTCGCCGGAGGCATAGCCGCTACCCTGGTTTTTGCTCACCGAGAAATCAGAACCGTACTGCGTGGTGCCGTTGTAGCTCAGGTCGATGGAGAGCCCGGCCGCGCCCGGAATATCAACATTCAGGCTGGTCAGGTCGGTCGGTGTGGTCAGTATGCCCTGGTCGGAGAACGTCATTTCCTGGGCACTGTTTGGGATCTCGGTGTCGTCCATGTAGTAGTGGACTTCCCAGGTGTTATCGTCTTTCTTCACGAAATACTGGTTCAGGGTGTGCTCACGACCCAGAGAATCGTAGACCTGCGTAGTATAGGTATTGTTGTACGAGGTATTGTCCTTCGGGTCGAAGTTGCCGTTTGTCGGCATATCTGCGTTGGCATCGAGGTTGGCGGTGAAGTCGAGGCTGTCGGTGGCCTTCGCCGGGATCGAGCCGCTGCTGATGGTCAGATTGCCGACGGTGCCGACCTGAAGCTGGCCGTTCGCATCCACTGGGTAACCCTGCAGGTACATGCCCAGGTTATTGATCAGGTTACCGCTGCTGTCGGTGCCGAAGTAGCCCGCGCGACTGTATGCCGTGGTGCCCGCGCTGTCGCGCACGACAAAGAAACCGTTGCCGTTGATCGCCAGATCGAGGGCGTTGCCGGTGGAAGAGATGCTTCCGCCTTTGGTGATGCTTTGAGTGACACCGGAAACGCCGACGCCCAGTGGCTGGCTTTCAGCGTAAAGCGCGGAAAACTCGGCGCGGCCCGATTTAAAGCCTACGGTGCCGGAGTTGGCGATATTGTTAGAGATCGCGTTCAGCTGTTCGGTGACCGCGTTCAGGCCGGTGGTGGCAATGTTAAAGCTCATAAAAGTTCCTGTTTCATCATCTCGTGAAATCGCCTCAGACGGCGTTTTTCGAGGTTGTTCCAAATTGCGTAATGTTGTTGTAAGCGATGTCGCCAATACCGTTGATATTCAGGACGGTGGCGCTTCCGTCGAGCGGAATGCGCACGTTGGTGACCGTTCCGCCCACTTCAATCGGCACCGTCTCTTCGCCGGTATCCGTGACCACGCTCAGAGTGTATTTCCCTTCGCTGAGCCCCATCTCCGCCGGGTCGATACTGAAATCCACCTGACCCGCGTCCTGTTTGCCCAATTCGATTTTGTGCTCGACGCCCGCGGAATCTTTGACGATCACCGTCACTACGCCCGCGGCGTGCTGCAGCGTCAGACGCCCGTCCACAACCGTTTCGCCGTCGCTGTTGATGCTGTCGCTCTGCACCATCACGTGCTGGCCGACCAGATTGCCGGTGGTGAGGGTTTGCAGGTTGTCCATCAACACGGAACTGTTCGCCATCAGCTGGGACATGGTTTCCATCGACTGCACCTGAGTAAGCTGTGCCAGCTGGCTGACGTACTCGGTGCCATCCGTCGGGTTTAGCGGGTCCTGGTTCTGGATCTGTGCCACCAGCAGTTGCATAAACAGCGTGTTCATGCCAGCCGCGGTGTTGCCGTTGCCGGAGACGCTGCCGCCGAGGGAAGTCGCCTGGGCGCTGCGGGATGCGTTATTTACGTTCATGCTTAGGCTTCTCCAAGTCGCAGCAGGCTTTGCTGCATACTTTTCACACTGTTAAGCACTTCAACGTTGGTTTCGAAGCTTCGGGAGGCCGACATCATGTCCGCCATTTCTTCCACCACGTTGACGCCCGGGTAATAGACGTAGCCGTCGCCGTTCGCCAGCGGGTTATGAGGCTCGTAGCGTTCAACGGCTTCGCCGCTCTCCACAACGTCCATCACCTGAACCCGCGCGCCGGTCAGCGCCCGGCTGTGCATCAGTTCGTCGTTTTTGTAAATCGCGGCAAACACCGGACGGCGGGCTTTATAAACCCCCTCTTCGCTGGTTGCCGCTGTTTCTGCGTTGGCGAGGTTACTGGCGATGGTATTCAGACGAACGGTTTGCGCCGTCATCGCCGACCCCGAAACGCGATAAATATCGGTAAAAGCCATATTCCGTGATTACCTGCGTAGGATTACTTACCTTCAATGGCCTGCTTCAGGCCCGTAAATTTCATGTTTAAAAACGCCAGGCTCATCTGGTAATCCTGCGCGTTTTTGGCAAACTCAGCCTGCTCCACGTTCAACGATACGGTGTTGCCGTCCGAAGAGGGCTGATAAGGAACGCGATACATCTCCTGCGGCAGTGCGGTCTGCGAAAAACTCCGCGATGAACGTTGCATCTCTGCGGCAAAATCAATATCTTTAGCCTGAAAGTTGGGGGTATCGACATTGGCCAGATTGGCTGAAAGCAACTCTGCTCGGGAAAGTCGAAGTGCTACAGCCTGTGGATGAACGCCCAATGCTTTGTCAAAAGTAATACTCACAATTCACACCCTCGTGATGCTAAACCTGCGATGATTTGCTTACCCTATTAGCAAAATTCGTGCCAAGGTTTTAATATCATGATTTATAACCGTTTTAGTCATTTCCAGTCGCCAGAGGTGAAGCGTTGCTTCCGCTATGGCGTCTTCTCTTTCCTCCTGGCTTTCGCCGTCACCGCCAGTGCGGCAACGCCCGAAAAAAAAACCAACGCGCGTAAGCAGATCTACGTCGCGACGCAGCTCCACGCAGCCAAAATGATTTATCATGAAGCCAAACGCCGACAGTGGCCGGACTACCAGGCGGAGATGAATTTGTTTATCCCCTCCGAGGCATCGCACCTGGTAGTCTGCGCACAGGAACCGACCGTCACCCTGCCGGAGGGTGAACGTATCGATCTCAACCGCCTGCGTGTGGATGTACGCTGCGACGCGCCGCAGCGCTGGGACGTGGCGGTAACGGTAAAACCGGATATCTATCTTCCGGTGGTGGTCGCGCAAAACACGTTGGATCGCGGCCATCTGCTCTCCCCGGACGACATCACCATTAAGAAGCTCAATATCAGCGGCCTGCGCGGCAACTACCTGACCAACCCGGACGAGGTGATGGGGCTGACGGTGAAGCGCCGCATCCGCGATCGTCAGGCGATTGCCCTGACGCAGTTGGAAGCGCCGGTGCTGGTTGAACGCGGCCAGCGCGTGGTGATGATCGCCGAACAGGGCGGTGTGGAAGCCCGCACCGTGGGCGAGGCGATGAAAAAGGGACGTAAAGGCGAAATTATCAAGGTGAAAAATGAGAGCAGCGAACGCGTGGTGAGCGCCATCGTCGCCGACAGCGGGGTGGTGAAAATGGTCTACGCGGGAGGACGCTAAAAAAGTGCGAAATCGGTTTAAGTTTGCCCGACGACTGGCCGCTCTTACACAGTGAGGGCATCGGAAGCCCCTCTTCCGCCAGGCAGGATTCGTTAGCAACCCAAACAAAATTCGAAAAAGAGAGCGTAGCGATGAAAGTAGCAGCAACTCAGTACAACCTGGCAGGCGCCATCAATAATGCCAGCACAGCCGGGCAGACCCAGACCGTCGCGCAGAAAGGCAACAAAATTGAGCGTAGCGCCGCCGTTGACCCAATGCTGGGCGATGCACAATCTCAACTGGCCACGCTGCCGGAAGTGGATATGGCGCGCGTCGCCGAGATGAAAGAAGCCATTAGCAGCGGCAAAATCGCCATTAATCTCGATTCCCTGACCGAATCGATGCAAAAATATTTCCAGAGGTAATTATGACTAACGCTGTCCAGAGCGTTAAGACCCTGATTCAGGGCATGGCCGCCGATCGCCAGCACTACCATGCCCTGCTGCGCCTGCTTGAAACGCAGCGCGAGCACATTGTCGCCCGCCGTGCCGCTGAGCTTGACGCGCTCAACGCGCAGGTAATGGAACAGTATCAACATCTGTCCATCAACAGCCAGCAGCGCTACCGCTTGCTGAAGTCACTGGGCATCCCTGCCAGCGCCGAGGGAATGCAGTCATTGATCGCCCGCCTTCCGCCCGCCAACCGCACGCCCGTCGCCGCACTCTGGCAGGACCTGCAGCAGCAGGCCACTCGCTGTTTTTCAGCCAATGAATACAATGGCTCACTGATGAGTATGCAGCAGGAGATCCTGTTGAACGTCTTAAACGTGAATGAGCCGGAGAACTGGTTATATCAGCAGGGGTAACGCTTCCCTATTTTTCTTAAAGGCTAAACAACAGTGGATGAGAAAACGTTTAAATTCCGCCCCGATATTAATATTCATTATCGAATAAAAAAATCCAAGTATGATTGTCAGCATTTATTAATCGTGATGTCAGGGTTTAACTTACCGGACCCAACCATCTACGATTTTGATATTCTATCACACTGCCGCTCGACTGTATTATGGATCAAAGATGATTTCAAAGGGTTGCCCGCTTATTACCTGTGCAACGACATGAAATTTGATATAGAAAACGGTGTCAGTCTGCTTATTGACGCGGTCATTGACAATGTGAAGCCAGTTAATGTTTCTATACTGGGGGCCTCTAAAGGGGGCAGTGCGGCCCTGTATTATGGTATAAAACATAAAATTAAAAATATTATCACCTGCGTACCTCAATTTAGCATTGGTCGTTATGTTGCAGAAGGCCACTGGGAAGCCGTTGGCGCCGCCATGATGGGTGAAATAAGCCCTCAAAAAATATTTGCTCTTGACCGTTATATTCCAGGCATCATCAGGCATGATAATGAGACTCAACGAAACATCTACCTTTTCACGTCAAAACAAGACGTACAGTATGTTACCGAGATAGAACCCAACCTTTCTCTATTTGATAAATACCCTTTATTCAATCTCATCGAAACCTGTTCACCGCAGGTGACAAAACATACAGAAGTCACTCCCTATAACCTGCCGCTCATTCTGTCATTAATTTATCAATTTGAATCGGGTATTTTCCCTCAGTGGGGGCATATCTATAACGGCCATCACGCCTAATCAGTATTACCCGACAATCCTGTTTATATAAAAAGGAAAACAGATGCAACAGCAATCTGGCTGCGTAGCTTTTTACATGGAGACTTCTTTTCATTATGAAGTTTATCGCAATATCATATCTGTATTGCTGAGCAAAAAAGTCAAGTGCGAGTTGCTCATAAATGACTTAATCGAAAAAAACTTCGTCGCTGAGATGATTTCCGGTTTGAATAATATCAAAATGCCGGGACTCACCTGCACCACTCTCTCATGTATTTTACAGACAGAGAAAAAATATCACTGTCTGATCACACCTTATTACATTCGGCATCTGAAAAATTCAGCGCATATTCATATTCGTGCGCTATATGGTCTGGCAAAAAATCAATGGAATCATGCACACTGGAACTCAGATTACCACTATATTCTTTGTTACAGCGACTATACCCAAACATCATTGAACGTGGGTGATAAAGCCATTGTTGTCGGCAACCCACGCTTTGATGACTGGCATAATAATACCTGGTCCAGGACGCTACCGGATGGCATAAAGATTGATCCGGCGAAACCCACACTTCTTTATGCGCCAACCTACGGCGATCTCAGTTCAATTCCTCACTGGGCCGAAAGGCTGGGTCGAATGAACAAAGAATATAATATTATTGCTAAACTGCATCACCGAACGCTTTATAAAGAGAGCGAACGAAACATGCTCAAACTGGTCCGCCGTTTTATTAAGAACATTGTCAGTGATAGCGCCACGACTTTTGCCCTGCTGGACTGTGCCGACTATGTCATTACTGATAATAGCGGTTTTATTTTTGATGCGATTAATGCCGATAAAAAAGTCATTCTTTTAAACTGGCCAGGAATGGGAAAACTGTTAATCAATCAGGCATCCTATAGTTCTGTAGACAGCCCGGAACAAAAAGTTCGCGAATTTATGCCCGTTGCCACAGATATGCAAGATATCAGGCGATATTTGTCTGCTGACTATCCGTGGGAGAATCTCAATACTTCACTGCAACAGATTAAAACGCATTATTGTGACGCGTTTAATGATGGCATGGCTGGCCTGCGGGCAGCGCTGGTGATCGTTGAGGCGTTACACGAATAGTGTTAAGAATAATCTGGCCCGACGCGCGCCGGGCCAAACTCAAAAATTTTTAATCACATCGATGATCGAGGTCGTTGAAATGACGGGCGTCCGGGGTAAATAGATCACCTCAACGAGAGACGCGAGTTCATCAAATTTTCCCTGCCAGTCATTACCCATGACGAGCGTATCCGCCGCGTGTTGCTGAATATACCGGGATTTTAATTCCAGAGAGTCTTCAATAAAGACGTCATCGACATATTTTATCCCGGCCACGATAGCAAGTCGATCCTGCTCGTTATAGATAGGGTATCGCCCTTTTTTTCTGTAATTAAGCGCATCCGATGACACGCCAACCACCAGCCGTCCTCCCAGCGATTTTGCCCGGCGCAAAATATTCAGGTGGCCGACATGAAAAACATCGAACGTCCCAAAGGTAATAATTTTTTTACTGTGTTCAGGCTGGCGTACATCTGTATTCATACGTTATCTCAACAGCGATAATCCATGGAGCAACCGATAATCTGCTGTATATTGCGCCGGCGACGGGGAAGGATTTTTGCTCTGCCACGCCTCCAGCGCGCTGGCCAGCATCGCCACATCTTCCGGGGACAACTCCTGACGTTCGTCGCAACGAATGCTGCAGATCGCTTTTAAGCGGAAAAACGTCCGCGCCAGATTCAGAAAGGCTTCGCCATAGTTATCACAATGGAGACCGGGGAAAATGCGGCTGTAGAGCGCATAGAGTAAAATGTTATTGAGAAGCCAGGGCTGTTCGTTAAACAGCGGTATGGTCTGCCAGTGCGATTTGAGCGCGTCAAGCCGCTCCGCCAGTCGCGACGGCGACATAATCCCCAGCTCGCTCAGCTTCAGCGATATCACCATTTTTTCCGCCATCGGTAAATTCAGCGTCAGGCGAATCGCTCCCATCTCTTTTAACACTGCGCACGGGTTTTCCGGGATTTCCGGCAGCATCGTAAACTGCTGAGAGAGAATGCCCTGATCCGCCAGACTGGCAAGCTGATCACCCATCGACGCCAGTAACGCCGGGTCATGCTCGCCGTTATCCCGGTACTGCTGCGCTTTACTCAGCAATATGCCAATCGCGTAGAGACGCTCGTCATGTGACAGCGCCGGATGAATTGCCAGGTTGATGCACTGCTGATTCAGGACTTCGCTCCAGCCAGAAAGAACTTCTTCTCCCTGTGCCGGTGCCTGTGACGTATGCAGTACAAATGCTTCCGGGTTGAGTACAATTTCACGCGCTGCCGTTTCACACGCCATATCCAGGCTTTCACGCTGCTGGTTTTTCATTTTTATGCTGATGTACGGCCAGCCCTGCGGCGCGTTGCGGCAGGCCTGGCATTCACAGACGCTGTCCCGCGCCATAAACCGTCTTACAAATTCAGGTTGGTAATGTTCAGTCAGTTCCATAGTGCTCTCTCAGGGGGATAATCGGTTTAGCGGTGTTTGCGGAAAAACCAGTGGGTACAGTCGATGACCTCACCGCTTTTCGGGTCCGGATGGAGTTGTAAAAAGGCGAAACCGGGACTAAAACCGAGCCATACGTCGCCACGCCCCATCACCCCGGCCCAGCAGCGGTCAAGGTTGACGTCCTGCGCCATCCCCTGGCGATAGGCGCTTAATAGTTCGCCATAATAGGGCGCATTGATCGCGTAGGCGCAGCCACACCCGGCGTTGAAGATACGCGCGACGCCCGGCATCGATTGCATCGGCGTGAAGTTTTCATAACGCGCCCCCAATGTCAGCCCGTGCCAGGCGACCTGCTCCAGTCCGTTCAGCAGTTTGTTGACGTAGAGGATCGTGTTCTCTTTTTTGACAAACTGAATATCGGCGTCGAGCAACAGCACATTGCGCCAGCCCTGCTGCTGCGCCTCCTCCAGTACCTGGCAGTGGGTTTCGAGCTCAAGCGTCTGCTTCTCCACCGGCCAAATTTGACTGGCGCGAACGCCAAACGCCATCAGCGCTTCGCAGCGCGCCTGGAGCGCAGACGCCTGACCGCCATCAAACAGTACCGCGATTTTTTCAAAGATCGCCCAGTTCACTTGCGTATTTATCGGGGCATGGCTCAGGCGGCGATAGTGCGCCAGCAGGTTCGGGTCGCTGACAAAATCCTCAATCGTGAGATCCACCGGTGTGGAAGTGCTCATTACAAAGTCTTTGTCGTAGGTATTGTGGCTATGCGAAATGCACAGAATGGACTGCTTCGGGTCGATCTGCAGCACCGGCGTAGTAAACCCGTTCAGAAACGATGTCTCCTCGGCACGGGTCGCGGTATCGTCATAACGATGCTTTTTCAGGAAGTTGCGATGAAACCCAAAAGTACCGTTCAGCGCATGCCTGGGGCCAAAAGCATGGGTAAGATAAATTTTATTCAGATGGCTGTACCAGATATAGAGACGATCGGTGCCGGAGAAAAGCGCGTTGTTCTCCTGCATTTGCGCCACCTGATGAGAAATTTTATTCGGCGGGTAGTAGTCATCATCATCAAAGCAGAGGATGTATTCGCCTTTCGCCAGCTCGTTGAGCATATTGCGTTTTTGCCCAAGCACCAGTCGCTCTTCGCTGTGAATATAGCGCACGTTCGGGCACGCCGGGTCGACCATCATTGCAATGAGGTCAGCATTGCTCTGCGCAGAGTCATCAAGAATCACCAGCTCACGCTTCTCCGCCGGGTAGTCCTGGTACTGCCACATATAAAGCAGATAGGGCAGAAATTCGCGACGGTTATAGGTAGGGCAGACCACACTGATAAACGGCGTGTGCCGGGGAGAGACCGTCTTCTGACGTTTCATCAACGTGTCCATCAGCGAGGCGGACCCGGTTTTTTTTACGTTTGCCATCGTTCTTATCGTTGTTGTTGGAGGATCTGCTGGCGCATCCAGCACTGCGCGGAAATAGCGTCTGTGGTTTTCTGTTCGCGGCGCGTATGTTCAGCCTGCTTGTCAGCGCGTTTCGCATCCAGCACCAGCTCCAGGCTCTTCTCACGCCGCGACGCCGTCAGCAACCTGCCCTGGATTTGCTGCGCTTCCAGGCGGGCCAGCGCCTGCTCCTGTTTCTGCCAGTCAATGACCCGCTGAATGTTGTGCTTATATTTTGACTGGTTGAACATCATTGCCGCGTTGCCACCCTGAGCGGCTGACATCCCGGTGGCCAGCGAGGTCAGACCGGCGATATTCTTCTCAAAGCGCTGGCAGAGCTGGTTCTGTGAAGCCAGTTTGCCGGCTAAGTCATTCACCGCGCGATGTCGCAGCAGATGGAGTTGTTCCAGCGTTGATATCAGTTTGCTCATCGTTCAGCCTTATCCCGCTTGCGCCAGCGCGCACAAATCATTGACGACCGCGGCGATTGGCGCGGCATCCTGCACTTCCTGCTGTAAAAACTGGGTGATGGCGGGAGACAGGCGCACAGATCTGTCGGCCAACGCATCGGCACCCGCTACATACCCCCCCAGCGGGATCAGCGGTTTAATATTTTGATATTCCGCGTAAAGCTGCTTGAGGGTACGGGCGGCGAGCTGATGCTCCCGCGTGGTTATCTGGCTCATACAGCGGCTGATGGACTGGCCGATATCGATAGCCGGATAGTGTCCGGCTTCAGCCAGATGGCGAGACAGAACGATATGCCCGTCGAGTACTGCACGGGCGCAGTCGACGATCGGGTCCTGCTGATCGTCCCCTTCCGCCAGTACGGTATAGATCGCGGTCATCGAACCCGCGCCTTCACTGTTACCGGCGCTTTCCACCAGACGAGGGATCATGCCGAACGCCGAGGGCGGATACCCTTTCGTGGCAGGCGGTTCACCCAGCGACAGAGCGATTTCACGCTGCGCCATAGCGTAGCGCGTCAAAGAATCGACCAGCAGCAGCACATCTTTACCTTTGTCACGATAGTAGCTGGCGATGGTGTGGCACAGTTCGGTGGCTTTCATACGCATCAGCGGCGACTCATCGGCCGGTGCCGCGACAATCACCGATTTCGCCAGCCCTTCGACCTTCAGCGAATTTTCAATAAACTCTCTCACCTCGCGGCCGCGTTCGCCAATCAGGCCAACCACCACCACTTCCGCCTGGGTATAGCGGGTGATCATGCCGAGCAGTACGCTCTTGCCGACGCCGCTGCCCGCCATCAGCCCCACGCGCTGACCCTTGCCGATGGTCAACAGGCCGTTAATGGCGCGCACGCCCACGTCCAGCGGCGATTCAACCGGCTGGCGTTTCAGGGGGTGGATCTGCGGCAGTTGCTGCGCCAGCAGCGTATCGCCGCCCAGCTTGCCCTTATCATCAATCGGCTCGCCCAGGCCATTTACCACGCGGCCCAGCCACTGATCGCCAATCATCGCTCCTTCGCTTTTTCCGGCCGGAAAGACGCGCGCCCCGGCAATCAGGCCGGACGGCTGTTTGAAGGGCATCAGGTAGGTCACTTCGCGGTCAAAACCAACCACCTGCGCATCCAGGGTTTCACCATCCACGCTTTCCACGCGGCAGATCTGGCCTACGGCCAGGCGGCAGCCGACGCACTCCAGCAAAATGCCGTTCACGCGCACCAGACGCCCGGCGACGCGCGCCAGATCTATCTGTTCGATCGATTTCAGCGCCTGTTCGAAATCAAGGCTGCTCATGGGTCACATCCGACAGCAGGTTTTCTTTCAGCACATCGACACACTGATCCAGACGATGCTGACAGCCGACGTCTATTTCAGTGGTGTCGGTCACCACGCGGCATTCGCCCGGCTCCAGGGTGGCATCGGCTGCCAGCCCCCATTCGCGAGTTTTCTCCGGCTCCGCTTCGCTGATGCGCTGAAACTCTTGCGCATTCAGCAATACGCGTACCTGTTCCGGCGGCTGCGGCAGGCTGGTTAACGCCTCTTCCACCAGCGCCAGCAGTTGCGTGGGTTGCAGCGCCAGTTCGCAGCGGATCACCTGACGGGTCACTTTTTCCACCAGTTGCAGCAGCTCTTCGCGGCGGCGCTGCTCATAACGTTCAAGATAATGCTGTACTTCCGTGGCGATGCGCTCAAACGGTGCGGCGGCCTCCATAAACTGCTGGCGTGCCTGCTGTTTGCCTTCCGCCAGCCCTTTGCGCATCCCCTCGTCGAATCCGAGACGCACTCCCTCCTGGTAGCCTTCCTCTTTCCCTTCGGCCATCCCCAGGGCAAACCCCTGGTTCATGCCGTCCTGAAAACCCTCTTTTTTCTGCTGCTGGTATTCTGCGGGATCGAGCGCGCGCGTCCCCTCCTCTTCGCGCGGCGGACCGTTCTGCACCCAGCGTTTACGCAGCGGAGGGAATTTGTGCAGGCGCGGCTTCACCACCGCCTGGCGGCGAGGAGTCAGGGCATCAAGCGGCAGATTGCGACGTTTAAACATGCCTTACTCCACCGTCTGCTCGGCAAACAGCTGCACCTGGATTTCGCCCTCTTCGGCGAGCTGACGCACCACCTGCATGATCTCTTTGCGCACCTGCTCAATGCGACTGACCGGCACCGGCCCGAGACGCGAAGTGGTATTTTGCAGCAGCGTCACCTGACGCTTAGGCATAACGTTGAAAATCGCCTGGCGCAGAACCGGCTCGGTGCCTTTCAGCGCCACAGCCCAGTCCTCCAGCGGGATTTCATCCAGCAAATACTGCAAGGTCACCTGCGTCTGGCGACTGAGGATATAGAACTCATACATCTCATCTTTCAGATCGTCGACCACCTTCTCGTCGCGCTCGCGCAGCTGATCCAACAGGATCTGCTGGTTGCTCGGAATACGGTTGACAATGTTGGCGGCGTGCTTAATGCCGATCACTTTTGAGCCATGTTCAGAGAGCACCGCCACGCCGCGATCGATTAAGCGGTCGAGTTCGTCGATCACATCGCGGTTAATATCATCGAGGCGTGCGATGCGGTAGATAATCTCATCCTGGCGTTCGCGCGGCAGAACATTCAGCACGCTGGCAGCAATATCCGGCGGCAGGAAGGCGAGGAAAACTGCCTGCAACTGCAGGTGCTCCTGCTCAATCAGCGCCGCCAGCTGCGGAATATCCACCCACTGCAGGCGCGCCATGCGGTAGCGGATCTCATCGCCATAGATGCCGTTAATCACGCTGCGGGCAATTTCGCCACCCAGCGCTTTTTCCAGAATGCTGCGCAGATAGGTGCGCGACGCACCGTTGATCCCGCTCTGCTCGCGGTAATCCGAGAAGAAGTTGTTCATCGCCTGGCGCGCCTGGTTTACCTTTACATCATGTAAACGCGCCATGGTTTCGCTGAGCAGCACCACCTCTTCACGATCCATTTTTCTCATCACCTGAGCGGCGGCCTCTTCACCCACGCTCAACAGGAGGATTGCCGCCTGCTCCAGGCGGCTGCGCCCGGCTGCCCCGTCGCTGCTATGATTATTCCGGTTTACTGTTGCTTCGCTCATTGCTGTTGATCCATTGTTTCAGTACGTCCGCTACACGCTCGGTTTCACTCTGCGCCAGCACCTGGAGATATTCGACTTTCGCTTCCAGACCGGAGCTCTGCGGCGGCAGATGATCGTCATTATGGAAGCCCACTTTCGGCAGGCCATTCGACAGGCCGTCTTCCGCCATCACTCCCTCATGGCTCAGCAGAATGTTCTCAGGTTCTGCTTCTTTCTCGATGGCGACCCGTTCACGGCGGCCAAAGCGCTGCGCCAGCGGACGCACGCAAAACAGCAGGGTTAACAGCGCCAGCAGGCCAATGCCGCCATTCTGCCCCCAGTACTGCATGGACGGGTCCTGCCACCACTTCAGCTCCGGCATGACATTTCCTTCCGGCGCGGTAAAGGCCAGCACGTCCATCGTCAGGACATCGCCGCGCGATTTTTCGATACCGGCGGCGCTCTCCACCAGACGCGTCATAGAGGCCAGCTGTTCCGGAGTCATTTTCGCCAGCGCCGGTGCCGACTTGTTCAGCGCCACGGCGACGCTCATTTTTTCCAGCTTGTAGCCAGGGTGGCGGATATGGCGAATATCGCGGTCAAAGGCGTATTTACGCTGCTGCTGGCTGCGGCTGGAGAGCGAACGCGGGTCGGCGCTGTCGCCGTTCGCCGCGTTCGCGTCAGGCTGTACGCCCGCCGCCTGATTTGCCGCAGCCTGCGGCGCCTGGTTCACCGGGCGATTGCTCAGGGAGCCAGGAATGCCGAACGCCATTTCGTTGGTGGTGTTTTCCTGTGTGACCTGCTCATCGCTGACGAGCGGCTCTTTCCCAAGGCGCTCCTGCGTCTCTTCCACGCGGCTCAGGTTGACGTCCGGCGCAACGCTGATGCGAAAGTTGCCCGCGCCGACCAGAGAGGTCAGCAGGCTGGCGATGTTCTGGCTGGTATCGGCGCGGATGCGCTGCACCACATCGCTGCCCGGCCCCTTACCCGCCAGCGCGCCATCCGGCCCGTCGATACCGGCCGAGAGCAGATTCCCCGCCTGGTCTACCACGCGGACATTCGTTGGCAACATGCCGGGCACGCTGCCGGAAACCAGTTGAACGATAGAAGCAACCTGCGTATCATCCAGCTTTTTGCCGTAGCGTAGCTGCACCATCACCGAGGCGCTGCTGCCCGGTTTGTTCGCCAGCACGAATGAGCTCGCTTCGCTGATCCCAAGATGCACGCGGGCATTTTCCACCGCTTCCAGCGCCATAATGCTTTTCGCCAGCTCACCCTCCATGCTGCGCTTGTAGCGCACGTTCTGAATAAACTGGCTGCTGCCCAGCATCTCTTCTTTGTCCATCAGCTCATAGCCCTCCGGCGTGAGCGCACTGATGCCCTTCGCCGCCAACGCCATACGCGCCTGAGAGAGTTTGCTTTCGCTGACCAGGATCTGGCCGTTGTCCGGGTTAATACGGTAAGGAATGGTTTCCGCCCCCAACACCTCCACCACCTGAGAGACCGGGAGATGCTCTTGCGAACCATAAAGCGCCACATAGCCCTGATTGCGGTTCCACAGGGAAAGCACGATGCCGAGCGTCAGTACCACGCCACCGACGATAGCCAGCAGTTGCGTTTTATTCAGGCCGGAAGGCAGTGAAACGGCGGGAAGACGAGATTTGATCTTGTTTAACACGATTAAAACCTTAGAGCGGAGTATTCATCACTTCGTCCAGCGCGCTGGTGAGCTTATTGCGCACCTGCATCATGGCCGAGAAAGCCACACTGGCCTTTTGACTTTCGATCATTGCACCGGCTAAATCATCGCTCTGACCCATATCAATCGCTTTCTGTTTTGCGCCCGCGCTGTGCTGAATGGCATCAACATTATCGATAGCGTTATTAAGAACCTGACCAAAAGAAAGCGGTTCGCTGGCCGCGAACGCGCTGCTGGCGGGCTGTACCGACGTGTGCGCATCCAGTCCGCTGGCAGAGGCCAGCGCGGCGGTGTGCTGCATCCGGCTCAGTATCTCCGTCTGCGTCGGGTTCATGCCTGTTGCTCGTATTTCATCCATTACTCAATCCTTCCTGGCCTCAGGAGTCACATTCAAGGTCGATGCCTTCATCACGCATCGAAGCGAGGCGATAACGCAGGGCGCGGGGGGTGATGCCTAAAAATTCGGCGGTCTTTGATTTATTGCCTTTATGGCGCTTCAGCAAGTCGATGATGTACTGGTATTCCGCCAGACGGCCATGCAGCTTGACGTCACGGATCGCCGATGCGCCCGCACTCTCCTGCTCGCGGTAGGCGGGCATCATGTCGATGGCCGGGGTTTCCGGCAGCATCACCCGCGCAACCAGACCGAAATCAGCGGCGCTGACCTCTTCGCCATTGCATAAAATCATGCCGCGCTGAATCACGTTTTCCAGCTCTCGTACATTGCCCGGCCAGTCGTAGCCCAGCAACGCCTTACGCGCATCATCGCCAAGGCGTAAGCTCCCCTTGTGAAAAGCGCGGTATTTGGCGATAAAGCGCTGCGCCAGCGGCAGAATGTCCTGCTTACGTTCACGCAGCGGCGTAATATGAATCGGCACCACCGAAATACGGTAAAAGAGATCCTGGCGGAAACGGCCTTCCGCAATTTCCTGCTGCAAATCTTTATTTGTGGAAGCAATTAAACGAATATCCAGCGGAATGCGTTTATGGCTACCAAGACGTTCGACTTCCTGCTCCTGTAATACGCGCAGTAATTTCGCCTGCAGCGCCAGCGGCATGTCGCCAATTTCATCCAGCAGCAGCGTGCCGCCGTTGGCCTGCTCAAATTTACCCGCCACGCTGGCTACCGCGCCGGTAAATGCGCCTTTTTCATAACCGAATAAAATGGCTTCCAGCATACTTTCCGGAATCGCCGCACAGTTAACCCCCACATAAGGAGCCTCGCTGCCACAGGCGTGTTCATGAATGTATTTCGCAACACACTCTTTACCTGTTCCCGTTTCGCCAGTAATGAGAACTGAAACATTATAGTTAGCAACACGGCGGGCTAACGACATTACGTTAACGCTGGCAGGGGAAACAGCAATAAAGCCGTTTTCATTGCGCTCTTCACGGTCAATGATAATGCTCATCAGGAGTACCAACAGAAAGAACAAATAAAAGATACCCCACTCTACTTTTATTAAACACATCGCCACGTAATATTATCCGTAGCACGCACAACAAGGCGAAAAACGAAATGTTAATAAAAATAAGTAGGATGTTAACCTTTCATAAAAGGGCATGATTTATGAAAGTGAGTGCAGTATACCCACGGACTCAGAATTGTCTTTTTTTTAATGGGTATTAAAATATTAATCATTTAAAAACAATAACTTATAAAAGTTATTAATCAATATAATCGCAGATAAATAATGGATTAATAACCCATTACCTATTGCAAATAAAAGCCTGTAATTGTCTAATCCTCTTCCTGATGAATGGAGTGTAAGTCTGCACCTCGCGAAGTTTCCCCGATGTTGTAGTAGAGCGACACGAGATTGTAAAAACTCAAATGCTTCCACGATTTTTTTGTAGATAGCGCCATTCAGATTAATAACGAGCGTTATTACTCGATTGACCATTACTATTAACCCGGAATAATCATGTACCCTGTCTCACAGCGAATCAGAATCCATAAGCACGATGATTTGCCCGATCTCATCAAACCAGAGATCAGCAAGCTCGGTCGCCCATGGCATAAACTGCCAAAGCTGATGAATGACTGCTTTGACATCCTTGACGCCAGACTGAGCATCTATTTTCTGAAGAAGCTCCGCGTCAATGCGGCGTTAAAGACCATGACGTTTGCGATAGATCAAAACTATAAAAACGCGCAAATATTCTCAACACCCTACGGTAATATTGCGTTTGTCATTGACCGTATTTTACTGCTGAATATTCTTCATGATTATTATGGGTTGAGCAAAGACAGTAATCATGTCGCGCCCGACGACACATTGCCGGTGACCAAAACTGAAGAACGCCTGAAAAGTAAACTGGGCCAGGAATTAACGTCATTAATTATCAGCAAAGAAACCTTCGGGGAAAATCTCGATATTAAAATCGATTACTCCACGGTCATTAGCCAATGGTCATGGTGTATTACCTTTACGCTCGAAGGGTATGACCACGGCAGCTTTACCGTGCTCCTCGACCATCATCATGTCGATCAGATGCTGGCGTCGCTGCGTACACCCGAAGCCAGCCAGAGCAGCGTGCAAAGCGCACCGCTGAGCCCGGCACAAATCGAGCGTCTTTTCGATACGCTGCCGTTGAAGCTGAATGGCCGTCTGGCCAGCCTTAACCTGACGGTCGCGCAGATCGCCGACATCAAACCTGGCGACATCATCCCTATCGCCGTAAATGAACCGTTACCGGTTTTTATCGGTAAAGAACAAATTTTTGAAGCCGCAATTGCAGAAGATCGCAGCAAGTTGTTCCTGTGCGATATCTATGACAAAACAACCGAGAAACACTATGAGTGATTTGCAACACGAACTGAGTCAGTCTCTCGATCTTGACGATCTGAACCTCAGCGATATGCCGCAGGAAGCCACCGTCGAAGGCAATATCCGTCTTGATTTGCAGTCGGAAACGCGCAGCGCGCCGATGACCGACATGCGTAAAATGGCCCTGTTCCGCCGTATTCCGGTCACACTGACGCTGGAAGTCGCCTCCGTCGATATTTCGCTGGCAGAGCTGATGACGGTCAACAGCGATTCCGTCATCGAACTGGACAAAATGGCAGGCGAGCCGCTGGATATCAAGGTTAACGGCATTCTGTTCGGCAAAGCAGAAGTGGTGGTGCTGAACGATAAATATGGGCTGCGTATTATCGAGTTTAACGCCAAAGAGCTTGGTGAGTTGACGCGATGAATCAGTCGTTTTACCGCAGCGGCATCACCCTGTTGCTGCTCCTGGGTTTGCTGTTTGCCCAGCCCGTACTGGCGGCAAACGGTGATGTCACCCTCTTTAGCACCGCAACGACGCAGACAGGCCAGGATTACAACGTCAAAATTGAGATCCTGATCCTGATGACCCTGCTCGGCCTGCTGCCGATCATGGTGCTGATGATGACCTGTTTCACCCGCTTTATTATCGTCCTGGCGATTTTGCGCCAGGCGCTGGGGCTACAGCAGAGCCCACCCAACAAAATCCTGACCGGTATCGCACTGGCACTGACGCTGCTGGTGATGCGCCCGGTATGGACGACCATTTATACGGACGCCATCACCCCGTTCCAGAACGATGAAATCACGCTGAAGCAGGCGCTGGCAAAGGCGGAAGCCCCGCTGAAAAAATATATGCTGGCGCAAACCAACAATAAGGCGATGGCGCAGATGATGAGCATCGCGGGTATCGAAGGTGATGCCCGCGAACAGGATTTAACGGTGGTAACGCCCGCGTACCTGCTGAGCGAACTGAAAACCGCTTTCCAGATAGGTTTCATGATCTACATCCCCTTCCTGGTTATCGACCTGATCGTCGCCAGTATTCTCATGGCGATGGGGATGATGATGCTGTCGCCGCTGATCGTTTCGCTGCCCTTTAAGCTGATGCTGTTCGTGCTTTGCGACGGCTGGACGCTGATTGTCGGCACGCTGACCTCCAGCGTGCAGGGGTTATAACGATGATGAATATGGATACCGCCGGAGACATCATGGCCTCCGGCATTCATCTGGTGCTGTTGATCTCCGCCGTCGCGATTGTACCCAGCCTGATTGTCGGGCTGTGCGTCAGTATTTTTCAGGCCACCACGCAGATTAACGAACAGACGCTGAGCTTTCTGCCGCGCCTGGTGGTGACGCTGGGGGTGCTGATTTTTGCCGGAAAGTGGATGCTGACGCAGTTGGTGGACTTTACCACGCAGATCTTTCACCAGGCGGCGGGGCTGGTAGGCTAAACCGCAATGGGAATCGATATTCAGGCGCTGCTTACGCCATTAATGGCGCTGGTGCTGCCCTTCATCCGTATTCTGGCGTTTCTTCAGT
Organism: Citrobacter sp. 50677481; assembly: GCF_001463265.1. NCBI lineage: Bacteria > Pseudomonadati > Pseudomonadota > Gammaproteobacteria > Enterobacterales > Enterobacteriaceae > Citrobacter > Citrobacter sp. 50677481. Next base: position 310,346 of record NZ_LNHZ01000061.1, read on the forward strand.
TCGCCCCCGTGCTGGATAACAAAGCGTTTTCCCGCCGGATTAAAATCGCCACTGCGCTGGCGCTGTCCGTCATTATCACCCCTATGCTGCCAAACAACGTACTGTTGAGCGAACTGCTGTCGATACGCACCATTTTGCTGATTAGCGAGCAGCTATTGTGGGGCATTCTTTTCGCCAGCGCCCTCCAACTGGTGTTTGTCGCCCTGCAAACCGCCGGACATATTCTGTCTATGAATATGGGGCTCGGGATGGCGATGATGAACGATCCGATCAACGGCAACTCCACCACCGTGATTTCACAAATTATCTACGTGTTCTGCGGCCTGCTTTTTTTCGTTATGGATGGCCATCTGCTGATGGTGACGATTTTGTATAAGGGCTTCAGCTACTGGCCCATCGGCCAGGCTATCAACAACCCTACACTGACCCTGATCGCCCAGGGCCTCGGCTGGATCATGGCCTCCGCCACGCTTATCGCTCTACCGACCACTTTTGTGATGCTGATAGTTCAGGGCGGTTTTGGACTGCTGAACCGCGTGTCGCCTACGCTGAACCTGTTTTCGCTCGGCTTCCCGATCAGCATGCTGTTCGGGTTGCTTTGCATTTCAATGCTGGTCACGAATATTCCTGACCACTATCTCAACCTGACCACTGAAATTCTGGCGAAACTCGACGCCATAAGGGTGCACTAATGGCCTCTTCCGGTGGCGATAAAAGCGAAAAACCCACCCTCGGGAAGCTGCGCAAAGCGCGCGAAAAGGGCGATATCCCGCGCTCGAAAGACCTGACGATGGCCGTCGGTCTGGTGGCATCATTTTTCACCCTCGCGGCGTTCCTGCCCTACTACCGCCAGCTGGTCGGGGAGTCGTTTATCGCCGTCGGCCAGATGGGTTCGAAAATCGACGATCCGGGAGCGCTTAATCAGTTTCTGCTGCTGAACGTCTGGATACTGCTGCGTTTTATCGCCACCCTGATCCCGATTCCGCTGGCGTGCATGGTCGCCAGCCTGATCCCTGGCGGCTGGATTTTTACGCCGATAAAGCTGAAACCCGACATCAAAAAACTGTCGCCCATCAGCGGCGTAAAGCGGCTTTTTTCCGCCAGCCACTATCTGGATGTCGGCAAGATGCTGCTCAAATGCGGCATTATTCTCAGCGTTCTCTACATGATGGTGCACGACTCCATGGACGGGCTGCTGCATCTTCAGCGCCTTTATTTACGCCAGGCGATCATGCAGGGTTTCGATATTTTCCATCACGTTGTCAGCTATTTTGTCGCGGTTATTGTCATCTTTGCTTTGCTTGACGTTCCCCTGAGTAAGTTCATGTTCACCAAAAAGATGCGCATGACCAAACAGGAAGTGAAAGAGGAGCATAAAAACAACGACGGTAACCCGCAGATCAAAGGCCGTATTCGCCAGTTGCAGCGCCAGATGGCGATGGGGCAGATCAGCCGAACCGTCCCGACGGCGGATGTGATTATCACCAACCCGACCCACTACGCGGTGGCGCTGAAATACGATCCGCAAAAGGCGGAAGCGCCTTACATCGTCGCCAAAGGCATCGACGACGTGGCGTTGTGGATCCGTGAAGTCGCCGCCAGCCACGACATTGAAGTGGTGGAGTTTCCTCCGCTGGCGCGCGCGGTTTACTACACCACGCGCGTTAACCAGCAAATACCGGCGCAGCTTTTCCGCGCTATCGCCCACGTTCTGACCTATGTGATGCAGCTGAAATCGTGGCGCGCAGGCAACGTTGAGCAAAAACCCCGTCTGAACAGGCAGATAAACATTCCTCAGGAGGTCTTAAAAGCCAATGGCGAACAGTAAATTGCGCAACGCGCTCAGCGTGCTCCGTCAGTGGCACGTTGGCGTGCCTATCTTGCTTCTCTGCGTGCTGGCAATGGTTATTCTGCCGCTGTCGCCGCTGATGCTGGATATCTTCTTCACCTTCAACATCGTACTGGCGGTGATTGTGCTGCTCGTGTCGGTCAATATGCAGCGTCCGCTGGACTTTGCCATTTTCCCGACCCTGTTGCTTATCACCACCCTGATGCGCCTCACCCTCAACGTGGCATCAACGCGCGTGGTGTTACTGCACGGTCATGAAGGGGAAGGCGCGGCCGGCAAGGTGATTGAAGCCTTCGGCCAGGTGGTGATCGGCGGCGATTTCGTGGTCGGCTTCGTGGTATTTATCATCCTGATGATCATCAACTTTGTGGTCGTCACTAAGGGTGCGGAGCGTATTTCTGAAGTCTCCGCGCGCTTCACCCTCGATGCCCTGCCGGGTAAACAAATGGCGATCGACGCCGATCTCAACGCCGGGTTAATCAATCAGCAGCAGGCACGCACCCGCCGCCAGGAAGTGGCGAAAGAGGCCGATTTCTACGGCTCGATGGACGGGGCCTCGAAGTTTGTACGCGGCGACGCCATCGCCGGGATCATGGTACTGATCATCAACGTGATCGGCGGGATCTGCATCGGTATCTTTAAATACGATCTCGACGCCACCCACGCGTTCCGTCAGTACGTTCTGCTGACTATCGGTGACGGCCTGGTGGCGCAGATCCCGTCGCTGCTGCTGGCAACCGCCGCGGCGATTATCGTGACCCGCGTCAGCGAAGGCAACGACGTCAGCGACGAGATTAAAGCCCAGTTGCTCTCGAAGCCGAAAGTACTCTACACCGCCGCGTTCGTGATGTTTATTCTTGCCATCGTGCCGGGCATGCCCCACATCGCCTTCCTGAGCTTCACGGCGCTGCTGTTATTCGCCGCCTGGCGACAGAGCAAAGTGGTGCAGCCCGCACAGCCAGAAAGCGATATGGACGCCATTTCAGAGGCGCTCACGCCGGATGAAACGCCATCGATCACCTGGGAGAATATTCCGTTGGTGGAACCGATTGGCCTCAATCTCGGCTATAAGCTGGTAATGATGGTGGATGAGTCTAAAGGCAGCCCGCTTACTCAGCGTATTCGCGGCGTGCGGCAGGTCATTTCCGAACACTGCGGCGTGCTGCTGCCGGAAATTCGCGTGCGGGAAAACTTCCGCCTTAAGCCCGCGCAATACGCCATTCATATCAACGGGATCCGCACCTCACTGGGCGAAGTCCACGCGGATAAGCTGATGGCGATCCCCGGCGCGGAGCTGTATGGCGAGATAGACGGTGTGCTGGATACCGACCCGGCTTACGGCATGGCGATCGTCTGGATCGACCCGGAGCAAAAATCCAAAGCGCTGAATCTGGGCTATCAGGTGGTGGACTGCGCCAGCGTGGTGGCGACCCACGTTAATAAGGTCGCCCGCGAGCATCTGCCGGAGCTGTTTAACTATGATGATATTACGCATCTTCACGCCCGTTTGGCCCAGCAGGCGCCTAAGCTGGCGGAAGATCTCAACGCGGCGCTGAACTACAGCCAACTGCTGCGGATCTACCGCCAACTTCTGCTGGAGCAGGTGTCGCTGAAGGATATTGTGACGATCGCTTCCACGCTGCTGGAAAGTTCAGCCGTGACCAAAGATCCGGTTCTGCTCACCGCCGACGTGCGCTTTGCCCTGCGCCGCGCGATTGTGCACAGCATTAACGCGGACCGGCCCCAACTGGTGGCCTATACCATCGATAATGAACTGGAGAATATGCTGCTTGGCGCGCTCACCCAGGCGCAGCAGGCGGGAAAAGTGGCGCTGGACAGCTTCCCGGTCGACCCGAATATTCTGACGCAGCTACAAAACACCATGCCGATGGTCTACGAGCAGATGAAAGCGAAAAGCCTGCCGCCGCTGCTGCTGGTGACGCCGCAACTGCGACCAGTGATCGCACGTTATGGACGCCTCTTCGCCAATGGGCTACATGTGCTTTCTTATAATGAAGTGCCGGATGACACTGATTTGAACGTGGTGGGTACGCTGGGGTAAAGGGCATTTGTGCGTATCGTTTCCCCTCCCTCCTGACCCGCTCTTAAAGAGAGAGTCATCCGTAGGTAATAAAGCCTGATGGCGTTTCGCTTATCCGGCTTTATTTATCCAGAAAACGCAGCTTCCACTCGGCGATAGTCCGGGTCATGGTGCGCGGATCGTTCCCTTTCGTGCTGAAATATTGCAGCTGTAGCTTACCTTTCTCATTCGGATAAACTCTCGCCGCCCAGATGTCGCTTTTCGTGTACATGATGATCGCCGTCTGGTTATTGGCGGCGCCCCGCACCCACATAGAGACCACCGTCGCGCCGATATTGTCGGTATCTTCCTGATACATATAAACATTGGCCGTGTCGACAAACTTTTGGTAGTCGCTTCCTACCAGCGTGCGAAAACGTTCATCCATCTTCGGATCAGAGAAAATCGCCAGCGACAGCAGCGTCGCTTTTGGCCGCGGATCGCTGTCGGCACGCTCATAGCGCCCGTCAATAAACGCACCGCTCGGCATTGAGAGCCCACAGCTCCAGTCCGCATTGCTGAAGACCTGAATCGCGCCGCTCTTGCGCGGAATAAACAGTAACCGGCAGTTATTGGTATCCGCGATACGCTCCACCAGCGCCATACCGTAAAGTTTGCGGGCCTCCGCCGCAAATTCATCCTTGTTCCGTCCTGACCAGACGCGAATGTCCGTTGTGACCGACCACTCCGCGCTGCGGCTAAACTGAATGGTGCCGCCGCTCATATTGGAGACGCTGACGTTCCACCAGCGCCCTTCCCAGTCAAAATCGGGCGCTACGTCCGAAATGGTGCTGATCCCTTCGTAATAAGCGCGTTCAATGCAGGTATCCGTCGTACAGTTTTTCAGCGATGACTCCCACTCCGCATAACGCTGCTGCACGTCATGGTTACCGCTTTTTACCAGCATTGTACGGTAAATCACGCTCATCGTGCTGTCCAGCCAGTGCAAATTATCGTTGCCGCAAATGGTGTTTTCCAGCGGCGTCGAGGCGCGCAAACAGTTCACCGCAAACGCGCTGCTGGTGAAAAGCGAAAGGGTCAGGAGCAAACAATTAATCAGGCGGCAGGTCATTTTGCGTATTCTTTAACCAAAAAGGTCGCCCATTTTGGCGAAAACAGCGTTTATTTGCAATAAGTCGCATAAGTTAATTCTAGCGATAAATAATAATGCCATCAGCTTAAGCAATCGCCCCCGACGGTCGCTTATACGTCATATGTATTCTTTGTTGGAAGTTATGTTATGAAAATTGATAGCAGTAATTACACTCTTTCGGTGCTCTCTTCTTCACTTCAACAAGACGATTCCCGCCGCAAGCCGCTTGGCATCATTCGCAACAGCGGTCAACTCAGCCCACAAAGTGGCTACTGGCAGCTCTCCAGCACCGTCGTTTCGGCCGTGGTAAATTTAAAAAAGGGAGAAATGCTGCCCTATTATCAGGGCTCTCCTGTTAAATGGACGTTAATAGAATACGATCTCGGTAAAGAGATAGAGATTTAAATTGCTCTGTTTTTATCTGACATATAGATAACACGTTTTCGTCTCCGCCAATAATCTCCCTGATAAGATGAATCAGTATTAAAACAACATGGTGTTGATACGCATGAAAGAAAACGGACGTAAAGAAGAATGATTACCTGACCAGCCCCTTCCCGGACAAACCGTGGCGCCACGGAATATAAAAAATTGATCCAGCCGCCTTTTTTCTAAATAAAATCGCTTGGTGCATTCTCGCTTATCTTGATAATGCTTCTCGCTACCAAGTTGATTATCAGTTCCATAATAAATGTGCCAAGACTGAGCAACACATCAGCCGCTCTGACAACACATCGCGTTTCGTCGCGTCCTTCCCCCGTGAAACATCTGATCAACAGCAAAACGTTATCCGGCGACGAGGGCCCGGTATGAATTGCGTACAATAGCGAACACTATCAACTACGCCAGACGCATTCCGGCAAATTGATACTGACGAAATAAATCATCCCACTTCGCCAGCCACCCCGGTGACGCCCATCCAGCACTATTTCATTTTCCTCAGGGAGAATTATTATGCTACGCCTGCAAACTTTCAGACTGAACTCCGGAGTGAAGGTATGCCGGGTTTTCTTGTCCATTAAGTCACCCGTTTTGTGTTGAGATGAGAATATCACCTTTAAGCGGGTGGCCAAATTTACTGTGCCACTCCACAACACAGTACCGCATCGAGATACAGCGCCAGGCAATATGCCTGAAGCTGTATTTCAGGTAGGTTTAGAAATTGACTTTAAGTCCCAGCATGGCGCTGGTATCACTGTAGCCCTTGTCGCCAATCTGTTGTGCAACATTCCCCCACAGATTTACATTGCGGTTGATCTGGCTTTCTACACCGGTTTTCAGCTCAGCAATGTTACGCGCTCCTGCCTGTTTGACATCCACTCCACCCATTGATACGCCAAAATCGCGTGTGTTGTGGATCCAGTTGGCTTCGATGAACGGTTCGAAAATTCGCTGTTTACCCTCATCAAGCTGACTATGACCTTTGATAAACAAACGGGTCCCCAGTCGGGTCTGGATATTTCCATCACCTTCACTTTCAACGCGCGTTCCGTTTTTCTCCGTGAAAGAGTCAGCTTTAACGCCCATCCATGTCAGTTGTGCAACAGACTGAACAAAATAGCTTTCCCGATGATTTTTCTCGCCAAGTTTCCATGTGTAACCAGACTCAACCGATGCAGTGAAGCCCTTCGATTTATAGTCTTCGGAAGCCAGGGAATTGCCGCTTACGGTATTGTCAAACCAGTTATACAGAAGCCAGGTATCAACATACCCCCCCGTCTTCTCGGCGTTATTTTCCAGCCATGTTCCGTAAATACCTGCGCTGTAGCCGTTTACACTCCCTTCGCTGTAGTAATGGCTGAATTTATTATGCGAGTTACTTTTCTGGTTGGCGTATCCGCCCATAATACCGAGGTGATATCTGTCTTTACCGTCACTGCTCCATTGCACAATATCCCCACCTAACTGGAGAACATAACGGTTCGCCTGGGTGTTGATTTGCCCACTGCTGTCTTTGAAACGAGTATGTCCTCCGACGTTTCGCATCCACATACCCGTAACATTTTCTCTGTTATCTGAAACAGATCCGACATAATGTGGCTCACCTACGCGATCGTGCAGCCTATGCAGGAATAAGGTATTAGACCCCATAATGTTAGCCACATATTCTCCTCCTTCCGGACGAACTATCGGGGAAGGATTCGGTGTTGGCTTCGGAGTCGGGATTGGCTCCGGCGTTGGTTCCGGTGTTGGTTCCGGCGTCGGCTCTGGTGTTGGTTCAGGTGTTGGTTCCGGCAGGCCACTCACCAGATACCAGTTCTCGCCTTTACGGACAACATCATAATCATAAGCGCCGGCAACGATACGACCATATTTTGTAAAGGTGCCGATGGACTGGCCCCCCACATTGACTATTTCAATGCCCTGATTCGTCAGGTCACCCTGGCCGCCAATATTATTTATACTGACCTGAGTGTTACCAGCTTCTACATCGCCATGAACATACAGTTTATCAGTCGGAGAGTCATCACCGCCAAGAACAGTATTAAGCGTCAGAATGCCATTATTTCCGGAATAATCCTCGATCACGTGCAGGAATTTAGGTGTAAATGATGAATGCTGGGTGGGGGCAGCATAGGTTAAATTCGCATCATTCAAATCCAGACGGGTAACCACCGAGTCCCCGGTCATATTCCAGATACTGCTGGTTCTGGACATATCCAGATAAATATAGCCATTATCCACGGTATTCAGGGAATTATCAGTATTCAGCTGTTTAGAATCGGCGGTGCCGGTAAATACTGAACCATGGGTCATCCGTAAATCAATCACCCCTAATGTTTCAGCCAACAGGTTACCATTGACGATATAGGTCCCTCTGGACTGCTGCCCGCCAAGCCAGGAAGAACCGATGTAAGATCCAAACCCGGTCGAATGCATGGCGTAACTTCCGGCGCCTTCCACATCGATATTAACGTTACGTGTCAGGAATATTTTTCCACCTTCATAACTTTCAGTTCGGGCTCTGAGTAAACGTTGTCCCGGTGGTGCATATTTGTTGCCATCCTCCGCTTTCAGGCCCGCCGCCTGCTCACCCCGGGTAAGAACGGAGATGTCACCAACCTGTATCATTCCTGTTTTGTTCGCATACACCCCATGGGCTTCATCGCCGCTGGTTTGTACAGATACATTGTTACCCAGCATGATACGGGCCGTATGGTGATCGGGAATAAATCCCAAACTGTTTAAATAGTATGCAGAGCCGGCATAGATTCCATATCCGGCACCCCGTCTTAAGTTATTTCCTGCGCCTTCTGTGACAACAGAAATATTATCTCCGGCGGTTAATAGATTGTTTTTATTATTGCCCAGAGTAAGTTCAGCTGCGATCCCCATGCCATGGCGTGTATAAATGTCCATGTCGCCAGCGATGGTTACATTGGCGTATTCAAACTCCTGCAATAATATACCGGAGGAATATTCACCATACGTTTTAATATTCAGGTTGCCATCAATTGTCGTCGTGGCTATCCGCCCTATAATACCGTCAGAGTATTTTCCAGTAGTGGTAATGTTTATGTTATCTGGCGTTAAATGATGGACAGTTTGACGGAAGTCTAATCCATAGCCTCTGTCATTTGTTGTAGTATCAATAGTAACGCTTTGATATGAGTTAAGGGTGTTGTCAATATCGGTAAAAAGTCCTTGCTCGCCGCTACAGGTTAGTTGTTTCCCGTCGGTGGAGCTACATACAGCTTCAGCTGCGAGCGCATTCCCCGAAGATAGCAGGACGATAAAAGAGAGTTTTCTAAGCATGATGCTCTGTTCCGTTTTAAGTTTATGCCTTAATGTCCCTTTGACTTATTGGTAAATAAAATTAATGCAATTAAGATAATTACCACTAATAACCTTAACAATAAGACGCCTATTTATATCAGAAATATCTTACATGGACAAATCATGTGCCTATGAGAAATTACGTTTTTAATCCGTGCTTATAGTGGGCTCTGAAAGAGGTTTGCAAAGTTCATGAGGGCCCACTGGACTGACCCCACCCGGTAGACGATCCTGCCTCTGGTGTCGAGCACGGCCGCACCGTCTGGCCCCGAACGCCCCATTCCAGGTGCTCGCGGATGACCTGCCGCTACCAGCTTCCCGGTTTCAGCCGTCGTTGCTCTGGTTAAACGGTTTCTGCATACTGGTTACTCATAGCGCATTTACTCCCCCATCGGGGGTGAGTATCGCCGTCTTAAAGTCGGTTATGTCGGTATTTCCCGCACCAACCGTAAAATCAAAGTCCCCACCGGATATTCGCGCAGCCCCAGCGTGCACCTTAGTGGCGACGGGTTGGCAGAGGCGGGATTTGAGACCGGACGCGGACTGACGGTGAGGATTATGGACGGGTGTATTGTGTTGATGGCGGACGTAACGAGGTGCAGGAACGGCATGATGAACTTTATCAGGTTAAACAGTTAGTTAAAGGGATCAAAGACGGGATGTTTAGTTTAGTGTACTGAACGGAGATTTTTATTTATTCCTCTACAAAACCACGAATATTTTTTTTATGAAATGCGTAATTAACTCTTTCTCTTATTATCTTTTGTTCATTAAAATCACCAAATAGTGATAAAACAACAACATTGTCAGTGATCGAAGTTTCAAAAAGTGGAGGTTCTTTTTCGTTATTACACTCGTCAATCACCATTGAGATATTAATAAGAATGTTATCGCTTACCGAGAGGCGCCAAATAATTATATTGCATCTTGCACTTCTAAAAATATATACCTATTCGACATTTTTCCCTCGTGGCTATGGATTCGATTCAGTACGAGAACACCCCGTCCTACTGATAATGTTTCTGATCGTCGCCATAATTCAACGTCTGATGTAGAGTTGATTTACTGATACCGGCTCACCAAATCTTTAACCGCTGTTGCATAGGTTTTTTGTTTAAGCTGAGAAATCTGTTGTTCCGTGGTAGCTGTGCCGCTTTTACTCGTCAGCAAGGGAAGAACAGCCTCTTCATAGTTGACTGGCGTCCAGGTGGACCAGCCTCCTGTCGCCACATCCACGAGCGTAAAACGCACCAGGTAACGCAGCGAAGCCGCATCCGTCAGCTTCTCATTTTTATAGTCCGACCACGTCGTCGTTTTGGTTGTGGGATCGTATTTACCGGACTGCAATGTATCCTGATAAACAACGATCGCTTTCTGATGCCCCTTCGCGCCGACGTAACGCAGTGCCTGCATCCAGTTCATATTCTCACTGGCAACCACATCGCCGTTCTCATTTTTATTGCAGGAAATCACTTTTTGCCTGTCCGGAATCCCGGAAAAGGTCGCGACAGTATAATATTTCCGCATTTCTTGCTGCATCGCCGTTTCTGGCGCGCGGCTACCGGACTGTACGAGAATAACAGAGGAATTCAGCGGTACACGAAATTCATCCTCTTCCAGCGCCGCCTGGATATCCTCTTCGGACACCGCCAATGTGGTTTCGTTACCAAAAATATCCTTGTCCGACAGCAGCTGTGCTGAAGCATTTTTATTGACGCCGCTCTCCGCCCGCAGCCCCGTTTTCTTCGCATCGATGGAGGAGCGTGGCGCACAACCCGCCAGCAGGAATGCGACCACACATAAAAATATTGCTGACCGGGTATTCATAGTGCATGCTCCCTCATCTGGATCTGAATTCGTGTATTATTTCCCTGAAAAATCCAAATAATTATATACCTACAAAAGAAGCTGGCAAAAGAGAATTATTTCTGCAGATGAAACATTTATTGCATAAATAATAAATCAAAATTTAAAACGATGATGAATATACCAGCAAGACACGATTAAGAACTATTTCTCCCGTATAGGTTTAAAAACTTGATGAAGAAGTCTCTTTTTAAAAATATTCTTAACTCTCTCTGATATTCCTGCCCCTGGGGGACGCCTCTTTATCCTGGTTGTTGCAGAATAACGCCGCGCCGGCGGCGGCTTCACGATGTAAAAAGCCCGCCCGAAGGCGGGTTTGGGTTTATGTAGCGCTTACCGTATTGAGGTCTGCCGTCACGTCGCAGGTCTGTAAGCGCTGCGCTACAAGGTAAGCGTCTATTCTTTCACGACAATCAGCGGTTCAATATCGCTCTCTTTTTTAATGACCAACGACTCGTCGCCGCGCAGGCAGGTGCCGCCGTAGTTGCCGCCAACAGTAAACGTGCAGACCTGAATGTACTTCCCGGCGACGTTTGGCAGACACCACAGTTGCTGATAAATGTTCTTCTGCTCAGCGAATTTCCCGCTGGTTTTATCCAGCAGTTCTTCCTGATGACTGACCAGATCGATATTGCTGCCGCAGCGTCCGGCAATCGGTTTCACCGCATAACCGGTTTGCGCCAGTTCGTCGTTCACTGTGAAATCGGTGTCCAGCAGATAACGATGATGCGGGAACAGTTGCCACAGAATCGGCAGGATCGCTTTGTTTCCGGGGATCACTGTCCACAGTGGTTCAAACACCAGCACCTCCGGGCGCAGCAGGACGTCTATCAGGCGGACGTCCTGATTGGTATGCCCGGTGCGGATCGGCACAGCGGCGTATTCGGTTTCACTGACTTCGCGAATCTGCTCAATCGCTGTTTCCCAGGCCCACGTTTTCCAGACGCAGTTCACCAGGCGATCGTCACCGTCAATCAGTTGCCCCGCGTCGTCCCAGCGCAACTCATCCAGCCCGCGCAGGATTTTGCTTTCAAACCCGGCCTGGCGCAGCGCCTGCTGCATAAACTGGGCGTGGTAATTTTCCTCAATGTCTTTATCCTGCATGATATGCACGAAAGGCCGCGCATGGCTGTGTTTCCACGCCCCGGCCAGTTCATTGATCAGCCCTTCGGCGGGATTATGGCCCTGTCCCGTATAGCCCTGTTCAGCCCAACGTTCAAGAATCAGCCCCGCCTCGGTATGACAGGAGGCGGAATCCGCGTTGTACTCGTAAACCTTCAGCCCGCGTTCATCCATACAAAAATCCATACGACCGGTGATCATATGATGACGGCGACGCTGCCAGGACAAACGTAAACGCGGCCAGAGAATTTTGGGGATATCGAACAGCGCCAGCAGATTGTCATCTTTCAGCACCTTGTCGGTGGCATGCAGATACATCAGATGCAGTTCGTTGGTCGCTTTAATCAGCTCCTGCTCGGCGCTCTCGGTGATGGTGAAATACTGGTACGGATCCTGATTTATCACGTGCCCGTTAGCGGCCACATACGCCTTTTGCAGCGGATCGCGTTCATCCAGCCATTTGCCGGCGAACTGGCCTTTCTCCGCCAGACGCGCGCCGCGGATCTTCAGTGAGTCATTGGCGTTCCCCGGCTGCGGCAGGCTGTGCTGCGTGTCGTCAGTCTGGATCATCCACCCCAGAATCGTGGTATCGTCAAAGGTATCTTTCAGCGTGTAATGACCCTTTTCTACCACCATCTCCAGCTCGCGCGTCCACTGCTGGCCGGGAGGGAGCGGCGTGTGGATGACGTTCTGCTCGGCGATACGGATCTTATCCTCCAGCAACTGGGTGATAATCGCCACATGACCGGTCTCGTTAAATTCACCACCCTTTTGCCAGATTAATAGCGCCCCGGCGACCGGCGCGCGAGGCGAACCGTTAGGAAAGGCCTGCAGCGGCAGGATATTGTCGTTTACCACTTCGCGCAGGAAACGCAGTGAGAAGATCTCCCACGCCATACCGACATCGGTAAACACAACACCATAGTTAAGAAACAAAAAACGGCGGGCGAACTCTACGCACTGCCATTTATGCCCCATATACTCGTTGTCGATGTAGCTGCGAAACGCGGCGTCGTCGGCATAGTCCCGTGGGTCAAGGGAGCTGTAATCTGAAGAATAGATGGCTACACCACCGGGGGCATAGCCCAATAATGTCCCAAAGGGGGCATCCTGACTGCTCGTTCCTGTGCTCATCCAACTTACCTCAATCTGTACAGCCTGAGCGGCATCTGCTTGCCTGCCCAACAACATTCATCATCATACACCTCCACGCAGCGGCCAGACGCGCGAAGGCAAAAAATAGCAGGGCGTAAATGTGCCAATCTGTTAAATGCCTCAATGGCGACCTGCTACACTGCTTCAACACAACCCATCAGAAGGCAGGTCAACATGTCAGATAACACTTATCAGCCCGCAAACGTCTGGACGTGGGATAAATCCGGCGGCGGCGCATTCGCCAACATCAACCGTCCGATCTCCGGCCCAACCCATGACAAGACATTGCCCGTCGGTAAACACCCGTTGCAGCTCTACTCGCTGGGCACGCCGAACGGTCAGAAAGTGACGATCATGCTGGAAGAACTGCTCGCACTGGGCGTCACCGGTGCAGAGTATGACGCCTGGTTGATCCGCATCGGCGAAGGCGATCAGTTCTCCAGCGGCTTTGTTGAGGTCAACCCTAACTCGAAGATCCCGGCCCTGCGCGATCATTCGCAAAATCCGCCGGTGCGCGTGTTTGAGTCGGGATCGATCCTGCTGTATCTGGCGGAAAAATTTGGCTATTTCCTGCCGCAGGATCTGGCAAAACGCACGGAAACCCTGAACTGGCTGTTCTGGCTACAGGGCGCAGCACCGTTTCTTGGCGGCGGCTTCGGCCATTTTTATCACTATGCGCCGGTGAAGATCGAATACGCCATTAACCGTTTCACCATGGAAGCGAAACGTCTGCTGGACGTGCTGGATAAACAGTTAGCGAATCACCCCTATGTCGCGGGCGACGACTATACGATTGCCGATATGGCAATCTGGCCATGGTTCGGCAATGTGGTGCTCGGCAACGTGTACGACGCCGCGGAATTTCTCGACGCAGGCAGCTACAAGAACGTGCAGCGCTGGGCGAAAGAGATTGCCGCACGTCCGGCGGTGAAACGGGGAAGAATAGTGAACAAGACCAACGGTCCGCTGAACGAACAGCTGCATGAGCGGCACGACGCCAGCGACGTTGAAAACAAGACGGAAGATAAGCGACAGGGATAAGTTCCTGGCCGGATGACGGCGCGCAGTGCGCCTTATCCGGCCAGGAAGGTCGCGAAATGAAAGCGGTATTACGCGCTGGTCACGTCGTAATCCATACGGCGCAGCGCGTCTAATGTAGCGTTGGCCTCATGCTCATCAATTATGCTCATCGCAAAGCCAACGTGAACCAGCACCCACTGCCCAACCAGTTCCGCAGGGTTGCCTTCGCAGATCAGGGCGATATTGACATCGCGCTTGATACCACACACTTCCACCTGCGCCAGTTGATGAATATCTTCACCCACCGCCAGAACCTGACCCGGAACGCCAATACACATAATTAACCACCCAGAGGTTTATTCAACTTCAATACTCTTCACTTTTAGCGAATCGCCGGTATCCACGCGCAGACGATCGCCATGGCAGCGCGGACATTGCGCATCGTGCCGGGCGATCTCAACCACCTGACTGCAATCCCAACACCATGCCTGCGCTGGCGTGTAGTCGATGTGCAGCACGCAGCCCTGCGCCACTGTCCCCTGACAGACAATGTCAAAGCTAAAACGGACGGCGCTCTCCTCGACGCAGGAAAGCGCGCCAATCTCCAGCCACACGCCAGTGACTCGCTTAACGCCGTGCTGTTCTGCCTGCTGTTGAATGATCTCAACCGCGCTCTGGCAAAGAGACAGCTCATGCATTTTCACTACTCCGGCGGCCAAACAGCAATGCACGGCGGCTGGTTTGCGGCGCATCAGGATTACTGACCGGCAGCGACAGCAGCATCCGCGCGCAGTCGTCTGCCAGACGGACGCCCTCTTCCGCCGACATCGCGTGATTCAGCGGCGACATCAACGAGCAGGAGAGATATTGCGATACGCCGTCAAGCTCGCCAACAGTAAACGTCATATCGCCATACGGCAGACGCAGCCCGAGTTTTTCGCTCACCTTGCGTACCGGCCAGAGTTGATCCGGCCCGGGCAAAATCAGCGCGCTCAGCATCCACGGCGTGATAACACATCCCGTCCACTGTCCTTCATACAGCGTAAAGTCAGAGACATACACCGGCATATCAGGATGCAAAAAAGAGAGATCGTGCATTGAACGCTGCGCGATGGCGTCAAACGCGGCCTGAACCTGCGCCTTCGGAGCGGTCTGGAACCCTGAAATCTCCTCAGGCATGCGCAACCTCCCGTGGGATGGCATCCACACCAGACTCGCGCAGCGCGGCCAGAACCTGCGCAAGCGCAGGTTCAATCATCGCTTCCACCGTCGGCGTTAAGCCAATGTGCGGCTCCAGCGACTCTGGAATGACGCCCACCAGGGTCAACTTCTTCGGGAACTCGCCGGTAAAACGCAGGGCCGACAGAACGTCGGCCAGGCCAAGCTGGTGCGGGGAAATTTTATTGGTAAACAGCGCAGGCACTTCATCGTCCCGCAGGACCATGATCGTACCCGGCGTGTTTTTTCTGGACACAATGGCGTCCGCGATGATCAGATGATCGCGGTTCGCCATGTCACCCAGCAATTCCATTCCCGCCGTGCCGCCATCGAGGACCTCTACGAAATCCGGCAGTACGTATCGCTGCGCTAACGCTTCAACGATCCGCACTCCGATGGCTTCATCGGTCAGCAAAATATTGCCGACCCCTAAGACTAAAATCCGCATTACAGAACCTTCACAGAGACCACTTCGTTCCCGTCAGCGTCGACAACATGCACCGCGCACGCCATACAGGGGTCGAAAGAGTGAATAGTACGTACCACTTCCAGCGGTTTTTCCGGATCGGCAATCGGCGTACCCACCAGCGACTGTTCATACGGGCCGACATCGTCGTTAAAGTTACGCGGGCCTGAGTTCCACGTTGACGGTACGACCGCCTGGTAGTTGCTGATAATGCCGTCTTTGATCACCATCCAGTGAGAAAGCATCCCGCGCGGCGCTTCAAGGAAGCCGACGCCTTTGAACTCGCCAGTGGACGGAATATCCGGCTTCACAAACGTAGTGTGATCGCCTTTACCAATATTGGCGATCAGCGCGCTGTACTGGTTCTGCAAAATACCCTGCAGTTCGCAGCAGTGAACGGTACGGCCAATAATGCGCCCCAGCGTGGAGTGCAGTTGCGCCACTTCCAGCGTTTTACCGGTCAGCTTCTGGTAGATAGCGACAATTTCATTCAGCTTCGCCTGCGTGGACTCGCGTCCCGCCGCCAGTTTAACCAGCATATTCGCCAGCGGTCCCACTTCAACGGTTTTGCCGTAGAAGGTCGGCGATTTCACCCACGAATATTTACCGTCATCCGCCCAGCCGTTGTATTCCGGGATGGTGGTGCCTTCCCACGGCGCCTGCGGCGCTTCGTCTTTATACCAGGCGTGCTTCGCGCTTTCCTGGATACCCTTGATCAGGTATTCATCGGAGTGAGAGCTGATTGGACGGTAGGTCGACAGATCGGCGTTTTCAATGTAGCCGCCAGGGAACAGGAAGCTGCCGTTTTTGCCGTCGGTCGGGAATTCCGGCGCGCTCAGGTAGTTCACCGCGCCTTTACCCCGTTCCAGCCATTCCGGATAAAACGCGGCGATCACCGCAGTATCGACCTTATAAACTTGTTCAACGAAGTCGCTCAGCTTGTCGATGAATGACTTAATGTACATCAGGCGTTCAAGGTTCAGCACGCCCAGACCGTCGAGGTTGATCGGGTTGGCTACCCCGCCCACCGCCAGGTTCTGAATGTGCGGCGTTTTACCGCCCAACAGCGCCACCACACGGTTGGCGTCACGCTGGCATTCCAGCGCCTGCAGATAGTGCGCAACCGCGATCAGGTTCACTTCCGGCGGCAGTTTCATCGCCGGATGTCCCCAGTAGCCGTTGGCGAAAATGCCCAACTGACCGCTGGCAACCAGATCTTTGATCTTGTTCTGCACTTTCGTGAACTCTTCCGCGCTGTTCAGGTGCCAGCTGGAAACGCCTTTCAGCAGCGCTTCGGCTTTTGCCGGGTCGGCATTCAGCGCGGAGGTGATGTCCACCCAGTCCAGCGCGGACAGCTGGTAAAAGTGAACGATGTGGTCATGCGTGGTATGCGCCGCCAGAATAATGTTGCGGATATACTGCGCGTTCACCGGCACGTCGATGTTCAGCGCGCTTTCCGCCGCACGCACCGAAGAGATGGCATGTGTGGTCGTACAGACGCCGCAAATGCGCTGCACAATCATCCACGCGTCGCGCGGATCGCGGTTCTTCACGATCTCTTCCATGCCGCGCCACATGGTGCCGGACGCCCATGCTTTCGATACAACGCCATTTTCGATTTCGCAATCGATGCGTAAATGCCCCTCGATACGGGTTACCGGATCAATAGTAATTCTCTGGCTCATGCTTTGCTCGCCTCATGACGATTATGATCGTTTTGTTTTAAAGGAGGAAGTATCGGCAGTAGACGAATGAGAACGATGTAAGCGCAAATCTCAATAGCCACAAAACCAATAGAAATCAACAGTTCTTCCCAGGTTGGGAAGTAGTGGTAGCCGCCGCCTGGATTGAAGGCCACCAGCGAATAGGAGAGTCGCCAGGTCGCGCAGCCCAGCAGCGCGCTCAGCGCAGACAGGTACAACATCCGCGAATCGTTGCGCAGTTTCGCCACGCGCAGCACCACCAGCGGGAAGACCATCAGCACGACTTCAATCCAGAACATCAGGGAATAGAGGTCGCCTGCGAACGCGTACGATAACTTGTCGCGATAGATCAGCTCGCCAAAGCGCAGCACGACGAATATCGCCAGCAGTATGCTGATGGTGTTCGTCAGTTTGATAAACAAGCTCTTTTCATCCGGGCCGTTGCCTTTCAGACCCGCCTGAACCAGCGAACCTTCAAAGATAACGATTGAGAAGCCCATGATAAAGGCGGTTAGCACCGAAAACAGCGGCAGCATTTCATAGCTTTGCCACAACGGATGCACCTTGTAGCCGGCCGAAATCATCAGCGATCCCATTGAGGACTGGTGCATGGTCGGCAGCAGCGCGCCGAGGGCGATGATAAAGAACATCACCTTGTTCAGACGCTTCAGCGACACTTTCCAGCCCAGGCGTTCAAACACCGCCGGGGCAAACTCCAGCGCCATCACGCCGATATAGATGGTCATACAGACCGCCGTCTCAAACAGCACCGAGTTCACATTGAAGTGACCCGGAATGTAGAAGTACGGCAGGTTCCAGTAACGCCCCACATCAATCGTGATAGACAGACCGCCCAGCGAATATCCAAACAGACTGGCCAGCAGCGCCGGACGCACCAGCGGGTGGTATTGTCCCCGGTTGAAAACATACACCGCCCATGCCAGCGCCCAGCCGCCACAGGCAAAGCCAGTGCCGATCAGCAGGTCGAAGGCGATCCAGACGCCCCACGGGAAGCCGCCGTTCAGATCGGAGACGGACCCCAATCCAAACACCAGACGCTTCACGATAAGAAGCATACAAAGGATGATTAGCGGCCCGAAAATAATGACCGGTTTACTGATAATTTTGCCGCCCAGCGGTTTAGGATCATGACTCATGATCGTCTCCTCCGTCGTGATGGTCGTTTTTAGTGTTACGACGAACCAGCACGGATAAGCCCGCCAGCGCAGCCAGGGGTAATATCATGCCTTTATACAGCGTGTGTTGAACGTGTTCGGATCGCGCGCCGGTAGAGAGGTCGTCCAGCTTCGGTAGATCCAGATTTTCGTAAGGTACCCCGGTCAGCACCAGCACCTGCGTACCGCCGCCCTCTTTTTCGCCATACAGATGCGGGTAATACTTCGGCACGGTATGCACGTAGGTGTCGCCGGTTTTCAGGGTCTGACGCGGATAGTGATGCTGGCTGCCCGGTTCAAGCGAAAGACGCTTTTTCGCCTCGGCCATCAGCTCTTCGCGAGTGCCGAAGAGCACCGCGCCCGCCGGACACACTTCCACACAGCCTGGAAGACCGCCCTTATCGAGTCGCTCAACACCTTTCTGGTTACACAGTTCACACTTGTGTAGCGCGCCAAACGGGTTGTTGTAGTCGTACTTCGGCACGTTGTACGGACACGCGACCATGCAATAGCGGCAACCGGTACAGACGTCTTTGTTGTAATGGACGATGCCGGTTTTCGGATCTTTTTTCAGCGCGGAAACCGGGCAGACAGAGACGCAGTTAGGGTCGACGCAGTGCATACACTGTTTCTTAATGTACGCATAGCCGTTATCGACCTGGTCTTTGTTCACGCCGTCGCCGCTACGCCACACCTGAATAATGTTATTGGTGTAGGGCGACAGTTTGTCGTTGTTTGACCAGGTCTGTTCCCCTTCGGGGTTGCGCGCCGGAAAGTTGATGTCCTGACATTTAGTCACGCAGGCCTGACAGCCGACGCACAGCGTCGAGTCATACAACATACCGAGTGAACCGGGGATCGGCGGGCGGTTTTGCGCAGCCGCATGGCTGACAGACGGCGCGGCGCCTAACAGCAATGCCCCGCTGGAGGCTGCTTTAATAAAGTTACGTCTGTTCACGGTTATTCTCCCCGTGAGTCAGCGTTATCTTTCTTTTGCTGACGACCCAGTTCACGCACCGCCATCACGCTGACGCCTGCCACAAGTCCGACGACGCCGCCGAGTAAGCCAATGGCGCCGGCAGAGACGTTGCCGCCTTCTTTCATATTTACGTCAGGTTTTTCAGAACGCGGTGTCTGGTTTTCCACGTGAGCAAGCTGGTGAATGCCCTTATGGAATCCCACGCCCTCTTCGTTACAGCCGTAGCAAGGATGCCCGATCGCCACCGGCCACACGCCGCCCACGTCGCAGAACTGCAGCGTGGAGCAGTTGCCCCAGGTTTCCGGTCCTTTACAGCCAAGATGGTAGAGGCACCATCCTTCACGGTGACCTTCATCGCCGAACTCTTTGGCAAAGCGACCGGCGTCGAAGTGCGGACGGCGCTCACAGTGCTCGTGGATCAGGCGGCCATAGGCGAAGGTGGGACGATTTTTCGCATCCAGCTTCGGCGGCTTACCGTAAGTGATGATATGCGCGACCGTCGCCAGGAAGTTATGCGGGTTCGGCGGACAGCCTGGAATGTTAATCACGGTTTTGCCTGGCAGTACTTCCTGCAGACCCACCGCGCCGGTTGGGTTCACGCCCGCAGCGGCGACGCCGCCCCAGGCGGAACAGGAGCCGATAGCGATAATCGCCGCCGCGCCTTCCGCCGCTTTGCGGATATGGTCCACAATCGGCTCACCGGCAACCATGCAGTAAATACCGTTATCTTTTAAGGGAATGGAACCATCGACGACCAACACATACTGCCCTTTATACTTCTCAAGCGCGTTGTGTTTATTCTCTTCAACCTGATGGCCGAACGCGGCGGAAAGCACCTCGTGATACTCCAGAGAGATGGTCTCCAGAACAAGGTTTTCTACCGTGGGGTGGGTCGCACGAAGGAGGGATTCGGTACACCCCGTACACTCCTGAGCGCCAATCCAGATAACTGGCGGGCGCTGCGGGCGGGATACCGATTCGGCCATTTCTGCGGCGGCTTTGCTGCTGAGCCCCATGGTGGCGGCGAGTGCTGCACAAAGCTTCATGAAATCACGACGGTTAACGCCGTGAGAATTAATGAGAGTATTATCTCCAGTCATTTTATAGTTATTCCGTTGCGAAGACCTGGCTTTTATTTTGCATCAATCGCGCAAACGTTATTGCGATCGGTGCGCCATTTACCACATTTTTATTATGGTTATGTAGTCTATGATACTGCGCAGGAATACTAAAACGAAGGGAGTAGCCGGTAGTGTAATTAATAAAACCGGCCCAATACCCCTTTCGGATCAATGTTCGGTTCGAAAGTCAGCGTTATCGCTTTGCGAAAGACGGAATTTTTGCACCGAACGCTGCAGTTCTTCGGTTTGACGCTCCAGCGCGGCGGCGGCGGCAGAAACCTGTTCCACCAACGCGGCATTTTGCTGCGTGACGCCATCCATCTGCGTAATGGCGACGCCAACCTGCGAAATGCCTTTACTCTGCTCTTCTGAAGCCGAAGCGATTTGCTTCATTATGGCCTCCACTTCTGACACCCCGCGCAGAATCGCCTCCATGGTCGAACCGGTGTCTTTCACCAGTTGCGCCCCCTGATCGACACGGCGAACGGATTCGGCGATCAGCGTTTCGATCTCTTTCGCGGCATTCGCGCTGCGACTTGCCAGGTTACGCACTTCACCGGCAACCACCGCGAATCCACGCCCCTGTTCACCGGCACGCGCGGCTTCGACCGCCGCATTGAGGGCGAGAATATTGGTCTGAAAGGCAATGCTGTTAATCACGGTGGTAATTTCGGCAATCTGCTTCGAGCTGGCGGAAATGCCGTTCATGGTGTCCACCACGTCTGACACCAGCGAACCACCCTGGCTGGCGGTACGGGAGGCCGAGTCCGCAAGCTGGCTGGCCTGACGCGCGTTATCCGCGTTCAGTTTTACCGTCGCGGTTAGCTGTTCCATACTGGCGGCGGTCTCTTCCAGCGCGGCGGCCTGCTCCTCGGTACGCGATGAGAGATCGTTGTTGCCGCTGGAAATTTCGGTCGCTCCCCGCCAGATATTATCGCTGCCTGCGCGAATCGCGCTGACCGCCTCGCGTAAACTGTCCTGCATCGCTCGCAGTAGGGGCACCAACTGGCCCACACAGTTACGCCCGATATCGTCAATCGGCTGGCTGAGATCGCCCTGGGCTATCTGGCGAAACTGCTGACGGATCCGCCCCAACGGTTTCACCAGCATCGCCACAAGATAGCGGTCGGTAAAAAACAGGATCGCAATTCCCAGGATTACCGCGCTGACGATCAGCGTGCGGATCACCGCCGTTTTGCCATCGACCATAACCCGGGTTTGATCGAGCATGACCGCAGCGGCGGTATTGAACCGCTCTGCGCTTGCGCCGAAGGCGCGGCTCAATGCTGGCGTCACGTTATTCGCCTGCGCACTCCACGCGGTCAGCGTGCCCTGCTGCGCAAGTTGCATTTGCGGCGTGACGCCTTTATCGAGCAGATCCTGCCATTTAGCCAGCACATCGGCGGCAACCTGGGGATCCATCGGGCCTGGAGAAAGGGTTTTCATCTCCTGTAACTTTTTACTCATGTTATCCAGCGCCTGTTGTACGGGCGCAAAATCGGGCGTCCCTCCGCCGATTTTAACGTCCATGGCGCGGCTGAGACGGGTCACGAAGCGAAAATACTGATCGTTGCCCTGGCTGAGCACCGTCATCTGGCGAACAAGATGGCGATCCACCTCGTTGCCCTCCGCGACGCGAGAAAGAGACCAGGTGCTGTAAAGCCCCACACCGACCCACATTAAACAGAAAATGCCGAGGATCGTCAGCATGACAACCCGGATAGTGAAATTACGAAGCATGTACATATGTTTTCCTTGCCATGAGGGAGAAGTCGCCCAGAGGCGCGTCTAACCTCGTTATCGGCAGGAAGCGGCGAAGGTATAATTTTTCGCGCGTAATTTTATAAAAATTTTTACTCCACAAGAAAGTTAATGAAAACGATAATCGCCGGGCGAGAAATCCACATTGCGTTAACGTGTTTTTATCTTTCAATAGTTGTAAAAATGTAAAACAGCCGCGCAGTAAATTACCGAAATACCCCTAAAGAATTATTGGGTTTGAGGCGTTCTTTTGAACTATATCGATGTTGCTGGATAAAATTGGCATAAACAGCTTATTATTTAAGCTTAAATATTCACGAGAAAAATGCATTCATAGTAATTAATTTATCAGACCGTGATTAAAACATTATTTTTTCTTAAAACCACTTTAAGATTTTATTACATCATTCTCCTTTCAGAAGATTCTTAAATGAACGCATTTCCATTAAAAAGAAAGCGGATTCATCTTGATATTAATGGAATAAAAAATGCGCAAATTAATGAACCGCACGTTGCTCTCGCAATGTGTATTAGTGGCTTTAGCTTCCTTCAGTTCCTGTGTTTCTGCTGCCTCCAGCACGCCATGCGTTGGTGACGATACGTCGCAAACCTGCGGTCTACGGGCTGCGGAGTCCAAGGACGGTATTAGCGTTTACCAACAAGATAACGGTGTCGCTAACGCCGTAATGGCGGACCCAACCTCCGGGTCGATCTTCATGAACGGGCATTTCAACACCGGAGAAACCCAATCATTAACTGTCAACGGCACCGATATGACCGGCAGCTATATTCAGGGAAGCAATGGCGGGACGGCAAATATCACCGTCACCAACGGCGCGAAAGTGGATATGATTGAAGTCGGCAATATTAAAAAGACCACGAACACTACCGTCACCGTTGATCATTCAACCCTGAATGGCGAAAACGACGATGTGCTTTATCCGAATAAAAAAGACTACATGATGGGTGCGTCTATCTATCTCGATCCGCAGGATAATGGCTATCATACCGCCAATATTATTAACGGCAGCGATCTGCACGGCAGTATTATCAGCGGCGGTAATGGGGTTCAGACAATATCCATGAGCGACAGTTCATTGGATAAAGGCGGTATTTATGCCGGTAGCGAAAAATCGGATACGACACTCTCGCTCACCAATGCCTCCGTCGACGGTACCGACAGTGAAGTGGCGCAGGATGTTGAAAAAGCGTCACAATTTTTGAGTAAGACAATCTTTAAAGATCTCAACCTTGACGCGTTTGGCGACGTTACCATCGCCATGCTGGGCACTACCCACACCAGCCTGACGATGAATAACAGCACCGTGACCGGCGATATTGGCGTCGTGAATGAAAAAGGGTACGCCAGCCTTTCACTCACCAATCAAAGCGTGATTAACGGGAACGTCACTCTGGCCGGTGATTCCACCAATTCCCTTCTGCTGGACAACAGCACCATCAACGGTGACGTCAACACCAGCGCCAATAAAGGCAATACCACCATCACGCTGCAAAACAACGCCAACGTCAACGGCGATGTTACCACCGGTAAAGGCGACGACACGCTGGTGCTGACCAATCAGTCTCACGTTAACGGCAACGTGGACGGCGGCGACGGCAGCGATACGCTGTCCATGGACGCGGGCAGTTCGATCACCGGTCAGATAAGCCAGTTCGAAACGGTAAACACCACCAGCGATAACAGCATCAGCATCGACAAAATCAACGACGCAACCACCTGGGATCTGCAAAACGGATCAAGCCTGATCGCCAGCACCACCGGGAGCAATGCCTCGGTCAGCATGAGCACCGACAGTTTCGTTAACTTCGGCACGATCACTGGCAGTAATAACGCCGTGGTGGTCAACAGCATCACGCCGTCTGCGATCAATCGTTCCGGCGTTCTTCTTGGGACTTTTACGACCACCGGCACTGCTGCGCCGCAGGACTATGCGGGCGCCACGTTCACTAACGGCCAGCAGACAGTGGAAAATCGCAGCGGCGCGTACAACTACGACAACAGTCTGGACATTGTCGCCGCCGACAGCGCGCCACAGGCCATGCTGAAAGCCAGTGACAGCCAGAGCTGGAATATTCTGTTTAACAGCGCGCAAGGTTCGCTGGCCAGCGACGTACAGGGGTTAATTGCCGGTCTGGATGCGGCTGAACAGGCGGGTCATCAGGTCGCTGACGACATCAGCAATCACATGAACCAGGTACATCTGGCCAGCCTGTTGGGCGAACAACAGGAGGGAGCGCAGGTATGGGGCGATTTCCTGTACCAGAACGGTAATTTCAGCAACGATGTCGACTACAAGAGCGTTACCCAGGGCGCGCAGGGTGGTGTGGACTGGACGGCGCATTTAACTAACGGCGACAGCGTCACTGGCGGTATCGCCCTGGCCTGGACCCGCAGCCGCGTGCAGGACACCAGCGACAGCGTCGACAGCTTCAAAGACAGCGTGTACGGGAATTTCTACAGCCTGTACGGCGGATGGCAGCAGGCGCTGAGTGGCGATACCTGGGGACTGTTCGCGGACGGTAGCTTCAGCTATGGCGATATGCGTTACTCGCTGTCTGCCAACAACGTCACCGGCAATACCAGCGGGATGACAGAAGCGCTGAACGGCTCGACCGACGGAAGCCTGTATATGGCGCAAGCGCGTACCGGCGTAAACGTCCTGCTGCCGGGCGAAACCCTGCTGCAACCGTATGCCACTCTGGGCTGGGATCAGACCAAAGCCGACGGCTTCTCCGATAAGGAGATCACCTTCTCTGACAGTCAGGTGTCTTCCTGGAACGGCGGCGCTGGCGTCCGTCTGACCACCACGCTTCGCGATCTGAACAAAGGCGTGCAGCTGATGCCGTGGATTGACGCGCGCTTCCAGAAAGAGTTCAGCGACGATACCGACATCAAGGCGGCGGACTATCACAACACCACAGGC
Organism: Citrobacter sp. 50677481; assembly: GCF_001463265.1. NCBI lineage: Bacteria > Pseudomonadati > Pseudomonadota > Gammaproteobacteria > Enterobacterales > Enterobacteriaceae > Citrobacter > Citrobacter sp. 50677481. Next base: position 335,676 of record NZ_LNHZ01000061.1, read on the forward strand.
CACAACAACACGATGGGCATTTTTGGCGCAGGCATCAACGCCACCATCGCCCACAACTTCACGTTAAATACCGGCGTGTATGTGGGAACCGGCGATGTGGATAACGACGCCAGCGTCCAGGCAGGGATGAGCTATAGCTTCTGATGCCTGAATTGCCGGGTGGCGGCTTCGCCTTACCCGGCTAACCCTACCAAAAGCCCGGCAGGCGTCGCGTCGCCGGGCTTTAGCGCAAATACGTCTCAAACCACGCCAGTGTGCGCTTCCAGGCCAGTTCGGCCGCGGGTTCGTCATAGCGTGGGGTTGAGTCGTTATGAAATCCGTGATTTACGCCGGGATAAATCCAGGCTTGATAAACCTTATTATTCGCTTTCAGTGCGGCCTCATAGGCGGGCCAGCCTTCATTAATATTTTTATCCCGCTCGGCATAATGTAGCAAAATCGGCGCGTTGATCTTCGGCACGTCCGCCGCGGCGACCTGGCGACCATAAAACGGCACCGCGCACGCCAGCTCCGGATACGCCACAGCAGCGGCATTTGATACCCCGCCGCCATAGCAAAAACCGGTGATCCCGACCTTGCCCGTAGCGTCTGGGTGTTTCTGCATAAACTCAATGGCGGCAAAAAAGTCGTTCATCAGCTTTGTCGGATCGACCTTTTGCTGTAAGGCTTTTCCTTCTTCATCGTTTCCGGGGTACCCCCCAACCGAGCTTAAACCATCCGGCGCCAGCGCTATATAGCCCGCTTTCGCCACCCGCCGCGCTACATCTTCAATATAAGGATTCAGCCCGCGGTTTTCATGTACGACCACCACAGCCGGAACCTTACCCGTCGTTTTTGCCGGTTTTACCAGATAGCCGCGCACATCGCCGTGCCCGTTTGGCGACGGGTAGTGGATGTACTCCGGCAGGATAGCGGGATCGGTGAATTTCACCTGCTCAGCCAGCGCGTAATTGGGCCTGAGCATGTTGAACAGCGCCAGCGCCGTCACCCCGCCGGCGGCATATTTTGCCGCGAGGTTGAGAAACTCTCGTTTTGAGATCTTCCCGTGCGCGTAATAGTCGTAGTAGTCGAGCAGTTCTTGCGGAAAATCTTTCGCGGTCAGACGGGCCATCGCATATCTCCAGGATTTGTGATTTGATAAGCATAGAATGAAAACGCTGTTTCGAAAATTCATCACAAGAAAGGAGACATCATGTCCTGGAACGCCTCCCCTGACCGCTACGACACTATGCTTTACCGCTACTGTGGTAAAAGCGGACTCCGGCTGCCCGCCCTGTCGCTCGGCCTGTGGCACAGTTTCGGCCACGCGCAGGCGCTGGATTCTCAGCGCGCACTGCTGCGTAAAGCTTTCGATCTGGGTGTTACCCACTTCGACTTAGCCAATAACTATGGTCCGCCGCCGGGCAGTGCGGAAGAAAATTTCGGTCGCCTGCTGCGCACCGATTTCGCCCCTTTTCGCGACGAACTGATCATTTCCACCAAAGCCGGTTACGACATGTGGCCTGGTCCCTATGGCTCCGGCGGCTCACGTAAGTACCTGCTCGCCAGCCTCGATCAAAGTCTGAAGCGCATGGGGCTGGATTACGTTGATATCTTTTACTCGCATCGCGTGGATGAAAACACGCCCATGGAAGAAACCGCCTCAGCGCTCGCCCACGCCGTACAAAGCGGTAAAGCGCTGTATGTAGGTATCTCTTCTTACTCACCGGAACGCACGCAGAAAATGGCGGCGCTGCTTCGCGAGTGGAAGATCCCGCTGTTGATTCATCAGCCTTCCTATAACCTGCTGAATCGCTGGGTGGATAAAAGCGGTCTGCTGGATACGCTGGCGGAAAATGGCGTTGGCTGTATCGCGTTTACCCCGCTGGCGCAGGGACTGTTAACCGGTAAATATTTAAACGGGATCCCGGAAGGTTCACGGATGCAGCGCGAAGGGAAAAAAGTACGCGGCCTGACGGAAAACATGCTGACGGAAGCGAATCTCAGCAGCCTGCGCCTGCTCAACGCCATGGCGCAACAGCGCGGTCAGTCGATGGCGCAAATGGCGTTAAGCTGGCTGCTGAAAGATGAGCGCGTCACTTCGGTACTCATTGGCGCGAGCCGCCCTGAACAGCTGGAAGAAAACGTACAGGCGCTGAAGAATCTGGCGTTTACCGCCGGGGAACTGGCGCAGATTGATAAGCATGTCGCAGACGGCCAACTGAACCTGTGGCAGGCGTCCTCCGACAAATAAACCGTCATCGCCGTCGGGCGAGACACCCTGCCGGATGGCGCTACCGCCATCCGGCGCGAGGAGAGAAGATCGCTTACTCGTGTTTATGCCGGGTGAGTCTGTCGAGATAACCCATTACAAACGCCGACAGCACAAAGGTGAGGTGGATAATCACATACCACATCAGCTTATTGTCCGGCACGTTTTTCGCGTCCATAAACACGCGCAGAAGATGGATAGAAGAGATCGCCACAATCGACGCGGCCACTTTGTTTTTCAGCGAGGTCGCATCCATTTTCCCCAGCCAGTTGAGCTTTTCCCGACCTTCTGAGATATCCAGCTGTGAGACGAAATTTTCGTAACCGGAAAACATCACCATCACCAGCAACCCGCCGACGAGGGTCATATCCACCAGCGACAGCAGCACCAGAATCAGGTCCGCTTCCGCCATCGAAAAGACGTTAGGCAGGACGTGAAAGATCTCCTGAAAGAACTTCAGCGCCAGCGCCACCAGCGCAAGCGACAGACCAAAGTAGACGGGGGCGAGCAACCAGCGAGACGCGTACATTACATTTTCGAGAAAGCGTTCCATATATTCCTGTCATGTAGCAAAACCGGGGAACAGTATATCTCAACATGGCAACATCAGATCAACATCCCTTAAACTTCCCCGGGGGTGATCCACGGGCGCTGATACTCGGGCCACACCAGCGCCACCAGCGACGGATAGGCTTCAAGGCTAAATTCCCGGAAGCACTGTCGCAGATTGAGGACATCCAGATCGGAATGCGGCACCTTTTCACCATTCAGGCAGCGTTTCTTTATCGTGTCGTAGTATTTATACACGGCGGAATTGAGATCGCTACAGCGACGCTGGGCATCAAATAGCCCGGGGGTTTCATTCAATTGCGCCATTGTCATTCGCTTTACCGTGGCGTGCAGGAAATCAATATATTCATGATTAACCCGCCAGTACCATACCGGCGTAATGGCATTCATCAGCGTGGAAAAATGATCTTCCCCCTCGTCTTTGGTTAACGGCGGGAGTGGAACGTCGGGAGAATGTTCTTCGGCACCGCGCGGCTTATTAAACTCGCGTATTAAAAAAAGTATGACCCCGGTGAGCAATAGCAGAGTAATAACAGAATAAAAAATACTGTTCATAAAATGGCTCCATTTTTTTTGATTTTAAAATTACCCCATGTTATTGTCAACGCGACCTGTCAATAAGAATAATTATACACCTGATAATCAAGGATAATGTGACATGCTTCCCGAGCATCTTGTCCCGCCGCGTTTTCATCTGTCTGCGTCAGGCCAGACGGAAGGATCCGCAGAAAACGCTAATAATTTCACTCAAGGAAAGAAAAACCTTCGCGATTACGAAGCCGATATTTTAATTAGCGCGGCATCTACCGGGCAATCTAAAAATATGCTGCTCGAAGAACACGACCGCCATTTTAAAGAACGGCTATGTCGGGTGGCGAAAATTGAAACCTTTGCCCGTGTGATTAATACCTTACAGGCGGAAGGTGACATTGATGCCCAGACCTTAAGTAAAATATTGGCTGACACCACCAACCATATTAATGAAAATGGCAACGAAATTTGGCTTAATTTAATTACGCGAGAAAAATCTTCCCCGATTTTTTATTCTCTGGATGATGAACAATGATCAAAGATGTTGAAGATAACAATGTCTATCTGGCTTTGGACGATAATAAAAGCGATCAATTTGTCTTAAAGCAGAATCTTGCGGCGCTGGTCGCGCATAAGAATGCGCTGCTGGAAAACGTGGCGCAGGAAGCGACGTCTATTCCTGCGGCGCTGGTTCGGTTGAAGTGGCAGAACCGTCGGGAAATGTACGCGCTGCAAATTAAGGAAGAAATTTACGGCGCGGTGATAAATGTCCTTATTCGGCAACGCCCTGAATTACATGACAAAATCATGAGGCGTCTGGAAAGCCACTGGCAACAACTGCTGGATCGCGAAACGGCGACGCTGCGCCTGACGCGTAAGCTTGCCGAAGGTCGCTACCGCACGCTGAACATCACCAGCGTCGCGCTGGATGAACAACTCGTCGTAAAGAAAACGTAGCCTGTCCGGGCGATCAGGATCGTCCTGGTTCCCCCCGCTTTCCCGCACAGCGTCTACCCTTAAGGTATGTTTAACCTGAAGGGAGAAATGGCATGTCGACTCTACAAGACCCCACCACACAGTACTACACCGGTGAATATCCCCAACAGAAACAGCCCGCGCCAGGCGTACAGGCGAAAATGACCCCAGTGCCTGACTGTGGCGAAAAAAGCTACGTGGGCAGCGGTCGCCTTAAAGATCGTAAGGCACTGGTGACAGGGGGCGACTCCGGCATAGGACGGGCTGCCGCCATTGCTTACGCGCGTGAAGGCGCAGACGTGGCGATAAACTATCTGCCAGCGGAAGAAGAAGACGCGCAACAGGTTAAAGCCCTTATTGAAGAGAGCGGGCGCAAAGCGGTGCTTATTCCCGGCGATCTGAGCGATGAATCCTTTGCCCGCTCGCTGGTACATAAGGCGCGCGAGGCGCTGGGGGGTCTGGATACGCTGGCGCTGGTCGCCGGTAAACAGGTGGCGATTCCTGAAATTAAGGACCTGACAAGTGAACAGTTCCAGAAAACCTTTGCGGTGAACGTGTTTGCGCTGTTCTGGATCACGCAAGAGGCTATCCCGTTGCTGCCGAAAGGCGCCAGCATTATCACCACCTCGTCAATTCAGGCGTATCAGCCAAGTCCGCATCTGCTGGACTATGCATCGACTAAGGCGGCGATCCTCAACTACAGCCGGGGTCTGGCGAAACAGGTCGCCGGGAAAGGGATCCGGGTAAACGTTGTCGCGCCCGGCCCTATCTGGACCGCACTGCAAATTTCGGGCGGTCAGACGCAGGATAAAATTCCGCAGTTTGGTCAGCAGACGCCCATGAAGCGCGCTGGTCAGCCCGCGGAACTGGCGCCGGTCTATGTCTATCTGGCGAGTCAGGAATCAAGCTATGTGACCGCAGAAGTACACGGCGTGTGCGGCGGTGAGCATTTAGGCTAGTTGAGTACGGTAAACCATTGGCCTGATACGCGACGCGCCATCAGGCCATAAAAAAGCCGGGTAGCGGCTTTGCCTTACCCGGCCTACTTCTTCCGTCAGCGAAAAGCGCCGGTTATTTCGCCTTCGCGACCTCTTCCCCGACCAGGCCAATCTTCAGATACCCCGCCTGATGCAGCGTATCCATGACCTTCATCATGGTTTCGTAGTTCACGGTTTTGTCCGCGCGGAAGAAAATCGTGGTGTCCTTCTTCCCTTCCGTCAGGGCGTTAAGCTCCGCAATCATACTTTCTTCGGTCACCGGATCGTTACCGATAAACATGCTGTTGTCGGCTTTCACTGACAGATACACCGGTTTTTCCGGACGCGGCTGCGGCGTGCTGGAAGATGCGGGCAGATTCACCTTCACATCCACCGTCGCCAGCGGAGCCGCCACCATAAAGATGATCAGCAGCACCAGCATGACGTCGATAAACGGCGTCACGTTGATTTCATGCATTTCACCGTTATCGTCCAGGTTTTCGTTAAGACGCATTGCCATGAAACGTTATCCTACACGTAATTTCTGCGCGGTACGTACCGGATGCGCGGAGGCGCTTGCATCCAGGTCCAGGTCGCGGCTTTGCAGCAGCAACACCTGCGCGGCGATATCGCCGAGCGTTGCTTTCAGACCGCCAATCTGACGGGCGAAAATGTTATAGATGACGACGGCTGGAATCGCAGCAACCAGACCAATCGCGGTCGCCAGCAGCGCTTCAGCGATACCCGGCGCGACCACAGCAAGGTTAGTGGTTTGCGTTTGGGCGATACCGATGAAGCTGTTCATGATACCCCATACGGTACCGAACAAACCGACAAACGGGGAGATCGCCCCGATGGTCGCCAGGTAACCATTTCCGCGCCCCATCTGACGTCCTGCCGCCGCAACGCGACGCTCAAGGCGAAAACCGGTACGCTCTTTGATCCCTTCGTTGTCTTCGCTGCCTTCAGACAGCTCCAGCTCGTTCTGCGCTTCGTTGAGCAACTGGGTACTCAGGCTTTTCGCGCCGAACTTAGCGGCAATATCGCTTGCCTGATCCAGAGAGCGGGCTTCCGCCAGCAGTTGCTGTTCGCGCTTCAGGCGACGCTTCTGGGAGAAGAAATCCACGCTTTTACTGAAGAAGATAGCCCAGGTGACCACTGACGCCAGAATCAGACCAATCATCACGCACTTCACTACGATATCGGCGTGCTGATACATACCCCAGACGGAGAGATCCGTCTGCATCAAATTATTACCCACTCTGTATCTCCAGGACGCAAATCACAAAATCTGAGCATAATAATATCAAAACGACGTCGAATTGATAGTCGTTCTCATTACTATTTACATAGTGCCGCACCTTTGGTTTCTTTTCCTTGCGCTTACGCAGTAAAACATCACGAGCGGAGAATTTGGGAAAATATTGTGCTTTATATAAGAGGACGGGATGCGCATTTTGTCATTCGTGGTAGTTTAGACATCCAGACGTATAAAAACAGGAAAAACCGACATGGCAGATAAGCAACTGGAGACCCGACTGGTCAGCGCGGGACGCCGTAAGAAGTACACTCTCGGCTCCGTCAACAGCGTGATTCAGCGCGCCTCATCGCTGGTCTTCGACACCGTCGAAGCCAAAAAACACGCCACCCGTAACCGCGCAAACGGCGAACTGTTTTACGGACGTCGCGGCACGCTCACGCATTTCTCACTCCAGGAAGCGATGTGTGAACTGGAAGGCGGCGCCGGATGCGCGCTGTTTCCCTGCGGCGCTGCGGCGGTCGCCAATACCATTCTGGCGTTTGTGGAACAAGGCGATCATGTGCTGATGACCAACACCGCCTATGAACCGAGTCAGGATTTCTGCCGCAAAATCCTCGGCAAACTTGGCGTGACCACCAGTTGGTTCGATCCTCTCGTCGGCGCGGATATCGCAAAGCATATTCAGCCCAACACCAAAGTGGTGTTTCTGGAGTCGCCCGGCTCCATTACGATGGAGGTGCATGATGTTCCGGCGATCGTCAGCGCGGTAAGAAGCGTCGCGCCGGAGGCCATCATTATGATCGATAATACCTGGGCGGCGGGGATCCTGTTCAACGCGCTCGACTTCGGTATCGACATCTCTATACAGGCCGCGACAAAGTATCTGGTTGGTCATTCAGACGCGATGATCGGCACGGCGGTCGCTAATGCCCGCTGCTGGGATCAACTGCGTGAAAACGCCTATCTGATGGGACAAATGGTCGACGCCGACACCGCTTATATCACCAGTCGCGGACTGCGCACGCTCGGCGTGCGTCTGCGTCAGCACCATGAAAGTAGCCTCAGGGTTGCCGAGTGGCTGGCCGCGCATCCTCAGGTGGCGCGAGTGAATCACCCGGCCCTGCCCGGTAGCAAAGGTCATGAATACTGGAAACGAGACTTTACGGGCAGCAGCGGGCTGTTCTCGTTTGTGCTGAACAAAAAGCTGACCAACGAAGAACTCTCCGCCTATCTCGATCACTTTAGTCTGTTCAGCATGGCCTACTCGTGGGGCGGCTTTGAGTCGTTGATTCTGGCGAACCAGCCGGAACAGATTGCGGAGATCCGCCCGCAAGGCAACGTCGATTTCGACGGCACGCTCATCCGTTTGCATATTGGTTTAGAGAATGTTGACGATCTGATTGCAGATTTAGCCGCCGGTTTCTCCCGCATCGTATAATATTGACGCCAATGGACATGAATGCAGACACATCGACCGAAATTGTCTGCATTTGTTGCGCCTCGGATCAAGGCATCCGGGCCTGTAAGGGAGTATAATGGGTAAATTAAGCGCCCATTCCGTTCGGCTCAGGGGCGTAAACGCTGTTCCACAGGAAAGTCCATGTCTGTCATTCAAGATATTATCGCTGCGCTCTGGCAACACGATTTTGCGGCGCTGGCGGATCCCCATATTGTTAGCGTCGTCTACTTTGTGATGTTCGCCACGCTGTTTTTAGAAAATGGCCTGTTACCGGCCTCATTCTTGCCTGGCGACAGTTTGCTGCTGCTGGCGGGCGCGCTGGTTGCGCAAGGGGTGATGAGCTTTGTCCCGACGCTGTTCATTCTGACGACCGCCGCCAGCCTGGGCTGTTGGCTGAGCTATATTCAGGGACGCTGGCTGGGCAATACCAAAACGGTAAAAGGCTGGCTGGCGCAGTTGCCGGTGAAATATCACCAGCGCGCGACCTGCATGTTCGACCGCCACGGCCTGCTGGCGCTGCTGGCTGGCCGTTTTCTGGCCTTCGTGCGTACCCTGCTGCCAACCATGGCGGGCATTTCCGGGCTTTCCAACCGCCGCTTCCAGTTCTTTAACTGGCTGAGCGGGCTGCTGTGGGTCGGCGTGGTCACCAGCTTTGGCTACGCGCTGAGCATGATCCCGTTTGTGAAGCGTCACGAAGACCAGGTGATGACTTTTTTAATGATCCTGCCGATCGTCCTGTTAGCAGCGGGTTTACTGGGCACGCTGGTCGTGGTGATCAAAAAGAAATACTGCAACGCCTGAATGCTGAATGCCGGATAGCGCTTCGCTTATCCGGCGTGGAACAGGCAAGTTAACTTCCTTGTAAAGTGCGGATCCGCGCCGCATCTTCTCCCGGCGTGACGCCGAAGTAGCGCTTAAACTCGCGGCTGAACTGCGACGCGCTTTCATAACCCACCCGCATCGCCGCCGCGCTGGCCTTCATACCGTCGTGAAGAATCATCATCCGGGCCTTATGCAGCCGATACGTTTTCAGGTACTGCAACGGTGATGTACTGGTCACCGACTTAAAGTTATGGTGAAACGCCGACACGCTCATATTGGCTTCCGCCGCCAGTTGCTCGACGTTCAGGCTCTCGGTGTATTTGTTCTCAATGCGCTTTATCACCCGGCTGATCAGGCTGAAATGGGTTTGTCGGCTCACCAGCGCCAACAGCGCGCCGCCACGTGGTCCGGTCAGCACGTGATACAGGATCTCACGGATAATCTGTTTCCCTAAAATACGCGCGTCGAGCGGTCGCTCCATCACGTCCAGCAGGCGTTCCGCCGCGCACAGGATCTCATCAGACAGCGTTGCAGAGTTAATCCCGCTTGCCGCCATCGACGGCTGAAAACGTTCATCCTCGCCGATGTCCATCAGCAGTTCCTGTAGCTGCAGCATGTCGACGTTAATGCGAATGCCAGCCAGCGGCACCTCCGGCGTCGCATAGGTTTCACATTCAAACGGCAACGGCACCGTCAGCAGCAGATATTCATTAGCGTCATAACGGAAAACGCGCTCGTTGATATAACCAATTTTATAGCCCGAAAAGAGAAATATGATGCCGGGATCGTACATCACCGGCGTGCGCGGCCCCGGCTCAGTGCCGTACAGCAGGCGGATGTCCGGCAACCGCTCCCCCTGGTTTTTCTCAATATCTTTCAGATGCTTAATTTTATCTGTCAGCAACAGACAAATCTCTTCACGGTTCATGACGGCTTATTTTCGCAACGAGTATCGATGAATTGATTGTGCGCAAATTTAGTGTTTTTCTCCAGCGCTCTGGAGGAATAGGCAAAACATTGGCAGAAATGAGCATTGAGAGGCAGCGTGGGGACGCCCACAATGTTTCCATCAGGCAGACCGACGCCTGCCCTCTTTTTACCCACATAAGGGAACGAGCAATGAATAACTTTAATCTGCATACCCCAACCCGCATTCTGTTTGGTAAAGGCGCGATTGCCGACCTGCGCGATCAAATCCCACAGGACGCACGTGTCATGATCACCTATGGCGGCGGCAGCGTGAAAAAGACTGGCGTGCTGGCTCAGGTTCAGGATGCGCTGAAAGGCATGGACGTGCGTGAGTTTGGCGGCATTGAGCCAAACCCGTCTTACGAAACCCTGATGAACGCGGTGAAAATCGCCCGCGAAGACAAGGTCACCTTCCTGCTGGCGGTGGGCGGCGGTTCGGTGCTTGACGGCACCAAATTTATCGCCGCGGCGGCACACTATCCGACAGACATTGACCCGTGGCGCATTCTGCAAACCAGCGGCAGCGAGATTAAAAGCGCCATCCCGATGGGCTCCGTGCTGACGCTACCCGCCACCGGTTCTGAATCCAACAAAGGCGCGGTGATTTCGCGCAAAACTACCGGTGACAAACAGGCGTTTCATTCCGAACATGTGCAGCCAGTCTTCGCCGTACTGGATCCGGTATACACCTACACCCTGCCGCCGCGCCAGGTGGCGAACGGCGTAGTTGATGCCTTTGTCCATACCGTTGAGCAATACGTGACTTATCCGGTTGACGCCAAAATTCAGGATCGCTTTGCGGAAGGCATCCTGCTGACGCTGATCGAAGACGGTCCGAAAGCGCTGAAAGAGCCGGAAAACTACGATGTGCGCGCCAACGTGATGTGGGCGGCGACGCAGGCGCTGAATGGTTTGATTGGCGCAGGCGTACCGCAGGACTGGGCCACCCATATGCTCGGTCACGAACTGACGGCGATGCACGGTCTCGATCACGCCCAGACGCTGGCGGTGGTGCTGCCCGCGCTGTGGAATGAAAAACGCGACACCAAACGCGCCAAACTGCTGCAGTACGCTGAACGCGTGTGGAACATCCGCGAAGGGTCTGACGCTGAACGTATTGATGCCGCTATTGCGGCGACGCGCAACTTCTTCGAGCAGCTTGGCGTACCGACACGCCTTTCCGGCTACGGTCTGGATGGCAGTTCTATCCCGGCGCTGCTGGCGAAGTTAGAAGAGCACGGTATGACGCAACTCGGTGAAAATAAAGACATTACACTTGACGTCAGCCGCCGTATTTACGAAGCCGCGCGCTAAGCTTTTTTCGCCTCTGCCTTTCGTTTTTGGACATTTCGTCCAGACTTAAGTCACACCGCATCACCGGAGGCTTCCTCCGGTGATGAGCACATGAAGGAGGAAAAATGGCAAACCAAACCGTAATTAAGCTTCAGGATGGCAATGTAATGCCCCAGTTGGGGTTAGGCGTATGGAAAGCCGGTAACGACGAGGTCGTCTCCGCCATTCATAAAGCACTGGACGTCGGCTACCGCTCAATAGACACCGCCGCCGCATACAAAAATGAAGACGGCGTGGGCAAAGCATTAGCCAGCGCTGGCGTTCCTCGCGATGAACTGTTCATCACCACCAAGCTGTGGAATGACGATCAAAAACGTCCGCGTGAAGCCCTGCAGGAGAGTCTGGAAAAACTTCAGCTCGACTACCTTGATCTGTATCTGATGCACTGGCCGGTTCCGGCAATCGATCATTACGTTGACGCCTGGCAGGGTATGATCGAGCTGCAAAAAGAGGGGTTAATCAAGAGCATCGGCGTCTGCAACTTCCAGGTCAATCATCTGCAACGACTGATCGATGAAACGGGCGTCACGCCGGTGATCAACCAGATCGAGCTGCACCCGCTGATGCAACAGCGCCAACTTCACGCCTGGAATGCGACGCATAAAATCCAGACGGAATCCTGGAGTCCGCTGGCGCAGGGCGGCGAAGGCGTTTTCGATCAGAAAATCATTCGCGATCTCGCGGACAAGTACGGTAAAACCCCGGCGCAGATCGTTATCCGCTGGCATCTGGATAACGGCCTGGTGGTGATCCCGAAATCGGTCACCCCGTCGCGTATTGCCGAAAACTTTGACGTCTGGGATTTCCGCCTTGATAAAGACGAACTGGGCGAAATTGCCAAACTGGAGCAAGGCAAGCGGCTCGGTCCCGACCCGGATCAGTTCGGCGGCTAATCTTCCTTCCCAGCCCGGTGTTCTGCCGGGCTTTTTCTGCGCCTATGACCCGAACGAGCAGGCCATCTCACCGGGTGTGGCCGGGACTCTGCAAACAACCTTGAACACGTCGCCTTCAAGCTCGAACGGCCCACCGACGCCCCCGCCGGTCTCCGCTTCGTATGCCTTACCGTTAGCATTCACCTGCAGCGAGGTAGCGTAAAACCAGTCCATTGGACCTATCGGCAGAAAAAAGGCCCATTCGTGTTGGGGCGGAAAGGCAAAACGCCCCTCTTTATCTGATAAGGTCGTCACCGGCTTCTCAGCATGGCTCGCCAGTACGACTGTTGCGCCGCTAACTGGCTTGCCGGCGCTGTCGATCAGCCGTCCTTCCACTTCCGGCTGCGTCTGGCGATGTATCATGCAACCAGATTGCAGCAAGGCGATCGCAATTATCCCTGCCAGCATCCCTGCTTTCATCTCTGCGTCTCCGCCCTATGGGCCACGGTTTTCCTGGCCCGACAAACGCGCGTCATCGGGCACTCTGATTAACGCCCCGCGACCTTGCCGCGTTTTTTGTTCGCCGCCGGGGTCTGACGCTGATGCGACACTGGCGTATGCTTGGTCAACGCCGGACGAGTATGCCGGTTCTGACGACGCGCCTCGCGCATCTCTTCGATCGTTGGCGCCGGAACCAGACATTCGCGACGCCCGCCGATCAGATGCTTTTTGCCCATCTCTTCCAGCGCCTGACGGATTAGCGGCCAGTTAGCCGGATCGTGATAGCGCAGCAGCGCTTTATGCAGACGGCGCTGCTTATCCCCCTTCGGCACCACCACATCTTCACTCTTATAGCCAATTTTACCCAGCGGGTTTTTGCCGGTGTAGTACATGGTCGTCGAGTTAGCGAGCGGCGACGGATAGAAGTTCTGCACCTGATCGAGACGGAAGCGATGTTTCTTCAGCCACAGCGCCAGATTCACCATATCTTCATCGCGCGTACCGGGGTGTGCGGAAATAAAGTACGGGATCAGATACTGTTCTTTGCCCGCCTGTTTCGAATAGAGATCGAACAGCTCTTTGAAGCGGTCATAGCTGCCCATGCCCGGCTTCATCATCTTCGACAACGGTCCTTCTTCGGTATGCTCCGGCGCAATCTTCAGATAGCCGCCAACGTGATGGGTCGCCAGCTCCTTGATATAGCGCGGATCTTCCACCGCAATGTCATAACGCACGCCGGAGGCGATAAGGATCTTCTTGATGCCTTTCAGATCGCGGGCGCGGCGATACAGATTGATTGTCGGCTCGTGATTGGTGTCCATATGCGGACAAATATCCGGATAAACGCACGACAGACGGCGGCAGGTCTGCTCCGCGCGCGGCGACTTACAGCGCAGCATGTACATGTTGGCCGTCGGCCCGCCGAGATCGGAGATCACGCCGGTAAATCCCGGCACGGTGTCGCGGATCGCTTCAATCTCATTGATGATTGAATCTTCAGAGCGGCTCTGAATGATGCGCCCTTCGTGTTCTGTAATTGAACAGAAAGAACAGCCGCCGAAGCAGCCGCGCATGATGTTGATGGAAAAGCGGATCATCTCATAGGCCGGAATGCGGCTGTTGCCGTAGGCCGGATGCGGCACACGTTTGTACGGCAGCGCAAATACGCTGTCCATCTCTTCGGTCGAGAGAGGAATAGCCGGCGGGTTGATCCAGATATAACGATCGCCATGCTTTTGCATCAGCGCGCGCGCGCAACCCGGGTTGGTTTCATGGTGCAGAATGCGCGAGGCGTGAGCGTAGAGGACTTTGTCACCCTTCACTTTTTCAAAGGAGGGCAGCAGCACGTAGGTTTTTTCCCACGGCTTCGGGCGCGGCGGCTGCACGGTGACGGCTTTCGCCTCCTGCTTTTTCGGCGCGACCGGCTTATTGTCCGCACACGGCAGGTCTTCTCCGTACGGATGCGGAATTGGGTCGATTTTTCCCGGCGTGTCGAGACGGGTCGAGTCGACACCGCTCCAGCCCGGCAGCGCTTCTTTTACCATAATCGCGGTATTACGCACATCGCGGATCTGGTCGATGGTTTCGCCCATTGCCAGACGATGCGCCACTTCCACCAGCGGACGCTCGCCGTTGCCAAACATCAGCATGTCGGCTTTGGCGTCCACCAGCACCGAACGGCGCACGGTATCAGACCAGTAGTCATAATGGGCGGTACGGCGCAGGCTGGCCTCGATGCCGCCGAGGATCACTGGCACCTCTTTCCACGCCTCTTTACAGCGCTGGGTGTAGACCAGCGTGGCCCGGTCCGGACGCTTGCCCGCCACATTATCTGGCGTATAGGCGTCGTCATGGCGCAGACGGCGATCGGCGGTGTAGCGGTTGATCATCGAGTCCATGTTGCCCGCGGTCACGCCGAAGAACAGATTCGGTTTGCCCAGACGCATAAAGTCGTCTTTGCTGTTCCAGTCCGGTTGGGCGATGATGCCCACGCGGAAGCCCTGCGCTTCCAGCATACGGCCACAAATCGCCATGCCGAAGCTCGGGTGGTCGACATACGCGTCGCCCGTCACCAAAATAATGTCGCAGCTATCCCAGCCAAGTTGATCCATTTCGTCGCGAGACATCGGCAAAAAAGGGGCTGGACCAAAGCAGGCCGCCCAGTACTGAGGCCAGGAGAAGAGATCTCTGTCTGGCTGGATCAGGGATATTGCGCTCATATTGCTTCCAAAAAATGGTAAAAAAATAATCAAAGGCCGGGGATTATAAGCCGGAACGAAAGAGAAATCGAAAGGTATTCACTCGCCCTTCCGGGCGAGTGGGTGACGCGTCACGGCGCCGGGTTGACCAGAATCTGGCCGATAGAGCCGCGATCGGCCATCTCCAGGGTCTGGCTGTTAAAGTAGAACGGGAAATGCGCCCAGGACGGCTGGCCGTAGTACACCAGCAGCTCAACCTGACCGTCTACCCAGACGGTATCTTTCCAGCCGCGATCTTCCGGGAACGGCATCGCGCCGTTAACGTTACGCACCAGGAAAGAAACGCCTTCAATGTGGAACGACTGCGGCATGTCGGCGCGCACCGTCCAACGCTCCCAGGTGCCCTGCTGCGCGGTGATATCAATGCGGTTTACATCCCACAGTTGACCGTTAATCCCCGGATCGTCTCCCAGGCTGATATCGCGGCTGCGAATCGGCGCGCCGCCCAGGATTTCCGTCGGCAGCAGGCGCATCGGCAGGCTGTCGGTGACCAGCGGCAGCAGCCCGGTCGGGCGCAGCGTTAACACCAGCGTGGACACCAGAATACTGGACGGCTCGAAGAAACCGCGGATCCGGTCGACGATGCTTGCCGCTTCGCCGCAGGTGATCGACACTTCATCACCGTTGGTCATGTCGACCAGAATCTCACGGCGCTCGCCCGGCGCCAGCGATAGCTGTTTCACCGACACCGGCGCGGGCAAAAATCCCTGATCGCCAGAGATAACGTGCAGCGCGCGCCCGTCGCTCATTTGCAGCTGATAGCGGCGCGCGTTGGAGGCGTTTAGCAAGCGCAAACGTACCCAACCGCGAGAAACGTCTACGTATGGGCTTTGCGCGCCATTCACCAGCAGCGTATCGCCGATGAAACCGCCGCTTCCCGGCTCACTGTATTCCGGCGTACCGAAGTTATCCAGCCGCTTATCCTGAATGATGATCGGAAAATCATCCACCCCGTAATGATTGGGGATAGGCAGCGTTTTACTGACCTCATCTTCCACCAGCCACATACCGGCCAGGCCGTTGTAGACCTGCTGAGCGGTACGGTTTGGCGTATTGGCGTGATACCACAGCGTGGCGGCGTTCTGACGAACAGGCAACACGGGCGCCCAGTCGGCATTCGGCGACATCATCCGCGCCGGCCCCCCCATCAACGGTCCTGGCACCTGTAATCCGGCGATGGTCATAGAGACGTTTTCGGTCAGACGGTTACTGTAGATAAGCTTAACGTCATCGCCTTTCCAGACGCGGATCGTCGGGCCAAGATAGCGTCCGTTAATACCCCATACCGGCGCGCGCGTCCCCTGGGTAAAAGACCAGTGGGTCCGCTGTAAGGTCATAAATAACGGCTGACCGCGGCGGGACTCCAGCAGCGGCGGAACGGGCAGCGGCTGTTGCTGACCGGCAGCATTTGCCCTCAGCGGAACTGCACCTGCGCACAGTGCGATCCCCGATGCCTGAATGAACTGACGCCGACTGAGTGACATATAAGCTCCCTGTAAAACTGGCTAAACGACGGGCAGAAAAAGGAGGCCTGTTCTCTGCAAATAACGCGTTCTTAATTAAACTTTTCCGGCAGCTTCCCGCCCGGCGACTTCTTTATCGAGTTCTGCAATCTTTTGTTCCATCAGCGAACGGCAACGGGCGGCCAGCTCGCGAACCTGGTCTTTACCGTACTGGCTCACATCCACCGGCGGCAGCATCTCGACAATCACCAGACCATTCTTCAGACGGTTGAGGTTAATCTTATTTGAGGTATTCGAAACGCACACCGGAATAATCGGTACGCCTGCGGCAATGGCGGCGTGAAACGCGCCCGTTTTAAACGGCAGCAGCCCACGACCGCGGCTACGGGTTCCTTCCGGGAACATCCAGATAGAAATACGGCGCTTTTTGAAATGGTTCACCACTTCGGCAATCGTGCCGTGGGCTTTCGCACGGTTGTTACGGTCAATCAACAGGTTGCCCGTCAGCCAGTAAAGCTGGCCGAAAAACGGGATCCACAGCAGGCTCTTTTTTCCCACCGTAACGGTTGGCGGCTGCACAATATTCGCTGCGGTCACCATATCGTAATTATTCTGGTGATTCGCAATATAGATGGCGTTGCCGTAGCTTTCGGCATCGGCAGGTTTGCGGCATTCGACTTTCAGGCCAAACACCGGCGCCAAGCGACCAAACATATGCCCGAATGTCGCGACGTGTTTTGGATTACGCGGGCTGAAAAGGCAGTAAATCGATCCAAAAACACAAACCAGAATGGAGTAAATAACGGTAATAATAAAACGAAAAATAAATAGCATAACAACCTCTGAAGGCCTAAGAGCCCGGGATTCTACGTCACCTGCTATCAGGTTAGGGTATTGTTGATGTGGCTCTCTGGAAAACTGTATTGTTAATCGCTATTCACGAATAAACAACGGTTTTACGGGAAATTTTAATGTACATCCGGCCCAGCGGCAGGGTTAAAACCGCAGGCCGAAAAAGTATTAATAACGCCATCCGCTACGACGGACGGGCCTGACGGCGACGCACTGCGTCTTTTCAGGCCCGACCGCGTTTCAGGCGTTAAAAAACCTCTTACTCTTCGCTGTCGCCCTGGCTTGCGCGACGCGGCGAATCAATCTCAACGTGATCGATACGCTGGAGACCGCGCATCAGCGTACCGCGACGACCGCGCTCGCCGGTCACCTTCTGCAACTCTTCCGGACGCAGCTTGATTTTGCGCTTCCCGACATGAATGGTCAGAGTGCTTTGCGGCGGTAGTACGTAGAGGTGCGCCAGACCGTCGTCCCCTTTCGCCGCTTCCGCCGACGGGATGTTGATGATCTTATTGCCTTTACCTTTGGACAACTGCGGCAGATCGCTCACCGGGAACATCAGCATCCGTCCGGCCTGGGTGATCGCCAACAGCATATCGCTTTCGTCGCTGATCACCACCGGCGGCATAACGTGAGCGTTTTCCGGCAGCGTAATCAACGCTTTACCGGCACGGTTGCGCGCCACCAGATCGTTAAAGGTGCAGACAAAACCGTAGCCCGCGTTCGATGCCATTAGCAGCTTCTGATCGTCGCCTTCCATCAGCATGTGCTCTACGGTCGCGCCCGGCGGCAGCGTCAGCTTACCGGTCAACGGCTCGCCCTGACCGCGCGCCGACGGCAGCGTAATCGGATCAATGGCGTAGCTTCGCCCGGTTGTGTCGATAAACACCACCGGCTGGTTGCTCTTGCCCTTCACGTCCGATTTGTAGCTGTCGCCCGCTTTATAGTTCAACCCCTGGGCGTCGATGTCATGACCTTTGGCGCTACGCACCCAGCCCATCTGCGAAAGTACGATAGTTACCGGCTCGGACGGCAGCATATCGTGCTCGCTCATCGCCTTCGCTTCTTCGCGCTCGTGCAGCGGCGAACGACGATCGTCGCCGTAAGCGTCTGAATCCGCCTGCAGCTCTTTTTTCAGCAGCGTATTCATCTTCCGCTCAGAAGCGAGGATCCCTTGTAACTGATCGCGCTCTTTCTCCAGTTCGTCCTGCTCGCCGCGGATCTTCATCTCTTCCAGTTTGGCGAGATGACGCAGTTTCAACTCGAGGATCGCTTCGGCCTGGGTTTCGCTGATGCCAAAGCGCGACATCAGCGCTGGCTTCGGCTCATCTTCCGTACGGATGATCTCAATCACTTCGTCGATATTGAGAAACGCCACCAGCAAACCTTCGAGGATATGCAGGCGCTTCAGGACTTTCTCCAGACGATAGTTCAGGCGACGACGCACGGTATCACGGCGGAACGCCAGCCACTCGGTAAGGATCTCCAGCAGGTTTTTCACCGCCGGGCGACCGTCCAGACCGATCATGTTCAGGTTAATGCGGTAGCTTTTTTCCAGATCGGTGGTGGCGAACAGGTGGTTCATCACCTGCTCCATATCCACGCGATTAGAGCGCGGCACGACCACCAGTCGGGTTGGGTTTTCGTGATCCGACTCGTCGCGCAGGTCATCGACCATCGGCAGCTTTTTATTGCGCATCTGGGCGGCGATTTGCTCCAGCACCTTGGCGCCGGAAACCTGATGCGGCAGCGCGGTAATCACCACCGCGCCGTCTTCTTTGGTCCACACCGCGCGCATACGTACCGAACCGCGGCCATTTTCGTAAATTTTACGAATTTCAGCCCGGGATGTGATGATTTCCGCTTCGGTCGGGAAGTCCGGCCCCTGAACGATATCCAGCAGTTGATCCAGCGTGGTCTTTGGCTGCTCGATCAGGGTAATCGCCGCTTTCGCTACTTCGCGCAGGTTGTGCGGCGGGATATCCGTCGCCATGCCGACGGCGATGCCGGTGGTGCCGTTCAGCAGGATGTTCGGCAGACGCGCAGGCAGCATTTTGGGCTCCTGCATCGTGCCGTCAAAGTTTGGCACCCAGTCGGCGGTCCCCTGTCCCAGTTCGCTCAGTAAGACTTCGGCATACTTCGAAAGACGCGATTCGGTATAACGCATCGCCGCAAAGGATTTCGGATCGTCCGGCGCGCCCCAGTTCCCCTGACCGTCAACCAGCGGGTAACGGTAAGAAAACGGCTGCGCCATTAGCACCATGGCTTCATAACAGGCGATGTCGCCATGCGGATGGTATTTACCCAGCACGTCGCCGACGGTACGGGCGGATTTTTTAAATTTGGCGCTGGCATTCAGCCCCAGCTCGGACATCGCGTACACGATGCGACGCTGTACGGGTTTCAGACCATCACCAATAAACGGCAACGCACGGTCCATGATGACGTACATGGAGTAATTCAGATAAGCGTTTTCCGTAAATTCATGCAGCGCAAGGCGCTCTGCCATATCGCTCATTAATCGTGATTCCTCAACTGTAAGCCCGCCAGATACCCGGTATCTTTTCAGGCAATATTGCCGCAGATACTACCTTATCTGGCGCGTTGAGTCACAAAGAAAAGGGCCGCGAAAGCGGCCCTGATGGGGATTATTTGCTGACTTTCCTGATTTGCTTCACGTCAATTTCAACGGAATTCCAGTCTTTATCCACTTCGCCCTGAATTTCAACGGTATCCTGCGGGGTGACGGTCAGGCCGTTCCAGCGTTTATCGTCAATATCAACGTTGATGGTGCCGGTGGCGTCCTTGAACAGATAGAGGTCATCGGAAACACGCTCAACGATGTTCCCGCGCAGGGTGACCCAGGTATCGTCACGCAGCGATTTTGCGCTTTCTACGGTTGCGCTACTGCCGTTCGGTCCGACGAAGCCACCGCCCTGCGTCTGCGTTTGTGTGGCCGAGGGACCGGAAAAACCGCCCTGCTGAGCTGCCAGAACCGGTGCGGAGCTGAGTGCCAGAACGGCAAAGATAGCTGCTAATTTTTTCACGATCGTTTCTCCCTTTCATGTCATTTCATGTCCATTACATAAGTTAATCCTTAACAAGTTCTTAAGCCAAAAAAAAGACATTTTTTTACTGTACATCGCGGGCGACCTCGGGGTTTACTTGCCGTGATGAAGGCGGATCCAGGGAAGAAAAGATGCGGATTTTACTGGTTGAAGACGACGCGCTGATTGGCGACGGCATCAAAGCGGGGTTGAGTAAAATGGGGTTTAGCGTCGACTGGTTTACCGAAGGGCGCCAGGGAAAAGAGGCGCTTTACAGCGCGCCTTACGACGCGGTCATTCTCGACCTGTCGCTGCCGGGCATGGACGGGCGCGATATTCTGCGCGACTGGCGCGAACAGGGTAAACGCGAACCGGTACTGATTCTGACCGCGCGCGATGCGCTGGCGGAGCGGGTTGAAGGTTTACGCCTCGGCGCGGACGATTATCTCTGCAAGCCCTTTGCGCTGATTGAGGTCGCCGCCAGGCTGGAAGCGCTTATGCGCCGCGCCAGCGGGCAGGCCAGCAGCGAACTCCACCACGGTCAGGTGACGCTGGATCCCGGCGGTCTGACCGCCACGCTGGCGGGTGAAAACTTAGCGCTCAAGCCAAAAGAGTTCGCGCTGCTGGAATTGCTGATGCGTAATAAAGGCCGGGTGCTGCCGCGAAAACGTATCGAAGAAAAACTGTATAACTGGGACGAAGAGGTCACCAGCAACGCCGTTGAGGTTCACGTTCATCATCTGCGCCGTAAGTTGGGTAGCGATTTCATTCGCACCGTGCACGGCATCGGTTACACGCTCGGTGAGGCATAACGGTGACAAAACGGCTCAGCCTGCGGGTCAGGCTCACACTCATCTTTTTGATACTGGCGGCGGTGACCTGGGGAGCATCGAGTTTCGTCGCCTGGAAACAGACCACCGACAATGTGGACGAGCTGTTTGACACGCAGTTGATGCTGTTCGCCAAACGGCTGATTACGCTGGACATTGATGAACTTAAAGCCTCCGAGCGGATGGCCCATACGCCAAAGACATTTAAACACGGCCATATCGACGATGACGTTCTGGTGTTCGCCGTTTACACCCTCGACGGCAAAATGGTGCTGCACGATGGCGACAACGGTCAGTACATCCCCTACAGCTACCGCCGGGAAGGGTTTGACAATGGACGATTGATCGGCGACGACGATCTCTGGCGCTTTGTCTGGCTGACGTCCGCCGACGGTAATTACCGCATTGTGGTGGGTCAGGAGTGGGAATACCGCGAAGACATGGCGCTGGCGATCGTCAGCGCGCAGCTCATCCCCTGGCTTATCGCCCTGCCGCTGATGCTGCTGCTGTTGATTATGCTACTGCATCGCGAACTGAAACCGCTGAAAAAGATGGCCCGGACGTTAGGTTTACGCGACCCGGAATCCAACGAGCCGCTCAGTTCACAGGGCGTACCAAGCGAAGTGCGTCCGCTGATCGACTCGCTGAACCAGCTTTTTACCCGCACGCACGACATGATGATGCGCGAGCGGCGCTTCACCTCGGACGCGGCCCATGAGCTGCGTAGTCCGCTGGCGGCGTTGCAGGTGCAAACCGAAGTGGCGCAACTGTCTGACGATGACCCGCAGGCGCGGAAAAAGGCGCTACTCCAGTTGCATACCGGCATCGACCGCGCAACCCGCCTGGTCGATCAGCTCCTGACGCTTTCCCGGCTCGACTCGCTGGATAATCTGCAGGACGTCACCACGCTTGCGCTTGATGACGTCCTGCAGTCTGCGGTGATGGACATTTACCATCCGGCGCAACAGGCGAATATCGATGTGCGCCTGCACCTCGTCGCGCACGATGTAAAGCGCACAGGTCAGCCGCTGCTGCTCAGCCTGCTGGTGCGCAATCTGCTGGATAACGCCATTCGCTACAGTCCGCAGGGCAGTATTGTCCAGGTCACGCTGCGGCATAATGGTTTTTCCGTTAAAGATAACGGCCCTGGCGTTACGCCAGAGGCGCTGGACCACATTGGCAAGCGCTTTTACCGCCCCCCGGGGCAGCGCGTTACCGGCAGCGGCCTGGGCTTATCGATTGTCCGCCGCATCGCCACGCTGCACGGCATGACGGTGGCGTTTGGCAATGCGCCCGACGGTGGGTTCGAAGCCACGGTGAACTGGCGATAGCGGATTGTTGCGTCAGAAGCAAAAGACTTTGCACATTTTGCTCATTTCACCGCGCCGTTTTGCGGCGTAAAATGGCCCTCAAACGCATTTTCCAGAGGGTAAAAAATGAGCAACATTCTGATCGTCAACGGCGCGAAAAAATTCGCCCACTCTAATGGTCAACTTAACGACACCCTGACCGAAGTCGCGGACGGCACGCTGCGCGACCTCGGGCATGAGGTTCGCATCGTTCGAGCTGACGGCGAGTACGATGTAAAAGAAGAAGTGCAGAACTTCGTCTGGGCTGACGTGGTGATCTGGCAGATGCCGGGCTGGTGGATGGGCGCGCCGTGGACGGTAAAAAAATATATCGATGATGTGTTCACCGAAGGCCACGGTACGCTGTACGCCAGCGATGGCCGTACCCGCTCCGACGCATCGAAGAAATACGGTTCCGGCGGTCTGATTCAGGGCACCAAATACATGCTCTCTCTGACCTGGAACGCCCCGATGGAAGCCTTTACCGAGAAAGATCAGTTCTTCCACGGCGTGGGCGTTGACGGCGTGTATCTGCCGTTCCACAAAGCGAATCAGTTCCTGGGCATGACGCCGCTGCCGACCTATATCGCTAATGACGTCATTAAAATGCCGGATGTTCCGCGTCACATTGCAGAATATCGCGAGCATCTGAACGCAATTTTTGGTTAACTAGTCGTCTGGAATTAGAAGGAGTTAACCATGCTTACAGTTATTGCTGAAATTCGCACCCGTCCGGGTCAACATCACCGCCAGGCAGTACTGGATCAGTTTGCGAAAATCGTTCCTACCGTCCTGAAGGAAGAAGGCTGCCACGGCTATGCGCCGATGGTGGATCACGCCGCGGGCGTGAGTTTTCAGACCACTGCGCCTGACTCAATCGTGATGATTGAGCAGTGGGAAAGCATCGCGCATCTTGAAGCGCACCTGCAAACCCCGCATATGAAAGCCTATAGCGAAGCGGTAAAAGGCGACGTGCTGGAGATGAATATCCGTATTCTCGAATCCGGCATTTAAGCGTCTCCTGCGTCACGCCGGGTCGACACACCATCGCGACCCGGCGATTTTTTTACGGCAGCGCCCTTTTCAGTCTGCGCACCGCTTCTTCCAGTTCATTCTTCGTTGGCGTGGCAAAAGAGAGTCGCAGCGTGCGCTTGTCCGGGTTATCGCTATAGAAAAACTCCCCCGGAACATACACGACCTTTTCCTCCAGCGTACGGGAAAGCCAGGCCGTGGTGTCGACGTCGTAACGGAAGGTCCCCCACAGGAACATCCCCCCCTGCGGCATATGGAAAGTAATATGCTCGCCCAGTTCACTGCGCATCATATCGGCGAGGAAATAGCACTTCTCACGATAAGCCTGACGGATCACCGTAATCTGCTCTGCTAAGCGTCCCAGCGACAGATAGCTGGCCGCCAACGCCTGTGAGTGCGCGCTGGTATGCAGATCGGTCGCCTGCTTCACGATAGTCGCCTTCTGCCCCATCCATTCCGGCAACACCACCCAGCCCACGCGCAGCCCCGGCGCCAGAATTTTGGAGAAGGTCGACGTATAAATGACCTGCTCCGGGCAACCGGCTTGCGCCGCATGCTGGAAGAGGGTTGTGCAGGACTGGCCGGTAAAGTTGATTTCACCGTAAGGATCGTCTTCGATAATCACAAAGTTGTGCTGTTTCGCCAGTTGCACCAGCTTCTGGCGACGGTCATCGCTCAGCACCACTCCGCCCGGATTGCCAAAGGTAGGAACGACATACAGGGCTTTGATGGTATGGCGCTGCAACAACTGCTCCAGCTCATCAACAATCATGCCGTCTTTGTCTGTACCGACAGAGAGGATATTCGCCTGCGACAGCTGCAATACCTGTAGAGCGGCAAGGTAGGTCGGGCGCTCAACCACCACTTTATCGCCCGGATTAATCAACGTTCTGACCAGAATATCCAGCGACTGTTGAGACCCGTTGGTGATCAGAATTCGCTCCGGCGCGGCATGAATCCCGCGCCCCAGGCAAAGCTGGCTGATGGCCTCACGCAGCGGAGGATATCCCTCGCTCAGACCGTACTGAAACGCGTCCAGAAACTGCGTCGCCATCATTTTTTGGGTGGCGAGTTCAAGACCGGTTTTGTCGAACAGTTCAGGACTGGGAATTCCGCCGCCGAGGGAAATGACGCCGGGCATTTTGCTATGTTTTAATAATTCGCGGATCGCCGACGGTTTTAACGCGTCGACGTTTCGGGCGAGATGTGTGTTGTTCATTCTTTTTCCTTATCACGTAGTTCGGCGTCCATCCCCGGTATCAGCTATCCACCTGTCGATACCCGCCAGATTACGTTCCTGCACACCCGCGTTCTCGCCTTCGTTTGAGCGTAATAGACCTCTCTGTCTGGATCAATAAGATATTCTCCGCGTCAGGGATTGCCTGACGCGGAAAGGGCTTACCAGTACAGCTTCCAGCACTGGGTGAAACGCATCAGCGCTTCCACATAGAAATAATCCCCCCAGCTCGCGCATTCATCGACGCCCTTATGACTGGAGAGATGATATACCGAATGCTTCAGCAGGCCGTTGCCCTTCTCGTCCTTCGCCATCACATAATGCGCCGTCAGCGAGGACATAATACCCATCGCCCACTGCTGATAGCGTTCACGATCCGGATCGGTAACTGGCAGATGCTTGATCAGCTCCAGCAGGCCGCAAACCGCAATGGCCGCCGACGAGGCGTCGCGCAGCGCGTCGGTTCCCACCAGCGCCAGATCCCAGTGGCAGACGGCATCTTCCGGCAGACGGTTGAGGAAATAGTTCGCCAGCTTTTTCGACAGCGAGACCATCTCTTTATCGCCGGTGTAGATATAGCTCAACAAGAAGCCGTAAATGCCCCACGCCTGCCCGCGCGACCAGCATGAATCGTCGGCGTAGCCCTGCTGTGTGTTGCCATAGCGCGGCGCGCCGGTTTTGACATCCATGTAGTAGGTGTGAAACGTCGAGGCATCTTCACGAATCAGATATTTCGCCGCCTGCGCCACGTGCGCTTTTGCCGCCTCGGCAAAACGCATGTCGCCCGTCTGCTCGCTCGCCCAGTAGAGCAACGGCAGATTCATGTTGCAGTCAATGATCATGCGTCCGGCCTGCTCCGGATCGTTAAGATCGCCCCATGCCTGGATGATCCGCGCCTTTTCGTGGAAGCGCTCAAGGAGCGCCTCTGCCGCCATCAATGAAAAGCCGCGGGCGTCGCGGTTGCCCGTCAGCCGCCAGGCCGCCACGCAGGACAACGTATACAGAAAGCCGAGGTCATGGGTGTTGGTGTCGTGACGTCCGGCAATCCGCAAACCGAATGAGCGCACGTGCTTTTCCGCCATCTCGCGGAACTTCGCGTCGCCGCTCATCTCCCAGGCCAGCCAGAGTTGCCCGGTCCAGAAACTGGTGGTCCACTCAACGTTGTCTGTTAACGGGTAAAAACCTTTGACGCAGGTCTCGGCGGGGAATTTATCACCGAATTCCGTTAAATGACGGCTAATCAGCTCAAGGACATGCTGCCGCGCACCGCTCATTTGATCCTGAAATGCCCCCATATTGACCGGACTGCCAGGAAATTCGCGCAACGTTTCCTCAACGATATGATTTAACATTTTTCGGTTCCTTTTGACGTAATTTATCTTGAAGCGTTATTTTCAGCGATATCCAGCGCGGCAGTATTCCGGCGCTTACTTTGACATGCCGATAAGGTAAAGGCGGAAATCAACGTAAAGGTCAGAGCAATAACGCCCATAATGATATAGGTTTTCTCAAAACCAATACGGTCATACATTAATCCAGCGGGCGAGGAGACGACCACGTTGCCGACGTACAGCATCGCCTGATAGCCCAACAAATACATGGTCGCATTGACGCGTTTATCAAAATGTTCCGCGATATATTTAAATACCGATACCAGCAGCAAACAAATTTCCAGACCGTACAGCGGCTTAAGAATGGAAATAAGCAGATGGGAATCGCAGATTCCGGAAATAACCAGTCGCGCCCCGACCACTACCCCGACAATCAATAACCCGCGTTTCGCGCCAATGGCATTCACGAACAGAGGAATGACCATATACATCACAAATTCCATGCCCGACTGTACGGTGCCGAGATAGCCAAACACGGCATTTCCTTCATTAACATCCGAGAAGAAGGTGACGAAATAGCGTGAAAATTGCTGTTCGGCGATAAACATCATCCACGCCACGCCCGCGACATACAGGCAGAAAGCCCAGAATTTACGGTTACGCAACAGCGCGTAAACGTCCGCCGGAACGATCTTATCTTTCGTCAGGACGTCCGCCGCGTTAGCCGCGTTGACGTTGACCTTCAGGCTCAACAGGACGATCAGCATCACCACCGACGCCACGCTGCCAAGAATAAAGTTATAAGCCGGCGAGAGGTTAAACAGCAGACCGGAAAACGAGGACGCGACAGCCCAGCCGAGGGAGCCCCACATACGGATCTGACCGAACTCCATTCCGTTAAGACGGCTGTAGCGATCCGAATAGGATTCGCAGGCCGCCACACCAGCATACCAGGCAAAGCTCAGGTAGATTGCGCCGATAATAATCCCCAGCATCGTATTGGACATCAACAGCGGCTGGTAGACGTAAATAAAGAACGGCGCCATTAACGCAGACATGATCACCACAAAATAGAGCAGATATTTGCTCATGCCGATCTTATCGAGAATATAGCCGTAAATGGGTTTAAGAATGACTGAAAATATGCCATTCACGGCAAAAACGGTGCCAATTACCGTTCCACTGAGCTGTGCTTTTTGTCCTAACCAAATAGCCAAAAGACCAATACTGGCTGACCAGGTAAAGAAGTAGAGGAATATAAAGCTACTAATTTTGTAATATTCCACTCTGTTATTAAGTGAGAGTTTATTCATATCATCCTCGCCGACGCACTGGGCGCCAGTTTTTATAAAATGAACGACAGTTGACGTGAGCTTCCAGGTTCGCGAATAACGACCTGGTCTGTGTTTATTTCCAGTTGCGGAACAGCCGCATCGCTTTTCTGCTGAGCCGACACTGCGCAGCACAGCCAGGTTTCGCCCGGGGTAATTGTTGTTAACAGCAGGGGGATGGACGCGCACTCTGCGAACATAATGCTGCTGTTCGGCGGCGTGACGACGCTGTCCGGTTGACGACGGATCGCTGGCGACAGATCGACAATCACGCTGCTGCCGTTGCTGGCGTTGATTTCGCAGCCGCGTTCGCTTACCCGATGATCCGCTTTCATCACCGCAAATCCGCCTTCTGCCGTCTGTAAGGTACGGGCGCTGTGGATACGGTGCAGGCGAATATGCCATTCACCAAACGGCGCCAGCCAGGTGTCGATAATGACGTCATGCCACGGCGACCAGCGCGAAAGGATGACGTTTTCACGTACGCTGACCGCGTCGCAACCCCGTCGACCGCGATAATAGTTGTCGCCGTCCGCCAGCAGCAGCATGGAGTCGCACGCCGCGTGTTTCAGGCCATAGCGTCCGCGTTCGACGGTGAAACCAAAGCGGCTGGAGTAAGCAAATTTGGTGTATTTGGCTTCGGTGTTGACGTAGTTGTTCAACTCAAGTTGGCCGGAGGTCAACAGGGTGACATGTTGCGAACGCTCGCTGTGCTGCAAAATTTGCCCGGCGTGCGGGACGGTCCGCGTTTCGCTAAGCGCAGGAAGCGGCAGTTCCTCCGCTTGCCAGAAAGGATGCGTTGACGGCAGGGCGAGGATTAAAAATACCTTCAGCGCCCAGTAAGGGGAACCGGGCGAGTTGTAGTCCTCGCACATGACCAGATTCGGGTAGGCAAAACCCAGCGTCAGGATACCCTCACGATCGAAAATCGACTGCTGTTGCCACCAGCGCAGATGGCGCAGAATGATCCCTTTCACCACACCCGGAGAGAACACGTCGAGCCCGGCAAACGCCACTGCGCTCCAGAACGCCACCATTGCAAAGCGGTAGGTCAGGCTGCGCCCGAACGGCACCGACGCGCCGTCCGCCGCTGACATGTAAATAAAATCCTGCGCAAACAGCCGCGACCGTTCGCGCAGCGTCGCGGCACGTTCAACGTCATCCGGACTGAGGGTGGCGTACAGCAGGCCGTAAAAATGGAAGGCCATTGAGATGTAATAATCTTTCGGCCGCCCGGGACCGTCGGAATACCAGCCGTCGCCGAGGTAATAGGCTTCCATCATGGCAAAACGGCGATCAATCGCAGCCTGATCGAACGGTAAACCGGCGCGCTTGAACCCGAGCTGCACGATGATGGCAAAGTAGTTCCAGTTACTGTCGGGCATTTGCGCGTCAGTGATTTGATTCAGCCAGCGATGAAGATTTTCCCGTTCGTCAACGCTGAACGCATCAGTCAACCGCGTCTGCAATAGCGCAAGACCCAAACCGTAAGCGGCCATCTCAACCAGGCGCTGATCGTAAGGGCCGGTATCGCCCCAATACTGAGGACTATGCGGATCGGTGCCCAGCTTAATCGCCTGAATATACTTCTCTGCGAACGGCACTTCTGCGCCGCCCGCCAGCAACGGAAACAGCCCCCACAGCGCGCGGGAAAGCCCTTCCATGCAGGCGATATCCACGCTGTAATGCGCGCAGGTATTGCCCAGCGAAAACTGCGCCTTCCCCGCCGGAAACTGCTTGTCCAGCGCACGTAAGATGTCATTAACGGCGCGCGTTACGTCTTCGCGTGATGACAAAGGATTTGATGTTTCTTCACCAGCCGTCCACATAGCCTGTCCTCCAGATTAAGTGGACAAATCATAGTGAATCGCTGATAAGCGGAAATGTTATCTCAGTCACACCGTTATCACAGAAGTAAAACAGTGATTGAGGAAATTTAAAAATAGGGTTTATAAACAAATCCAGGACGATCAAAATTTAAATCTGTTGCACTATGAACGCACCGCTTAATGAAGAACGCCTGGAGTTGATCACCCTGAACGATGCCATTGCCTCGTTCAGTCGCCTGTTTGCCAATACAGTGCGGTATCACCACTGGCATCAGTGTCTTGAGGTGTTGTACGTAGAGGAAGGATTTGGCGTGGTGATTGTCGATCACAAGCAATACACCATGCGTCCAGGGAGGATGTTCTTTTTCCCGCCCTTTACGCTGCATAAAATTATGGTCGATGAACGGGCCCGGGATGGCTACCGGCGCACCATTATCCATCTCGATCACCATGCGGTGCTGAAGGCGTTACGCGACTTTCCGCATAACCATCAGCGTCTGCAAAACCTGAGTCTGCGCGGCGGCGAAGCCTGGGTGACCGACGCGGCGGATATTCATCCGCACGTCGATTTTCTTTTCAGTCGCTACGAAAAAATGGCCGCCCGCAAGCCGCTCAATACGGAACAGGTCTCTTGCCTGTTGCTCAGTTTATTAAGCCTGTTACCCGAGGATAACGTCAATTTGACAGCGACAGACAGCGGAATCGCCAGCCAGGTGATGTTTTGGCTTGATGAAAATTACCGGCACAAATTCCGGCTCGATGCGCTGGCGGCAGAGGTGGGGAAATCGAAAAGCTACGTCTCGCGCCGCTTTCATTATGAGACGGGCGAAAGCATTCTCGACTATCTCAATACATTACGGTTACGAAAAGCGTGCGAGGCGCTGCTACACAGCAACGCCAGCGTGCGCGATATCGCCCGACAGGTGGGCTTTTCGGACGTGACCTACTTCATCAGCGCGTTTGGCAAGGGAATTGGCGAGACGCCGTTGCAGTACCGGAAAAAACACGCCATCTGATGTTACCGCCGTCATCCGGTACTCTTAGCTTTACCGGATGGCGGCGGCGTAACGGGCTTTGCGCAAAAAGCGGATAACTATGCCTCAATATCCGCGAGATCGCCCTTTTCCTGCAACCAGTTGCGTCGGTCTTCAGAACGTTTCTTCGCCAGCAGCATATCCATCACCGCGTTGGTACGCTGGTCATCTTCATCGCTGATGGTGAGCTGCACCAGACGGCGGGTGTTCGGGTCCAGCGTTGTCTCACGCAACTGCATCGGGTTCATTTCACCCAGACCTTTAAAGCGCTGAACGTTTGGCTTGCCTTTCTTACGCTTGAGCTGTTCCAGCACGCCCGCTTTTTCTTCTTCCGTTAAGGCGTAATAGACCTCTTTGCCGAGATCGATACGGTATAACGGCGGCAGCGCAACGTAGACGTGACCCTGCTTCACCAGCGTCCGGAAGTGCTTCACAAACAGCGCGCAGAGCAACGTGGCAATGTGCAGGCCGTCGGAGTCGGCGTCCGCAAGGATACAGATCTTGCCGTAGCGCAACTGGCTAAGATCGTCACTGTCCGGATCGATGCCGATCGCCACCGAAAGGTCGTGGACTTCCTGAGAGGCCAGCACCTCATCCGAGGAGACTTCCCAGGTGTTGAGGATCTTACCTTTAAGCGGCATGATCGCCTGATATTCACGATCGCGCGCCTGCTTGGCCGAACCGCCCGCTGAGTCCCCTTCGACGAGGAACAGCTCGGTACGATTCAGATCCTGAGCGGTACAGTCCGCCAGTTTCCCCGGCAGCGCCGGACCGCTGGTCAGCTTTTTACGCACCACTTTTTTCGCCGCGCGTAGACGACGCTGAGCGCTGGAGATCGCCATTTCCGCCAGCAGTTCCGCGGCCTGGACGTTCTGGTTCAGCCACAGGGTAAACGCATCTTTCACCACGCCGGAAACGAACGCCGCGCACTGACGGGACGACAGGCGCTCTTTGGTTTGACCGGCAAACTGCGGATCCTGCATCTTCACGGAAAGCACGTAGGCGCAGCGATCCCAGATGTCTTCTGCCGACAGCTTCACGCCGCGCGGCAGAATATTGCGGTATTCGCAGAATTCGCGCATCGCGTCGAGCAGCCCCTGACGCAGACCGTTAACGTGCGTCCCGCCCTGCAGGGTCGGGATCAGGTTGACGTAGCTTTCGGTCAGCAGTTCGCCGCCTTCCGGTAGCCAGAGCAGCGCCCAGTCGACCGCTTCCGTATCGCCTTCGAAATTACCGATAAACGGTTTTTCCGGTAGCGTCGGCAAGCCGTTAACCGCCTCGCCGAGATAGTCGTTCAGACCATCCTGATAGCACCACCGTTGCTCGCTGTTGTTGACCTCGTCCTTAAAGGTGATTTCCACACCGGGGCACAACACCGCTTTCGCTTTCAGCACATGCGTTAAGCGCGAAACGGAGAAACGTGGGCTATCAAAAAAGGTTTCGTCCGGCCAGAAGTGAACGCTGGTGCCGGTGTTGCGTTTACCGCACGTCCCGACAACCTGCAAATCCTGCACTTTCTCACCGTTTTCAAACGCAATGTTATACACCTGACCATCGCGGCGCACGTTCACTTCCACGCGCTTCGACAGGGCGTTCACCACCGAGATCCCTACTCCGTGCAGCCCCCCGGAGAACTGATAGTTCTTGTTGGAGAACTTACCGCCCGCATGCAGTCGGCAAAGGATCAGTTCAACCGCCGGGACGCCTTCCTCAGGATGAATGTCGACGGGCATGCCGCGCCCGTCATCAATGACTTCCAGCGATTGATCGGCATGTAAAATGACGTCCACGCGTTTCGCGTGTCCTGCCAGTGCTTCATCCACACTGTTATCAATCACTTCCTGCCCAAGATGGTTGGGACGGGTGGTATCAGTGTACATCCCCGGGCGGCGGCGCACCGGCTCAAGCCCAGTGAGTACCTCAATGGCATCAGCGTTATAAGTTTGCGTCATGGTTTTAATAGCAGTTCGAAATGATTGTCAGCAACTGTGCAGTCCAAGGAAATCGACAATCTGGTTGAAATAATCTTCGAAGCCCGTGAATGCGTGGTTTCCACCTTCGATTACAGTCTGGCGGCAGGACGCGTAGTACGCCACTGCCTGGCGGTAATCCAGCACTTCATCCCCCGTCTGTTGCAGCAGCCAGATAAGGTCTGGCGCTTCCAGCGGGTCAATCTGCATGACTTTAAGATCGTAAATATGACGAGACTCTAGCACATATTGCTGCCCCGTGTAGGGGTTCTCGTTCTGGCCGAGGTAGTCGGTCAGCAGTTCGAAAGGCCGCACCGCCGGGTTGACCACGACAGCGGGCAGCATAAAGCATTGCGACAGCCAGGTCGCGTAGTAGCCGCCCAAAGAAGACCCGACGACACCCAGCGGTTCCCCACCGTGCTCCAGCACGATCGACTCCAGCATTTCTGCGGCATCGGCCGGGTATGGCGGCAGTTGCGGCACAATCATCTCAATGTCAGGATGCTGTGCGCACAGCCAGTCTTTGAGCAGACAGGCTTTCGCCGAGCGAGGCGAACTGTTGAAGCCGTGAAGATAAAGAAGCGTAGACATCAGTAGCCTTCTGACGCGGTGTCGGGGCGAAACTCAGTCCCCTCTAAACGACAGACGTCCGTATGTAGCGAACCGTCAGCAAACAGCTCCAGCGTACGCCAGCCGGGACCAATCGTGTCGAGGGTAAAGTTAGCGCAGTGCGGTTTGAACTGGACGCAGGTTGATGGCGTCGCCAGCAGGCGGCGGCCATTCCAGTCGAGATCCAGCTCCTGATGAATGTGTCCGCAAAGCAGATATTTCACGCGCGGGAAGTTCACCAGCACGCTGTCCAGCTCCGCGGCGTTGCGCAGACTGTGCTGATCCAGCCAGCTGCAGCCCGCAGGCAGCGGATGATGGTGCAGAAGCAGCAACGTATGACGTTCCGGCGCTTCCGCCAGCTTTTGCTCAAGCCACTCCAGTTGAAATTCGCTCAGTTCGCCGTGGGGTACGCCAAACACCTGGCTGTCGAGCAGCAGGATCTGCCAGTGTTCGCCAATCATCACGCGCTTGGCTGGCGAGATCCCCGCCTCCTGCAACGCGCTGTACATGGCTGGCTGAAAGTCATGGTTGCCTGGCAACCAGACGCAAGGCGCGCGAAAGCTGGCTATGCCTTCAGCAAAATGCTGATAGGCCGCCGCGCTTTGATCCTGCGCTAAATCCCCTGTCGCCACGATCAGATCGTATTCCTGCCCCTCGGCATGAATCGCTTTCAGCACGGCCTGGTAACTTTCCCAGGTGTTCACGCCTAACAGCGTTTCGTGCTTTTCGGCAAACAGGTGAGTATCGGTAATTTGTAAGATCCTGACCCTGGCCTCACCAGCCAGAGGAAGGTTTAACAGGCTTTCCAAATGGTGTCCTTAGGTTTCACGACGCTAGTAAACCGGAATCGCCATCGCTCCATGTGCTAAACAGTATCGCAGCCAGTCGGCTAAAAACTGATTAATTTGATGCTTTTCGTCGCGTTGGTGCAACTTTTTATTGGGATAATCATACCGCGCTTTGAAGCGAAAGATCTGCTGACTTGAACACACTTCAGCCACCATCGCGTCATGATAGAGGCGGACCGTCAGCGACGGCAGGCTCCAGTAGGTGATTGCCGGCGCCGTCTGCTCGATCGTAACAAGCGTAGTGTATCGGGTCGATTCAACAACCGTTAGCCGATATTGTGCGTTGCCCACCTGATAGCTTACTGTTTCGCCAGGCGCGTCATTGCGCGGCAGCAGGCGGCGTAACTGTGAGAAATTGGTTTCGCACAGACGCATCATTTCAGGAAAGTCAGGTGTATAGCGCTTCATTTTTTCCACTCGTGTATTAACTCTTTATAGTGCAACTGCAACCATTGCAGGGCAATGACGGAAGCCGCGTTATCAATTTTCCCCTCTTCAACCCATTGATAAGCCTGCTCCCGGCTTACCACATGAACCCGAATATCTTCGTTTTCATCAGCCAGACCGTGAATCCCGTTCGCGGTCGTGGCGTCCACTTCACCCACCATAATTGACGAGCGCTCGCTGGTGCCCCCCGGACTTGCCAGATAACTGAGCACCGGTTTCGTCCGTTTCACCACGATGCCGGCTTCTTCCATCGCCTCACGGCGCGCGACGTCGTCGACGGTTTCGCCGTCTTCAATCATGCCGGCCACCAGTTCCAGTAACCACGGCGTGTCGCTGGTGTCATAGGCCGCAATTCGGACCTGCTCGACAAGCACCACTTCGTCCCGCTCAGGGTCAAAGGGTAGCAAGACTGCGGCGTGACCGCGCTCAAAAATTTCGCGCCGCACCTCCTGGCTCATTTCACCGTTGAACAAGCGGTGGCGGAAGCGGTAAAGATCCATCGAAAAAAAACCGCGATATAGCGTTTCTCGTGCAATAATTTCTACATCGTTTTTGGTGAAAGTTACGGGCGAGTTGCCTGATTTACGCATTGTGCCGTCCTGTACCAATAGTGATTTAAATGTGAATTTCAAGGGCGTTTGACTGCTGTTTTAGCGACCTTGTGGTAAATTGGTGCAAATTAACGCCTGATGGCACATAACGCCAACTTTTTGCAGTGGCGGATTCTGCTAGAATCGGCAATTATTTTTCTAAAATTTGATCAGCGCTAAATACTGCTTCACAACAAGGAATGCAAATGAAGAAATTGCTCCCCATCCTTATCGGCCTGAGCCTGTCGGGGTTCAGCACACTGAGCCAGGCAGAGAACCTGATGCAAGTTTATCAGCAAGCACGCCTGAGCAACCCGGAACTGCGTAAATCCGCCGCCGATCGCGATGCTGCATTCGAAAAAATCAACGAAGCACGTAGTCCTTTACTGCCTCAACTGGGTCTGGGTGCCGATTACACCTACAGCAACGGCTACCGTGACGCGAACGGCGTGAACTCTAACGCCACCAGCGCTTCTCTGCAATTAACGCAGACCCTTTTCGATATGTCGAAATGGCGCGCGCTGACCCTGCAGGAAAAATCAGCGGGCATTCAGGACGTCACCTTTCAGACGGACCAGCAAACGCTGATCCTAAACACCGCCAGTGCCTACTTTAAAGTGTTGAACGCCATTGACGTTCTCTCTTACACCCAGGCGCAGAAACAGGCGATTTATCGTCAGTTGGATCAAACCACTCAACGTTTCAACGTGGGTCTGGTGGCCATTACCGACGTGCAGAACGCCCGTTCACAATACGATACCGTACTGGCGAACGAAGTGACCGCGCGTAACGATCTCGACAATGCTGTCGAAGAACTGCGTCAGGTTACCGGCAACTACTACCCGGAGCTGGCGTCGCTGAACGTCGACAGCTTTAAAACCGACAAGCCGCAGCCGGTAAACGCCCTGCTGAAAGAAGCGGAAAACCGTAACCTGACGCTGTTGCAGGCGCGTTTGAGCCAGGATCTCGCGCGCGAGCAAATTCGCCAGGCGCAGGACGGCCATCTGCCGACACTGGATTTAACCGCCTCGACCGGCGTTTCCGACACCTCATACAGCGGTTCCAAAACCCGTGGCGCTGCCGGTTCGCAATATGACGACAGCAATATGGGCCAAAACAAAGTGGGCCTGAGCTTCTCTCTGCCGATCTATCAGGGCGGTATGGTGAACTCGCAGGTGAAACAGGCGCAGTACAACTTTGTCGGCGCGAGCGAGCAGCTGGAAAGCGCGCACCGCAGCGTGGTACAGACCGTACGTTCGTCTTTCAATAACATTAATGCTTCCATCAGCAGTATTAACGCCTACAAACAGGCGGTTGTTTCTGCGCAAAGCTCATTAGACGCGATGGAAGCAGGTTACTCTGTGGGTACGCGTACGATTGTTGACGTGCTGGATGCGACCACCACGCTGTATAACGCCAAGCAGCAATTGGCGAATGCGCGTTATAACTACCTGATCAACCAGCTCAATATCAAATCCGCACTGGGTACGCTGAACGAGCAGGATCTGGTGGCGCTGAACAACACGTTGGGCAAACCGATTCCGACCAGCCCGGACAGCGTAGCGCCGGAAACCCCGCAGCAGGACGCCGCCGTGGATAACTTTAACGGTAACGCCACTGCCGTACAGCCAGCATCAGCCCGGACGACCTCCGGCAGTAACCCGTTCCGCAATTAAGACGGCCTTTCGCTTATCGGGCCTACCGCTACGTAGGCCCGATAAGGCGCAACCGCCGATCGGCACAAAATCGCTGCTGAACGTAAGACAACGTAAAGATCCCACGATTCAGCCGCATTCCTGCCCCTTCTCGCTTCATTTTCAACCACTCATCCTCTATCCTGAGCAGTAATTACCACTGGGTCCTGGAAGACGAAAATGAAACGGACAAAATCCATCAAACACGCTGCGTTCCGCAAAAGCTGGAGCGCGCGTCACCTGACGCCTGTGGCGTTAGCCGTTACCGCTGTGTTTATGCTGGCGGGATGTGAAAAGAGCGACGAAACCGTATCGCTGTATCAGAATGCGGATGACTGCTCGGCAGCCAATCCGGGTAAAAGCGCGGAGTGTACTGCAACCTACAACAACGCGCTGAAAGAAGCTGAACGTACCGCGCCGAAATACGCGTCCCGCGAAGACTGCGTGGCCGAATTTGGCGAAGGCCAGTGCCAGCAGGCGCCAGCCCAGGCCGGTATGGCCCCTGAAGGACAGGCGCAAGCGCAGCAGTCCAGCGGCAGCTTCTGGATGCCGTTAATGGCGGGTTACATGATGGGTCGGATGATGGGCGGCGGCGCAGGTTTCGCGCAACAGCCGCTGTTCAGCTCGAAAAACCCGGCCAGCCCGGCATACGGTAAATATACCGACGCAAGCGGCAAAAACTATGGCGCCGCCACGCCAGGTCGCAGCATGACGGTGCCGAAAACCGCCATGGCGCCGAAGCCTGCCACCACTTCGACCGTCACGCGCGGCGGCTTTGGTGAATCTGTCGCCAAACAGAACACCATGCAACGTAGCGCCAGCGGCACCTCCACGCGTTCAATGGGTGGCTGATCCGCATGGAAAGAGTCAGTATCACTGAGCGCCCGGACTGGCGCGATAAAGCCAACGAATATGGGTTCAATTTTCACACCATGTACGGTGAACCGTACTGGTGTGAAGAGGCATACTACAAGCTGACGCTGGCGCAGGTTGAAAAGCTGGAAGAGGTGACTGCTGAACTGCACCAGATGTGCCTGAAGGTGGTCGAAAAAGTGATCGCCAGCGACGCGCTGATGACCAAATTCCGCATTCCCAAGCATACCTGGGGCTTCGTTCGTCAGTCCTGGCAAACGAGCCAGCCCTCGCTCTATTCACGTCTCGATCTGGCGTGGGACGGCACCGGCGAACCTAAGCTGCTGGAAAACAACGCCGATACGCCGACTTCGCTGTATGAAGCTGCATTTTTCCAGTGGATCTGGCTTGAAGATCAGCTCAACGCGGGTAACCTGCCGCAAGGTAGCGACCAGTTTAACAGCCTCCAGGAAAAACTTATCGCGCGTTTCGCCGAGCTGCGCGAGCAGTACGGTTTTCAGCTTCTGCATCTTACCTGCTGCCGGGACACCGTTGAGGATCGCGGAACCATTCAGTATCTGCAGGACTGCGCCGCAGAAGCGGAAATCGCCACCGAATTCCTCTACATCGAAGATATCGGGCTGGGCGAGAAAGGCCAGTTTACGGACCTGCAGGATCAGGTGATCGCCAACCTGTTCAAGCTGTATCCGTGGGAATTTATGCTGCGTGAGATGTTCTCTACCAAGCTGGAAGACGCAGGCGTTCGCTGGCTGGAACCGGCCTGGAAGAGCATTATTTCCAACAAGGCGCTGCTGCCGCTGCTGTGGGAAATGTTTCCTGACCATCCGAATCTGCTGCCTGCGTACTTCGCAGAGGACGATCATCCGCAAATGGAAAAATTTGTCGTGAAGCCGATCTTCTCGCGTGAAGGCGCTAACGTCTCCATCATAGAGAACGGTAAAACGATCGAAGCGGTGGAAGGCCCTTACGGCGAAGAAGGCATGATCGTGCAGCAGTTCCATCCGCTGCCGAAGTTTGGCGACAGCTATATGCTGATCGGTAGTTGGTTGATCAACGATCAGCCTGCCGGGATCGGCATACGTGAAGACCGCGCGCTGATCACTCAGGATCTGTCCCGCTTCTACCCGCATATCTTTGTCGAATGATTAAGGGTGCCGGATGAGAGCGCAAAGCGCCTTATCCGGCCTGACCCACCTGTACCGACAGCATACTCAGACTGCCCATTTCGATCCCCTCTACGGGAAGGGTCACTGGCTCTTTACCATCCCATGCGCCCAATACATACAGTAACGGCAGGAAGTGATCCGGGGTTGGATTCGACAGCGGACCGCCTTCGTGGTCGAGATAGTTGACCAGCGGATGCCGTTCTGTCGGTCCCTGCCAGGTCAGATTCGCTTTAACAAAATCATTGAACGAGGTCGCCCACGGATAAGGCGCATCGTCACCGTGCCAGCGGACAGTGCGCAAGTTATGCACCACATTACCACTGGCTAGCAGCATAATTCCTTCGTCACGCAGCGCCGCCAGCTTACGTCCAATCTCAAAATGCCAGGCCGCCGGTTTGGTGCTGTCGACGCTCAACTGCACCATGGGAATATCGGCATTCGGATACATTTTGATCAACACGCCCCACGAACCATGGTCAAAACCCCAGGCCTCTTTATCGAGCGTAACTGGCACCGGCGCCAGAAGCTCCACCAGCCGCTGTGCCAGTTCCGGCGAACCGGGAGCCGGATAATGTGTGTCGTACAGCGCCTGCGGAAAACCGCCAAAATCATGAATCGTCTTTGGCGCGTCCATTGCGGTCACGCCAGTACCGCGCGTGTACCAGTGAGCGGACACCACCACAATCGCTTTCGGACGCGGCAGACGCTCCCCCAGTTGCTGCCAGGCGCGGGTATACAGATTATCTTCCAGCACGTTCATGGGGCTGCCGTGCCCCAAAAACAAAGCTGGCATACGAATTGACGACATGATGATATCCTTACTCAGGGAGTCATTTTATGAGTCTTACCATACGCTCTTTCGATATATGAAGAACTCAGATAACCATGATGATGATCATCAGTTATTTTGAAGGTCAGGTGAATTTTTAAGGAGTTATTGATGTCAGTACCTTTACTTCTGACCTTACTGGCGGGCGCCGCCACGTTTATCGGCGCGTTTTTAGGCGTCCTGGGCCAGAAACCCTCGAACCGTCTGCTGGCTTTTTCACTCGGATTTGCCGCCGGGATCATGCTGCTCATCTCTTTAATGGAGATGCTGCCTGCGGCACTGGCCGCGGAAGGCATGTCGCCGCTTCTCGGCTACGGAATGTTTATTATCGGCCTGCTGGGCTATTTTGGCCTCGACCGTCTGCTACCACACGCTCATCCCCAGGATCTGGTACAAAAAACAACGCAGCCGCTTCCAGGTTCGATTAAGCGCACCGCTCTCCTGCTGACGCTCGGTATCAGTTTGCACAACTTTCCGGAGGGCATCGCCACTTACGTTACCGCCAGCAGTAACCTCGAACTTGGATTTGGCGTGGCGCTGGCCGTTGCCTTGCACAACATTCCTGAAGGGCTGGCGGTAGCCGGTCCGGTATACGCCGCGACAGGCTCGAAGCGAACGGCCGTCTTCTGGGCAGGCATTTCCGGCATGGCCGAAATTCTGGGCGGCGTCCTGGCATGGCTGATTCTCGGCAGCCTGGTTTCACCTGTGGTCATGGCCGCCATTATGGCTGCGGTGGCGGGCATTATGGTGGCACTGTCGGTCGATGAGCTGATGCCGCTGGCAAAAGAGATCGATCCAAATAACAACCCCAGTTACGGCGTTCTTTGCGGCATGTCAGTGATGGGGCTAAGCCTCGTCGTCCTTCAGACGATGGGGCTGGGATAACGCAGAAAGAGCAGGAAGCGACTATTCCTGCTCTTTAGTCAGAACACGCGCTTGTTCGTCCCGACGCAGCAATGTATTACGAATTTCCAGCAGCGCATCTCTGTCCTGGCGAAACG
Source organism: Citrobacter sp. 50677481 (assembly GCF_001463265.1). Lineage (NCBI taxonomy): Bacteria > Pseudomonadati > Pseudomonadota > Gammaproteobacteria > Enterobacterales > Enterobacteriaceae > Citrobacter > Citrobacter sp. 50677481. The sequence continues at coordinate 375,837 of NZ_LNHZ01000061.1, forward strand.
CTTTGCAGTAACGCTTCATATGGCAGAAATAGCCCACCACGACCAGTACAATTAGCACAATCCAATACCAGGCAATAAACATCCTTTTCCCTTTAAATTTAACATTAACAGAGATTTAGCGTTAAAATTAACATACCTATTTTTAGGTATATTTATATACTGGCACAGTATGAAATCGAAATGATGATTTCGATCATAGAGAAAAAGGTTGGGTGTTTATTAACCGATAAGAAGGGCAAATAAGGGAAATTTGCCGGATAAGGTGCTTTAACCACTATCCGGCAAGGAGGTATTAGCTGGCTTTACGTTCGTGGGCCTGACGGTATGCTACCAGGTCTTCGATCGTCACTACCGCCATATTGTGTTTAGTGGCAAAGTCGATGCACTCCGGCGCGCGCGCCATGCTGCCATCATCATTGGTCAGTTCACACAGCACGCCCGCAGGTTTGAAACCAGCCAGCGTCACCAGATCGATGGTCGCTTCAGTGTGGCCGCCACGGGTCAACACGCCGCCAGGCTGAGCACGCAGCGGGAAGACGTGTCCCGGACGATTCAGATCGGAAGGCTTCGCGCCATCGGCAATCGCTGCGCGCACGGTGGTGACGCGGTCAGCGGCGGAAACGCCGGTGGTCACGCCTTCAGCGGCTTCAATGGTCACGGTAAAACCGGTGCCGTAAGCGCTGGTGTTATTTTCCACCATCATCGGCAGATCGAGCTGCTTGCGGCGATCTTCGGTGATGCACAGGCAAACAATACCGCTGCCATGACGAATGGTCAGCGCCATTTGTTCAACGGTCATGGTTTCTGCCGGGAAAATCATATCGCCTTCGTTCTCGCGATCTTCATCGTCAAGCACCATCACACCGCGGCCTTCGCGCAGCGCAGTCAGCGCATGTTCAACACGTTCGAAAGGCGTACCAAAAGAGGAAAGTAGCGTCTGATTCATGGTAAAAAAACCTCACTAAAATTATGGTTACCAGAATCAGGGCAGTCTTAGGAGTACCGACAAGCGGCAAAAAAATAACGTGAGCGGGTCCGTGCCCGACTGGATCGTTACTCTCTCCCATCCGGACTTTAACCGTCGGCCCCGGAATTACACCGGATCTGCTGACCTTCAGATTCGCATCTAAAGCGCTCGCGGGCTTTCAGCCGGTCCTTCCTCTTTCACGCCGCTGCTGGATGAGCTGCAACGCGAAAAGTGATGAACATCGCTGATTTACCGCCGGTGGGGAATTTCGCCCCGCCCTGAGAATAAGCGGAATAACTATAACGCTATTGATTACCTTCATCAACGCCTTTACCCGCATAAGCTTCACACAATTCTGGTTTATGCCTTGCGCATATCGCACTACAATGTGCTTTAACACTTACCAGTTCAGGGAAACCACTATGATTGACCCGAAAAAAATTGAGCAGATCGCTCGCCAGGTTCACGAGTCGATGCCGAAAGGGATCCGGGAGTTCGGGGAAGATGTCGAGAAAAAGATCCGTCAGACGCTGCAGTCTCAGTTGACGCGTCTCGATCTGGTGAGCCGCGAAGAGTTTGACGTGCAGACGCAGGTGCTGTTGCGTACCCGTGAAAAGCTGGCGCTGCTGGAACAGCGGTTGAGCGAGCTGGAAGCGCGTCAGAGCGGTATCAGCGACGAAGTCAAACCCGCGCCTGCCATTCCGCCGGTAGAACCGCAGGAGTAAAAACAGCAACGGGCCGCAAGGCCCGTTGAGTCGTTTAGTGTTCCACTTCTAATTTTCTCGCTTGCATCGCCTGCTGACAGTAGTGTGCATAGCGTTTGCAAAACCAACTGCGGTGTTCCTCATCCATATTGCCTGTCACGGCCTGGATATCCACCGGGCGACCTTCAGCCTGCATTCTGGCAAAACTGCGCGCCAGGAAATCAAAATTGTTCAACGAATAAACCGTGTTGTTCATCAGCATACCCTCCAGTTTGTGAAACTCTGTTAAGGCCATATGCTTTTTCTGATTTCAGTATTTACCCGTCCCGGTGACGGGTTTGTACATAATGTGCGCAATTAAGATGCCGGATATCACACTTTGGCAAGTTACCCGCCAGCATGGCGTTTATCCGGCGCAGGGCAGCGCTTTTAGTTATCGCTCTCTTTCTGGATTTTTTTAATGATATTGGTGGTTGAGCAACCGTCTTCGAAGTTCAGTACCAACACTTCGCCGCCGTTGGCCCATACTTCTTCGCTGCCGGCGATCTCTTCTGGCTTATAGTCGCCGCCCTTCACCAGCAGATCCGGCAAGATCCCCGCAATCAGGCGCTGCGGCGTGTCTTCTTCAAACGACACCACCCAATCCACCGCTTCCAGCGCGCCGAGTACGATCATGCGCTGCTCAAGCGGGTTCACCGGCCGCGTTTCGCCTTTCAGGCGTTTGGTTGACGCATCGCTGTTCACCGCGACAATCAGGCGATCGCCCAGTTTGCGCGCATTCGCGAGATACGACACATGCCCTGCGTGCAGAATATCGAACACGCCATTGGTCATCACCACTTTTTCACCGCGTTTACGCGCGGCGGCGACGGCGACCTTCAGTTCGTCTTCGGTCATCACGCCAAAGCCCGTTTCCGCACGGCCACGCACCGCGTTTTCCAGTTCGATCGGCGAAACGGTAGACGTCCCCAGCTTACCGACCACGACGCCTGCCGCCGCGTTGGCAAAGAAACAGGCTTCTTCCAGACTGTTGCCTGCGGCAAGCGTAGCAGCCAGTACGCCAATCACGGTGTCGCCAGCGCCGGTCACGTCATACACTTCCTGCGCCTGGGTCGGCATATGCAGCGGCGCTTTGCCTGGCTGCAGCAGCGTCATCCCCTGCTCGGAGCGGGTCACCAGCAGCGCGGACAGTTCAAAATCGGCGATCAGCTTCATGCCGCGCTCAACAATGTCTTCTTCGCTTTTACATTTCCCGGCCACCGCTTCGAACTCAGAGAGGTTCGGCGTCAGCAGGGTCGCGCCGCGGTAGCGCTCAAAATCGGTGCCTTTCGGGTCGATCAGTACCGGAACGCCCGCTTTACGCGCCAGCGCAATCATCTGTTGAACGCTGGCCAGCGCGCCTTTGGCGTAGTCGGAGAGCACCAACGCGCCAATGGAACTCAGCGCCTGGTTAATACGCTCGTGAAGCGGTTGCGGATCGACACCCTCGAAGCCTTCTTCAAAATCCAGACGAATCAGCTGCTGGTTACGCGAAAGCACGCGCAGTTTGGTGATAGTGGGATGGGTCGGTACAGAAACAAAGTCGCATTTCACATTCACATCGGCCAGCGTTTTGCTCAGCGCACGCGCCGCGTCGTCAATACCGGTTAACCCGACCAGACGGGAGTTTGCCCCCAGAGAGGCAATATTCATCGCCACGTTCGCCGCACCGCCCGGACGCTCTTCGATGGTATCCACTTTGACCACAGGCACCGGCGCTTCCGGCGAAATACGGCTGGTTGGCCCATACCAGTAGCGATCCAGCATGACATCGCCAACAACCAAAACTCCTGCACGTTCAAACTCTGGCAGCGTTACTTTCATTCCTGTCTCCTGAGAGATTCAAAATTTGCGCGCGATAATAGCACACTTCAAACGGCGACCAGCCACTTCCGCCAGCTTGCCCGCACCAGCGCGCGTTCGGCTTCAAAGCAGGTTTGCGCCACATGGCCCGGCAGTTCCTGTAAGGCCAGGTGATGCAGCTCATCGCGCAGCGTGGTATAAGCGCGGGTCAGCGCCATCGCCTCCTGCTCATCCATAATGTCGTTCTGCGCTAGCAGTTCCAGTATCCGCACGTTATCCGACCAGCGCGTCAGCTTCGGTTTGTCGTGTGCATAGCGCAGCACCAGATACTGCGTAATAAATTCGATGTCGGTGATCCCGCCTTCATCTGCTTTGATGTCAAAACGATCGCGATGTTTATTGCCCAGATGAGCACGCATTTTTTCGCGCATTTCGCGCACTTCGGTTTGCAACGTGGCGCCGTCGCGCGGCAGGGTCACGATCTCGCGGCGTACCGCGTCAAACTGTGCGGTGAGCTGCGGGTCGCCGTAGACCACGCGGGCGCGGACCAGCGCCTGATGTTCCCAGGTCCAGGCCTCGTTTTTCTGGTAATCCGCGAAAGCCTCGGCGGAGGTCACCAGCATCCCCGCCGCGCCGGACGGGCGCAAACGCGCGTCCACTTCATACAGAATGCCGGAAGACGTCCGCGTGCTGAACAGGTGCATAATGCGCTGCGCCAGGCGCAGATAAAACTGTCGTCCGTCGATTTCGCGATCGCCGTCGGTCATTACGTCAACCGGACAGTCGTGCAGGAAGATGAGATCGAGATCGGAACTGTAGCCCAGTTCCCAGCCGCCCAGTTTACCGTAGCCTACCACCGCGAAACCGCGCCCTTCACGATCCGCCAGATGTCCCGGCTGTCCGTAGCGCGCCACCATCTGTAGCCACGCCTGCTGCACCACGGCGTCTATCATCGCTTCCGCAAGCCAGGTCAGGTGATCGCTGACCTTCATCACCGGCAGCGTTCCGGCGATATCCGCGGCGGCAATACGCAGCAGCTGCGTCTGCTTAAACTGGCGCAGCGCCTCCAGTTGCTGTTCTTCGTCATCTTCCGGCACGCGCAGCAGATACTGCCGCAGTTCATCACGGTAGGCGTCGGTCGCGGTGGGCTGGTAGAGCGTGTTCGGGTCAAGCAATTCGTCGAGCAACAGCGGGTAACGGGCAAGCTGGCTGGCGACCATCGGCGAGGCGGCGCATAGCGAAATGAGATGCTTCAGCGCGCCGGGGAATTCGCTCAGCAGCTCGAGATAAGTCGTGCGCGTGACGATCCCCACCAGCAGCGGCGTGATGCGTGACAGCGGGACGGAGGCATCCTGACGGACGCAGACATCGCTCAGCAGATGCGGCATCAGATGATCAAGCACCTGTCGCCCACGCGGCCCAATGGTGCGTTTATCAAGCTCTTTACGGAAGTCGGTAATCAGCGCCAGTACCCGGGTCCGGTCTTCGTCGGTCAGGTGAGCCAGGACCGGCGGCGTGTCGTCTTCCTGTAGCGCGTCCTGCCAGAGCTCGCGCCATTGCTCCGAAAGCGTATCTTCCTGCGTTTCGCTTTCATCATCGCCAATCAGTTCATTAAAGACGCGACGAACATTGGCCATATGCGTGTCCAGGATGTCGGTCAGTTGCTGCCAGTCATCCGCATTCATCCCCCACGCCAGACGCGCGCGGTTCAGTTCATCGCCCGGTAACGTTTGGGTCTGTTCGTCGTTAATGCTTTGCAGCAGGTTTTCCAGACGGCGGAGGAACAGATAAGCCGAGCGCAACTGGCTCGCATCGTTATCCGGCAACAAATGCAGCGCGGCGATGGCCTGTAAAGTAGGAAGCAAAGCGCGGGACTGCAACGACGGTTCGCGCCCGCCGCGAATAAGCTGGAAAACCTGAACGATAAATTCAATTTCACGAATACCGCCCGCGCCGAGTTTGATGTTGTCTTTCAGCCCGCGACGACGCACTTCCCGGGCAATCATGCCTTTCATGTTGCGCAGTGACTGAATCACGCTGAAATCAATGTAGCGACGGAACACGAACGGACGCAACATGGCGCGCAGTTCGTCAACGTAGCGGCCCTCTGTCTCGCCCATGATACGCGCCTTCACCATCGCGTAGCGTTCCCAGTCACGCCCCTGCTCCTGATAATAATCTTCCAGCGCGGCAAAGCTCAGTACCAACGGACCGCTGTCGCCAAACGGTCGCAGGCGCATATCCACCCGATAAACGAAGCCGTCCTGCGTGGGCTGATCGAGCACTTTGATCAGCCGCTGGCCCATGCGGGTGAAGAACTGCGCGTTATCCAGCTCGCGACGCCCACCCCGTGTGGCGCCGTGTTCCGGCCAGGCGAAAATGAGATCGATATCCGAGGAAAAATTCAGCTCGCCGCCGCCCAGTTTGCCCATGCCTAAGATCAGCAGCGGCTGTGGGATGCCCTCCGGGTTACACGGCGTCCCCCACTCACGGCAGCAGGCGTCATACAGCCAGTCGCGCGCGCTGACAATCAACGTCTCCGCCAGCTGGCTGAGCTGCTGTAAAACCGCAGTATCTTCAATCAGCGAGAGCGCCTGGGCCCAGGCTATCCGCACCATAATACGACGACGAAACAGGCGCAGCTCCCGCATTAGCGCCGCTTCGTCATTCACCTCAGCCAGCGCCGTGTGTAGCCATTCGCCGTAGCGCTGCCATTCGTCCGCCTGCGGCGGCGCATTTTCCAGCCCGCTCAGCCAGTGGGGATGGGCAATAACGCTGTCCCGCACAAAGTCGCTGAATGTGAGCACTGACTTCGCTTGTACGCTAAGCGTAGCGTCAGGCAATTGTTCAGCAACGGTTTGCCAGTACTGCTGTAACGGTGAAGAGAGCGGCTTCATGAAAGGGTTCCTTGTAACGTTGCCGGATGGCGGCGTTCGCCAGAGCCGGCCTACAACGACGCAGCGCCAACAGGCAATCACTTCTGCGTTCGGGAATGACGCGGTTTACCGTTTTCCGCTGTGCAACCAGAACGGCGCCTGGTTTATCGCTTCATTGCGGAAATGTTCAATTTCAATACGCTGTCGGGTGGCGATGGCGTGATGCAGCCCCTGCCAGTTTTCCAGCCACGCCTGCGCCACTACAGCATCGTAATACCCGGCCAGCAGTAGCACAGTGTCGATATCACGACGTAAGCGCGGCAGTTGATCCTGATACTGGTCGCCTAACGGCTGAGCAAACACGCTTTTCAGTTCAGCGGCGGTACGTGAAAGATGGATATCCGCGAAACGCTTAAAGGAATCGGCCATTTTGGCCTGTGCTTTAGCCTCCAGAAACGGCTGCCAGGCTTTGGTGACCAGCCACTCCGTCAGCGCCAGTTTTGCCATTGCGGTTTGCGGGGTATACACCGCCGTCACGGCAGAGACCGCCGAGGCCAGGGTAGCCTCAGACTGGGTTAACAAATCTCGTAAGTGAGTGCTCGCTTTACGCGGAACGATACCACCGAACAGGGTAAGCGTATGGCGCACCAGCCCCATCGCCGCAGACACCTCCGCTTTCGCCGACTCCACGCCGCGCAGCCACAGTTCCTCGTGGTACTGCCACTGCGCTAAGGCCAGCTCCATCGCCGCTTCCAGCCCCTGCTCAACGCTGGCTTTTGCGGGCAAGGTCAGTACTGTGGTCGGTTTGATCTCGCGCCGGGCGTTTCCCTGGGCCAGGTGATAACCTCGCGCCGCCTTACTCAGGCTGCCCTGACGCAATCCCGCCTGGCTCACCAGTTGATTAGCCAGCTTCAGCACCGCCCGGGTGTCGCCGCTCAGCAGTTCAAGCTCCAGCTCGCAAAGAGGTTCGGTAAATTCGCCGGCCTTAACCTCTCCGAGATCGAGCGCAATTTCAATCTGGCTGCCGTCAATTTCCAGCAGCCATTTCTCGCGATCAAAATCGGTACTGAACAATGGCTGCACGCGGGAAGCGAGATCGGCAGGCAGCTCGCCGTTCGGCCACACTGTCTGCGGAAGTTGCGCTAAATCGAGCGTAGGTTCGCTAAGCGGAATATTATATTCCGGACGCTGATGCAAACCGCCGACCACCCGCCCGGCGATTTTCAGGGTCATTTCATAGCGGCCATTCTCGCCGCGAATGCGTAACCCCATATCGTGGCTGCGTAGCCAGTTATCCGCCGTCTCGTAGTAAATGTTCAGCAGCTTGCTGGGCGCGTGATGTTCGCCGCCAAGCGTATTCAGATGGTCGCGCAGTGCGTCAACAGCATCGTGATTAACGATAAATTTTAATTCGATTTCCTGAGCCATGGCCTTGTACTTAGGGTTATGTCACAGTTGAAGGGATCGACTGCGAACTTCGTGCGTTACTGAGTGTCAGTAGATAGTATTTTGCGCCAAATTGCCATGCAACGAGCAATTTGACGGGCGTAAAAGTTTGACGTAGTGGCGAAGCTGACACAGATGATTCCGATTGATGTCGAATGCTTTGCGTAGAGACACTGATCCCACTACTATCGTTCCACTTTCTATGACAATAACGACAGCCTGATGCCAAAATTACGCCTGATTGGACTAACTTTACTTGCACTTAGCGCCACTGCCGTCTCCCACGCAGAAGAAACGCGCTATGTCTCTGATGAACTAAGCACCTGGGTCCGCAGCGGTCCGGGAGATAACTATCGCCTCGTCGGCACCATGAACGCCGGCGAACAGGTCACCTTGTTACAGACCGACAATAATTACGGCCAGGTCAAAGACAGCACCGGTCGCACTGCCTGGATCCCGCTGAAAGAGCTGAACACCTCGCCCAGCCTGCGCACCCGCGTACCGGATCTGGAAAATCAGGTCAAAACCCTGACCGATAAGCTGACCAACATTGACACCACCTGGAATCAGCGGACAGCCGACATGCAGCAAAAGGTCGCGCAGAGCGACAGCGTGATCAACGGCCTGAAAGAAGAAAACCAGAAGCTGAAAAACGAGCTGATTGTGGCGCAGAAGAAGGTCAGCGCCGCAAATCTGCAGCTTGATGACAAGCAGCGTACCATCATCATGCAATGGTTTATGTATGGCGGCGGCGTGCTCGGTCTCGGCCTGCTGCTCGGTCTGGTGCTGCCGCATATGATCCCAAGCCGCAAACGCAAAGACCGCTGGATGAACTAAATCGCCTTCTCCGCCACACTGTCATATCATTAAGAAAGTGTATTTCTCAGGAGAGGTGGTGTGGCGTGAAGATTTATCTGGTCGGTGGTGCGGTTAGGGATACGTTGTTAGGGCTACCGGTCAAAGATAAAGATTGGGTGGTGGTAGGCGCCACACCACAGCAAATGCTCGACGCGGGCTACCAGCAGGTAGGCCGCGATTTTCCTGTTTTTCTCCATCCTCAAACACACGAAGAGTACGCCCTTGCGCGCACCGAACGTAAATCCGGTTCCGGTTATACCGGATTCACCTGCTACGCGGCGCCGGACGTCACGCTGGAAGAAGACCTACAGCGCCGCGACCTGACCATTAACGCCCTGGCGCAGGATGATGACGGCGCTATCGTCGATCCGTATCACGGACGCGCCGATCTGAAAAACCGCCTGTTGCGCCACGTCTCGCCGGCTTTCAGTGAAGATCCGCTCCGCGTCCTTCGCGTGGCGCGCTTTGCCGCCCGCTATGCGCATCTCAGCTTTCGCATTGCCGACGAAACCATGGCGCTAATGCGCGACATGACCCACGCCGGAGAGCTGGAGCACCTGACGCCTGAGCGCGTGTGGAAAGAGACCGAAAACGCGTTAACCACCCGTAACCCGCAGGTCTATTTTCAGGTCCTGCGCGACTGTGGCGCGCTGCGCGTGCTGTTCCCGGAGGTGGATGCGCTGTTTGGCGTTCCCGCGCCAGCGAAATGGCACCCGGAAATCGATACCGGCGTTCACACGCTCATGACGCTGTCGATGGCGGCGATGCTCAGCCCGGAGGTGGATATCCGTTTCGCCACCCTGTGCCATGACCTGGGAAAAGGGTTGACTCCGCCAGCGCTTTGGCCGCGTCATCACGGTCATGGTCCGGCGGGGGTAAAGCTGGTGGCGCAGCTGTGTCAGCGTCTGCGGGTACCGAACGAAATCCGCGATCTGGCAAAGCTGGTGGCGGAGTTTCACGATCTCATTCATACCTTTCCGATACTGCAGCCTAAGACCATTGTAAAGCTGTTCGACGCGATCGACGCCTGGCGTAAACCGCAGCGCGTGGAGCAGATAGCCCTCACCAGCGAGGCTGACGTACGCGGGCGTACTGGCTTTGAAGCGGCGGATTATCCGCAGGGTCGTCTGCTGCGCGAAGCGTGGCAGGTAGCGCAGTCGGTACCGACAAAAGAGGTTGTGGAGGCCGGATTTAAAGGCGCAGAGATCCGCGAAGAGTTGACGAAGCGGCGAATTGCGGCGGTCGCCAGTTGGAAAGAGACGCGCTGCCCGAAACCCGCCAGCTAAACGGCCCGTGCCGGCAGCGCTACCGCTGACCGGCCTGTGGACAGACGTGCGTGGTTGGCCGGATAAGGCATAGCCGCCATCCGGCACGGTGAATCATCAGAAGAACACCACGTAAACCGCGGCTGCAACGATAAAACGATAAATCGCAAACGGAATGAACGAGATTCGTTTGATCAGTTGCAGGAAGGTTTTAATGGCGATCAGCGCAACCACAAACGCCGTCACGAAACCGACGGCAAACATCGGAATATCGGCGGCGGTCAGGAACGACCAGCTTTTGTAGAGGTCCAGCACCGTTGCGCCCATCATCATCGGCACCGCCAGCAGGAACGAGAACTCCGACGCCGCATAACGGCTCACGCCCATCAGCATCCCGCCGGAAATGGTCGCGCCGGAACGGGAAAAGCCCGGCCACAGCGCCAGACACTGGAAGCAGCCAATCATAAACGCCTGTCGGTAAGTCATATCGTCCAGCCCCGGCGCGCGCGGTTCTTTCGGCTTCAGGCATTCGGCGGCAATCAACAGTAAACCGCCCACCACCAGCGCATACATCACGTTAATGGGGTTAAACAGTGATTTTATCGTATCGTGAAACACCAACCCGAGCACCACTGCGGGGATCATCCCAAGCAGAATGTGAATGAGCGTTAACCGCCCTTTACTTTCCCCTTCGCGCTGCAACGGTCGCCCAAAATGAATCCCGATCAGGCCGAACAACCGCCGCCAGAACATCACGACCACTGCCAGAATCGACCCAAGCTGGATCACCACTTCAAAGGTCTTTGCCGTATCACCCTCAAACCCCAGCAGATGGCCAACGATAATCATATGGCCCGTACTGGAAACCGGCAAAAACTCCGTCAATCCTTCGACCACACCCAAAATTGCCGCTATCAGCAGCGAGTGCATATCGCTCATCAATAAACCCCTAAATAGAAAAACTACCGCAAAAAAAAAGTTCCCGCTGTAAGACTCTTTTATATCCGTTTGGTTTAACAATGATGAAGTTAATTATTTTCCTTTCAGATTATGGCTACGCTCGACAATCACGCCCACATTCGCCGCGCGCGCGACCGCGCCGGGCTTACTGAGCTTGATTCGCACCCACGGTGAATGGAAGCGTCCCAGCAGGAGATCCGCGACCTCTTCCGCGACGCGTTCCACCAGCGCAAAGCGCCTGCCTTCAACGTGCGCGATCACGGTTTCGGCGATATCCGCATAGCTCAGACAGTCGGCGACATCGTCGCTTTTTGCCGCTTTCCGGTTATCCCACGCCATTTCGATATCGAACACCAGCTTTTGCTCGATGGTCTGTTCCCAGTCGTAAACACCAATGGTGGTGATTACCGAAAGTTGCTCTATAAATACAATATCCATCACGACCTGCCCGCTTTTTGGCTAACCCGGATACCACTTCCGGCGAAATATGCGTATTATCCACAGAAGTAGCGTTTTACACGACATTTTCAAAACGGAACAGCTTATGAGTGCAATCGCGCCTGGAATGATCCTCATCGCGTACCTCTGCGGCTCCATTTCCAGTGCCATTCTGGTCTGCCGCATTGCTGGCTTGCCCGACCCGCGTAGCAGCGGATCCGGCAATCCTGGCGCGACCAATGTGTTACGAATCGGTGGCAAGGGAGCAGCCGCAGCGGTGCTGATTTTCGACGTCCTGAAAGGGATGTTGCCCGTCTGGGGCGCATACGCGTTGGGCGTAACCCCCTTCTGGCTGGGCCTGATCGCCATTGCCGCCTGTCTGGGCCATATCTGGCCGGTCTTCTTTGGGTTTAAAGGCGGGAAAGGCGTGGCGACGGCATTCGGCGCTATTGCCCCTATCGGCTGGGATTTAACCGGCGTGATGGCGGGCACCTGGTTGCTCACGGTGCTGCTGAGCGGTTATTCGTCGCTGGGCGCCATCGTCAGCGCGCTGATCGCGCCGTTCTACGTCTGGTGGTTTAAACCTCAGTTCACCTTCCCGGTTTCGATGCTGTCGTGCCTGATCCTGCTGCGCCATCACGACAACATTCAGCGACTGTGGCGTCGTCAGGAGACAAAGATCTGGACGAAGCTGAAGAAAAAACGCGAAAAAGATCCGCAATAGCGTTTTCACCTCGCCGGAAGGCTATCGGGTTCACCACGTCACCCGATAACCTTCATCCGGCCTGCCCAACCGCTGCTGACACCACGCCGCCAGAAACTCCACGCAGACCCGAAGCTTCACGCTGCGATATAGCGGCTCCTGATACACCGCCCAGATATTGGCGCTCTGCGCATAGTCCGGCAGCACCCGCACCAGTTTGCCGCTCGCCAGAAACGGCTGCACGTCCCACTCGGATCGCAGCATGATCCCCTTGCCCTCCAGCGCCCATTGCAGCACAATTTCCCCGCTGTTCGACGAGAGATGCCCGCTCACCTTGACCGATTTTTTCTCCTCGCCGTTTCCCAGCTCCCATATTCCGTGCGTCATATCGCGCTCTTTCGTGATCAGGCAATCGTGACGGCTTAATTCCTGGAGAGTTGTCGGTTCTGAATGTTTTTGGAGATAAGACGGCGCGGCGCACAATATTCTTTTATTCTTTGTTAACAAGTGCGCAATATAATAGTCTGGAATCACATCGTTAATACGAATATCGAGATCGATATTATCCTGCACCAAATCAATTTGCCGATCGAACAGTTCAAAATGCACCTGTAACTCAGGGTAATTACGCATCAACTCGGTAATAGCCGGGGCAATATGGCTACGCCCGAAACCAAAGCTACAGCCGATACGAATCATGCCTTCCGGACGGGTTTTAATTTGCGTCACCTCATCCACCAGAAGCTGATAGCGGGTCAACACGTCCAGCGCATGTTCATAACATTTTTGCCCACTCTCGGTCAGCGCCACGCCGCGTGCCGAACGGTTCAGCAGCGTGGCGGCGAGAGTGGATTCCAGGATCTGCACCCGCTTGGTCACAAACGCCGGGGTTTGTCCGAGCGCCGCCGCCGCCGCGCTGAAGCTTCCCGTATGAACAATTTCAACCAGCACCTGCAGATCTTTCGCTAAAGGGTATGTGTTCAGCATATTCGGGCACCCATGAAGATAATACCGGCAGTGTAATTCCCTTACTGCCGCTATTCCCTGCCCTTGCTCAATTTTCGCTGATTTTTCACATCATGATTCACGAACTGTTAATTACATATACACAGTGGCAAAAAATATAAAACCCTATTTTTAGTGGTAGTTTGTTTCCCAGAATGTCTTTCCAGACAAATAAAAGCACTGGAGTTGTCATGATGAGCAATGAAAATAAACAAAAAGCGATAAATACGCTGACGGAAATTGTCGCCGGGTTTACGGCAATGATTTCCACCCGGATGCCCGACGACGTCGTGGATAAATTAAAACAGCTGCGCGATGCTGAAACCTCGTCGATGGGAAAAATCATCTATCACACGATGTTCGACAACATGCAGAAAGCGATCGACTTGAACCGTCCGGCCTGTCAGGACACCGGCGAGATCATGTTCTTCGTCAAGGTCGGCTCCCGCTTCCCGCTCCTGGGCGAACTGCAGGCCATTCTGAAGCAGGCCGTGGAAGACGCGACCGTGAAAGCCCCACTTCGTCATAACGCGGTAGAAATTTTTGACGAAGTCAACACCGGCAAAAACACCGGCAGCGGCGTGCCGTGGGTGACATGGGACATTATCCCCGACGGCGACGACGCCGAAATAGAAGTCTATATGGCAGGCGGCGGCTGTACCCTGCCGGGGCGCTCAAAAGTGTTGATGCCGTCCGAAGGCTACGAAGGCGTTGTTAAGTTCGTGTTTGAAAATATCTCCACGCTGGCGGTAAACGCCTGTCCGCCGGTGCTGGTGGGCGTGGGGATCGCCACTTCCGTAGAAACCGCCGCGGTATTGTCGCGCAAAGCGATTCTGCGCCCCATCGGCACTCGCCATCCAAATCCCAAAGCGGCTGAACTGGAACTGCGTCTGGAAGAAGGATTGAACCGTCTGGGGATCGGCCCGCAGGGGTTAACGGGCAACAGCTCTGTCATGGGCGTACACATTGAATCCGCCGCGCGTCACCCCTCGACTATCGGGGTGGCCGTCTCCACCGGCTGCTGGGCGCACCGTCGCGGTACGCTGCTGGTGCATGCCGATCTCTCCTTCGAAAACCTGTCTCATACCCGGAGCGCGCTATGAAAAAGATCCTGACGACCCCGATCAAGGCCGAAGACCTGGAGGATATCCGCGTTGGTGACGTCATCTATCTGACCGGCACGCTGGTCACCTGCCGCGACGTCTGCCATCGCCGCCTGATCGAACTCAAGCGCCCGATCCCTTACGACCTGAACGGTAAAGCCATTTTCCACGCCGGGCCGATCGTGCGCAAAAACGGTGAAAAATGGGAGATGGTTTCCGTCGGCCCGACCACCAGCATGCGCATGGAGGCGTTTGAAAAAGAGTTCATCGAGCAGACCGGCGTCAAACTGGTGGTTGGCAAAGGCGGCATGGGGCCATTGACCGAAGAAGGCTGCCAGAAATTCAAGGCGCTGCACGTGATTTTCCCCGCAGGCTGCGCGGTGCTGGCAGCCACGCAGGTGGAAGAGATAGAGGAAGTCCACTGGATGGAACTCGGCATGCCGGAATCCCTGTGGGTGTGTCGGGTGAAGGAGTTCGGTCCGCTGATCGTCTCTATCGACACCCACGGCAATAACCTGATCGCCGAGAACAAAAAGCAGTTCGCCGAGCGTCGTGGTCCGATCGTCGACGAAATTTGCGAGCACGTTCACTACATCAAATAACCCTTCCGGAGAGGCGCCCCGCCTCTCCCTCTTCGCAGGGATACGACAATGGCACCTTTAGCTGGTTGGTGGCGATACCTGGCTCCGCTGGTGGTCATCGCCATTATTGCTGTTTTGCCCGTCCCCACCGGTCTTGAGAACCACACGTGGCTCTATTTTGCGGTCTTTACCGGCGTCATTGTGGGACTGATTCTGGAACCTGTTCCCGGCGCGGTGGTGGCGATGATCGGCATTTCGACGATCGCCGTCCTCTCGCCGTGGTTGCTGTTCAGCCCCGAACAGCTGGCGCAGGACGGGTTTAAATTCACCGCCAAAGCGCTATCGTGGGCGGTATCTGGTTTTTCTAATTCAGTTATCTGGCTGATCTTTGCCGCTTTTATGTTCGGTACGGGCTATGAAAAAACCGGGCTGGGGCGACGCATCGCGCTATGGCTGGTGAAAAAGATGGGGCACCGCACGCTGTTTCTCGGCTACGCGGTCATGCTCTCTGAGCTGATCCTCGCGCCTGTTACGCCCTCAAACTCCGCGCGCGGCGCCGGGATTATCTACCCGATAATCCGTAATCTGCCGCCGCTGTATCATTCGCAACCGAATGACGCCAGTTCGCGCTCTATTGGTTCCTACATCATGTGGATGGGGATCACTGCCGACTGCGTCACCAGCGCCATTTTCCTCACCGCGATGGCGCCAAACCTGCTGCTGATTGGCCTGATGAAGGGCGCGGCGCACACGGCGCTAAGCTGGGGCGACTGGTTCTTAGGGATGCTGCCGCTGAGTATTTTGCTGGTTCTGCTGGTCCCGTGGCTTGCTTATGTGCTGTACCCGCCGGTGCTTAAGTCCGGCGATCAGGTGCCGCGCTGGGCAGAAGCGGAGCTGAAGGCGATGGGCCCGCTAAGCACGCGTGAGAAAAAGATGTTAGTGCTGATGGTCGGCGCGCTGGTGCTGTGGATTTTCGGCGGTGACTACATTGACGCGGCGATGGTTGGCTACAGCGTGGTGGCGTTAATGCTGGTGCTGCGCATTATCTGCTGGGATGACATCGTCAGTAATAAAGCCGCATGGAACGTCTTTTTCTGGCTCGCGTCACTGATTACTCTTGCGACCGGGCTGAACAATACCGGTTTTATCACTTGGTTTGGCAACCTGCTGGCAGGCAGCCTGAGCGGTTATCCCCCGACAATGGTGATGGTCGCGCTGATCGTGGTGTTTTATCTGCTGCGTTATTTCTTCGCCAGCGCCACGGCGTACACCTCCGCACTGGCGCCAATGATGATCGCCGCCGCGCTGGCGATGCCGGACATTCCGCTCCCCGTATTTTGCCTGATGGTCGGCGCGGCGATTGGTCTGGGTAGCATTCTTACCCCGTATGCTACCGGCCCCAGCCCCATCTACTACGGTAGCGGTTATTTGCCGACGGCTGACTACTGGCGGCTGGGGGCGATTTTTGGCCTGATCTTCATGCTGCTACTGATCGTCACCGGTTTGCTCTGGATGCCTCTCGTTTTGCTTTAACCCCCGTTGGGGCGGCCGGGCTGCCGCCCCTTTTTTCTGATTTCCCTCCTTTCCCATAAGCGTCTCATATGACCGCTTTGCCGCCGTGCTGAGGCATACTTTTTGCCATGCACCTATCTTTAAACTGACAGGGGAAGGCTCTGGACACGGTTGCGCACGAGACACTCATTCGGGGCTGGCAGGCCGAACTGGACCTGCGGTTTACCCGTGCCGCGCACAAAACGGTGCTCACCTCAGCGCGTCACGTTGGTCCGTTAGCCGTTCAACGACCGTTTTACCCGGAAGATGATGTTTGTCATCTTTATTTGCTTCACCCGCCTGGCGGTATTGTCGGCGGCGATGAACTGCACATTTCCGTCACCCTTGACGCCCACAGCCACGCGTTAATCACCCAGCCCGGCGCGGGAAAGTTTTACCGCAGCGCAGGGCAACTGGCGCAACTGCGTCAGGATTTCACCCTTGCGCCGCACGCCACGCTGGAATGGCTGCCGCAGGATACGATCCTGTTTCCCGGCGCTCGCGCCAGCCTGCGCACCGTGTTCCATCTGACAACCGAAAGCCAGCTGCTCGGCTGGGATCTGCTCTGCCTGGGTCGCCCGGTAATGCAGGAAACGTTCAGCCACGGCACGCTGGTCAACCGACTGGAAATCTGGCGCGACGGCATACCGCTGCTTATCGAAGGCCTGAAAATTCGCGGGGGCGATCTTTCCGCCGTCGCGAACCAGCCGTGGTGCGGCACGCTGTTTTGCTATCCGGGGACAGAGGCGATGCTGGACGGAGCCCGTGAACGGCTTATGCCGCTTGGCGAATACGCAGGCGCGACGCTCGTTGACTCGCTGCTCACCGTACGCTTTCTGGCGGCAGACAACCTGCTTATCCAACGCGCGATGCGCGATATCTGGCGCTTTTTACGTCCGCTGTTAACTCACAAACAACCGCATCTGCCGCGTATCTGGCAGACCTAAGAGACACCGATGGAACTGACTCCCAGAGAAAAAGACAAGCTGTTGCTCTTTACCGCCGCGCTGGTGGCAGAACGCCGTCTGGCACGCGGCCTGAAGCTGAATTATCCGGAATCGGTAGCGCTGATCAGCGCCTTCATTATGGAAGGCGCACGCGACGGCAAAAGCGTGGCCTCGCTGATGGAAGACGGCCGCCATGTACTCACCCGCGATCAGGTGATGGAGGGGGTACCGGAGATGATCCCGGACATCCAGGTAGAAGCAACGTTTCCGGACGGATCCAAGCTGGTGACCGTCCACAATCCGATCGTGTAAGGAGAGGTTATGATTCCAGGCGAATACCGGATCGCGGCAGGAAATATTGCGCTCAATCACCAGCGCGAGACCTGCACTCTCGTGGTGGAAAACCACGGCGATCGCCCCGTTCAGGTTGGATCGCATTACCACTTTTTCGAAGCTAACCCCGCCCTGCGCTTCCCGCGCGAGGCGGCGCGCGGATACCGCCTGAATATCCCCGCCGGCACCGCGGTGCGCTTTGAACCGGGGCAAAAGCGAGAAGTCGAGCTGGTGCGCGTGGCAGGCGCGCAGCGTATTTTTGGCTTTCGCGGCGAGGTCATGGGCGCGCTGGAGGTCAACAATGGCTGAGATCTCCCGGCAAGCGTATGCCGATATGTTTGGCCCCACCACCGGCGATAAAGTGCGTCTGGCGGACACAGATTTGTGGATCGAAGTGGAAAACGATCTCACCACCTATGGCGAAGAGGTGAAATTCGGCGGCGGTAAAGTGATCCGCGACGGTATGGGCCAGGGACAGATGCGCGCCGACGCCTGCGTGGATCTGGTGATCACCAACGCGCTGATCGTCGACCACTGGGGGATAGTTAAAGCGGATATCGGCATCAAAGACGGCAGGATCTTCGCCGTCGGCAAAGCCGGTAATCCGGACATTCAGCCTGACGTGACGATCCCGATCGGCGTCGGGACGGAGGCGATCGCCGGAGAAGGTAAGATCGTCACCGCTGGCGGCGTCGATACCCATATTCACTGGATCTGTCCGCAGCAGGCGCAGGAGGCGCTGGTTTCCGGCGTGACGACGATGATCGGCGGCGGCACCGGACCGGCGGCGGGCACCAACGCCACCACCTGTACGCCCGGCCCCTGGAACATCGCCCGGATGTTGCAGGCCGCGGATACCCTGCCGGTCAATATCGGTCTGCTCGGCAAGGGAAATGGCTCCAATCCGGATACGCTGCGCGAGCAGGTGACCGCCGGGGCGATCGGCCTGAAAATTCATGAAGACTGGGGGGCGACGCCTGCGGCTATCGACTGCGCGCTGACCGTCGCCGACGAAATGGATATTCAGGTGGCGCTGCACAGCGACACCCTGAACGAGTCCGGCTTTGTCGAAGACACGCTGGCGGCTATTGGCGATCGCACGATCCATACGTTTCACACCGAAGGCGCGGGCGGCGGCCATGCGCCGGATATCATCACCGCCTGCGCGCACGCCAATATTCTGCCGTCATCAACCAACCCAACGCTGCCTTACACCGTGAATACTATCGATGAGCATCTCGACATGCTGATGGTGTGCCACCATCTCGACCCCGATATCGCCGAAGACGTGGCGTTTGCCGAGTCACGCATTCGGCGCGAAACCATCGCCGCCGAGGACGTGCTGCATGACATTGGCGCGTTTTCGCTGACCTCGTCGGATTCCCAGGCGATGGGCCGCGTCGGCGAAGTGATCCTGCGCACCTGGCAGGTAGCGCACCGGATGAAAGTACAGCGCGGCGCGCTGGCGGAAGAGCGCGGCGATAACGACAACCAGCGGGTGAAACGCTACATCGCCAAGTACACCATTAACCCGGCGCTGACTCACGGTATCGCCCATGAGGTCGGCTCCATTGAGGCCGGAAAACTGGCGGATCTGGCGCTGTGGTCGCCGGCGTTTTTCGGTGTCAAACCCGCCGCCATTATCAAGGGTGGAATGATCGCCTGCGCGCCGATGGGCGATATCAACGCCTCGATCCCCACGCCGCAGCCGGTGCACTACCGGATGATGTTCGGCGCATTAGGCGCTGCGCGTCATCACACCCGGTTAACCTTTTTATCCCAGGCCGCCCACGACAGCGGCGTCGCTCAGCAGTTGAATTTACACAGCGCCACCGCGGTGGTGAAAGGCTGCCGGACGGTGAAAAAAGCCGACATGATCCACAACAGCCTGCAACCCGATATCACCGTCGACGCCCAGACCTACGAGGTGCGCATTGACGGCGAACGCATTACCAGCGAGCCGGCAGACGTGCTGCCGATGGCGCAACGTTACTTTTTATTTTAAGGAGCCGACATGCTGCTATTAACGCAACGGGTTGAGACGACAGCGCAAGCCACCGCCACCCTGACGCTGCCGATTGATATCCGCGTAAAAAGCCGGGCCAAAGTGCGACTGAACGACGGGCGCGAGGCGGGATTGATGCTGCCGCGCGGCCTGCTGTTGCGCGGCGGCGACCGCCTGCGTAGCGAAGACGGGACGGAAGTGGTGGAGATCATCGCCGCCCATGAAGCGGTTTCGGTGGTGCGCTGCGCCAACCCGTTTCTGCTCGCCAAAGCGTGCTATCACCTCGGCAATCGCCACGTACCGCTGCAAATTTTGCCGGATGAACTGCGCTATCATCACGATCATGTGCTGGACGCCATGCTGCGCCAGTTCGATCTTGACGTGACCTTTGCGCATTTACCGTTTGAGCCGGAAGCGGGCGCCTACGCCAGCGAGTCCCACGGGCATAACCATCATCACGGTCATGCGCACTGATGCGTGACGCCCGCCAGCAGTTGCGCCTGCTACAGCTCGCCAGCAGCAGCCTACCGGTGGGATCGTTTACCTGGTCTCAGGGGCTGGAGTGGGCGGTGGAGAGCGGTTGGGTCAACAGCGTCGATGCCTTCGCCCGCTGGCAGCGACAGCAAATGGAGCACAATTTTTTTACCGTCGACCTGCCGTTGTTCGCCCGGCTTTATCGCGCCTGCGAGCAGGACGATATCACCGCCGCGCGCCGCTGGACGACGTACCTGCTGGCCTGTCGGGAAACCCGCGAACTGCGCGAAGAAGAGCGCAGCAGAGGCGCGGCGTTTACGCGGCTGGTGGTGGACTGGGTGCCGGAAAGCCCGCCCGCGTGGCGCGCGCTGTTCGCTGACAGCCAGCTCTGCGGAATGGCCTGGCTTGGCGTACAGTGGCGGCTGCCGCTCGCCGATCTGGCCTTAACGCTGGGCTACAGCTGGATCGAAAGCGCCGTGATGGCGGGCGTCAAGCTGGTACCTTTTGGTCAGCAGGCGGCGCAGCGGCTGATGATAACCCTCAGCGAACATTACGCACAGGGTATAACGCAGGCGTTGTGCTGTCCGGATGAACACCTCGGCTCTGCTACGCCGCTGGCGGCTATCGCCTCCGCCCGCCACGAAACCCAATACTGCCGATTATTCCGCTCCTGAGGAGAGTCAATGAGTGAGTACAAACATCCCCTGCGCGTCGGTGTGGGCGGCCCGGTAGGATCGGGCAAAACCGCCCTGCTGGAAGCGTTATGCAAAGCCATGCGCGACACCTGGCAACTGGCGGTGGTCACGAACGACATTTACACCAAAGAGGACCAGCGCATCCTGACAGAAGCGGGCGCGCTTGAGCCGGAACGCATCGTCGGCGTCGAAACCGGCGGCTGTCCACACACCGCCATCCGTGAAGACGCCTCAATGAATCTGGCGGCAGTGGATGCATTAAGCGCGAAATTCGGTAATCTGGATCTGATCTTCGTCGAAAGCGGCGGTGACAACCTGAGCGCCACGTTCAGTCCGGAACTGGCGGATCTGACGATCTACGTGATCGACGTAGCTGAAGGAGAGAAGATCCCACGCAAAGGCGGCCCGGGGATCACTAAATCTGACTTTCTGGTGATCAACAAAACCGATCTGGCCCCTTACGTCGGGGCGTCGCTGGAGGTGATGGCGCGCGACACCAACCGCATGCGCGGCGCGCGTCCGTGGACCTTTACTAACCTGAAGACGGGCGACGGTCTGGAGACGATTATTGCGTTTCTGAAAGAGAAAGGGATGCTGCGAATCTGACTAAAAGGGCCTGGCGATAAGCCAGGCCTTCATGGTTATTTGCAGCTGTTATTGGATGTGCCCTGTTGACGCCATGCGCCCCACTGGCCGCCCGTTCCCGGTGTTTCCTGTCCCGGGTTGACATACCACTGGTTGAACCAAATTTTACCGTTGTAAGATACTTTGGTGCATTTGGTCGGATAGGCTATTTTGCCGTTATAGGCTGGCGCCGTATTGGTCGCCGGCACGTCGTCATTTGCCGGCGCGTCGTCCTTCGCCGGCGTATCGTCTTTTGTCGGCGTGTCTTCCTTCGCTGGCGTCGCAGGTTTACTTACCATGATGGTCATGCTGTCCTGCGCGGTACGGCCATCCGCCCCTGTTGTTGTCAGCGTAAAGGTAGCCTGCCCTTCCGTATTGGCAGGAATCACCGCATAGGCATGAGCATTGTCGATGCTGTTCACCTGCACGCCGTTCAGTTTTTCCTCCAGGAAGAAGGTGCCAACACCTTTTGTCACGCTCCAGTTATACGATGTCGCGTTCAGGCTCTTGCTGCCGTCCAGAGGATAGGTGCTTACGCCAGTGGTTGGGGAAACCATAGTGTAGTCTGCTCCTGCGGCGGCGGTAGGAGCAGGAATATCGCTGCCATTCTTCAACGCCAGGATCCGGGCGACAGCACGCGCCATATCGGGTTGCGTGCCGACCTTCGCCGAGTCGCCATTCGCAATTGGCGTGCCAGTCTCAGCCAGGATTTGACGCATCTGGCGCGGTGTAACGGTGATCCCGTTCGCTTTGGCAATACCTGACAGGCTGGCCACCACGCCTGCCACAATAGGCGTAGCTGAAGACGTCCCGCCAAAACTTCCGGTATAATTTGCATTGGTTCTGTTATAGAGATTGCCATAGCCCGTCGTTGTGACATCACTACAGCCTCTTGATGAACTGGTGACACGCGACCCATAGGTGCTAAAGTTCGCTTTTTTACCGTCTTTTGAACAGAATGCCCCGGCGATAATCGCGCCTGAATCACGCACTTGCGTATCCCAACGACCATTAAAGGCGGGAGAGTCCAGATTAATATTGCCATTCCCTGCGGAAGTAATCACAAACACGCCTTTATCCGTGAGCGCCTTGATGACGTTGAAATAACTGTCCAGATATTCAATGGGAATATAACAGGCTGATTTACAGGTCCCGGTAATTTCTCCGCCATACGTCTGCATATTTAACGAGACAACATCACCCGCTTTTAATAACGGAATAACATTAAAGAGATTCGACGCAGGCCAGGCCGCATAGCCCACTTTACTTTTATAACTTAGACCACGAACACCAGAACCAATATCGCGCGCAGCTAAAATACCAACAGAAGCCGTATTATGTTCCCGCTCATTGCAGGTATCTTTATTTGGTCCCTGAACGAATGAAGCAGGTGGTAAATTCACATGATTTGCATTCCAGCCGCAGTTCTCAGAAGAAACAATAGTGATATCCTCACCCTCGTTCCCTATATACTGATTAACGCTGTCGCGGTTCACCCCGCCAATATAATAACCAGAACGCTTGTCATCCGGGGCTTTTAAATAATCCTGCTGCTGTCGATAATCGGGCACAGACACGGCCGACAGGCCGCTGTTCACTGTCGATTTTAATAGGGTTGAAGACTGACCCGCTTCTTGCTTTTCTGCCTGAAAACCTACGGGCATAGCTTCAGGATAAACAGTCGCAACATCCTGATTTTGTTGAATAGTGTTGATCACATGTTCGATATAATTTCGATCTTGCTTTTTATTTTCTGGCAGCTCAATACGCAGATAACGATCGAATCCATACCGTGCGTTTAGCTCCGCAATTTCAGCTGCGCGTTCGCGGCTCAGGTTGTCCGCGTGGTACATGCGGGTGGCGACGAGTGCGGGATCGTCAAGTTTTAACGGGTAGGTTTGAGATTTACCCGGTTTTAGCTTAACGACAATAGCGTCATACGAAACGCCTTCCTGAACCTCTTGCGGCTGATGTACGTGCTGTAAGGCGGTGCCGGTTTGAGCGTAAGCCGCACAGGTTACTGCTGCGCAAATTAACATTGATAAAATGCTTTTTTTCATGTTAGCCGATATTCCTTTATGACATGATCTGTGTTGTTCCTTTTTTCAGCCTAAAATAGTCATTACCCAACGGCCAAGTAGAGCTTTCTTTTAAATAATAAGAAAATTCTTTTTCTTTCGCGCCGAGCTAAAAAGCAGAGGCGTTACACAAGTCAACTCATAAAAAAGATAAAAACGGTCAAAATAAAAAAATCGTATATCGACATTAATGCAAGCACATTTTTATATGAAAGTGTTCTTTTAATTTTACTCACCAACGTATGGTGCTTATAAAATATTCGCCTTCTTATGCTGGAGAACGTGATGTCAGTAAAAATAGCGATTGCCGATGAGCACCCCCTGATCCGCCGGGGTATACGTGCAATGATTGAAGGGTTAGACAGATCCTGCGCGAGCTCTGGTTCCCATTTCTCGCTGCTGGAAGACGTCGGGTCGACCTCTTCCTTGCTTACGTTGCTGGCAGGAGAAACTCCCGACATCCTGCTGTTGGGATATATGCTTAACACCGCACAACACCTTCATCCGCACTGTGATTTGGACGGACTGGCGCTGATTAAAAAATTGCACCAGAAATACCCTGCGTTAAAAGTGGTGCTGATAGCCCCGTTTAAAAGCCCGCAGCTTATCCGGCTGACGCTTGAAGCCGGGGCAAAAGCCTATGTCAGTCACGCCCTCAGTGAGACAGTCCTGCGCGATACGCTTAATTGCGTCATAAAAGATGAGGTCTACATCGAACCGTCGCTAATGAAAGGCTTCCTTCAAAGCGAGGAGTCGCTCTCCGCCAGAGAAATAGACGTGTTGCGTTTTCTGTGCAAAGGGGGAAATCTGACGGATGTCTCTCGTCAGATGCACCTGAGTATTAAAACCGTAAGCGCGCATAAAATACGGGCAATGGAGAAATTGCGGGTGAAAAATGACAGTCAGCTCTATTGCCTGCTGGCCAGATCCCGGATATTAGATATTATGACCTGACATCCGGGATGACACGCCGCCTCAGGCGGCAGGCAACTCCGCCAGCGGCCAGCGCGGACGCACGCTGACGCCCAGGTCGGCCAGCGCGCCCGCTTTAAAACGCACCATACCGGCATAGGCGATCATCGCGCCATTGTCAGTGCAAAATTCCGGGCGGGCGTAAAAGACTTCGCCACGGCGTTTTTGCATCATCTCTGCCAGCTTCGCGCGCAGGGTGCGGTTAGCGCTGACGCCCCCCGCCATCACCAGACGTTTGAAACCGGTTTGATCCAGCGCGCGTTTGCATTTGATCATCAGCGTATCGACGACCGCGTCTTCAAATGCGCGGGCGATATCGGCGCGGGTCTGATCGTCGTCGCCATTGCTGCGAATGGTGTTAGCAGCAAAGGTTTTCAGGCCGGAAAAGCTGAAGTCCAGCCCAGGGCGATCGGTCATCGGGCGTGGGAAGACAAAGCGCCCGGCGGTACCCTGTGCGGCCATTTTCGACAGCATCGGACCACCAGGATAGTCCAGCCCCAGCAGCTTCGCGGTTTTATCAAACGCTTCGCCAGCGGCATCGTCAATCGACTCGCCCAGCAGGGTATACTGACCGACGCCGGTCACGCTGATAAGCTGCGTATGGCCGCCGGAAACCAGCAGCGCCACAAACGGAAATTCTGGCGGGTTATCTTCCAGCATCGGCGCCAGAAGATGCCCTTCCATATGGTGTACAGGAATGGCCGGCACGTTCCAGGCGAATGCCAACGAACGTCCAACCGTTGCGCCCACCAGCAGCGCGCCAACCAGACCCGGACCGGCGGTATACGCCACCGCGTCAATCTCTTTGGCGTTCAATCCGGCTTCTTTCAGCGCCGCCTGGATCAACGGTACCGTTTTGCGGACGTGATCGCGTGAAGCCAGCTCAGGCACCACGCCGCCGTAGTCAGCGTGTAATTTCACCTGACTATACAATTGGTTGGCTAACAGACCTTTTTCGTCGTCGTAAATGGCGATGCCGGTTTCATCGCAGGATGTTTCAATTCCCAGTACACGCATGACTTGTTTTACCTCACTCTGATACCGCGCAGTTTAGGTCGAATGCGGGTCGATGTATACCCTGCGACCTGACTTCGTGTATACTCTGGCCCCTTACAAAAGTCCCTTTCAAAAAAGGCCGCGGTGCTTTACAAAGCAGCAGCAATTGCAGTAAAATTCCGCACCATTTTGAAATAAGCTGGCGTTGATGCCAGCGGCAAACCGATTTAATCAAAGGTGAGAGGCACATGCCGGTAATTAAAGTACGTGAAAACGAGCCGTTCGACGTAGCTCTGCGTCGCTTCAAGCGTTCCTGCGAAAAAGCAGGTGTTCTGGCGGAAGTTCGTCGTCGTGAGTTTTATGAAAAACCGACTACCGAACGTAAGCGCGCTAAAGCTTCTGCAGTGAAACGTCACGCGAAGAAACTGGCTCGCGAAAACGCACGCCGTACTCGTCTGTACTAATCTGTTGAGGGCCAGGGCTCTCAATTCAGACAGAGTTGTAGTTGTAAGGCCGTGCTTCCGAAAGGAATGCGCGGCTTGTTTTCGTTTATGAATCAGCAATTACACAACATCATTCACCCTGTATCAAGGCGGCAAGTGAGTGAATCCCCGGAGCTTAGAGAAGTCAGTAACTGGGGGTGAACGAGCGCAGCCAACGCAGAGACAGTTTGAAGGATGAAGTTTACTAACGGGGCTTATGGCTGGACGAATCCCACGCGTATTTATTAATGACCTGCTGGCGCGCACCGACATCGTCGATCTGATCGACGCGCGGGTGAAGCTCAAAAAGCAGGGCAAGAATTATCATGCGTGCTGTCCGTTCCATAACGAAAAAACCCCCTCTTTCACCGTAAACGGTGAAAAACAGTTTTATCACTGCTTTGGATGCGGCGCGCACGGCAACGCGATCGATTTCCTGATGAACTACGACAAGCTCGAGTTCGTGGAAACCGTCGAAGAGCTGGCGGCAATGCACAATCTTGAGGTTCCATTTGAAGCAGGCACTGGCCCCAGTCAGATAGAGCGCCATCAACGGCAAAGCCTTTATCAATTGATGGACGGTCTGAACACGTTTTATCAGCAATCTCTGATGCAACCCGCCGCTACCCCTGCGCGCCAGTATCTGGAAAAGCGAGGACTCAGTAGCGAAGTGATCGCGCGTTTTGCTATTGGTTTTGCGCCCCCCGGCTGGGACAACGTCCTGAAACGGTTTGGCGGCAATAGCGAAAATCGCCAGTCGCTGGTCGATGCGGGCATGTTGGTCACCAACGATCAGGGACGCAGCTATGACCGCTTCCGCGAACGGGTGATGTTCCCCATTCGCGACAAGCGTGGCCGGGTGATTGGCTTTGGTGGTCGGGTGCTGGGCGATGCCCTGCCGAAGTACCTCAACTCCCCGGAAACCGATATTTTTCATAAAGGCCGTCAGTTGTATGGTCTGTATGAAGCGCAGCAGGATAACGCCGATCCACAGCGACTGCTGGTTGTGGAAGGTTATATGGATGTGGTGGCGCTGGCGCAATACGGCATTAACTACGCCGTGGCGTCGTTGGGCACCTCGACCACCGCCGATCACATTCAGCTCCTGTTTCGCGCGACCAACACGGTGATTTGCTGTTATGACGGCGACCGGGCAGGACGAGACGCCGCCTGGCGCGCGCTGGAAACCGCGCTGCCGTATATGACCGATGGTCGTCAGCTACGCTTTATGTTCCTGCCTGACGGCGAAGACCCGGATACGCTGGTGCGTAAAGAGGGTAAAGAAGCGTTTGAAACCCGGATGGAGCAGGCGTTACCGCTCTCCGCGTTTTTGTTTAACAGCCTGCTGCCGCAGGTCGATTTGAGCACCCCGGACGGACGCGCGCAGCTCAGTACGCTGGCATTACCGTTAATCACTCAGGTGCCGGGCGAAACGCTGCGCATTTACCTGCGCCAGGAGTTGGGCAACAAGCTGGGCATCCTTGACGACAGCCAGCTTGAACGATTAATGCCAAAATTGTCTGAAAATGGCCCTTCCCGGCTCGCTCCACAGCTAAAACGCACGACCATGCGTATACTGATAGGACTGCTGGTGCAAAATCCGGAACTGGCGCCACTGGTCCCACCGTTGAACGGTCTGGATCATAATAAGCTGCCCGGACTTGGCTTATTTGCAGAACTGGTCAACACTTGTTTGTCCCAGCCAGGTCTGACCACCGGGCAACTTTTAGAACACTATCGTGGCACAAATGATGCGGCCACCCTTGAAAAACTGTCGATGTGGGACGATATAGCAGATAAGGACATTGCTGAAAAAACCTTCACCGACTCACTCAACCATATGTTTGATTCGATGCTTGAGCTGCGCCAGGAAGAGTTGATTGCTCGTGAGCGCACACATGGTTTAAGCAGCGAAGAACGCCGGGAGCTCTGGACTCTGAACCAGGAGCTGGCGAAGAGATAACTGAAAGACAACATCATTCGCGTTGTATCAAGGGCAGCATGAAATACATCCCGGGAGTGTAAAGCTCGGGAACTCAGCGCCCCCAGGGACAACGTAAATGAGGAAGTATTTAACGGCTTAAGTGCCGAATAGCGATCGGGGAGACCCCGACAGCCGCACTGAGAGGCAGCGGCAAAAAAACAAATACGCCCTCGCTTTAAATGTTGGCGGCAACGCTGGCTGACACCAATCAAACGAATTAAGTGTGGATACCGTCTTATGGAGCAAAACCCGCAGTCACAGCTGAAGCTTCTTGTTACCCGTGGTAAGGAGCAAGGCTATCTGACCTATGCCGAGGTCAATGACCATCTGCCGGAAGATATCGTCGATTCAGATCAGATCGAAGATATCATCCAAATGATCAACGACATGGGTATTCAGGTGATGGAAGAAGCACCGGATGCCGATGATCTGCTGCTTGCTGAAAACACGACCAGTACCGATGAAGACGCAGAAGAAGCGGCTGCGCAGGTTCTCTCCAGCGTAGAGTCGGAAATCGGTCGCACCACCGATCCGGTGCGCATGTACATGCGCGAAATGGGCACCGT
This sequence comes from Citrobacter sp. 50677481, assembly GCF_001463265.1. Taxonomy (NCBI): domain Bacteria; kingdom Pseudomonadati; phylum Pseudomonadota; class Gammaproteobacteria; order Enterobacterales; family Enterobacteriaceae; genus Citrobacter; species Citrobacter sp. 50677481. The sequence continues at coordinate 404,292 of NZ_LNHZ01000061.1, forward strand.
TGAACTGTTGACCCGCGAAGGCGAAATCGACATCGCAAAACGCATTGAAGACGGGATCAACCAGGTTCAGTGTTCTGTTGCGGAATACCCGGAAGCCATTACCTATCTTCTGGAACAATACGATCGCGTTGAAGCAGAAGAAGCGCGTCTGTCCGATCTGATCACCGGTTTCGTTGATCCAAACGCGGAAGAAGATCTGGCGCCTACCGCCACCCACGTCGGCTCAGAACTGTCTCAGGAAGACATGGACGACGATGAGGATGAAGATGAGGAAGACGGCGACGACGACAGCGCGGATGACGACAACAGCATCGACCCGGAACTGGCGCGCGAGAAATTCGCTGAACTGCGTACGCAGTATGAAGTGACGCGTGACACCATCAAAGCGAAAGGCCGTAGTCATGCGGATGCGCAGACTGAGATCCTCAAGCTTTCTGAAGTGTTCAAGCAGTTCCGTCTGGTACCGAAGCAGTTCGACTACCTCGTGAACAGCATGCGCGTGATGATGGACCGTGTGCGTACTCAGGAACGCCTGATCATGAAGCTCTGCGTTGAGCAGTGTAAAATGCCGAAGAAGAACTTCATCACCCTGTTCACCGGCAACGAGACCAGCGAAACCTGGTTCAACGCGGCTATCGCGATGAACAAACCGTGGTCTGAAAAGCTGCACGACGTGGCCGATGACGTTCACCGCGGCCTGCAAAAACTGCAGCAGATTGAAGAAGAGACCGGCCTGACCATCGAGCAGGTGAAAGACATCAACCGTCGTATGTCCATCGGCGAAGCAAAAGCCCGCCGTGCGAAGAAAGAGATGGTTGAAGCGAACTTACGTCTGGTTATCTCTATCGCCAAGAAATACACCAACCGTGGCCTGCAGTTCCTGGATCTGATTCAGGAAGGCAACATCGGTCTGATGAAAGCGGTAGACAAGTTTGAATACCGTCGTGGTTACAAGTTCTCCACTTATGCGACCTGGTGGATCCGTCAGGCGATCACCCGCTCTATCGCAGACCAGGCGCGCACCATCCGTATCCCGGTGCATATGATTGAGACCATCAACAAGCTCAACCGTATCTCCCGCCAGATGCTGCAAGAGATGGGGCGTGAACCGACGCCGGAAGAACTGGCCGAACGTATGCTGATGCCGGAAGACAAGATCCGTAAAGTGCTGAAGATCGCCAAAGAGCCGATCTCCATGGAAACCCCGATCGGTGACGATGAAGATTCGCATCTGGGTGATTTCATCGAGGATACCACCCTCGAGCTGCCGCTGGACTCTGCCACTACCGAGAGCCTGCGTGCCGCCACGCACGACGTTCTGGCTGGCCTGACCGCCCGTGAAGCCAAAGTGCTGCGTATGCGTTTTGGTATCGATATGAATACCGACCACACGCTGGAAGAAGTGGGTAAACAGTTTGACGTTACCCGCGAACGTATCCGTCAGATCGAAGCGAAGGCGCTGCGTAAACTACGCCACCCGAGCCGCTCTGAAGTGTTGCGTAGCTTCCTCGACGATTAATTCGTCGTCTGTATAACTGACGCCACCTTCGGGTGGCGTTTTTTTTACTGCTCGGTAGATCCTGCATCGGGGCAATACTATCCCGCGCTACAATCCGCGGGTGATCAGCGCCTCGTCCAGCTCCCTGAATGCCTCGACCAGTTTATCCAGCGTAATGCGGCTCAGCCCGCTGGTATTGGGTAACACCCACACCTCGGTGGCGCCAATGGTGATGTCCTGTTTTCCCCATTGGACGCCCCGCTGGCTGAATCCCTGTTCAAACGCCTGCTTACCTAAAATGGCCAGCGCCTGCGGCTGATAATCTTCGATCTTCGCGATCAGATTACGCCCACCGTCATGCAGTTCTTTGCGCGTCACTTCATTTGCCTGAACCGTAGGCCTGTCGACCAGTTTAGTGACGCCGCAGCGAAAGTCTAACAGCCGTTCAGCCTCTTCCGGCTTAAGCTGGCGGTCGGTAAATCCGGCCTGATGAATCACTTTCCAGAAACGATTTGCCGGATGCGCAAACGGAAACCCCGTTCCCGCCGACGAAAGCCCGGGATTGATGCCACAGAACACCACCCGCAGCCCCGGGGCCAAAATATCCTTAACCATATTTTCTCCAGAACAATACAACACGAGAAAAGTATAACGGATTGAAAATACGTTGTTTAATAAAACAGCACCTGTGCGGTTATGGCTGGATTGCAGGAGGGAGTTACTTTATAATTCACCGCCACGGCCCCTTAGCTCAGTGGTTAGAGCAGGCGACTCATAATCGCTTGGTCGCTGGTTCAAGTCCAGCAGGGGCCACCAAATTTTAGCTATAAAATCATTAAGTTAAGCCACTCGAAAGAGTGGCTTTTTTATTTAACAGATATGAGTGTCGCAAAAGTGTCGCAGGAATATTGTGATTTATGCGATGGCTGTACTCCTAAAACCCCCATCCAGTGAGCATAGGCGGTTATGCAGGCTGGAAGATCCAAGTTGTTGATGATACTGCTGGTGAAACAGGAGGGTATTACCTGATTTTACAGCATGGAGATACTGAAGGTTTTGATTATTGGTTTGAAAAAAAAGAGTATCTTGACAATCAACTAACTGATTTTGATATTAAGTGGAATCGTTAGATGAAAAAAACATCTGTTAACATACTGTTTTATAAAATAAAAAATGATAACCCTACAGTTAATTTCTTAACCGTCTGTGTCTCCTGACTGTCAGACTGTACCATCGCAGGCTTCTGAAGGGCTTAGGACATAACGCTGATTATGCGTGGTTCGTCCCTCTGAACTGCGCATAATTCCCACGTGTTATGTTGAACGGCCGCAGGCTATTTATCCAGTGGACTCTTCACCGGGGCGGTAGCGTGTTCAGGTGAAAAAAGCGCGTCGGGACAAAAAGTTGGCGGGCAGGAAATACAATAGGAAAAATCGGCTGTAACTCACGGAAAGAACAGGGAAAAACCGGGTTCATCGCAGCAACCAGCGTCGGAAAGAGTTGTTGTTGAGAATAACTCGCTGAGTGGCTGGGAGAATCTGCCAAAAGGGTTGACGGATACAGGAAAGGCAGCCACATCCTGGGTGAAATACGCGCAGGACCACAATCTTTCGCCGGAACAGGTTCAGGCCGGGCTGACGGATATTGTGCGGGGTGACTTACCGGAAAGTGCGGACATTATCAAAGCGATCCTGGAAAATAATCCAGGGAGCGATACGGTAATGGCCCTGCTATCAGCATAAGATGCGAAAGACTATGCTCTGGCATTGCTGACGTCGATCCCGGCAGAAAAGGCTTTATCACTGGTTGGTAAAGGCCTGAAGGTCATTGATAACAAAATCCTGATCAGTGCTGCGGAGAAGATCTCAACAGCGAAGCCCGGTTTGCAGTCAGCAGCACCGAGAGATCTGAATGAGCAACTGTTCTGGAAGCAAGTCGAGTCAAATCCTTCACAAGGTGGTAAGTTACCGGGTATGAATAATGACCCTAGATTCCCTACTTCTGCTGGATTCCAGAAAATGGAAGCGACACATTATCTTCCTGATGGATCGTCAATATCAGTATATTACCAGTACAATGTTAATACTGGTAAAGCATATGATATGAAAATTGTTACACCACAAAGGAATCCGTTACAACCAGGTCCTTCACTGACCGATGGAGGTAAAAAATGAAAATAAGAGACCCTCGAGACCCATTGGGCAGGATCGTTGATGTTTTTAGCGTTTATTGGTTTGGTGATGAAACTTATTTTTTAGGTTTACTGAAAGAATATGGTAGGTTGATGGCATATAGAGCGACTCAAGTATCAATGATCTCTCCTGAAATAGATTTTCAAGCCATATATTTCAAAAACGGTATTTATCACTGGGCTCTAATTAAAGAAAAATTGCTTGATGATATCATCGAACGTGATGAAGTTGCCTACAAGCGATTTCTGGAGATACTGAAATCCGAAGGGCATGTTGATGAGGAATTTTATTAATTGATTTTATTAGATTATAAATAATAAAAACGGAGACTCCGACAGTTAATCTCTTAGCCGTCTGAGTCTCTTGGCTGTCAACCTGCACCATCGCAGGCTTCTGAAGGGCGCAAGACATAACGCTGATTATGCATGGTTCATCCTCCTGAACTGTGCATAATCCCCTGCATTATGTTGAATAGCTGCAGGCAATTTACCCGGAGAGTGGGTTCTTCACCGTGGCGGTAGTGTATTCGAGGCGAAAAAGGCACGTCGGGGTAAAAAGTTGTCGCACCGGAAGTGCGGCAGGCAAAAAAACAGTAACCATCAGAAAGTAAAGGGGAAAATTGGCTTCGCCTCAGCAATCCACGTCAGGGAGAGTTGATGTTGAGAATAACTCGCTCGGAGATGGCTGGAACAGTTTGCTGTCAACCGGAGAGAGACTACGTTGATGCTGCTGCGTCCTGGAAGCAGTTTGCGACAACTCAGGGATTGTCACCGGAAGAAACACAGGCCGGACTGGATAAGATCGCAAAAGGCGAATTACCGGAAGGTGCTAATATCGCAAAAGTGATCGTGGAAGGTTATCAGGACGGTGTAATGATAGCGGGGGCATGGTACCTGGGGCCTGCCGCTTCGGTCGGTAAAATGGTCAGTGGTGGAGTTATCGCGGAGATAGCCAATGGAAGTTACCAGTGGTTTGATTTAAGCCAGCCAGGCAATGAAAACAAAAGCTGGGACTGGAAAAGCAGTGCCAGTTCAGGCATTGCGGGTATGCTTGCACCAGGAAGAACTGTCGGACAGAACGTCGGAATTGCGATGGGTGGTGCATTCTTTAATGATGGTCCAGATACTGGTTCTATTGGTGGGGCGGCTATTGGTGCATGGTTCGGTGGTAAATTTGGTGAGTTTGCTCCTTTCCCTGGGGAGGTAAATGACCTGATTGGTGGTATCGGTGGGGAAGTTATAAGTAATAAAATTAAAGATAAGGTTAGTGAAAATGAAAAATAAAACCACGTTATCTGTTTTTCTTCTGAGTACTATTTACTACGGACTTTGTTTTTATGCTTTTATTTTCCTAGTAAATAATGTAATTATTGAATTATTGATATCGGGATATGTTGACTTTTCCAAAAAATCATTAACTTATTTATCTGTTGTGAGTTTGATTATTGGGTTGGCTTCAGGTGCAAAAATATGGATCTTCGCGAAACTTGACGAGCGAAAATCGCGTAAGGTGCCTCCGTCAGATCCTGAGTGAAATTTGCAACAATCCTAACTCATATAGTTGAAATTGTTGTTGAGAATAACTCGCGGAGTCTGCCTAAAGGGCTGAATGATATTGATTTATCTCAACAGTCGCTTGCGGCCAGTATGATCCAGAATGGCGTTTCACCGGATGAACTTACGGCGGCGCTGGTTAAAAATTCGCAGAGCCAGATACCTGAAGGGCAGGATGCCGTTAAAGGATTGCTGACAGCATGGGCAGAGTTTTTTTGGGGCCCGGTTAGTGCGTTGACGGCTGACGGAGAAATGACGCCGCAACGGGCAGCATAAATCCTGGCGAGTGGTGTGCCGACGAGTGAAGCCAAGCTGGTGCGATACGTAGCTGCTAAAGCCTTTTTGTCTATTGCGAAAAGTTCAGATCTTGGACTATCACCTTCAAACCAGAAATATGTTTATATCCTTTCACCAGAAGCGAAACAGCATATTTTATATGGGGATAGCCCAACGCAAGGTAGACATCTCTATCCTGGAAATCCAGAAAAAATTGTCTTTTCTCAAAGTTGGTCAGCAGATAAGGTTGTTCATACTGTGGGAGACATTGCTACCTCCCCCGATACTCAATAGTTTGCTCAGACCGGAACTGATGGAGCGTATACAAACGCAGAAAGGCCAGCAAGGTAGGTTGCCTGGGAAGAACGAGTGATGTCAGAGTTTGTGTGGTATACGAGCCCGCCAGGGGGAAAATTGTAACAGTGTTCCCGGATAGTAATCCGACTCCTCCAACTTTCAGACCTATTAAAAAAATAGCGTGGGTGAAATGGGTATTAATGACGAAATTAGAGAATTTGGTGAAGGATTAAAAGATCGTCTGGAACCTTCGTTAGTTGACTTTGCCCTTGGTTATCTTGGGTTTTCAGAGAATATATTAGCATTCGAAACGCTATGTGATCATATTGCTGATTATGATGTTGTGATCAGTAAGGATGAGTACACACAAGTGATTAAAATAGTTAATTATCTTGGTCTGGAAATTGATAGTAGGTATACATATATAAATCCAGAAAAATAACCGCTAAAACGTACAAATGCTCCCAACACCAACGTCAGGAGCATTTTTAAAATCCTAACAATGCGCCAGGTGCTCTTGGCCAGCGGTAGCATATGAAGATGAAAAAGGCGCGTCGGGGCAAAAAGTTGTCGCACCGGAAGTGCGGAAGGTAAAAACGACGGTAATCAACGGAAAGTAACGGGAAAAATCGGCCTCGCCTCTGTAATCCGCGTCAGAGAGAGTTGTTGTTGAGAATAGCTCGTTCAGTGACTTAACCGAAGCCGAATCGCAGAGTAAGACTCCTCAGCAGGTCGCGAAAGTAACGCGTCGAAGCAGAAAATGAGCGCTATAAGAAGGAAAACTGTGCCGGGATGAGCGCGGAAGTGTGCTCGGTAAAGATGTACACTCAGCGTCAGGAAGAACTGAAAGATATCCTGTCAACGGGCGCAGACTTTATCCCGGTGGTCGGGACCATCAAAAGCTGGCGTGTGCACAGGGAAAGCCTCAACACGTTCTTCGGCTATCCACCGGATATCCGCAAAGCTATCGACACCACGAATGCTATCGAATCGTTGTGCAGTGTGATCCGTGCCGCGATTAAGAAACGCAAAATATAGAAACTAGCTGGAAGATTTGCACTAAGGAGGAGGTTTCATTAGATCTCAATGATAAACTTCATCATCTTGTTGATTTAATTGGGGACAAAGTAAAACCACTTTGTGACATTAAATATTCACTGGGTGTTAACTTTGTTTTCTCTTTTATAGTGAAAATAGAAAATGGTGGACAGTTTTCTGTCTATAAAACGCCTGATGAACATCATCGGGCGTTTTGTATTTCAGGGCCAAGTGTGGCCGCTCTGGTCATAAATTGCCACGGATTCTTTTACCATTTTCCGGACTTGGACCAGATCTACAGGGCGCGAGAGTAAAAACTCATTTTTCAGGATCCCGTTTAGTCGCTCAGCCAGTGCATTCTAACCATCGGTCATTGAACAGGATATTCCGTTTCTCTCATGGACTGTTACACACCCCGATTAAATATCCAGTAGCCATCAGCAACCCAGGTATCACGATTGGTGGCAAACAGACGCTCTTTCAATACATCCTGCTTTAGTGCAACGCAATATACAGGCCGGTAACGCTCAAAGCGCCAGCTGCCACTTAACTCACCTGCATCCACAACGTCGAAACCGATACTTTCAATGAAATTCGCTACCGTGGACTTCGCTTCGATATTATCACTGGCGATCGGAATTGCCCGGCGATCAATCATTCCTTTTGGCCGCGCATCACGATGTAAATCCTCAACCGTAATAGAGTTAAAAGCCTTAACAATAATGGCACCTGGTACGTTTTTTGCAAATAGCTCGCTTGTTGTTATCTCACCATTTTTTAACGACTGGATAACGCCATCACGATGAGGGAAGTAATTTAGCGGATCAACAACGATTTTATTTATAAGTAATTCTTTTGGTAATTTTGGTATAGCATAGAGGGGAACTGCGGCTATCAATATATCACCAAAATTGATTGCCTGTTCAGGTGTACCCGCCTTGCATTCTAATGTTCTTATTAATAACTCGAGAGATTCGGAACCACGAGTATTACTCACCATAACCTCAAATCCATTTCTTACCGCTTGTAACGTAATAGCCTGTGCCATTGCTCCTGCACCAATAATTCCCACTTTCAAACTCATAATATCCATCTCCATATCATTAAATAGCAATAACGCAAATTATATTTGGCAAAAAATCTATCGGAAATAGATGCCAACTCTGAAAGATATTTACATTCAATAAATTTTTATAAGCCAGAAGTTTTTCATCAACAAGTGGAACCTTAATTTCCTTCGCATCACCAGAGAAGCCACAACCGATACATTTCAGCACAGCCTCTTTTCTTGTCCATGCGCGTAAAAAACACTCTGGCCAATCAGCCTTACTTAGGATTTCTTCGGCTTCTTCATCTGTAAATATATAGCCCGCAAGATGTTGATGTATTGGACGATTTTTTAGCTCAATATCAATACCAAGAGGCTTGTTTTTCGAGAACGCGATTACAATAACGTTACCCGTATGGGACACATTAAAGTTTATCTTTTGATCAAAATCCACTATGTATGGTTTACCATACTCATTTTTTGATATAGCCCCTTGAAAGGGCGCCGTGTTAAACATAAACCCTAGTGCTCTGCGTAAAAAAGCTTTACCTGCAATATATCGGTTACGTGTAGAAACACTCGAAAATTCCTGAGACATTATTTTCTCGTCTTCAGAAAGGAAGATGGCATCATCCTGTGTAAAATCAGAATAATTTCCCACGAAAACGGTAATGTCTTCACCATCGTTATCTTTTAAGTAAGCTACTTCGCGCCAAAGCATATAATTATTTACCCCACTTCATACTAATAAATAGTATAGAGATGTACCCGTCAGAATACCGACCCTTCTACAGGGTCGGATAAAAACTAATTCTCTATATTTTTTAACGAAAGTTGAATTTTATCATTAATAAAGCTCAACATTTTACCATATGTTTTAAACGGGGAGTTTTGAAATGAAAGATCTTGCTCTGTTGCAAGTTTAATTTTATATCCAAGCACCTTAAATAACTGTTGTTCTACATCTGAAATGATAGTCAACAGACTCAATGAATCTAGCTGTCCCGTTGAAGAATACAGTTCAGTATCATCTCCTTCAGAAAAATCAAAAGGTTGGTCCATAAATGGCTCTTGTCGATAAATAGCAGTTTTTAAAATATCGTTAAGTCCGTTCTCCATAATAACCCCCAAATGTAAACTGTAATTATTTCATTTGTAAAAAATATACCAAAGTTCATAGAATATTTCTTAACTCTATAAACTCACCGCTTATGATTCCTTTGCATCCTTGCTCAATGATCCTTTGATAAATTTCTATTGCACGTTTCTCAGGACTAACTGCGTATCCGGGCTTATTAAACCTTTCTCTTAATTTTAAATGCTCGGGAAATTCGTATAATCGATCCTTTGAAATTATCCCTAAAGATAAATCAGTCAGAATATTACACATACCTAATACAGCAAAAAACACGTCTGGGTTTTCTTGAGCATAAACGCCGCACAATGCATTCAAGGCAGCCTTAGATATACTATATGACAACATACCAGCACGGTATCGTGTACCAGCAATAGAAGCTGATGCCACAACAAGTGCCGGTTTAAAACCTGATAGAAAAAGCACGTCAAGAATTAACTTATTAGCCAGAACATTAACCATCATGGCCTGTTGTAATTGTGAAAGATCATATTCATCAGTATGCAATGGTGCATTCGAAGAAACACCAGCATTAAGATGTATAACCGACACACCCAGTGTAATAACAGGGTTAAATTCTTGTTCAAATAATGCTGCCACCTGCTCAGGATCTTGCAAATCACACGATTTGAAAATAAACCGATCGTGCCCGGCAAGCTGAGTCGGTTTATGTCGTGCTGTACCGTATACTGTCCAACCTTTATCGAGATAAACACAAGCCAGAGCCAGACCTAAGCCTCTGCTCACTCCAGTAATGAATACTCTCTTAGAGGCTTCCTGCTGTTTCTGGTTCTCGGGTGAACTCAAAGTACGCATGATTTCCCTTAAAATTTCCCGGCACTAAATCCGCCATCAACGGAAAGCAATGTCCCCGTTACATAGGATGACTGCTCACTTAAAAGCCATAATATGGCGGCAGTGATCTCTCCTGGCTCGGCAAAACGTTTCATTGCGGTTGACTGAATTTTCTCTTCTGTTGATGCAGGGTTAGCACGAAGTCGCTCCTCTGTGTTCATTCCACCTAACGTCGGGCCCGGGCAAACCGCATTGATCCTCACCACACTCTTCCCTTCAGGTGGATTAGCACTTTCAACTGCAGCAACCTGTGTCAACATATTTAATGCCGCTTTACTGGTAGAATATGCACTTTGCCGTGGTTGTCCTAAAACTCCGCCACAAGACGAGACATTTACAATTGAACCTTTCTCACCCAGAGCCATAAGGCGAATCTGGTGTGACATCAATAACAATGGTCCAATAAGATTAACCTGTAAAACACGGTTCCACTCGTTTAAATCCAGTTCTTGTACCGAGGCCCTTTTAGTGGTTATACCTGCATTATTAACAGCAAGATCTAAACGCCCATGCTCCTTACGAATTAAATCGAAAAGCTCAATTACGGAACGTTCATTTGTGACGTCAAGCTGAACATAACGTGAATTACTACCCAGTTTTTCCTGCGCATTCAATCCGTCTTCTTTATTTCTTCCCGTGATGTAACAAAAAACACCCTTTTCGATCAAGCTTTTACTTACATTAAACCCAATCCCACGGGTTCCGCCAGAAACTAATGCGATTTTTCCAGTATAAGACATTTTTATTTCTCCTGATATTTTAATTGAATATTATTGGGGCGCAAATAGCGTGGATTCACACAACAAAATACCCTGTCTGCTGATGGTTCTTTCTTATCCCTCAAGCAATACGAATCCCAACGGCAACGGAAAACACTATCATAATCTCCTGCCAACTCTTTATTAACAAACTGATGATCTGCAACAACCGCTCGCCCAAAACCAATAAAATCGGCGTCTCCACTGTCAAGAATCTCATCGGCCAATTTCAGACTATCAATATTAGAAGCAAAACCAATAGGCAAAGCTGTTCTTTGTTTAAAGAAACGCCCAGCCGATCGAGAAATATCAATTGTGAAGTTTTTATCGCTCAAGAACTTACTATAAGTCTCAGCAATTCCTGTAGCACCAATGATTGCATCAGCCCCAGCTTCTTCAATAGCAATAATGACATCACTTAAAATATCGACATGAATTCCTTCTTTACCCAAACCATCATCGATTTGTAGACGCACAAATATTGCCATTTTACCACCAACAGAAATTTTAATTCTGCGAATGATTTCGACCAGAATTAGCGATCTTCCCAGCGGTGACCCCCCCCACTTATCTCTTCGCCGATTAGTTCTCGGTGAGAGAAAAGAACTCAATAGGTAGCCATTAGCTGCATGTATTTGAATTGCAGGCGCACCTATACTTAATGCCAGACACGCAGCCTTATGAAACTGATCAATATATTCTTCAATGCGTTCTTCATTCAAGCATGTCACATCACCAGGAATATTGGATAGATTATTACTTAAAGAATTTTTTTCAGGCTTTACACCATAATGTTGCAATTGAACGCCTAAAATAAATTTTTTATTATTCGCACTTTCAATAACTGGCTTTAAATAATTCGCATGTTCTTCAGAAACAATTTTCATGCTGCGATCTGTATATTGTGACAAAGGGTCAACTGATGCATTTCCTAAAAAGCCAAAACCACATCCTCCTTCCATGAGAGAATCATATATCGAAAAAAATTCTGGAAGAGGCCTTCCCAGTGGGTCACAAAGATCAAACCCAACCGAGGAAAAATACATTCTGTTTGTTGCTAACTGATTTTTCCCAAAAGATATAGGCTGCGTCAAATTTGAATAATCAGACATAATTTCACTCGCTGTTCACGTTAGTGCCAACAGAATTTTCGACAAATCCTCGCTTGATCATCTCTTTAAGACTTTCTAACTCTTCAAATGAGACTCGCTCAAATAACCAAATACTCTCCCCATTTCCTTCACCAACCCTATAAATAGATGTGCTGAAAGATATCGAATTATCATAAACAAAAGTTATAATCGCCTTTTCTATATCTTTATTCTTTACCCTGCTAGTAACACACCCCTTACCTGATACACTTTTCAATACAACAATATTCTGACTAAGATCATGTGACGTAATCAATACTGTTAGTGGCGAGTGACTTAAAGGCTTAAATACATTATCAGTATTGAGCAGCACATTTCTAGCCAACTTAAATTTCTCAATCGAAATCACGGGTGCCACAGTTTTGATTTTTGCAATCAGCTTCGCCTGTTGATAGAACGAAATTGAATACGCAATTTCCTTTGGCGCTGATGATTTTGTTAAAGTAAAATCATCAACAACAACTTCCACCGGATACATAAGTTCACAATAAGAGTAAAAATCAGCTTGCATTTGACTTAAACTTACAGTGACCTTCCCTAACGGATGTTGAGAGTAGGTATACAATTGATAATAAATTGCCTGTCTGGCTGCTTCCATAAACATAATGCCGGGAACATGCTCATGCTGCTTTCTGTAAAAGAAATAGTGATCTGCATTATTGACTAACTGAAAACTGGTTGAATAACGTTCAACATGGCATTCATTCAGGAAAGAAGTAACATTCTCAGCATTAATAAAATCATGATCGAAATTATTTTTTTTAATCAACAAATCAAGCCTCTGAAATGGAATGCCTTGGTAGATCAGTTCAGTATTACCTTCAAATTCCACTTCTGATAATAACTCGTCATAATCATCAATATAAATATAATCACCATTTACATTACGATGATAAAATGCTTTTAAAGTAACACCAATATTCTTAGAAATAGGGCCTTTCGGCATAACAATGGCGGGCATAACTTTTCTCGGATTGCACAATAACACGTCATCAGCGCTCCCTTTGTGCAATAATTTTGGCGCAATGGTATCTTTATTCTGAATTGCCATCATATCTCCTGTTATGCCGTAACGTTGACTTGGTACTGGTTCATCCAGCGATGCATCCAGAGCACCATTTCAATACTTCCTCGATTGTAAGGCTGGCTTATTTCTGATGAATCTCTTTTTAATAGACTGATAATTTTTTCACGGTCAATCAGTTCGTAAACCGGTGAGCGGTTATTTTCAAGAATCGTACGTAACTCAACTCGGAGTCCATTTTCATATGCACCATCCTGGGTGGCCGGATACGGTGTTTTGATTCGGTTAACAATCCCATCCGGTAGTAGGTGCCGTGTTGCGGCACGCAGTAAACTTTTTTCTCTACCGTCAAAACTTTTCATTTCCCACGGTGTATTAAATACATATTCGACTAACCGATGGTCGCAGAATGGCACGCGAACCTCCAACCCAACCGCCATACTCATACGGTCATTGCGGTCAAGCAATGTGGGTAAAAATCGAGTAATGGCGAGATAAGACGTTTTCCGCATACGCCAATCTATATCGCTTTCTCCTGGCAAAGTAGGGACTTCTTTCACCGCTTCGCTATAGCGTTCAGCTCGATAATCTTCACGTTCTAATGAAGTAACAAAGTCACGTGATAGCAACTGGAGACCACCAAAATAGCGTGACGATCCCGCAGTTAACCAAGGAAATGTATCCGCATCTCTGGCTGCTGGGTTTCTAAACCATTGATAGCCGCCGAAAATTTCATCAGCTCCCTCGCCTGAAAGGGCAACGCTAGAGTGGGTTTTTATCTCGCGAAATAACAGATACAAAGATGGCCACATATCTCCCCAATAAGCAGGTGGCGCATCTACTGCACGTAAGACCTTTTGCCTGACGGATTCATTGAGCATATCTTCACTGCGTAGCAATAACTCAGTGTGTTTGGTGCCCGCGTGCTGGGCGAGCATTCGAGCAAAGGGCGCATCGGCGGCTCCTCTCACCCCATCAGCTTGAAAAGTCTCGATGTTACGACTGAAATCAACAGAGAAGGACGGTAAATACCCTGAAGATAAGGATTTAGCCGCCATCGCGGTGACTGCGGATGAATCAAGCCCTCCCGACAGGAGAGAACATATCGGCACATCTGACACAATTTGTCTGCTCACTGTGTCAGTAAGCAACGTTCTGACTGTGTCAATAGTCGTTTCCAGAGAGTCAACATGTTCCCTAGCTTCTAATGCCCAGTAGGTCTCTTTTTGTAACCCATTTTTATCAAATATCAGCATCGTACCCGGGCGCACTTCAAATACGTCATCATATACAGTACATTCAGGTGTTTTCAGCATATCGAGTATTTCACAAAATCCATTTCTTGAAATACTTGGTTGAACAACACCGCTGACAAACAGAGCTTTCGGCTCTGAAGCAAAAATGACGCCGCTCTCAGTCAAAGCATAATAAAGAGGCTTTATCCCCATGCGATCGCGAAACATAAAAAGCTGATTACGTTGACAATCCCAGATGGCTACCGCGTACATGCCATTAAGATGATGGACAATATTTTCTTGCCAGTGTAAGTAGCCTTTGAGAAGCACCTCCGTGTCACTGGTTGTATCAAAATGATAACCTAATCCTTGTAAATCTCTTCGTAGTTCCTGAAAGTTAAACACTTGTCCATTAAATGCAATCACTGCATGGTTACCATTAAAACCTCTGGCTTCCATTGGTTGAGCACCATGCTCAATATCAATAATAGCTAATCGCTGATGTCCTAGAGATGCATATTTATCATTCCAGACACCTTGACCATCTGGCCCACGATGTGCTAATGATTCCGTCATGGCTTGTACACAAAACGTTCTGTCAGAATTTCTATTTTTAAAATCTACCCATCCAGTAATACCACACATTCCACACCCCTAATTTTTAAAAGTTTTCAGTTATCTAGCACTACTGTGGGCTTAATAATTTTTGTTTTTTCCAGATTTATCAACATCGCATTCCAGGAAAGGCCAACACCAAACCCACAGATGATTATGTTTTTCCGTGAATGACTCCAGTCTTTTCGACTTAACAATAAAGGAATAGAAGTCGAATTAGTATTACCAATACCGTCAACATCTGCAGGCAGTTGTTCATCATTCAGACTCATGACGTCTCTCAGGTATCCAAGAATTAACTCATTTGGCTGATGTAAGGCATAAAGTGCTATTTCATTTTTATCAACATTCGATTCTGATAACAGTGTATCAATAGCTTCAGGAACACGTTTTAGGGCAAAACTCATAACAGCAGCGCCATCCATTTTCAAATAGCCAACCGTTCCGGAAATTGCGCCTTCTTTTTGATAATGCATTCCTACACCAAGGGATTTTCTGCCTTCCCCATCAGCGCCATAAACAAATGTAAAAGTGTCCTCACCACTGGTGATCAATGATACCGATGCAGCATCGCCAAACAGCATTCTGGATTGATACTCTTTGTCATCAATGACACGGGAATTAACATCACCAGTACATACCAACACATTTTTACATACACCCGCCTTGACCAACGCAGCAGCCTGAATCAGCCCATTGGCGTAACCAGAACAACCCGAATTAAGATCAAGTAAAAAACAGTTTTCGCTGAGACCCAAAACCTGATGAAGAGAAAATGAGGTTCCTGGGCTCCATATATCGGGTGTTTGAGTGATAACGATCAAACCATCTATCTTATTCTTCTCAAAATCAATATTGTTTAGTAAATTATTTACTGCGGCAGTCATCAGATCTGTCGTTGATATATGCTTAGCAACCCTGATTGACTTTATTCCTGTTCCTCTAATAACACGTGAGACATTTTTCTCTCCATACATAAGAGTAAAATCAGATGCTTCCATCACCGTAGACGGTATTGCTGCTGTAATTGCTATAATATTAACGCCAAAAATTGAATGAGTATGCATTTTATAAAACCTTATTCCACCAGTAGGAGAACCAGATCATTCACGACTTTGATCTTTTTCATATCTTCTACGGTCACCTGCTTCCCTGTTTCTTTAGTGACTAATGCGACTGCCGCGAGAATTGCAAAAGAGTCCCATTTTTCATTCTCATTTAGATTGGTATATGGATAAATATCTTGAGGTTCCATATCCAAAACTAATGCGAGTTGTGGCCGAATAGTTTCAATATCTTTTTTCATCTTAATGCCCTTGTATTTTATGAGAGCAAAGTGTTACCTGGAGCACTCTGTTCCATAATAGTGACGAATAAAATTTTATTTTTTATCGAAAATGAATTTTAATAAACAGGATATCAGCTTGTTACGACTTTATTTGATCATTTTTTTTGTGAAATAAGGCGTGCCAGTAATCCAAGAATTGCCGGGGCCAATGTGCCGTACAATGTAACCCAACTGATACCATTTACAAAGGCATCATGTGCTGTGGCAACATTCACGCCACCCAGAAGTTCTGCATTGAAGTTGCCTGCGGCAATCGTATTGGCGACACTTGCCAGTGAATCGACATTTACGCTATGAACCAGCTCGGCTGAGACGCCAGATAGCAACACAAACCCCATCACGGCGATATTCACTGCGAGTGAAATCATGCGGGCGCTGAATTCCATTCCCGATGCCATGCCTGCACGTTCTGGAGGCAGTGAGCCGGTCGAGGTATTGGTTACTGGTGTATTTGTCAATCCTAACCCTACTCCAGCAATCAGACAGCCCGGTAGTAATGTCAACCAGCTAGCATGTCCACTGGAAATGGTTACGTGCAGTAACGCAAAGCCAATCGCGATGGTGAATAATCCCACTGGTATAATAAAACCTGGGCCGCGTTTCTGTAACAGGCGCTCAGCATAAGGCGGAACTACAATTGTAGGCAGGGTATAAGCCAGTACAATTAGCCCTGCCACCACGCTGCTGTAGCCCAACACTGACTGTAAATAGAGCGGAAAATAGATAACGAACGGCCAGAATGAAAAATTCATGCCGCTAGCTCCTAACATTGCTATTGAGAAGTTGCGAATGCGGAAAGCTTTAAAATCAAAAATAGGACGTTGGCTCTTCAGCTCAATGATAATGAACAGCAGCAGGCTTGCAATACTGAGCGCAATAATTTCCAGGCCCTTACCCGATGCCAGACTTAATTCATGCCCCTGTGTAATGAGATAGACAAAACCAAATACGGCGATCGGTAAGGTGATAATACCCCCAAGATCAATTTTCACCACGTGCGGATCACTCGACTCCACCACGCCCATCCGGGCAGCAAAAATGGTCACCACGGCAATCACAACATGAATAAGGAACACCCAGTGCCAGCTCAACAGAGCAAGAATACCCCCACCAATAACAGGGCCAAATCCAAGGCCAAGGCCGAACATAATTCCCCACCACCCAAAGGCAACTCCTCGCTCAGGCCCGTCTCTGAACTGATGTGAAAGCACAGCGACCTGACAGGAAAGCATGGCAGCCGCACTGGCACCTTGCAGGAATCTGGCACTAATAAGCACTGGTGCACTGCTTGCCATTCCACAAATGAGGGAGGCAATACCAAAAACAGTAATCCCCACAAGGAAGATACGCTTACGGCCAAATCGATCTGCCAGAGCACCCATAGCAACCAGACAAGAGCACATTGCCAGGGTGTAGGCATTCATAATCCATTGAAGTTGACTGAACTCTGCAGGCAACATTTTTTCGAGCGTTGGTAAAATTGATGGGATACTGGTGATTTCCAGCCCTAACATAATGGCGGATAAGCACACAGCACTCAGTGCTATCTTATTTTTTGATGATAAGGTCGCAGCCATTCCTTTTTTGCTCCGTCGATTTAAAAAGATGACATTTCTTATGAAAGCATTTATTAAGATAATGTTTTCTTTTTAGCTAAATGTTCTAACAGTAAAAAAAAGTATCACTTTTCAAATTAATTAGACATGGTAAAATTTGGTATATCTGTGACAACAAAATGGAATAGTTGAGATGACCACGCTGGATATTGATTCCGTACGCGCATTTATCATGATTGCAGAGTCAAAAAGTTTCACTCGTGCGGCGACTGAACTGGGCACAACGCAAGGGGCTTTAAGCGTTAAGCTGAAGCGACTCGAGGATAAGCTTGGGAAAAAATTGATAGAACGTACGCCTCGTCAGGTGCGTCTCTCTGTTTTTGGAGAAAAATTTATCTCATCCGCGCGTGATTTTCTCAGCTCTCATGATCGGGCAATATCCAGCTTAGTAATGACTGATAGCAAATTCAAATTGGGCATTTCATGCTATGTGATGGGACCCGAAGTGCCGGAAATTCTTTCACAAATGAAGTCATTAGACCCTACGTTATTGATAGAGGTGACTGTTGACAGCTCTCACGTGTTAATGAATTCATTTAACAACGGTCAGTTGGATGCAGTGATTGTGCGTAATAATGATGACCGCCGCGAAGGGCTGGAACTGTGCCAGGAACGATTTGGCTGGTTTGCTACCGAAAAATATACCTTTATTCCCGAGCGCCCTGTGCATATCGCCAACCTTTCTCCTGACTGCGGTATACGCGATTTGACTTCTCAACGTTTACGCCAGTCGGGAATTCGCTGGGAAGAAGTGTTCGTCGGGGTGGGTATAACTGCCGTCATCGCTGCACTCAGCGCAGGCATTGCGGTAGGCGTATTGCCTTATCGTATCGCGCCGGTAAACCTGGTCGAAGTGAGCACTAAACTCTCTCTGCCAGCGCTTCCCTCGCTGGCGATCGTATTACATTCTTCGCTGTCAGACCAAAAAACGCGATCCATTATTCGTACTATTCAACGTGTGTACAAAAACCATCACCAGGAAATTGCTGCTCCAGATATTAATACGAATGAAAATCAGGCGTTTTTTGAAGTTTTCAAGGTTATGACGTAACCAGAAGTAACCAGACGGAAGGGACACCGCGTACGCGAACTGCCACAGCGTGTGCCGCAACACGGAGACGCAATCATGACCATCGCACAACAGTTCGAACAGAAGGGTATTGAGAAGGGCATCCAACAGGGTGAACAACGTAGTATTGAAAAAGGCAAACATGAAGTTGCCCGTACCATGCTGCAGAACGGCATTGACCGCAATACCGTCATGAAAATGACCGGTCTGACCGAAGACGACCAGGCGCAGATCCGCCACTAATAATCCTTTCCTGCCACTCCCTGTCTGGCCATCAGCGAATACTGGTGGGGCAGGGAGACACCAGACTCAGGCTCTGCCTGCCACAGCGATTAAACATCTTCATTACCCCCGCTACGTTCCCCGTCAGACGCGCTGTCAGCGGATTTATCTGTCGGCCGCTGTCGTCAAAAACGACATTGAGGTTGCCCCGTGAGAGATAAATGCCATTGACGCCCGCACTGAGCGCCACGGCATTCCGGCCGGACCATTCCCGATCACTCAGCAGACGATAGTTCCAGTGCATATCTTTGGCTGTTTCCAGCGCATAGGTCAGCCGGAACAGATCGTTCTACTCAGTCAACTCGCCGGTGCAGGAGCGCCAGAGGTAATTCAGCTTGCTGGCCAGCTTCACGCTGACGCCCAGCTGGCGGCCCTGTTTCAGCAGCCACTCGGACATTACGCGAAAAATGACGTTGCTTCAGTGCTGTCGCCAGCCAGCGGGTAAGAAAGAGGTTTTCCTGTGCTGATGACAGCACATCGCCGTTCTGTCTGGCCAGCGCAAGCGCCACTAGGGCACACTATGCCAGATGGCCCGATTTTTCTGTCAGCGTCACTCCGCGCCCTTATCCTTATATTCAGCCCGCAAAATGCTAGCGGTTTCCCGTTAACGTTCATACTGAGCGTAGTTTAAGCGAAACAGTGGCAGAGTGGCATCCGGAAGCACCTGCATCCGCACAACAGTTGTCCCTCGACCTCTACCGGATGCTGAAAACGAAGAATAAATTCCAGTTAAATCAATGGCTCGCTGACGTCAGTCAGAGTGAGCTCGTTGAGCTTCAGCGTGTTGCTACCGGGATGGAAGCCGATGTAACAGCAGTACACGAAGCGATAAGCAGCAGATGGAGTAACAATGTTGTCGAGGGGCATGTAAATCGTCTGAAGATGCTGAAACGGCAGATGTATGGTCGGGAAAGGTTCGAGTTACTGAGACGACGGGTGATAAGTCCTCTGGCAGGAAAATCTCCACCCAAGTTGCGGAAGACCCAGTTTTGCAACGTTGGTAACAGTGGGCTTCTAAGTTACCACAGCTGGGTTTACACTTAACCCCGCTTTACCTTCGCATAATCAAACGGCGTAATAGCTCTCTCCCGATTCGCATCCAGAAAATCAGCCCACCACTGCAACATCAGCTTGCGCTCATCCAGATGTTCCGCTATATGGATATACGCCGCCCGCACCGAGTTACGTTCCATATGGCTCATCTGGCGCTCCACCGCATCCTTCGACCATAGCCCTGACTCAATTAACGAACTACAGGCCATCGTACGAAAACCGTGACCACAAACCTCAACTTTGGTGTCATAGCCCATCACCCTTAAAGCACTGTTTACCGTGTTCTCGCTCATGGGTTTACGCGGATCATGATCGCCAATAAAGATCAGCTCATGTTCGCCACAGAACGAAGGCCGGACTCGAACATTTAGATAACCTATTATAAAAAAAAGAAAAATAAAACAAACACACATGAAATACCAACGTTAGTACCAACAAGCGATACTATCTTCAGAGATATCATCGCCAGTCATCTGCCAAAATTACCACTCTTGATTTTCATAGCGCCTACTACTAACGCATTGCAAATGAAACCTCAATAACTGTATATTCGAACAGTAAAAAAATACTTACTACTGGATAAATCCTCCAGCGACATGCTATTCTTACTGGCAAACTTATCCAGTAGAAGAAAGACAATGGAAAATCTACTCGAACAACCAAGCTATACACCCCACTTCTCCGGTCATGAGACTTTCCCACTAAAGCAGATGTGGCTGAAAAAGTCTTATGATCAAAAAAACAGTGATAACACTCTTGACAAAGCTACGTTTACTCAGGAGGAGGCTATCGGTGTGTTTGGCGTAGGCAAAAACATGGTGTCCTCCATCAAACATTGGTCGCTCGCATGCGGGCTACTTGAGGAGTCTAACACCAACAAAGGCGTTTTCATTATTCCAAAAGAATGGGATATGATCCTTCAGGATAAAGGATTAGATCCTTTTTGTGAAAATCCAAGCACAGCTTGGCTCGCTCACTGGCGTTTAGCCGGCTTACCGGCAGCTAACAGTAAACATCGCTCTACAACTTGGTGCTATATCTTTAACAATATAACATCATCTTCATTTTCACGCGATAATATCGTAGAGCGTCTTAAAGATTACGCAGCAGAAAGAAATCTAAAAATCTCTGAAGCAACATTAAAGAGGGATGTTGAGGCCTGCATTAGATCATACTGCCCAAAATCTGATAACAATATAGAAGAAAACGCAGAACCACTATTATCAGAATTAGGTTTAATTCAAGAGGAAAGTCGAGGTCTGTTTTCCTTCAAGAGAGGACAGAAATACTCCCTCAGCGACCATATTTTTATTTTTTCACTCATCGAATTTTGGGAGTCATTATATTCTGAAGCAAATACGTTATCTTTTGAAACTATAGCATATGGTCCGTCATCTCCTGGAAGAGTATTTAAGCTTGATGAAGACTCTGTCGCGGACAGACTTGCAACCCTTGAAGAAAAAACAAATGGTTTCTTAAAGTGGTCTGACTCTTCAGGAATTAGACAAGTTGTAATATCAAATACATCTGAAAAACAATTAGCTAACTTAAAAATTGAACAAATTATTATGGCTTATGGTGATTTATAATGTTAATGGACAAAGTTAAAATTACTCAACAATATCAACGCTCTGTCCGAATTGATACAGACTTGGGACGCCTGGATTCATTAGATGGATATATTTGTAATAAATCGGCACAGAATGTTATTAATAATCTTTGCACTCAAATTATCAACTCTGAACAAAGAGCTTTTACCTTAACAGGCCCATATGGTAGCGGGAAATCATCTCTTGCAATCACGCTTCTTTCTACGTTGCATCCTAATGAAGAAATAAGGAATAAAGCTTATACTCGTTTAGATAAAAGTATTTTGCCATTATTTAAAAATGCATTTCCTATCACCAACGGTTGGAATATTTTACCAATAACGGGTAAAAGAACGAGTGTCGTACAAGAAATAAACAGCTCGCTGGATAAACAAACAAAATCTAACAAGAAGAAAGAAATTAAACCAAAAGGTACTGATCTCATTGATCGGCTAAAAGTACTTAGTAATTCTTCAACATATGATGGCTTGATTATAGTCATCGATGAAATGGGAAAATTCCTTGAGTATTCGGCTCAAGAAGAAAATGATATACATTTCTATCAGGATCTTGCTGAAGCAGCTTCAAGAAGTAACGGCAAGTTAATTGTTATTGGGATTCTGCATCAAGCATTTAGACAATACTCATCAAAATTAGGTAATGAGATACAAAACGACTGGGCTAAGGTGCAAGGGCGCTATGCAGATATACCATTAATTTCATCAAGTGATGAAACCATTGAACTATTGTCTAAAGCGATTTCAATTAGCGAAGATTTAAAAAATGATGTTAATGTAAATGCTGCTCAAATAGTAGCAGATGAAGTTAGAAAGAGAAGACCTTCAATCAGTGCACAGTTAGTAGAGTCTTTAATTAAATGTTGGCCATTACATCCAACAATGGCGACTATCTTAGGACCTGCATCAAGAAGGCATTTTGGTCAAAATGAAAGGAGTATTTTTGGTTTCCTGAGTTCTTCAGAACCTCATGCGTTCCATGATTTCCTGAAATCAACAAAATATAGCGAAGATCAAACATACACTCCAGAGCATTATTGGAATTTTTTGCGTACAAATCTTGAACCGGCAATACTATCTTCACCAGATGGTCATCGATGGGCTCAGTCTGTAGAAGCAGTTGAACGCGTAGAAGCTGGTTCCGACAAGCTAAAAATTAGCTTGATAAAAAATATTGCAATACTGGATTTCTTTAGAAATAGTACTGGTCTACCTGCCTCTAATGAAGTAATTAAAAGTATTTATCACAGTAATATCAATTATGATTTAGAGACATTATTAAATGAATTAAAGAAATCAAGTGTTATCGTTTACAGGAAGCATCTTGAATCTTGGGCTGTATTTGAAGGTAGTGATTTTGATATAGACGAGGAGATCAAGAAAGAATTAAACAATATATCCTCTCTTGATTACGAACTGTTGTCTAAAGCAGCAGGCATTCGCCCAGTCGTGGCTAAAAAACATTATTACCAAACAGGTTCATTACGCTGGATGGATATATCTCTTTGTTCATTAGAGGTATTCAAAGGGAAACTAAAGAATTTACCCCCTATTACCTCTGATAAATTTGGAGAACTATTTGTCATATTCCCAGAAAAAGGAATGACCCATTCTCAACTTAAAAAAGAAATTAAGAAAAGTAGAGATAACATACCTGAAAATATTATTCCAGGCGTACCTATTAAGACAGATAAAATTGTCGAGAATGGGTATGAGCTTATGGCTTTATATAAAATCCTTGACAGCAATCATGAAATAATAAGTGATTCTGTGGCTAGGAGAGAAATATATGCAAGAATAACAGTTCTAAAAAACATTATTGAGGAATCACTAAGAGAGGCATTACGCTATTCAGAATGGTTGATTAATGGCTCATGGGTTAATATAGAAAATTATTCATCAATTGCATCTACATTTGCAGATAAAATATTTTATGATGCTCCATGCCTAAAAAGCGAACTAATAAATCGCAACAGTCTTTCACCTAATGCTGTTAAAGCCCGTAAAGACCTGCTCTACAAAATGCTGTATGCTGAAAATCAAGAAAACTTAGGACTGTCCGGTTGGCCAGCCGAAAGAGGCTTACATGAGACATTATTAGTCATTCCCAAAATCCATAAATCTACAAATGGGAAATTTGGATTAACTATTCCAAATTATAACGATGATGTTGCAGTCTTGACACCTCTATTTAAATTCACAGATAAACTTTTCGCAGATGAAAACAAGCTTGTATCAGTACAACAAATGTTTTCACTGTGGGGCAAGCCACCCTTTGGTGTAAAGAATGGAATCCATCCAGTTCTCTTTTTGGTATATATTTTAGCCAACAAAGATAAAATGGCTTTATATAAAGATAATTACTTTATATCAAAGATAACGGATAGTGAAATAGATGAACTTCTTCAAGACTCTTCTCGTTTCCATTTGAAGAAGATCCTCATTGATGAAAATAAAAACAATCTACTTTCTCAAATTAGTAGAACCTTAACGCAGTTGAATATTCCTTCTTCAGGACAAGAACCACTGGAGATTGCAAGATCGCTCGTTGGTATGGTTTATGCTTTGCCTGAATGGTCTAAGCGGACTTCGACATTATCTGAAGATAGCAAGAAAATGAGAGATCTGTTGCTCAGAGCATCAGATCCTCACAAACTGTTATTTGTCGATTTACCATTTACATTCACTTCAGAGAATGATAATGATCTTTCAGCGAGGATCGAATCTTCAATTAAAGAATTAGTTAATTCTTACAACAACCTTTTACAAAATATTCGCAGAAAAATGCTAATAGCATTGGACGCTAATGATAATGATTTTGCTGAGATCAAGAACAGATCAAACACTGTTTCGGGAATTTCGGGCGATTTCCGGTTTGATGCTTTTTCAACCCGTCTAAAAGACTTAAATGAAACAAACGAAAGTATTGAAAGCATTTTAAGCTTGGCAGCGAATAAGCCGCCGAGACTATGGTCCGACAATGACATTGATATTGCATTAATAGAAATAGCATCTTGGGCTAAAAAATTCAAAAGAATTGAAGTGTTGTCTTCGATTAAGAATAGAAAACCTACAAGAGAAGCTTTTGCTTTTATTTTCGATGATCGAGAAAATGGAACAGTACAAGCTGAATATGATATAAAATCATCCGATATAAAAATCGTAGAAGATATTTCACAAAAAATTCTCTGTGAAATACACGATAAAGATTTTAGCAAAAGTATTTTACTGGCAGCTCTTGCAAAAGTTAGTATTGCAATTGTAAATGGTAAGGATGATTAATTATGGCAGAACGACATGTTTTAGGTATCTCTGGTGGCAAAGATAGCGCAGCCTTAGCGATATACATGCGCCAGCACCATCCTGAACTCAATATTGAGTATTTTTTCACTGATACAGGAAAGGAATTACCTGAGGTTTATGAATTTTTAGGAAAACTTGAAGGATTTCTTGGTAAAAAAATTGAGTATTTAAACCCTGACCGAGACTTTGATTTCTGGCTAAAAGAATACAATCATTTTCTTCCTTCGCCACAAACAAGATGGTGTACTCGCCAATTAAAGTTAAGGCCATTTGAGCTATGGGTCAGACCTATGCTTGCATCCGGCGACACCGTTACCAGCTACGTTGCTATAAGAGCGGACGAAGAATATCGTGAAGGGTATGCTTCAAAGCACAAAAATCTAAAAATCGCCCTTCCTTTTCGTGAAAATGGTATAGATAAAGCTGCTGTGGGTGAGATTTTAGAAGCTTCAGGCGTAGGCTGGCCTGAATATTATAAATGGCGTAGTCGCTCTGGTTGCACATTCTGTTTTTTCCAGCAAAAAATTGAATGGGCACGGTTAAAAGAATACCACCCAGATGCATTTGAAGAAGCAAAAGCTTACGAAAAAAATGCTATGGACCACGGTTCACCATTTACATGGACACAAGGAGAATCTCTTTCTGAACTTGAAAAACCAGAGAGAATAATACAAATATTCAAAGATTATGATGAGAGAAAAGCGAGAGCTTCTGCAAAGAAAACGCTAAATCCATTACGCCCAGTTGAAATCGAAGATATTGATGATATATATGGTGATGATGAGGGGAATGGTTCGTGCAATATATGTCATAAATAATTTAAGTGCACCCATTTGGGTGCACTATTTATTACCCGAAGGAACTTATTCAACACTCAACCAAGCATGAATACGGTCCCATGCTAACTCGGCGATTCTAACGCTACGTTTCTCTATAAGTTCTTTTGTCCAATCACCTTCAACTAAAGCTACAGCTTTAACAAGCGGTAAATATCTGGACTCTGACAATAGCTCACTTGTAGATTGTGCTAAATTTATTCCTTGTACCTTACCTTGCTCCTGTAATGGCTCTAATTGGTCTGGTGTCATTGCAGACAGAATCTTGTAAAACAATTTTTTCTTAGCCCAACTACCATTTTTAAGAGATGAGTTTTCACGACTTGGTAATAATGTTAAATTACCTAATCGATCAATAAGTTCTTGTTCCTCATAAATATCCTCTAACCAACCTTCGTGGGACTTTTCTTGAGGTGCGATGTGTTCAATCGTTTGTAATTGTTCACCTTTCCAATTTTTAATATCAAGCATAGGTAAAGTTCCCACTCTACCAGCTACGGTAAGGCCAGGAATATTTTTATCTTCTACGCTATCATGAGCTGCAGCCAATAGAATAAAGCGTGTAATTTCTTTCTGATTTGAATATGCAGGTATTTTTGAAATAGCCTTAACCCACTCATCCTTGCTTCCCACATTCCCTTCTTTTGCAAGTATTGATAAAAATGCCTTTTTAAGCCCAATCACATTTAAAGTAATTTCTGAACCAAATTCATTCATATCCCTTGCGAGAGGTTTTAAACCAACATCTTCATATCCATACATCATTAATCTACGATAATGCGAATCAATATTCTCTGTAGTACGACGTGAAGACCTCCAGAGAACAGAAAATGCAGTAATAGCTTTAACCGCATCAATAAAGTTATTAATTGCAATAGTTCTAAATTCTGGTGAAACTCTTCTTATTTCAGAGTAGAAACGAATTAAAGGACCAAGAGTAATTGTGTGATTAAATTTCCGAAGTAAATCAATACATAAAATAACTTCATCAGTCTGAGCTTCTTCAGCAGAATAAATCAACGAAGTTAATGACTTATCATCAGGCCAAGAATATCTTATAAATAGGGCAGCATGCGATAAATGTCTGACAAATTCTTGCTGTTGTTTTAATTCAGGAAATTTTTCAAAGCTATCCTTGAGAAAACGTCTTTGCTCACTAAGTCTTTTTGAAAGCTTCTCTCCTTTCTCCGCTAATGCGAAAGAAACAATCAACCGACTTGTCGCCTCCTGTTTATCATTTGATTTGCCAGTACTTTCGAGATAATTTTCAATCGCTTCTACATATTGATGTGATTTAGAACTTTCATACCCACTAAGTTTTTCGGCATTTATAATCTTAGGTTTGAAAGTTTCAAAAGCAGTTAATGGCTCCCCTGTCGTATTTAAAGATTCAAACATATCGAATGCATAATCTTCATTTTTGGCAGTAACAATAGTTATCGCAACACGGTCAAGGACAAAGTTAGCAAATAAAATTAATCGAATCAATTCTTCAAATGATTGATCATCATTCTTTATTAATTTATCTTTCACATATTCTGGAAACTCCGATTTTAAGAGAAGATTTTGAAACTTCTCATTTTCCAAAACACTTGATATTTCTGGAAGTTCTAATTCTGGTTGATCTGATTTTACAGAGGCCTTTCCTGTTGAATCATTTGTTTTGCATATATTTTTGACCAGAGCATATACTGTTTTCCGGCCCTCAGATAGTGGCTTGTATTTACTACTATTCTCTTGTTCACTTTCAGGAGGATCATATTTAAAGTTTTTCTTGATTTCCTCACGACCATATTTACCATACGTGTGCAAATAATGACCTATAGCAGACTTATAACTCGCCTTATCCTTTTTACGAGACCACGAGTCGTCATATGCTCTAATCATTCTCGGATAATATCGAAAATTTTCATCGCCATAATCTTTGTCTTCTTCGAATGTTTTTGCTAATCGACCGATCACCTTCATGCATTCTTCGACTAACCAAATATCTGCATCGGCTTCGCTTTTTTTATTTATCTTTTTAACTAACCTAATTTTTATCTCTTCATGTAATACAGTATTCACTAATAGTAATGTAGTCAATCTTTGTTGACCATCTATTATAGTCATAACCCTGGAAGGAACATCTCCCTTAACTATAGGATCAACCGTAACTAAATTTGTATCGTGAATTGCGATTATAGTACCTAAAAATGTTATTGCATCATCTCGGCTTATAAGCGTTGTGAACCCATGGCAAATATCCTCAATTAAACGTGTTATTTTAGGCTTATCCCAAGAATATTGCCTTTGATATGCAGGCACATATAATCCTTGACCATTCTCACAGAGATACTCCCAAACACTTTTGGGCTGCGCCCCGAAAACATCTTTGATTTCCATATAACCCCTTGATTTCATACCATTTATTAAAAAAAATTAAGATTTTGGTATTTTACCATAAATGTGATTTTACCAACTATGGAAGACTTAGCAATAATCATCAAGCAATACTCACTAATCATCTCTAAGCAAGGGCTAACTCATCGAAGCGCTACGCTGCTTCTTCGAGTTCCCCTTGTTTTTTCGCCCTTCGGTTGAAAAAAATTAAAAGCAAAATCAACACACGGCATTGACATTACTCGCTTCTATCATATAAATAAATTAAGCATAAGGAATATGCTTTTATTTAATTGTATGAAAAGGAGTTCATATGTTCGAAAATAATACTTTTAATAAGATCGTTGTCAGTAAGCACTCCCATAATGGAAACGTTAACGAAGAGAAGCTCACACACAACCAGCTTCGTTCTCATTGCGTCAGTGTAAGATTAAATGATGAAGAGCTAACGCTTCTCAATGAGAGACGTTGCCGTCATCCTAAAGGCGAGTGGCTTCGCTTATCTTTACTTAATAAACTTCCTGCTGTCGTTCCAGCTATCAATTTTGAAGCCTGGAAAACCCTTGGTGAGATTTCGCAGAAGCTAAACAAGCTTGTGGCTCATCTTGATAGCAAGAGCTATGAAAGCTCTCTGACGCAAACTGAACTCTTCGCCGTAAAGCGTCAGGTCTCAGAACTTCGCTTGCATTTAATTACCGCTGACCTGTGGAGAGCTTCCCATGAAGGGAATGCAAAAAATCCGCAGGGGTAAGAGCTTCGCTGGTGTAGTGCTTTACGCATTAAAACCAGCTTCTCATCATAAAAAAGATCCGATAGTGATTGGCGGGAACATGGATGGAAGCTCCGCTGAAGATCTGATAGTTGAATTTAATACCACAAAAGCGCTTCGTCGTGATGTGGTCAAACCCATATGGCACAATTCGCTTCGCTTGCCGAAAAACGAAGCGCTGACAGATGCTCAGTGGTCAGGGATTGCTGATGATTACATGTCCCGAATGGGCTTCTCTGAAACGCACCTCAGATGCTATGTCCTTCATGATGATGCGGCCGGCCAGCACATCCACATTATTGCCAGTCGTATAGATCTATCCAATAGAAGTCTTTACTTGGGCAAAAATGAAAACCTCATCAGCACCCGTATCATCCAACAGTTAGAAATAGATCACCATCTGACCAAAACCAAAGGGCCAGAATTGGTAGCATCACCATCCCCAGCTTCGCTATCCAGAAAATCCCCGCCCCAAAAAACGATAATCGCAATACCGAAGCCTAAAAAGCTATCGCGTAACGAAGCGATGATGGAGAAGTATAAAGGAGAGCTATCACCCAAATCGGTTATTCAGGAAGCCCTGGAAGCATTACTTGTCGATAAACCATCTACCACTGATTTTGTGATGCAGCTTGCCGCCAACAATATCAAAGCGCTTCCGAATATTGCCTCAACAGGGAAAATGAATGGGTTTTCATTCGAATATCAGGGGATTGCTTTCAAAGCTTCGCAGTTAGGAAAAGGTTATTCCTGGTCTGCCTTACAAAACAGGCTAGATTACCAGCCGGAACGCGACAATGCTTTCCTGTTTGCATTGAAAATGCCCTCAGTCAGTAAGGCATCGGTTAGCGAAGCGCCTGATAGTGCCATAGCAACACATCCACATGAAATCACAACAACGGAAGCTAACAGCCCCATAGCAGCGCTTATCCATGATAACAGTGCTGGTCAGGACGAATACACTAACGCTTCAGTCAAACCGATTCACTTAGAAGCAGGTGCTGGTGCTCAAGAAGCGTTTGCAACCCAAGCGGTAAAAGAAGCCTCCAAGCGAAGCTATATGATTTCAACATTCAGATGGTTAGAAACCATCCCCTATCTCAACACCATTAATACCATCTTCAAAAAACTCAAAATCCCAACCCTTAAACGCCCTAAAAAACACAAAACCATCACTGGCATGAGAGTGGTAGAGATTACACCTATCCCCCAAAAAAACTTCATCGAATCTGCACCTCAATCCAAAAGAACTTCGCTTTCGATGTAAGGCTGGCAAGCCTTTTTTTTGACAGATACAAGTCAATATATTGATCGTTTATACCGATCGATAATCTATAGTTGATAGCTCGCGACTATCATTAATCTGTAATCGATCGGTACAAGTGATTTGCCTTTCCTGCAAACTCAGTCAAAATGTCAATTTACAACTATTCATCTAATAGACTGATTTAACTAGTCTATTTTCTTATTCTAATAAGAAGAAGGTTTTGAAATGGCAGATACCATCTCGTGTGTATTCCTTGATTTCTCCATAAGACGAATATGACTTCATTCAGAACACATAGGAACTTTTATGAGTATCTCCACTACGAAACACCATAACATTGGTCTGTCTGAGCGACAGCAACAAGAAATCATTACTAATGAATTCGAAGTGTTTGGTGAAACTTTCAAGTTTGCGGAGATTTTCTCTGCGACTGTTATCAGTTCCAACCCAACAAATGCTCAAATCTTGGTAAAAACAGATGATGGCGATGAAAAGCAGATTTCAGCCTATGGAATCGCGTTCAGGCACTCACACAGGATTCGTCTATATGAGCTTCGAAAGTATAGTAACGATAACTTGTGTGTCGTATATGCAGATGCGATCATTGTTAATTTAAACACTGGTGAATATAAAGTAAACTTAAGCAGTAAAACCGTCATTATTCCAGCTTTACTGACAATACTATTTCATAATGCTTCGACGGCATCCTTTTTTAGAGCAATGCCTGTTCCGAAATGGTTTTATTTTCTCTTCACGTTGCTTTGCTTGGCTTCTTTCATTGCATTTTGCTCATTGCTTATGGGATTCAAAGACGGATATGTGTGGGATGAGCACAAGTATATGTGGCTCACATATTTTCTATCAAGGATCGGAAGCTTCGTTTGTATCAAATGGATTAAAAGAAGAAGCGAGAGATTTGAAAATGAACTTAGAAACCTTATTGAGTCAGTAAAACGCTAAAATTTAAAAATAAAACGGAAATTTTTGTATGAAAAAAATCATTATCGTAGGATTCGTTTTTATGACCTTGGCAGGTTGTTCTTCAGTAGGCAACCAGTCATTGAAAAATGAGACGCAGGAAAGTGTGAAGACCAAAGTTGTTAAAGGCAAAACTACAAAACAGGACGTGTTAGCATCGTTCGGTGAACCTGACAGCCGCTCCTTGATCGATGGTGAAGAACAATGGTCTTACACTATGTATAACAGCCAGTCCAAAGCTACCTCTTTCATCCCTGTTGTTGGGCTGCTTGCAGGCGGCGCAGACTCACAAACGAAATCTCTGACAGTTTCTTTCAAAGGCGAAAAAGTTAGCACATATATCTTCAATGCTGGAACAAGCAACGTGAAGACTGGCATCTTTTAGGTAAATGACAAAACCAGCATCAGGGGAAAATTTAACCCGTAGACTTTCAATCTACGGGTTTTTTAATGAAAATCACAATCCATACTTACTTTTTTTTGCCATTTTAACCAGCTCTTTTTTTAACGGCATCTGTTCATACTTCTTCTTTTCATGAAGATAAATTCTTTCAGTGCGACTGCTATTTTCGACTATGTAATTGATAAGAGAAGAACATACTCGCTTCATACGCTCTTTATCAATAAGATCATCATCTAACTTCTTGATATAGCTATAGTATGATAACAACAAAAAAGTTAACACAACCTCCCTGTTGGAAAATGTGAGCTTTTCTATTTCATTTTTATACTTGATATAAAATCCAGCGCAAAACAAGTAAGACTTCTCTGTGATATCTTTTTCGTAGAAACCAGATTGAACCAACTTATCAACGAATCGATCCAAGAGAAGAAGGTGTCTTTCCATTAAATTAATATTTATTTTATCCATAACATGCATCCTTGCAATTAATAATTTTCCCTTCTATATTTAAATATCACAAGTTTATAAAAAATCAATATGGGCGTTAAGATTTCTTCACAATTTACACCAAATGAGTTTATATTATTTTACAATCACTTTGTCTTTGGTTAATAGTAAATAATGGAGCCAAATGATCTTCCTGCCGAAATCCATATATACCGAGATCGTTGAAGTCGCTTGATTAGCTCTATGGGAGATCAACACCATGCCTAATAAGGGATAATCTTAAAGCAACAAATTAGAGATCTGTTTTTGAAAAACAAATTATCATGTTGTACAAGAAATAGTTTCGTTATACCTACTAATCTCTATCTGGTTTTGCGGTCATGACGCTCTCTGTCTATCTCAGGAAGAGAGCTATAGAGTTGATGCTCTTTGATACCAAATTTATAAGCATTATATTTAATTAGCATATTCTCCTGTAAAACACGGTCATGTTGCACCTCCAAAATAGCCAATTTATCTTCCAGATTCTTAATATGTTGGGCAGCAATATTAAGGTTTGCTGGCTTTTTTATTTTTGAATCGTCGTCCTTTATACCTTTTTTCTTTTGATTGAAGACCACTACGATATCTTTATGACAGTTTAAAGTCTGTCGTGTAGGCTTTCTTCCCAAACGTTCTGCAATCTTTTCGCAGAGTAAATCCCACGTCAATTTACCATTCCATTTGATAATTATTTTTTTAATCGTATCAATTTCAAATCCATTTAAATGTTTTGCCATAATGCCCTCACTTGTTTTTAACTTTGATTATATTATTTATTAAAATGCCCTTTTTTTGTTCTAATACACGCTGCATGTGTGTGAAACTTGATCCAGTGAGTCTAATTTTTGAACCTTCTGGAATATCTGGATCTTTCAAGATAGAGATCAAATCTTTCAATCTTTCGCGTGTCCTTTCTTGATAGTTAAACCATTTATCCGCACCAAGCTCTTCTTCTTGAATAGAGAGTTTGGCTTTAGTATAAAGTTTTTCAACTTGAATTAAACGTTGTTCAAGATTCTCCAGCTTATCATTTTCACCTTTAACACAAACTTGCTCATCACAATGTAAACAATCACGAAATTTTTCACATGGACTAATTAAGTAATCATGCACGCAATAACCAAATTCCGTAACGTGGACTGCACCATGATCTAATATGTCCAAGTCAGAGAACTCAGCCGGAAGGCTCGGAGCTAAATCTCTAACAGAGAATGCTGGAGCTATATTAACATAATTACTTATATTTAGAGCGCGAGACTTTTCAAACATCTCTTCTTCTGTCGTGTGGTTGTAAACATGATTTTGTGAAGCGATCGCTCGGCCAGACCATTTAGCGATATCCAATTGACTCATATTTCCACGCTGTGCAATCGTGTTAAGAAGATGTCTAGCTTGATGTGTTCTAATGCGAAGAGGTTTACCATTAGCATCCATATAACCATGCCTTTCAAGAATCCCCGGTGTATTTTTTGTTCCTTTTAGGACTCTACAGAAAAATTCGGTATTTGATCTATATGGTTTATAAATCACCGTCTGATTGTGCTCTTCCAATTGGTATTTATTAATCAAACATAAAGCCTCGCTATACTTAATTTTCTTTTTTTTATCATATACAGGGAAGCATTCTGGTAGTTGAGAAAGAACAAACTGACATAAATAGTTTAAGGTAAAAGTATGACTATGTGTGCATGGTTTAAGGTTTAGTTCGGCTAGTCTTGCTCTAGCTTTACCTTCTGTTCGTATAGAAGGATAACCTAATGCCTGGAATACCTCGACGAGTGTTAGTGGCTCGTCCCATCCTTTATCAGGGCATTCAGGATGTCTGAAGAAGCTGTCGTGTTCACTTTCAGCCCATAAACTAAAATCGCGGGCGTTTTTAGATATTTTTCTGAGTCTTTCTATAGCCTTCTTCGCTACTGGAACCATAACTGTAGGTATCCATTTGATATCGCCACCATAACCTTTATTTGAGAAAAATCTCAGACCGTAACGATTAACTCCATTTCTATCTTTCTCTTCAATCTCACAATCTTCTGGAAGAGCCAGGATCTCTGAAATCCTGCTGGGAGCACACATAAGCAATGCGAAAACTGATGACAGATAGGCATCTCGGTCGCTAAGTTGGTTGTCAGGCAGCGAGAATATTTCAGCCATAGCATTCAGAGAAGCTTGATTTGGCAATTTTTTTCTTCTTTCATTTTTTGACTTCTCATCAACCTTTCTAGTTTCTGGAAATTTAACTGAACTAACCCACTTAATAACACCACAATTTAAAAAAGCTCGATTATTAAGAAAATCAATCATTCTCTCAAGCTCCTTGTTTAAAGCATAATTCCTGAATTCCTTATAGTTTTTACCTATTTCAGATGAACATTCATCCAATAGGATTAAATTAATAGCATTAATATTTGCTTTGCCTGTCCTATTTAATAACACATATTCAACTATAGATAAAACCTTCAACATCTTATCTAAAGTTGCTCTATGCCTTCTTCCTACAACAGTATATTGATAGGTAATATAACTTTTAGCAAAATCAATCAATTCATTATTAAGTGGTTCATTTAGAACTTTATTATGTTTTCTAAAAATTGCTTTTATCGGCCAAGAATTAGATTCCCATTCAAAGTCATAAGTCTTTTTATGAATATCTTTGCAATATTCAATAAATGAATCTATTTTTTTTAATGCATTAATTTCTCTATTCGATTTAAATGATTTCACTTTTGTTTCTGCATTCATTTAATCAATCTCCCATTTTTAATTTCCTCACATTTTTTTATAACCTCTTCGACAGCTAAAATAGTTCTATCAAGAGACTCTGCAACTCTTGAATCTTTAGTAAAATCGAGGACTTTCCTCCTTTCCTCTACCAGTTTGATGTAAATAAGATCATGTCTTGCATCCAGCCAAGGACGAAAGCTTATACAGGTATAACAAGGGACTGGTACGTTAGCTGAGCATGATGAACATTGATTACATTGACCTGCATCATCACCATCTAAATCTCGTATCCTACGAGATGCATGTATGTCATCATCTATGTGTTCGATAACTTCCCCTTGAAATATTTTAGAGTATTGAAACAATTCTTCCCCTACAGTTTGGTCTATCTTATATGCATAATCAGCATTGTTCTGGATATAAACCCCCGCATGTTGTGGGCTTGTATGATCCAACAACTCACTGATAACTTCCGCTCCCGCACCTTCTCTTGCGGCTCTTGTTCCTAACGTGTATCTAAATCGTCTTGGGCTAGCATGTAGAGGTTTTGCTGTTCTCTCAGAGATAACAGTTTCTTCTGCAAGAATTTTTCGTACCAATCTTGCAATTTTCAATGTATTAAAATGTATTTTATCTGATGTGAAAATGTCATCTTTTTCATTGTTATCTAACATATACCTAATTCTAAGCGTAGAAACGAATAATGGAACTAATTCTTTCTCATCATTATTTAGCACTCTGTTTAAATATTTAGACACAATTTCTATGGAGTCTTGAGCTTGTTTCTGAAGTAAGTCGTATAAATTACCTGTTATTCTGAACGTTCTAAAAAGCTCTCTAAAATCATTTCTTTGTTTTATTCTTGGTATTTTTAATAAATATGAAATCTCACCTTTACTATTTTTAGCCTTTATAATGTCAGATACTTTCATTTGTGTTATCTGTAGAGTTCTTCGTCCTGTATGACTTACAAGTAAAGCCATCGTGTAATCAGATAAAGAAATACTCCCTCTTTCATATGCTCTTAAAGCTGCCTCATTAAATCCTTGAAGTTCTGCATCTGTTAATGGACCCTGTATAGGATCTTTTCTTTTGATAACATCCCCAGCTTTTCTGATATCAGAAAAATTACCCCATGAAAGAATAAAGTCGTATAATTTTTTATCAACACCAGGGTATCCTAACTCATACCATGTTTTAAAAAAACTTTTAAGATATGTTCCGTAGTTTTTCTTGTTTTGATTCTTATTTTGAAATGCTATCAAATCCTGTTCTTTAATTTTCTCTGAGTAGTCCATAAAAATAAAAAAATATTTTAAGATGTAGCTACATAACATCGCAGTTGAAGGGCTGTTATATTGAGCATAATGAGCTAAAGTTTTTAAAAAACCTTCTCGTAAATTATTATTTATTTTACTCGTTATTTTATAAACACGAATTTTATTATTAACATCAATAGACCAAACATCATCATATAGATTAAAGCTATAACCTTCTGTTTTAGCCTGCACTAATAATAATTGGTATTCAATATGTTCCTTAGCTATTTTGCTCATCTCAAACCTCCTTTTTTTAATTGATCATTTTGCAATGATAATGCTACTATCCCTGCTTTTTCTCTAATGAACCTTTCATTATATATACTCGAAGTTTTAGACTTTTCACTCCATCCCATATTGTAGGATCTTATTTTTTCTTGTTCTATTTCACCAACGTCGCCAGAAGCATCCATAGCTTTAGAAAAATTATTATTCCATGCATGTCTTAGCTGATGTCCGGCAAAATCACTGAGTTCTAATGATGTTTTTTTAATCTCACTAATGATGTTGTTATATCCACTCTTAGAGATTGGCTGACCTTGTGTTGGCCCTGATTTATGAGTAACAAATAGATAGCTATGTCTTCTGGCTTTCTTAAACTTACGTCTTTCATTTAGCATATAGTTGCGAATCTCTTTAAGTAAAACATCTGAAAGTTCTATTTTCCTTTCTAATGTTTTAACTAAAGGTTGCCTTCTTCGAGGATCAGATTTCTCATCAGCCCTTCTACGAATATATATACTACCATCATGAAAATCGATATCTGTGATTTGCAGGTTAAGTAGCTCTCCACATCTGATACCTAATGTATAAAGTATGAGTATCATCAATCTGTTTCTAACCTGAACATCAGTGATGAACGGATTAATGTCTGAATTAATTTGAATTGTTCTTAATAATAAATCAATCTGCTCTTCATTTAGACCTTTATCTTCTACTGAAAGAGCATTTCTTTTTTTCACTACTGGCCTTCTCTTTTCAATCTGCTTAATAAAAACGCTTATTCTCTCTTGGTTTACATCTAAATCCATCAAAAGAATCTGACATAACCACTCAAGATAATTAGCTATAGATGTTAATCTAAAGTATTTAGTAGCTGGTCTAACTGACATATTACAATATCTACTTTTACTGCGAAGTCTTTTTGTATTTATTGTGGTGAAATCCCTCAAGGCATCAATTTCGTTAATAGATAAAAATGATTGAGAAAGAATTCTATCTACAAGATCTATCCCCATATCTGATAGGAAATTATACAGCATGGAAATACTTGCTCCAACCAATTCTATGGTCGATATAGACTTTCCACAATTTCTATATTCATTAATAAGATATATATTAGGATAATGAAGAGGTACTCCGGTAGTTTTATCCAATACAACACAGAATCTTTCTCCACTATCCATTAAAAATAAATGTGTCCCTATTTTCTTCATTTCTTCACCTCTAATATTTAAATATTAATTTTACAAAATAAGTATAGCTGTATCATATGACATATTATCATATAAAAAAATTTACTATTCTTTTCAAATAAAAAACAACCTTCATTCCAATTAAGACGCACTCTAAAGAGGAGAATAACTTACTTTTTGTTATCAGTGGTACATAATGAGCATTGTATACACCTGATAGTAATTGCCCCCTCTCAATCTATTATAAATAAAGCACATTAATATTATTTGTAAAGTCTTTAGTAAAAAATAAGTGCATTATTTAGGTGAATATTTACTTTTTTTCAAACAGCACTAAACTTTTTACATTCAATTTATATCAAACAGGTATTCCCGACTTATAATATATAATAGTTCTTGCTAGGGCCTCTACTTCATCTCTTGATTGGATAAGCTTAAACCAAAAATCAAAAACGGAAATTTGGTCAAGCATGTCCAGCTCGTTAATTTCATCCAACACTCCTTGCATTTCGGCAACAAAGAAGTAGCTTAACCATTCAATATATTTCTTATTCTCTTCTGTTAGTTCAATCTCTTCAACATAGCCCATATAAAAAACATCCTCAAAGATACCATCACTGATAATACCTTCATAATTTTCAAATTGTGCAAAGTCATTAATATTCATATTTCCACTCCCTATTCAGGCAACATTATTTCTGGTCGCTTCAATAACAGACTGTATCCAGTCCTCAACTTCACTCTCGACAAAGGCAACAGCACGCAATCCAATCTTCACTGGCTGAGGAAAACGCCCATCACTGATGAGACGATAAATCCATGCTTTACAAAAACCAGTTTTCTTCATGACTTCAGGTAAACGAATAAGACGAGTTTGATGTTCCATATGTATACCCTCTGTTATTTCAATAGGTTCACAATACACATGGTTTTCAAATGATTGAAGCGAGATTCCGATCAGCAGAGCCATCCTTAGCTCAAAATCATGAGTCTCTGGAGATTCATATCACTCGGAGTCTGAGAGTTTCATAACATCCGAAACCCTCACATCAATAGGCTACAGGTAGAAAACAGTTCTTTCATTCACCTAAATTTTCACAAGATCGAAAGCCTTTACTCACTAGATTTGAGCTTAGAGAAGATAACTATCTGTTTAATTGCGTATTAAGGTAGCCTCTAATTAGGTATTTTTCATCAATAAGCAGTTAGCTTGAAAAATTTACTTTTATAATAAAAACCTTCTAAATTCTATTGCATAATAGCTTTTATATGTTATTTTATTATAACAATAATTCTTAAGGACCCAAAAATGATTAATATTAAAGGGAACATTGACCACATTAGAGTGTATTATTATAGTAATGAGCATCTTTTCAGAAATGAATTAATTAAACTTGGTAGTTATGAATTTTATGATAAATACCTATGTAATCTAACACCAAGAGAACATCTTGATTTCTTACAATTTCTAATTGATGATATAAGTGAACGAACAACGATAATACCAGATGAAACAACCTCTTTAATTAGTTATATGCTTGGCAAAGAAATTTTAACAAAACAGGAAGATAATTCATTTGCTATATCTGAAAATATATTCACAGAAAACTATCAAGATCTGGCAAAAAAATTCATTACATTAAATAACATACACACTGCTAAAAGAGAAAAAAATATAATCGAATCCAAAATTCATAACAAAAAAATTCTAAACAAAACTAAAAAGAGGCTATAGAATAGCCTCTTTACTATCAGATTTTTCCTGACATTACATCAATTATGTGCTGTATATAGTGTCTAATCTGGCATTCTTCATTTCTTCCAAAAATGGGAAACGTTTTTCTTTTATATTATAGAACAATCATATTCTGGAAATAATTGTCATATCTCGCATAATCGATACCGCATTTTAAATAATAATAAACATCTATTTTCAGAAAGCTCTATCTTAAAATATATTTATCAACCATTGCAATATAATCAATCAGTGTCTGACAGTTTCATAACATCCGAAACCCTCATTTCTTTAACATGCTGATTTTTATTAATAAAAAAGTTAAATTGTCTTAAGAAATCAATTTCTACAGTTTTCATTGCAAAAGGCCGATCAGCATCTCTTATATGATATCCTTGACGAATCGCCTTATCATCATCTTCATCCGTGTATAGTAATCGAGATAGTCTGTCGTCAGACAGAAGTACTTTTTTTCGTTCTGACCATGCGAGCAAATCAAGCATAGGGATAATTCGATAACTAATTAATTTTTTTATTGCCCCATAACCAAATCTGACTGCATCAAGTGGTGCAGGTTTAACGCCTTTTACTTTTCGCCATTGTGGTAATGATACTCGCAGGGCCTCAGCTATCTCATCATCGCTTCCACCCGCAAGATCGATTTCTAACATAATTGTAGTAGGAAACTGTTCAGGGATTTTTTCGGAAATATATTCATTTTCAATAGTGGAATCTATTTTATATTGCTCTGTATTTGCTCTTATGAATAAAGCCTTTCTCATACAAGCAAAACTGATATTTGCTATTCGATCAACTGTAGTAATAAAAAAGTATGGAGGTTGATATAATTTATTTTCGGCATCCATATAACTTAAGTGCTTCTCTTTGATAAGAAAAGGATCACCATCCAATATCTGCATATAATTTTTCATTACCGTTTTCTGCATTCCTTCTTCTATTACTGGTTTGAAGAAATACGTTCTCGCCCATATTTCATGGTAAAGCATATTAATAGAAATGTTTTCAAACTCTCGATATTTGTCCAAATCAAACCACGTTTTCACTGCTTTGGTGTCTTCTGATGTCCAACTATTCATTTTTACCCAAGATTTCATTAATGCCACTCCGTTGTAAAAAGTATTACTTCGTAATAGCACATAAATCGCAAAAAAAAAATGGCGTCTCAATTGGTTATTGAATACGCCATTTTATTTATAATAATCAGTTAGTTATCAAAATCAAAAGGTGCAATTCTTTTCTTAGTTGTTTCATCAAGATAATCAGCCCACCACTGCAACATAAGCCTTCTCTCATCGAGGTGTTCTGCTTTATGAATGTAGGCCGCACGAACGGAGTTTCGCTCTTGGTGGCTCATCTGCCGTTCAACAGCATCCCTTGACCATTTTCCCGATTCGATTAAGGCACTACAAGCCATCGCTCTGAATCCATGCCCACATACCTCAACGGTTGTGTCATAACCCATCGACCTTAGTGCCTTGTTCACTGTGTTCTCGCTCATAGGTTTTCTGAAATCATGATCGCCAATGAATACAAGGTCGCATTCACCGCTGATTTCTCTGATGGCTTTTAGAAGTTCTAAGGCCTGACGACTTAACGGCACGAGGTGTGGGGTCTTCATTTTTGAGCCTCGATGAGAATGTTTGACCCCTGGCAATGGCTCGCGTTCTCCAGGGATAGTCCACATCGCATTTTCAAAGTCGATCTCCGACCATCTTGCGAATCGGAGTTCACTGGAACGGATAAAAATGAGCAATGTCAGCTTCACAGCTAATTTAGTAAGTTTCCTACCTTTAAAGCTTTCAATGCGCTCTAAAAGCTCTGAGAACCTATCAAATGGTAAGGCTGGTCTGTGGGTTCGTTTCGCAACTGTAATTGCCCCAGACATATCTTGTGCTGGATTGTAGTCAATTAAGCCATTCTGTACGGCATATCGCATGATTGCTGTGGTTCGTTGTTGCAGACGAGCAGCTACTTCTAGTCGTCCAGAAGCTTCAACGGCCTTGATAGGGGCGATAAGATCTCTGGTATTAAGCTCGGATATTTTTCTTTTACCAATAGCCGTAAAGAGACCATCTTCCATGCTTTTTAGAACTCTTTCGCTGTGAGAATCTGACCATTTCCTTTTACAGGCAGTATGCCAGTCCCTTGCAACAGCTTCGAATGTCAGGGCTTCGCTTTGCTCAATCTTATCTGCTTTTTTCTTTTCAGAAGGATCGATACCATCAGATACCAACTTTTTGGCTTCATCTCGCTTCCTGCGGGCTTCACCAAGAGAGACCATTGGATAAACACCCAATGCTAAAACTTTCTGTTTGCCCCCGAAACGGTATTGGAGTCGCCAGTACTTTGAACCATTGGGGTTGATCAGCAGGTGCATACCCTGCCCATCTGTGAGTTTGAAAGGTTTATCGGAGGGCTTTGTTGTTCGAACTTTGATATCAGTGAGTGCCATCAGTTGATACCTCCGTTGTTGGTATCAAAATCAATCGAACCGAAGATACCACCAGTTATACCATCATTTGTTGGTATATGTGTATAGAAGTGAGTAGACGTAGACAGACTCAGAAAAGCCAAGAACCTGCTTAACTTACTGTTTTTATGGACTAAAGTAGACGTTAGTAGACTTGAGAAAAGCTTTGTATGGTGCCGAAGGCCGGACTCGAACCGGCACGTATTTCTACGGTTGATTTTGAATCAACTGCGTCTACCGATTTCGCCACTTCGGCACTGAAGAGGTATGCGGAAAACGTTGTGGATTATACCTGTCGCTCGCAACCATGCAAGCAGTAGCATCTGCCTTGTTCACTAAGTGTTGAAAAAATCAGCATACCTTCCCCTCCTGATGCCATTATCCCCCCTTCTGCGAAGCATCGCGGTTTTCCATGCTCTACACTTCCAGTTCAACACCACACGAGGGAAACACGATGTCGATGATAAAAAGCTATGCCGCGAAAGAAGCGGGCAGCGAACTTGAACTCTTTGAATATGATGCGGGTGAACTCAAGGCAGAAGATGTCGAGGTACAGGTGGATTACTGCGGTATCTGCCATTCCGATTTGTCGATGATCGATAACGAGTGGGGTATGTCGAGCTACCCGCTGGTGGCGGGACATGAGGTGATTGGTCGCGTGGCGGCCCTCGGCAGCGCGGCGCAGGATAAAGGGCTGAAGGTCGGTCAGCGCGTTGGCATTGGCTGGACAGCGCGCAGCTGCGGGCATTGCGACGCCTGTATCAGCGGTAACCAGGTCAATTGTCTGGAAGGCGCCGTCCCTACCATTTTGAATCGCGGCGGCTTTGCCGAGAAAATTCGCGCAGACTGGCAATGGGTGATTCCGCTGCCGGACAGCATTGATATTGAATCCGCAGGCCCACTGTTGTGCGGCGGCATCACGGTATTTAAACCGCTGCTGATGCACCACATTACTGCCACCAGCCGTGTTGGGGTAATCGGTATTGGCGGGCTCGGGCATATCGCCATCAAGCTCCTGCATGCGATGGGTTGCGAAGTGACCGCGTTTAGCTCCAATCCGGCGAAAAAGCAGGAAGTATTGGCAATGGGTGCCGATAGCGTGGTGAACAACCGCGATCCCGAAGCGCTGAAAGCACTGGCTGGACAGTTCGATCTGATCATCAACACCGTCAACGTCGATCTCGACTGGCAACCGTATTTTGAAGCGCTGGCCCACGGCGGCAACTTCCACACCGTCGGTGCGGTGCTGAAGCCGCTGCCTGTCCCGGCGTTTACCCTGATTGCTGGCGATCGCAGCATCTCCGGCTCGGCAACAGGTACGCCTTTTGAACTGCGTAAGCTAATGAAGTTCGCCGGTCGCAGCAAGGTTGCGCCCACCACCGAACTGTTCCCCATGTCGCAAATCAACGAGGCTATCCAGCACGTTCGTGAAGGCAAAGCCCGTTATCGCGTGGTGCTTAAAGCCGACTTTTAATCGCTTCTACCGGGCGGCATTCGCTACCCGGTCCTCTCGCCCTCTTTGGAACCCTCCTCGCAATCTGTTGAATAAAGCGGTGAAGAGTGCCGCACGGTTGCCTATACTCGACGCAGGATAAACGGAGGAAATCTCATGAGCGCACCCTTGTTAATTGCCCGCACGCCGGACACCGAACTGTTTTTACTGCCTGGTATGGCGAACCGTCACGGCCTGATTACCGGGGCGACAGGGACAGGGAAAACCGTCACGCTGCAAAAGCTCGCCGAGTCGCTATCCGGCATCGGCGTACCGGTATTTATGGCGGATGTTAAAGGCGATCTCACCGGGGTGGCTCAGGAAGGACAAGCCTCCGAGAAGTTGCTTGCCAGACTGCAAAACATCGGCGTCAGCGACTGGCAGCCGCATAATAACCCGGTGGTGCTGTGGGATATCTTTGGCGAGAAGGGACATCCGGTACGCGCCACGATCTCGGACCTCGGACCGCTACTACTGGCGCGCCTGCTGAATCTCAATGAGGTGCAGTCCGGCGTGCTGAACATCATCTTTCGCATTCCCGACGATCAGGGATTCTTACTGCTCGATTTTAAAGACCTGCGGGCGATTACCCAGTATATCGGCGATAACGCGAAATCCTTCCAGAATCAGTATGGCAATATCAGCAGCGCTTCCATCGGCGCGATCCAGC
Organism: Citrobacter sp. 50677481; assembly: GCF_001463265.1. Taxonomy (NCBI): domain Bacteria; kingdom Pseudomonadati; phylum Pseudomonadota; class Gammaproteobacteria; order Enterobacterales; family Enterobacteriaceae; genus Citrobacter; species Citrobacter sp. 50677481. The sequence continues at coordinate 448,214 of NZ_LNHZ01000061.1, forward strand.
GCGGCCTGTTGACTTTAGAACAACAGGGGGCGAACCATTTCTTCGGCGAGCCGATGCTCGACATCAAAGACTGGATGCGCACCGATGCCAGCGGTAAAGGGATCATCAATATCCTTAGCGCCGAAAAACTCTACCAGATGCCGAAACTCTATGCCGCCAGCCTGCTGTGGATGCTCTCTGAGCTTTACGAGCAACTGCCGGAGGCGGGCGATCTGGAAAAACCGAAGCTGGTGTTCTTTTTCGACGAAGCGCATTTGCTGTTCAACGATGCGCCAGAGGTGCTGCTGGATAAAATCGAACAGGTGATCCGCCTCATCCGTTCGAAGGGCGTTGGCGTCTGGTTCGTCTCACAGAATCCCGCTGATATCCCGGATAACGTGCTCGGTCAACTGGGCAATCGTGTCCAGCACGCCCTGCGGGCCTTTACGCCGAAAGATCAAAAAGCGGTGAAAACCGCCGCGCAAACCATGCGCGCCAATCCAGCGTTCGACACGGAAAAAGCCATTCAGGAACTGGGCACCGGCGAAGCGCTGATCTCCTTCCTGGATGCCAAAGGTAGTCCATCGGTGGTGGAGCGGGCAATGGTGATTGCCCCCTGCTCGCGTATGGGGCCAGTCACTGACGACGAGCGCAACGGGTTGATAAACCACTCTTCACTCTATGGAAAATATGAAGAAGAACGGGATCGCGAATCGGCGTTTGAGTTGCTGCAAAAGGGTGTTCAGGCCGCGACTGAAGAGCAAAACGCGCCTGCAGCGAAAGGCAAAGAAGTAGCGGTTGACGATGGTATCCTGGGCGGGTTGAAGGATATTTTGTTTGGCAGCACCGGTCCGCGCGGCGGCAAGCGCGACGGCGTGGTACAAAGCGTAGCGAAAAGCGCAGCGCGACAGGTTACCAATCAGATCATTCGCGGGATGCTGGGAAGCCTGTTGGGCGGCAGAAAGCGTTAGCCTGACGGACACTGAACGCTGCACCCATTGTGCCCGGCAAGCGTAGCGCCACCGGGCAATCACAAGGATAAAACCGCGGTTACGACTTGCGCATCATCAGCCACAGGCTTATCAAGAAGAACGAAGCGCTCGGCAACAGCGCGCCGACAACCGGCGGTATACCGTAAACCAGCGTCAACGGGCCGAAGATCTGGTCCAGCACATAAAAGACGAAACCAAAGCTGATGCCGGTGACCACACGCACGCCCATCGGTACGCTACGCAGTGGACCGAAGATAAACGACAGGGCCATCAGCATCATTACCGCCACGGACAACGGCTGGAAGATTTTGCTCCACATATTGAGCTGGTAGCGTCCGGCGTCCTGGCCGCTCGACTTCAGATACTTCACGTAGTTGTGCAGGCCGCTAATGGAAAGCGCATCCGGGTCCAGCGCCACCACACCCAGTTTGTCCGGCGTGAGGTTGGTTTTCCATATACCGCTCACCGTCTGAGAGCCAGTAATCTGTTTAGGATCCTGCAGGTTCGACTCGTCCACCTGCGACAGACGCCAGACCTTCTCGTCCGGGTCGAACGTCGCGGAGGCCGCGTAGCGAACAGACTGCAAACGGCGCTGATCGTTAAAGGCGTAAATACTGATGCCGCCTAACTCTTCTTCACCTTTTACCCGTTCGATATAAACAAAACTGTTGCCGTCTTTCGCCCATAGCCCCTGCTGGGTGGAAAGCAGCGAACCGCCGTACATCGCCTGCGCACGGTAATTACGCGCCATCTGTTCACCCTGCGGCGCGACCCATTCGCCGATAGCCATGGTCAGCAGCACCAGCGGAATCGCGGTTTTCATGACGGAAAGCGCGACCTGCATCCGGGTGAAGCCGGAGGCCTGCATCACCACCAGTTCGCTGCGCTGGGCCAGCATGCCGAGGCCCAGCAGCGCGCCAAGCAGCGCGGCCATCGGGAAGAAGATCTGGACATCTTTCGGCACGCTGAGCAGGGTATACATCCCGGCGCCCAGCGCATCGTAGTTCCCCTGCCCGGCCTTTTTCAGCTGGTCGACGAACTTGATGATGCCAGAGAGCGACACCAGCATGAACAGCGTCATCATGATGGTGGTAAAAATGGTTTTACCGATATAGCGGTCAAGGACACCAAATGGCTGCATCACACCGCTCCTTTACGTGAAAAACGGGCGCGCAGTCGGCGCACCGGCACGGTATCCCACAGGTTCAGGCCAATGGCTAACGCCAGATACAACAGGTTGACCAACCACATCCAGATAGCCGGATCCAGCTTGCCTTTACCGCCGTTGGATTTCAGCGAGGTCTGGATCAGGAAGAACATCAGGTACAGCAACATCGCCGGTAACATCGAGAGCACACGTCCCTGGCGCGGGTTTACCACGCTCAGCGGCACAACCATCAACGCCATCATAAATACTGTGAATACTAATGTGATACGCCAGTGCAGCTCGGCACGGGCGCGATCGGTGTCGGTCGTCCACAGCGTGCGCATGTCCATCTGGTCGGTATCGTTCGGATCCAGCGCAACCGCCTGATGACCGATAATCGCCCGATAATCCTGGAAGTCAGTAATACGGAAATCGCGCAATAGCGCGGTGCCTTCGAAGCGGGTGCCTTTATTCAGCGTGACCACCTGGGAGCCGTCGCGCAGTTGGGTCAAGTGTCCGGAATCTGCCACGACCACGGATGGACGCGCGTTGCCTTTCGGGCGAATTTGCGCCAGGAACACATCCTTAAAGTCGCTGCCGTCGACGCTTTCGATAAACAGCACCGAGCTGCCATTAGTCGCCTGCTGGAATTGACCCTGCGCCAGCGCGGCCATACCCGGGTTGGCTTTGGCTTCCGCCAGCACTTCGTCCTGATGTTTTGACGACCACGGTCCCGCCCACATGACGTTGACCGCGGCGATGATCCCGGTGAACAGCGCCAGTATCATGGCGGCTTTGACCAGCACCGCCTTGCTCAGACCACAGGCGTGCATGACCGTAATTTCGCTTTCGGTATAGAGTTTGCCCAGCGTCATCAAAAGCCCGAGGAACAGGCTGAGGGGCAGGATGAGCTGCGCCATTTCAGGTACGCCAAGCCCCAGAAGCGAGAGCACCAGATTTGCCGGAATGTCACCGTCAACCGCCGCGCCGAGGATCCTCACCAGCTTCTGACAGAAAAAGATCAGAAGCAGGATAAAGAGAATCGCCAGTTGGCTCTTGAGCGTCTCCCGCACCAGATATCTTATGATTATCACTTTAAATACGCCCGTAAAAACTCGTCTTTTGCAGGAATTTAGCTTGTTTCATGGCTTATCCGTCATTTATTCTCTTGAGTCGTCGAAATCGTCGCTAAAATTATTATACTCAGCGGATTCGCCGCTCAGAACGCGTTCTGACGTGCCAATGCCGTAATAACGTTAAGATTAACACGAAGTCACCGCAACAGCGGACATGAGTTACGAAAGCTTGCAATTCTAACCGCAGGTGCCGCCGTTGTCTTTAAGATTCAGGAGCGTAGTGCATGGAGTTTAGTGTAAAAAGCGGTAGCCCGGAGAAACAGCGGAGTGCCTGCATCGTCGTGGGCGTCTTTGAACCACGCCGCCTTTCTCCGATTGCAGAACAGCTCGATAAAATCAGCGACGGGTACATCAGTGCCCTGCTGCGCCGTGGCGAACTGGAAGGAAAACCGGGGCAGACGTTGTTACTGCACCATGTTCCAAACGTTCTGTCCGAGCGTATCCTCCTCATCGGTTGTGGCAAAGAGCGCGAGCTGGATGAACGTCAGTATAAGCAGGTTATTCAGAAAACGATAAATACCCTGAATGATACCGGCTCAATGGAAGCCGTCTGCTTCCTGACAGAACTGCACGTCAAAGGCCGCAACAATTACTGGAAAGTGCGTCAGGCGGTGGAAACCGCGAAAGAGACCCTTTACAGCTTCGATCAACTGAAGACCACCAAAAGCGAGCCGCGTCGCCCGTTACGTAAAATGGTCTTTAACGTCCCGACCCGCCGCGAACTGACCAGCGGCGAGCGCGCCATTCAACACGGTCTGGCAATCGCCGCCGGGATCAAAGCGGCGAAAGACCTCGGCAATATGCCGCCGAATATCTGTAACGCCGCCTACCTGGCGTCACAAGCGCGCCAGTTGGCTGACAGTTACAGCAAAAACGTTGTAACCCGTGTCATTGGCGAACAGCAGATGCGCGAACTGGGGATGTGCGCCTATCTCGCGGTCGGACACGGCTCCCAGAACGAATCGCTGATGTCGGTCATTGAATACAAAGGCAGTCCGGACGAAGACGCGCGCCCGATTGTGCTGGTTGGGAAAGGCTTGACCTTTGACTCCGGCGGTATCTCCATCAAACCAGCCGAAGGCATGGATGAGATGAAGTACGACATGTGCGGCGCAGCGGCGGTTTACGGCGTAATGCGTATGGTCGCTGAACTGCAACTGCCGATTAACGTCATTGGCGTGCTGGCGGGATGTGAAAACATGCCGGGCGGTCGCGCCTATCGTCCGGGCGACGTGCTGACCACCATGTCCGGTCAGACCGTTGAAGTGCTGAACACCGACGCCGAAGGCCGTCTGGTGCTCTGTGACGTGTTAACCTACGTTGAGCGTTTTGAGCCGGAAGCGGTCATTGACGTCGCGACCCTGACCGGCGCCTGCGTGATTGCGCTGGGCCACCACATCACTGGACTGATGTCGAACCATAATCCGCTGGCGCACGAGCTTATCGGCGCGTCCGAGCAAGCGGGCGATCGCGCATGGCGTCTGCCGCTGGGTGACGAGTTCCAGGAGCAACTGGAGTCTAACTTTGCCGATATGGCGAACATTGGCGGACGTCCGGGTGGGGCGATTACCGCGGGCTGCTTCCTGTCGCGCTTTACCCGTAAGTACAACTGGGCGCACCTGGATATCGCCGGTACGGCCTGGCGCTCCGGAAAAGCAAAAGGCGCAACCGGTCGTCCGGTAGCACTGCTGTCGCAGTTCCTGCTGAACCGTGCGGGTTTTAACGGCGACGAGTAATTGTCGTCTGTTGCCCGGTGGCGCTAAGCTACCGGGGCGACGTAGAAATGCTGATTGCAGGCCGGATAAGCATCGCGCCATCCGGCTTTGCATATAAATCCACAACAAGAAGCCCCTATATGAGAAACGCAACGTTCTACCTTCTCGACAACGACAACACCGTAGACGGCCTCAGCGCCGTCGAACAGTTGGTGTGTGACATTGCCGCAGAACGTTGGCGCAGCGGCAAGCGCGTACTGATCGCCTGCGAAAACGAAAAGCAGGCGCTGCGTCTGGATGAAGCCCTATGGGCAAGACCTGCGGAAAGCTTTGTTCCGCACAATCTGGCCGGGGAAGGCCCGCGCGGTGGCGCGCCGGTCGAAATCGCCTGGCCGGAGAAGCGCAACAGCAGCCCACGCGATCTTCTCATCAGCCTGCGCGTCGGCTTTGCAGATTTTGCCACCGCTTTCACAGAAGTGATAGACTTCGTTCCTCACGAAGATTCTCTGAAACAATCCGCACGCGAGCGCTACAAAGCCTACCGCGTGGCGGGTTTTAACCTGAATACGGCAACCTGGAAATAATGGAAAAGACATACAACCCGCAAGATATCGAACAGCCGCTTTACGAGCACTGGGAAAAGCAGGGCTATTTCAAACCCAATGGCGATGAAAGCCAGGAGAGTTTCTGCATCATGATCCCGCCGCCGAACGTCACCGGCAGTTTGCATATGGGTCATGCTTTCCAGCAAACCATCATGGACACCATGATTCGCTACCAGCGTATGCAGGGCAAAAACACCTTGTGGCAGGTCGGCACCGACCACGCCGGTATCGCAACCCAGATGGTGGTTGAGCGTAAAATTGCCGCAGAAGAAGGGAAAACCCGTCACGACTACGGCCGTGACGCCTTCATTGATAAAATCTGGCAGTGGAAGGCGGAATCCGGCGGCACGATCACTCGCCAGATGCGCCGTCTCGGCAACTCCGTAGACTGGGAGCGCGAACGCTTCACCATGGACGAAGGTCTTTCCAATGCCGTGAAAGAAGTGTTCGTCCGTCTGTACAAAGAAGACCTGATCTACCGCGGCAAACGCCTGGTGAACTGGGACCCGAAGCTGCGCACCGCGATCTCTGACCTCGAAGTGGAAAACCGCGAGTCGAAAGGCTCCATGTGGCATATCCGCTATCCGCTGGCCGACGGCGCCAAAACCGCCGACGGTAAAGATTATCTGGTGGTCGCAACCACCCGTCCGGAAACGCTGCTGGGCGATACCGGCGTGGCCGTGAACCCGGAAGATCCGCGTTATAAGGATCTGATTGGCAAGTTCGTGGTGCTGCCGCTGGTGAACCGACGTATTCCGATTGTCGGCGACGAACACGCCGACATGGAAAAAGGCACCGGCTGCGTGAAGATCACCCCGGCACACGACTTTAACGACTACGAAGTGGGCCGTCGTCACGCTCTGCCGATGATCAACATTCTGACTTTCGACGGTGACATCCGTGAAAGCGCGGAAGTGTACGACACCAAAGGCAACGAGTCTGACGTTTACTCAAGCGATATCCCGGCTGAGTTCCAGAAGCTGGAACGCTTCGCCGCACGTAAAGCGGTGGTTGCCGCTGTAGACGCGCTGGGCCTGCTGGAAGAAATTAAACCGCACGATCTTACCGTGCCGTACGGCGATCGCGGCGGCGTGGTTATCGAACCGATGCTGACCGACCAGTGGTACGTCCGCGCCGACGTGCTGGCCAAACCGGCGGTAGAAGCGGTTGAAAACGGCGATATTCAGTTTGTGCCGAAGCAGTATGAAAACATGTACTTCTCCTGGATGCGCGATATTCAGGACTGGTGTATTTCCCGCCAGCTGTGGTGGGGTCACCGCATCCCGGCGTGGTACGACAACGAAGGCAACGTTTATGTCGGCCGCAGCGAAGACGACGTGCGTCAGGAAAATAACCTGTCCGCCGACGTTGCGCTGCGTCAGGACGACGACGTCCTGGATACCTGGTTCTCTTCCGCGCTGTGGACCTTCTCCACCCTCGGCTGGCCGGAAAACACCGACGCGCTGCGTCAGTTCCACCCAACCAGCGTGATGGTATCCGGCTTCGACATCATCTTCTTCTGGATCGCCCGCATGATCATGATGACCATGCACTTCATCAAAGATGAAAACGGCAAGCCGCAGGTGCCGTTTAAGACCGTCTACATGACGGGGCTTATCCGCGACGACGAAGGCCAGAAGATGTCCAAGTCCAAGGGTAACGTGATCGATCCGCTGGATATGGTGGACGGCATCTCCCTGCCGGAACTGCTGGAGAAACGTACCGGCAATATGATGCAGCCGCAGTTGGCAGAGAAGATCGCCAAACGCACCGAGAAGCAGTTCCCGGACGGCATTGAACCGCACGGCACCGACGCCCTGCGCTTCACCCTGGCGGCGCTGGCGTCAACCGGTCGCGACATCAACTGGGATATGAAGCGTCTGGAAGGCTACCGTAACTTCTGTAACAAGCTGTGGAACGCCAGCCGCTTTGTCCTGATGAATACCGAAGATCAGGACTGCGGTTTCAACGGCGGTGAAATGACGCTGTCGCTGGCAGACCGTTGGATCCTCGCGGAATTCAACCGGACCGTAAAAGCGTACCGTGAAGCGCTGGACAGCTTCCGCTTCGACATTGCCGCAGGCATTCTGTATGAATTCACCTGGAACCAGTTCTGTGACTGGTATCTTGAGCTGACCAAGCCGGTAATGAACGGCGGTACAGAAGCAGAACTGCGCGGCACCCGCCATACGCTGGTGACCGTACTGGAAGGTCTGCTGCGCCTGGCGCATCCGATCATTCCGTTCATCACGGAAACCATCTGGCAGCGCGTGAAGGTGATTTGCGGCATTAACGCAGACACTATCATGCTCCAGCCGTTCCCGGCTTATGACGCCTCTCAGGTTGACGAAGCGGCGCTGGCGGATACCGAATGGCTGAAGCAGGCGATCGTGGCTGTACGTAATATCCGTGCGGAAATGAACATCGCGCCGGGCAAACCGCTGGCGCTGCTGCTGCTGCTGCGCGGTTGTAGCGAAGATGCCGTTCGTCGCGTGAACGACAACCGTAGCTTCCTGCAAACGCTGGCGCGTCTGGAAAGCATCACCGTACTGCCTGTGGATGATAAAGGTCCGGTTTCCGTGACCAAGATTATCGACGGCGCCGAGCTGCTGATCCCAATGGCGGGCCTGATCGACAAAGAGGCCGAACTGGCGCGTCTGGCGAAGGAAGTGGCGAAGGTGGAAGCCGAAATTGGCCGTATTGAAGGCAAACTGGCCAACGAAGGCTTTGTGGCGCGCGCACCGGAAGCGGTGATCGCCAAAGAACGTGAGAAGCTGGAAGGCTACGCCGAAGCGAAAGCCAAGCTGATTGAGCAGCAGGCGGTGATTGCCGCACTGTAAGCAGACAGCCGGACAACGAGGCAGAATGTCTTGTCCGGCTCACAAGATTAAAGCCGGAGAAGCGGTCACGCCATCCGGCTTTTTTTTTTACATAAAATAGAGCGTCGGCATCACGCCGCGGGACAGGCGCGACACCAGGCCGTTATCTAGCCGCTCATCGCTGTCGGTCAGCGCCAGCGTATCCAGATCGCCCACCACGCAGGTGTTCTCCGCCAGCCATTTAATCACCCACACGCGCAGCAGCGGATAGGCCAGCCCGCCGGTAATCCCTGAAATCAGATACAGACCGCCCAACCGGTACACCATCCCATGCCAGCTCAGCGTAGAGCGAAAACGGATATGTCCGTCGGCAAGTTGCAGGTTATTGAGGAAATGGTTACGAAACGCGACGATGAGATAGCTGGTCGATACCGCAAAGCCCAGATAATAAATAATCTGCATCATCATAATCTGTCGTTGGTATTCGATAAGAATTAGCGTCTCTATCTCGTCTTCCGACATCCCCGTCACGTCCAGTTCTGCGGCGGATTTGATCAACGCAACGGCCATAAAACCGATCACCGTGAGAAACGGAATTAACGCCGCCATTGCCAGAATCGCCGACTTAATGCAGTGCCGGAGGTTAACCTGTGCCGAAAAACGGTGGATGCCAAAACTGCCTCCCTCACCCACCATTGTCATCAGGCGACTGTAGAGAAAGCCGCTGATCGTGCCCATTCCCGCCAGCGATATCAGACCCAGCGCAATCGCCGAAAAAATAATTTCGCCCAAACTTTCGCGCGGACAAACCCGGTACAGGCAATAAACCACCACGACCAGTGCCAATATCAACAATACCGGCAGAAACAGCAGATTCCACATCGCCTTCAGAGAAGAAAATCGAAAGCCAAAGCGAATGCCGTTCAGCGAGGTCATCATCGCCTGACATTGCAGATTTTTCATCATCAGTATGGGAAGCGATAAGATCAACAGCGCCAGAATCATCGCGCCAACCGCAACGTACTCCATGCTAATAAATCCGACACCTGCGATATATATCACCACCAACATCAGCCAGCTCAGGAATATATCGCCACCTTTCATGTTCCAGCTAAAAGGTTGGCCGTTTAGCGTCATGTTGGCATAAATATAGCGGCGGCATTTCATTAGCGCCCAGGGCAAATAAATACCCAGCGTAATTAAAACCAGCAATGAATTGACAAGACAAATAAGAAAATAGCTACCGCCATCGCCGCGAAAATGAAAACGATGAGACGGAGGCTCACTCTTTATAAGATTTTCCTGCATATTAGATCCCTGAAAAATTGTTCCTTAAAAATGCACATAATTAGCAGGCAATAGTTTACCTGTAAAAGAATAATACCTTATTCATGTTTTGATTTACATAATTCCTCCGCGCGATAAGGCGCTTGCATCACTTAGCGGAGGGTGCTATTAGTGCGGATTATTTGCGTAATTTATCCGGATTGTACAATGAATGCTGTCGACTCTTCCCCCACCTTACGTCGCCTGACGGCTAACGATAATCAGGCGATTGCCGCCGTTATCCGCCAGGTTTCCGCCGAATATGGCCTTACTGCTGACAAAGGCTACACCGTTGCCGATCCGAATCTGGATGCGTTATATCAGCTGTATTGCCAGCCGGGTCACGCCTACTGGGTGGTGGAGTGTCAGGGTGAAGTGGTGGGCGGCGGCGGGATTGCGCCGTTGACCTGTAGCGAACCGGACATTTGCGAGCTGCAAAAAATGTACTTTCTGCCGACCATTCGAGGGAAGGGGCTCGCTAAGAAACTGGCGCTGATGGCGCTGGACCACGCCCGTGAGCAGGGATTCAAACGCTGTTATCTCGAGACCACGGCTTTTCTGCGCGAAGCCATCGGCCTGTACGAACATCTAGGGTTTGAGCATATCAGCGAGCCGCTGGGCTGTACCGGGCACGTCGACTGCGAAGTGCGGATGCTCAAACCCCTGTAAGCGCCGCTACTGCATTTCAGGGGATACCGAAAGTCGAATGACGCCAGCGGCGTTGGCTGCTGGCAACGCCAGAACTTCCGTCCACATGTCCTGCACCAGATTGCAGGCAATTTTCTCTTTGCCTATCCCTTTCTGCGGTTCCGCCATAATTTGCAAATCATCGCCATAGCGTTGCGCCAGCGTCGGCACCACGTTGCGCAGGTCCTGCAACGCCTGTTGCTTTTCGGCATCCGTCACCGTGTGTTTATTCAGCCCATAGGCTGCGCGCATCATCGCCACGTCACTGTCCATCCGGCGTTTGATGATCTCGGGTGAAATCATCCGCATCGGATTAATACCGCCCTTCACCGCCGGAAAGAGGAAACGAAAACACGCGTCATCCCCCTTTTTCTGCACAGCGGCAATCTGCTCCAGATTGATTTTCATGTAGTTAATGACATTATCATCCGGCGCGTTTTGCAGGCGCGCCATCTGGATCTGCAATATCTGCGGTTGCACAGTATCAATTAATTGCTGCTCAGATTTTCCTTCTTTACGCATCTGAACAGCCTGATCGCGGATACGATTCCAGAGTTCAGGCTCCTGCTCTTTCAAAACCTGCATGGTCGGCAGCGTGGTCATCGCCTCATTAAACTGCTGTTCTTCGCTCTGCCCCGTCGCCGCTTTTTCGCGTGGGATCAGATAGTGAACGTCGAATAAATTCCACGCCATGATCGCCACAATAAAAATTACCGCGCCGGAGACTTTCCCGACCCACCCCTTTTTACGAAACAGGCCAATGACGATAGCGAGAATCGCGCCAACGTAGCCTGCGAGTATGACATGTGTCCAGTTCATCGGTATTCCTTGCCTGCGCGTGAGGGATCCGCGCGTAAAAGAGAGCCATTTTTCACGTCTTTCGTTGTGATGTCACCTTACGCCAGACAGAACTACCGAAATTAAGAGGCGACGGGAACACCGCTATGGAAGCGAAACACGCTGTCCGGCGAAGCGATCAACGCCGCTTCCACTTCTCCGAAATAGCGCACGCGGGGCGAAATGTCCTCTTGTGACACCTGTTGCGCCAGCGCCAGATAGTCCTGATAGTGCCGCGCTTCGGAACGCAAAAGCGAAAGATAGAACGTCTGCAGAGCGTCATCCAGGTACGGAGCCAGCGCAGCGAAACGTTCGCAGGAGCGCGCCTCAATGTAAGCGCCGCAAATGAGCTTATCGATAAGCGTAAGCGGTTCATGCGTGCGCACTTCTTTCAGCATCCCTTTGGCGTAACGGCTGGCGGTGATTTTCACATAGGGAATATTGCGCGCCTGCATCGCTTCCCGCACCTGCCAGAAATGATGCAGCTCTTCTTTTATCAGCAGTACCATGCTGTCGATCAACCGCTGTCCCCACGGATCGTCGGTTTTCGGCATCACGCTTTTACCAATGTGTTTATTCAGCGCGACGAAATCCGGTTCCGGCCCGTCACGGAAGGCAAACGCTTCATAAGGCTGAAGCCAGGCGAGCAGCGCTTGCGCCCCCTGTTTATCCGCGACGTACTTACGCACCAGCAGCATCGCCGTTTGCGCTGCTTTCAGCTCGCAGAGCAGATGGTCGGTCAGTAACAGAGGAAGATGTTGCGGGAGGCGCGCCTGGTCAATCCACGCCTGAGGCGTTGGGCAGTGCAGGAAGCGCAGAATCGGAGCGAGTATTTGCGGGTAATCCATGTGTAACCTGTCAAAACAGTGCGGCAACCAGCGTTGCCGCACGTTCAGCGCATTGTGCGATTAGTGACGCACGCCGTCGTCATCTTCATCGACGAAATCGTCGTCGCCTTCACCTTCTTCGCCGTTCGGATCTTCAAAGTAGGTGCCCCAGCCGTCGTATTCAACATCATATTTTTCCGCCAGGGTCATCAGTTGTTCAACCTGCGCATCAATCAGTTCGGCATTCAGCGCGCATTCACTGAGGATATCGCAGCAGATCACCGTGTCGCCTTCTTCCACTTCCAGTTCTTCCGGCTCAGTCACTTCATAGCCGAGTTTAAACGCTTCTACCGCCGCTTTTTCCAGGGTTTCGAAGTCGTCTGCGGAAAGGTGATGCTCGATGGTGTACAGCGCGTCCGGGTCGCTGCCATCTTCCAGTAATTCTTCAATAATCAGGCGCGTCTCTTCACGCTGTTCTTCCAGTAGTTCCGGGTTTGCCATAGCTCGTTCCTCATAATGTCCTGCCGATACTCTTATTGTCACACACCGCCGTCATTGCCTCCACCTTTCCAGGAAAGATTTGTTAAACGGGGTTGCAATTGCATAATCATCCATATAAATTGAATTTTAATTCAATAAGTGGCTTATGCCTCAGGAGGGATCTATGTCAGGTTTTTATCAGAAGCATTTTTTGAAGTTACTCGATTTCACCTCTGCTGAACTTACCGCGCTGCTGCAACTCGCAGCCTCCCTGAAAGCTGCCAGGAAAAACGGCACAGAAGAACAGAAACTGACGGGCAAAAATATCGCGCTCATCTTCGAAAAAGACTCGACCCGTACGCGATGCTCTTTCGAAGTTGCCGCATATGACCAGGGCGCGCGCGTGACCTATCTCGGCCCCAGCGGCAGTCAAATTGGCCACAAAGAGTCGATGAAAGACACCGCCCGCGTGCTCGGGCGAATGTATGACGGCATTCAGTACCGCGGCTACGGCCAGGAACTGGTCGAAACGCTGGCGGCCTACGCTGGCGTTCCGGTGTGGAATGGCCTGACTGATGAATTTCACCCGACCCAATTGCTGGCTGACCTGTTGACCATGCAGGAGCATCTGCCGGGCAAAGCGTTTAACGAAATGACGCTGGCGTATGCGGGCGATGCGCGCAACAACATGGGCAACTCGATGCTTGAAGCCGCCGCCTTAACCGGGCTGGATCTGCGTCTGGTCGCGCCTGAGTCCTGCTGGCCGGAGGCTGCGCTGGTGGCAGAATGCCAGGCGATGGCGAAGAAAAACGGCGGGAATATCACTCTTACCGCAGACGTAGCCGCAGGCGTCAAGGGCGCGGACTTTATCTATACCGACGTCTGGGTATCGATGGGCGAACCAAAAGAAAAGTGGGCAGAGCGTATCTCGCTGTTGCGCGGCTATCAGGTCAACAGCCAGATGATGGCGCTTACGGGCAATCCGCAGGTGAAGTTTCTGCACTGCCTGCCCGCGTTCCACGACGACCAGACCACGCTGGGCAAGAAAATGGCCGCAGAGTACGGGCTGCATGGCGGCATGGAAGTGACCGACGAGGTGTTTGAGTCTCCGGCCAGCATTGTGTTCGATCAGGCCGAAAACCGGATGCACACCATCAAAGCGGTAATGGTCGCGACGTTATCGCAATAATCCGTTGCCGGAGGCCGGGCGCGCAATCGCCGCCCGGCCCTGGCGTATTACGCTACCAGCAGCTTAACCACCGCTTTACGCACCTGCGCCGGTGCGCCGACGGCGCACAGCGGCTTGTGGACTTCTCCCGGATAAAAGACGACAAAGTCGCCTTCATTGAGGATCACTGTCTTTTCCTGCTCACCTTCCGGTAAGAAGGCGATATCTTTTTCCGCCAGCCAGTCCGTTTCCGGCGTTCCGGCTGGCAACGTGCTGAAGGTCATCCCTTCCTGCCCTTTTAAAACGATCTGGATGTCCAGATAGCGCGCATGATACTCCGCCCGACGCTTTTCAAACGGCTCGGTCATGTCTTCCGAAATCAAGTAAAACAGTCGGTTACCGTCAATATCGTGCTTACCCTTTTCTGTTGTTTCAGAGACATGGGCTTTTATGTGCTCAATGGCTTCGCGCAACTCCTGAGGAAGCCAGGATTGCAGATGGTGAATATTGCCGACGATCATCTCATACCTCACAATTAAAACAGCGTTTCATTTTAAATTGTTATACGAGAATTTTTAGCGGAGCACCACCCCCGTCTGACGAAGTTTTGCGTCAGCGCATGTTTATCGGCGGACTTGTTGATGGACTGTTAACAGCTAATTGTAATTTATGCGCTTTTTCTGCATAACTGGTAAACCAGCGTTTCCTTAACGCTGCCTAACCTGCTGTTATTAAATTCTTTACAGGAAAAATCAGCAGCCGATCACACTTCATTTTCCCTGCATTAACGAGCAACATTCTCATAATTATCGCATGATTTAATTTTGGTCCTAAATAATATAATTAGCATTACGCATACTTATGCAGTAAATTGTTAGCAACCCTTACAAATCAATCGGTTAGCGGAGATAATTTATATATCGCCCCCAACAAATAATTAACACTGCCGCATAAGCCGCCGCATAATTGCGTAGTAATTCATTTTAGATCTTATTATTTTTGTTATTTCTCAGACCCCCGTCATATATTAATTAAGAAAATACACATATCCCACCTGATGTGAATCCCATCACACAATCCCTCTGAAATTAATTTAATGATGCTTTACGAAAATTATCTGCACTGTCCTGACTGCGAATAACCTGATTATTTGCAGCCACCACCTTTTTATTCCTGAAACAGAGTGGAAGGTATCGTAATGGAAAAACATTATGTCGGTTCTGAAATCGGTCAACTGCGCAGCGTAATGCTGCATCGCCCAAATCTCAGCCTGAAACGCCTCACGCCATCTAACTGTCAGGCGCTGTTATTTGATGACGTGCTGTCGGTTGAACGTGCGGGTGAGGAGCATGACATTTTTGCCAACACCCTGCGTCAACAGGGCATCGAAGTGTTGTTACTGACTGATTTATTAACACAAACCCTGGATATCGCTGACGCCAGACGCTGGCTACTGGAGACGCAAATTTCCGATTACCGACTCGGCCCAACCTTTGCCGCCGACATTCGCGCGTGGCTGGCGGATATGCCGCACCGGGAACTGGCGCGGCATTTAAGCGGCGGACTCACGTACGGTGAAATTCCGGCATCCATTAAAAATATCGTGGTGGATACTCACGATATTAATGACTTTATTATGAAGCCATTACCTAACCACTTATTTACTCGCGACACTTCATGCTGGATATATAACGGCGTTTCGATTAATCCGATGGCGAAACCCGCCCGTCAGCGTGAAACCAATAATTTGCGTGCGATATATCGCTGGCATCCACAATTTGCCGACGGCGAATTTATTAAATATTTCGGCGACGAAAACATTAATTACGACCACGCGACGCTTGAAGGCGGAGATGTACTGGTGATTGGACGCGGCGCGGTATTAATCGGCATGTCCGAACGCACCACGCCGCAGGGCATTGAATTTCTGGCTCAGGCGCTGTTTACCCATCGTCAGGCCGAACGGGTGATTGCCGTTGAGCTGCCTAAACACCGCTCCTGTATGCATCTCGACACGGTGATGACCCATATCGATATCGACACGTTTTCCGTGTACCCGGAAGTGGTGCGTCAGGACGTCAAGTGCTGGACCCTGACCCCGGACGGGCGCGGCGGGCTGAAGCGTACCGAGGAGCGCACGCTGGTAAACGCCATTGAAAAAGCGCTCGGCATCGATCAGGTCCGCTTAATCACCACCGGCGGCGACGCTTTTGAGGCCGAGCGCGAACAGTGGAACGACGCCAATAACGTCCTCACCCTGCGCCCCGGCGTTGTGGTGGGCTACGAGCGCAATATCTGGACCAACGAGAAATACGACAAAGCGGGGATCACCGTACTGCCTATCCCCGGCGACGAACTGGGACGCGGGCGCGGCGGCGCACGCTGCATGAGCTGCCCACTGGAACGCGACGGCATTTAAGGAATCGACCATGACACAGAAACCGACTCTGGTTGTCGCGCTGGGCGGCAACGCGCTGCTTAAGCGCGGCGAACCGCTGGAAGCGGATATTCAGCGCAAAAACATCGAACTGGCGGCCAGCACCATCGCGCAGCTCACCCGGCAGTGGCGGGTGGTGCTGGTGCATGGCAACGGCCCGCAGGTTGGTCTGCTGGCGTTACAGAACAGCGCCTATGACCGCGTTACCCCCTATCCTCTCGACATCCTCGGCGCCGAGAGCCAGGGGATGATCGGCTACATGCTGCAACAGGCGCTGAAAAATCAGTTACCACAGCGGGAAATCAGCGTCCTGCTGACCCAGGTGGAAGTGGACGAGCACGATCCGGCGTTTCGCAACCCGACTAAATACATCGGTCCGGTGTATGACGCGGCGCAGGCTGATGCGCTGGAGGCGGAAAAAGGCTGGGTATTCAAAGCCGACGGCAACGCGTTCCGCCGCGTGGTGCCTTCACCACAGCCCAGACGCATTGTGGAAAGCGATGCGATTCAGGCGCTGATTGCCCGCGATCATCTGGTGATCTGCAACGGCGGCGGCGGCGTGCCGGTCATTGAAAAAGTGGACGGTTACCACGGCATTGAAGCGGTGATCGACAAAGATCTCTCCGCCGCCCTGCTCGCCAGCCAGATCTGCGCCGACGCGCTGCTGATCCTGACCGACGCCGACGCCGTGTATCTCGACTGGGGTAAACCCACGCAGCGTCCGCTGGCGCAGGTGACTCCGGAATTGCTTAGCGAGATGCAGTTTGACGCGGGGTCGATGGGGCCGAAAGTCACCGCCTGCGCAGAGTTTGTCAGCCGCTGCCATGGCATTGCCGGGATTGGTTCGCTGACCGATGGCCCGGCGATCCTCGCTGGCGATAAAGGCACGTTAATCCGACGCGAAGCTGCCGACGCGTAATCCCTTTTATTTCATTCATCTCTTTGTCGACCGGATAACGCAACGCCGTCATCCGGCAACGAAACGCTGACATCGTCTGACGGCGCGGCGCTTGTCAGGCCTACACGATTTAAGGACAGATACATGGCTATTTCACTGAAAAAACGTAACTTTCTGAAACTTCTCGACTTTACTCCGGCGGAAATTCAGTCGCTGATCGATCTGGCAATCGAACTGAAAGCGGCCAAAAAAGCCGGGCGTGAGGTGCAAAAACTGAGCGGTAAAAACATCGCGCTGATTTTTGAAAAAACCTCCACCCGCACCCGCTGTGCCTTTGAGGTTGCAGCCTTCGACCAGGGCGCGCAGGTGACCTATCTCGGTCCGAGCGGATCGCAAATTGGTCATAAAGAGTCGATGAAAGACACCGCCCGGGTACTGGGACGGATGTATGACGGCATTGAATATCGCGGCTTCGGTCAGCAAATCGTCGAGGAGTTAGGGCAATACGCCGGTGTACCGGTATGGAACGGCCTGACCGACGCGTTTCATCCCACACAGATCCTCGCGGATCTGATGACCATGCTGGAGCATGCGCCAGGAAAAACGCTGCCGGAACTGCGCTTTGCCTATCTGGGCGATGCGCGCAACAACATGGGCAATTCGCTGATGGTCGGCGCGGCGAAAATGGGTATGGACATCCGGCTGGTGGCGCCGAAATCATTCTGGCCCGACGAGGCGCTGGTCGCCGAATGCCGCGCTATCGCCAGCACCACCGGCGCGCGCATCACCCTGACAGAGGATGTGGAAGCAGGCGTCTATGACGTCGATTTCCTCTATACCGACGTCTGGGTGTCAATGGGCGAACCAAAAGAAGCGTGGGCGGAACGCGTCAGTCTGATGACCCCTTACCAGGTGAATCAGCAGGTGATTAACGCGACCGGCAACCCAAACGTCAAGTTCATGCACTGCCTGCCCGCCTTTCATAACGAGCACACCAAAGTAGGACGCGAAATCGAAGCGGCTTACGGTCTGAAGGGGCTGGAAGTGACCGACGAGGTGTTTGAGTCCGACCACGCCATCGTGTTCGACGAAGCGGAAAACCGCATGCACACCATCAAAGCGGTGATGGTAGCGACCCTCGGCGACTAACCCTTGCGGGCAGCGGTCGCTACGACGGCGGCTGCCCGTGATATCCGGAGAGAAAATCATGGGTAAATTCAAGTTTCCCACCGCGTACACCATCCTGTTTATTCTTATCGCGCTGGTCGCCGTCATGACCTGGATTGTCCCGGCGGGCAAATACCAGATGGCGATGAACGCCACGCTTGGCAAAGAGGTTCCGGTGGCGGGAACCTATGCTCCCACCGAGGCGCATCCGCAGGGCATTACCGCTGTGCTGCTGGCGCCCATTGACGGTTTGTACAATCACGAAACCTACACCGCAGGCGCAATTGACGTGGCGCTGTTTGTTCTGATCATCGGCGGCTTCCTCGGCGTGGTGAACAAAACCGGCGCTATCGACGCGGGCATTGAGCGGGTGACGGTCAGACTTAACGGCAAAGAGGAATGGATGATCCCCATCCTGATGGCGCTGTTTGCCGCGGGAGGCACGATTTACGGGATGGCGGAAGAGTCGCTCCCTTTCTACACGCTACTGGTACCGGTGATGATGGCGGCGCGTTTTGATCCGCTGGTTGCCGCCGCCACCGTGTTGCTCGGCGCAGGCATCGGCACGTTGGGCTCGACCATTAACCCGTTCGCCACGGTCATTGCCGCCAATGCCGCCGGGATCCCGTTCACCCAGGGAATGCTGCTGCGCGTCATTCTGCTGCTCGTCGGCTATCTCATCTGCGTGGTCTGGGTTATGCGTTACGCGCGTAAGGTACGCAGCAACCCTGAACTGTCGATCGTGGCGGATAAAATGGCGGAAAACCGCGCCCACTTCCTCGGCAACCGTTCCGATACCCTGCTGGCCTTCACCGCCACCCGCAAATGGATTCTGCTGATCTTCGCCGCCTCTTTCGCCATTATGATCTACGGCGTGGCGGTGCGCGGCTGGTGGATGGCCGAAATCTCTGGCGTCTTTCTGGCGGCGGCGATCGTGGTGGGCGTAATCGCCCGCATGGGAGAAGAAGCGTTTACCAGCACCTTTATCGACGGCGCGCGCGATCTGCTCGGCGTGGCGTTGATTATCGGCATCGCGCGCGGCATTGTGGTCGTCATGGATAGCGGCATGATTACTCATACCATTTTGCACAGCGCCGAGAATCTGGTCTCCGGTCTATCCACCACGATTTTCATCAACGTCACCTACTGGCTGGAAGTTCTGCTCTCCTTCCTGGTCCCTTCATCATCCGGACTGGCGGTACTGACGATGCCGATCATGGCTCCGCTGGCCGATTTTGCCCATGTGCAGCGGGATCTGGTTGTTACGGCGTACCAGTCGGCGTCGGGGATCGTCAACCTGATCACCCCGACCTCGGCAGTGGTGATGGGCGGCCTGGCGATCGCCCGCGTTCCCTACGTGCGGTATCTGAAATGGGTGGCGCCGCTGTTGCTGATCCTGACGGTGCTCAACATGGCCGTACTGAGCGTGGGCGCCATGCTGTAGCGTTCGAATAATAAAGATAAGGTGCATTTATGAAGGATTACGATGATTACTCCGCCAAAGAGCAGCAGCAACTGGCGGTCTGTCAGCGCCTGATTACCGAAAAAAGTTACCTGTCGCAGGAGGAGATACGCCGCGACCTGCAGGACCACGGGTTTGAAAGCATCAGTCAGTCGACGGTGTCGCGCCTGCTGAAAATGCTTGGCGTCATAAAAATACGAAATACAAAGGGTCAAAAAATTTATTCCGTGAATCCGCAACTGCGCCCTGCGCCGGATGCCGCCCGTTCGATTGCTGAAATGGTGGTCAGCGTGGAGCACAACAGCGAATTTATCCTTATCCATACCGTTGCCGGATATGGCCGCGCGGTCGCCAGAATCCTCGATTACCACGCCCTGCCGGAGATCCTCGGGGTTATCGCTGGCAGCAGTATTGTCTGGGTGGCCCCCCGGGTCGTGCAGCGCACCGGCCTTGTCCACAAGCAGATTAATTACTTACTCAAAATGAATTAGTATTCATTAAAACCGTTTGCTTTGAATAAAATGAGCATTTTTTTGCTTGATCCGTAAACGGAGCTGAGTATAATCGCGGACAATTTGCCGGGAGGAAGCATGGTTCAGTGTGTACGACATTCTGTCTTACCGCGTCTGAAAACAGACGCTGGCCTGCCGTTTTTCTTTCCGTTGCTCACCTATTCACAGCCCCTCAAATGAGGGGCTTTTTTTTGCCCAGGCGTCAGGAGATAAACATGGCTAATCCGTTGTATCAAAAACACATCATTTCCATAAACGACCTCAGCCGCGATGACCTCAATCTGGTGCTGGCGACGGCAGCAAAATTAAAAGCGAATCCACAGCCGGAGCTGCTAAAGCATAAGGTCATCGCCAGCTGTTTCTTCGAGGCTTCCACGCGTACCCGCCTGTCGTTTGAAACGTCGATGCACCGCCTGGGCGCAAGTGTGGTGGGCTTTTCCGACAGCGCGAACACGTCGCTGGGTAAGAAAGGCGAGACGCTGGCAGACACCATTTCGGTGATCAGCACCTATGTGGACGCTATCGTGATGCGCCATCCGCAGGAAGGCGCCGCGCGTCTGGCGACCGAGTTTTCCGGCCAGGTGCCGGTCCTGAACGCTGGCGACGGTTCAAACCAACATCCGACCCAAACGCTGCTGGATCTGTTTACCATCCAGGAAACCCAGGGTCGTCTGGATAACCTACACGTCGCGATGGTCGGCGACCTGAAATATGGCCGTACCGTCCACTCGCTGACCCAGGCGCTGGCGAAGTTCGACGGCAACCGTTTCTACTTTATCGCCCCGGACGCGCTGGCGATGCCGCAGTACATTCTCGATATGCTCGACGAAAAGGGTATCGCCTGGAGCCTGCACGCCTCGATTGAGGAAGTCATGGCGGAGGTGGACATTCTGTACATGACCCGCGTACAGAAAGAGCGTCTCGACCCGTCGGAATACGCCAACGTGAAAGCGCAGTTTGTTCTGCGCGCCAGCGATCTGGCGGGCGCGCGTGAAAACATGAAGGTGCTGCATCCGCTGCCGCGCATTGATGAAATCGCCACCGACGTCGATAAAACCCCGCACGCCTGGTACTTCCAGCAGGCGGGTAACGGTATTTTTGCCCGCCAGGCGTTACTGGCATTGGTTCTGACCCGCGATCTGGCACTGTAAGGGAGAATAAACGATGACACACGACAATAAATTACAGGTTGAAGCGATCAAATGCGGCACCGTGATCGATCATATTCCCGCCCAGGTAGGCTTTAAGCTGCTGACCCTGTTCAAGCTGACCGAAACCGACCAGCGCATCACCATCGGCCTCAACCTCCCTTCCGGCGAAATGGGCCGCAAAGATCTGATCAAAATTGAGAACACCTTCCTGACCGCTGAGCAGGTTAACCAGCTGTCACTGTATGCGCCGCAGGCCACCGTGAACCGGATCGACAATTACGAGGTAGTAGGAAAATCGCGTCCAAGCCTGCCGGATCGCATTGAAAGCGTTCTGGTTTGCCCGAACAGCAACTGCATCAGCCATGCGGAGCCGGTTTCCTCCAGCTTTGCAGTGAAAAAGCGCGCGGATGACATTGCGCTCAAATGCAAATACTGCGAAAAAGAGTTTTCTCATTATGTGGTGCTGGCCAACTAATTGGAGTTGGTTATAAATTCCCGGCTCCTTATAATTGTCGGGAACTTTCTTTTACCGCTGTATTCAGGAGAAATCATGAGCAAAACTATCGCGACGGAAAATGCACCTGCGGCTATCGGTCCTTATGTTCAGGGCGTAGATCTGGGCAGCATGATCATCACTTCCGGTCAGATCCCGGTTGATCCAAAAACCGGCAGCGTACCGGAAGACGTGTCCGCTCAGGCGCGTCAGTCGCTGGAAAACGTTAAAGCCATCGTCGAAGCGGCTGGCCTGAAAGTGGGCGATATCGTGAAAACCACCGTGTTTGTCAAAGATCTGAACGACTTCGCGACCGTGAACGCCACCTACGAAGCGTTCTTCACCGAGCACAACGCCACCTTCCCGGCGCGCTCCTGCGTGGAAGTGGCGCGTCTGCCGAAAGACGTAAAAATCGAAATCGAAGCGATTGCCGTTCGTCGCTAACTATTCCGGTTATCTTTTTTTAAGGCAGCACACGCTGCCTTATGTTTTTAAAAATAAAATAGGTTTTTATTTTGACCTTTTTTATCCTCGCTATTTCATGACATCACCGTCGGTCCATTAATACACTTCCTGCCGCACTCGTTGTTTTAATACACTAATGGACTAATAATGAAACTTTCCAAAATCGCGCTGGCGGTAGCAACATTGACCGTTGCTTCTTCAGCGTTAGCACACGGTTATATTGAATCCCCTGCCAGCCGCGCATATATGTGCAAGCTGGGGCAAAACGTCGATTGTGGTTCCGTTCAATACGAACCGCAGAGCGTAGAAAAAACCTCCGGCTTCCCGACTGGCGCGATGCCGCCAGACGGACAGCTCGCCAGCGCCGGTATTTCTCAGTATTCTCAACTGGATCGCCAGAGCCTGAACGCCTGGACCAAAAGCCCAATGACAGCAGGTCCACACCAGTTTGTATGGCACCATACTGCGCCGCATAAAACCACGAACTGGCGTTATTACATCACCAAACAAAACTGGGATCCAAATAAGCCGCTGACCCGCGATCAATTTGATTTAACGCCGTTCTGTACCATTAATGGAAATGGCCAGGCGCCGGCGGTCACGCAGTCAATGAACTGTAATGTTCCTGAACGTACCGGTTATCAGGTTATTTACGGCGTGTGGGAAATTGCAGATACGACAAATAGCTTCTATCAGGCCATTGACGTGGATTTCGGTAACAGCGGCAACGTGACTCCGGATGAAACCCCGGGCGTGGTTTCCGAATGGAGCAAAACCCTCAGCGGTCAGATTGCCGGTAATAACCTGAACGCAGGCGATAAAGTCATTGCCCGCTTCTTTGACGCCAATGGTGAAGTAACCTCAATGCGCACTGAAATGACCATTGCCTCCGCTGCTCAGGGCGATGCGAACCAGTGGGCCTTCGATATGGCGCAATTGATCAATAGCACCCACAGCGATGTGCGCGTAGGCGTGAAAGACGAAGGGGGTGAGATTGGCCCGGTACATGGCGCGAATAGCGTGTTCGTAAGAGAAGGCAGCGCGCTGCAGTCTGTCGCCATCTCTTATGAAGAGCAAAAAGCGCAAGTGAACGAAACCATCGCCGTTACCGATCTGCAGTACAGCAAGATTGCGCACGGCAATGCCACCGTGACTTTCCACGTGAATACGCACGGCGATGTGAATTTTGAAGCCCACGTGATGAATCATCACGGCGCGGAAAAAGGCTATCTGAAGCAGGACATGAACAACGCCAACCAGGACGTCACCATGACCCTGACTGACGTGACTGCTGGTCACCATATGCTGAAATACTATGCGACCAACAAAGACGGCACGCTGTTTGCTCAGGACGTGTTGAACCTGATGCTGGAAAGCGACGCGGCGACCGACAACGCCGGTCACCACGACTTTACCTTCCCGGACAGTATCGCGTCTTACAAAGCCGGTACCGTGGTGCTGCAACCGAAAGACGGTAAGACCTACGAATGTAAGCCTTTCCCGTACAGCGGCTACTGCGTCCAGTACGCTCCAGGCGCTAACCAGTTTGAGCCAGGCGTTGGCGCACACTGGAAAGAAGCGTGGGTGCTGAAGCACTAAGCCGACTGCCGGACGGGGTCATGCTCGTCCGGCTTTTTACCGCAGACACCGGAGGGCGGTTTCGCTTTGCCCGACCGGCTCATAAGCGACCCACTGCGCATTACTGCCAACCGTAGCGGCGACTATAGAAGCCTTTCACCAACTGCGTTAACGTCATATAGCCTACCAGAATACCGACCAGCCACGGGAAGTAGCTCAGCGGCAGCGCCTGCAATTGCAGATACCCGGCCAGCGGCGAGAACGGTAGCGCAATGCCCACCATCATCACCACCAGCGTCATCAACAGCAGCGGCCACGCGGCGCGACTCTGAATGAACGGCACGCGGCGGGTACGAATCATATGCACAATCAGCGTTTGCGACAGTAGCCCCACTACAAACCAGCCGGACTGGAACAAGGTTTGCGCCTCCGGCACGTTCGCGTGGAAGACCCACCACATCACGCAGAACGTGATAATGTCGAAGATCGAGCTAATCGGACCAAAGAAGATCATAAAACGCCCCAGATCTGTCGGATTCCAGCGCTGCGGCTTCTGGATCTGCTCATCGTCCACGTTATCAAACGGGATCGCCACCTGCGATACATCGTACAGCAGATTCTGAATCAGTAAGTGCAGCGGCAGCATGGGCAGGAACGGTAAAAAGGCGCTCGCCACCAGCACGCTGAAGACGTTACCGAAGTTGGAGCTGGCGGTCATCTTAATGTACTTCAGCATATTCGAGAAAGTGCGACGACCTTCGATCACCCCTTCTTCCAGCACCATCAGGCTCTTTTCCAGCAGGATAATGTCGGCGGCTTCCCGGGCAATGTCCACGGCGCCATCGACGGAAATACCGATATCCGCCGCACGCAACGCCGGGGCGTCATTAATACCGTCGCCCATAAAGCCCACGACGTGCCCTTCGCGCTTAAGCAGCGTGACAATGCGTTCTTTATGCATCGGCGTCAGACGGGCAAACAGCGTGGTACGCTGCGCCAGCGTCGCCAGCTCGTCGTCGCTCAGGCTTTCGATATCGCTGCCAACAACCACTTCACCCGCGTCCAGTCCGACGTCATGGCACACTTTTGCCGCGACCAACTCGCTGTCGCCGGTCAGAATTTTCACCGTGATACCGCTGGCCTTCAGCGCCTTTAACGCAGGCGCCGTCGTCTCTTTCGGCGGATCGAGGAAGGCGATGTACCCTTCAAGGATCAGATCGGATTCGTCGATACGCTGGTAATCGCCTTCTCGCGCAGGCAGATAGCGGGTAGCCACCGCCACCACGCGCAGCCCCTGACGATTCAGGGTATCGGTGACGCGCTTCACGCGGCGCAGCATGTTGTCATCCAGCGGCACGATTTCTCCGTTATGGCGCACATGCGTGCTGACGTTGAGGATTTCCTGCAGCGCGCCTTTGCACACCAGCTGATGCACCTCCGCATGTTCAGCGACCACCACCGACATGCGGCGACGTTCGAAATCAAACGGGATCTCATCAATTTTCTGCCAGCGGGTCGCAAGTTCGCGCGCGGAGGCTTCATCCACGCCCTCCAGCACGGCGGTATCAAGCAGATTTTTCAACCCCGTCTGATAATGGCTGTTCAGCCATGCCACGTGCAGAACGCGATCGCTGGGTTTGCCGGAAATGTCAGTGTGGTTTTCCAGAACAATTTTGTCCTGGGTCAGCGTACCGGTTTTGTCGGTGCAAAGAATATCCATCGCGCCAAAGTTCTGAATGGCGTCGAGATGCTTCACAATCACCTTTTGCTTCGACAGTTTCACCGCGCCGCGCGCCAGTGTGGAAGTGACGATCATCGGCAGCATTTCCGGCGTCAGTCCGACGGCCACCGAGAGGGCGAACAGCGCCGCTTCCCACCAGTCGCCTTTGGTATAGCCGTTGATCACCAGCACGATGGGCGCCATCACCAGCATAAAGCGAATCAACAACATACTGACGCGGCTGATGCCTTTCTGAAAGGCGTTCTGTTCGCTTTCCTGTTCGCTGACGCGGCCTGCCAGTTGCCCAAACCAGGTGTTGGCTCCCGTGGCAATCACAAGGGCCTGCGCCGTACCGCTCACGACGTTGGTCCCCATAAAGCACAGGGTATCGCACTCAAGCGGGTTGTTATGCGCCGGCTCGCGGGTGTTAGCCACTTTTTCCACCGGCAGCGACTCGCCGGTTAACGACGCCTGGGCGACAAACAGATCGCGCGCCTGAAGCACCCGCAGATCAGCCGGGATCATGTCTCCCGCCGCCAGTTTTACGATATCGCCAGGCACCAGTTGATCAATAGGGACGTCGATCCAGCCGTTCTCGCCTTTTTCATTGATCACCCGCAACACCGTCGCGGTATTGCTGACCATCGCTTTTAGCGCATCCGCCGCTTTGGTCGAGCGTGCTTCCTGAACGAAATTCAGCAGTGTGGAGATCGCCACCATCAGCGCGATCACTCCCGCCGCAAACAGATCCTCCGTGGCGTAAGAGATGGCCCCCAGAATGGTTAACAGAATATTAAATGGATTGCGGTAGCAGACCCACAGATGTACCCACCACGGCGATGGCTGCTGGGCGGGTAACTGGTTGTCGCCGTGCTTTTCACGCGCCGCATCCACTTCCGTCGGCGTCAACCCTTCCGGGTGGGCGCCGAAAGTTTTCCACAACGTCGCGTCATCCATGACGGCCACTTTCAGGCAGTGTTCGCTGAGTGATGACGGGATCGGCGTACTGGCAAGCGTCTGCGCGTTCGGTAACGGATCGCGATGCACCAGGCGATCGGGCAAATGGCGGCTGAGCCGGGCAAAAAGCTGGCGAGTGATATTTTTAAACATAGGCAGTCCCTCCGCGCCAAAAGCAGAAAGGCGCAGAAAAAGCGTTCAGGCGTGGCAAAGCCTTACCTGACAGGCAATTTATTTTCTTAACAGGGACGTTAACGCGTCACTGTCTTACGTCGCCGGTAAGACAGCGAAAGGCAGGCTTACCGGAAAAAAGTGTTTCTCCATCGCGGGAGAGGGGTGGGATCGGGATCCATAAAGCCTCCGGTAAGTGAATAATTTAAGACGCAGATTATAAGCCGCAGATCATACTCTTTGTGGCTATTATGGCGATATAATAACACCCTGTGATTAAACCAATGATAAACCAGACTTTGCTCATTGCGGTTCAAATGCGTAAAGTTATCCTCTTTACCTCTTCTTGATGCCTGCTATGGGAAAACGGGATGCAAAATCGGCTGACTATCAAAGACATCGCCCGTCTGAGCGGCGTGGGAAAATCCACGGTTTCGCGCGTACTCAATAACGAAAGCGGCGTGAGCGAGCGCACCCGCGAACGCGTGGAAGCGGTAATGAATCAGCACGGCTTTTCCCCCTCCCGCTCTGCGCGCGCCATGCGTGGTCAGAGTGACAAAGTGGTTGCCATTATGGTCACCCGCCTTGACTCGCTGTCCGAGAATCTTGCCGTTCAGACCATGCTGCCCGTGTTTTATGAACAGGGCTACGATCCCATTATGATGGAAAGCCAGTTCTCCACAGCGAAA
Organism: Citrobacter sp. 50677481; assembly: GCF_001463265.1. Taxonomy (NCBI): domain Bacteria; kingdom Pseudomonadati; phylum Pseudomonadota; class Gammaproteobacteria; order Enterobacterales; family Enterobacteriaceae; genus Citrobacter; species Citrobacter sp. 50677481. The sequence goes on from NZ_LNHZ01000061.1 coordinate 475,632, forward strand.
GTAGAAGAACACCTCGGCATGCTGAAGCGCCGCAATATTGACGGCGTCGTGTTATTTGGCTTTACCGGCATTACCGACGCGATGATTGCGCCGTGGCAGGCTTCGCTGGTGCTGCTGGCGCGCGACGCACAGGGCTTTGCTTCCGTCTGTTATGACGACGAAGGGGCGATAAAAATGTTGATGCAGCGCCTGTACGATCAGGGTCACCGCAACATCAGTTTTCTCGGCGTCCCCCACAGCGACGTCACCACCGGTAAGCGCCGCCATGAGGCGTACCTGGCGTTTTGCAAACAGCGCAAGCTGCATCCCGTCGCCGCGCTGCCGGGTCTGGCAATGAAGCAAGGTTACGATCATGCCGCCAGCGTGATCACGCCAGAAACCACGGCGCTGGTCTGCGCCACTGACACCCTCGCCCTCGGGGCCAGCAAATATTTGCAGGAACAGCGGATCGACGCGCTGCAACTGGCGAGCGTTGGCAATACGCCGTTGATGAAATTCCTCCATCCCGAGATCGTCACCGTCGATCCGGGCTACGCCGAAGCCGGACGCCAGGCGGCTTCCCAACTGATCGATCAGATCACCGGGCGCGGCGAACTGCGCCAGATCGTCATTCCTTCCATGCTTTCCTGATCCGCAACTGACCGCTTTCTGTACGCGAATTTGTGATCTTCGCTGCGTTTCGGGAACGTTCCCATTTTTAAATATTCATCGCGGATATATTCTGTCGCCAGTCCAGCAACACCCATTTTCACAGTCATCGCCATGAGGCTTCATGATGAGTAAAATCAAACAAACGGATATCGACCAGCTTATTGCGCTGGTTGGCGGGCGGGAAAACATCGCGACGGTGAGCCACTGCCTGACACGTCTGCGCTTTGTACTGAATCAACCAGCCATTGCCCGTCCGAAAGAGATCGAACAACTGCCGATGGTCAAAGGCTGCTTCACCAACGCCGGACAATTTCAGGTAGTGATTGGCACCAATGTCGGTGATTACTATAAGGCGCTGCTGGCCACCACCGGCCAGGCCCACGCCGACAAAGAGCAGGCGAAAAAAGCCGCGCGCCAGAATATGAAATGGCATGAGCAGTTGATCTCCCATTTCGCCGAAATCTTCTTCCCGCTACTGCCGGCGCTGATCAGCGGCGGCTTAATCCTTGGCTTTCGCAACGTGATTGGCGATGTGCCGATGAGCAACGGCCAGACGCTGGCGCAGATGTATCCGGCACTGAAAACCGTCTATGACTTTTTATGGCTGATTGGCGAAGCGATTTTCTTCTACCTGCCGGTCGGGATCTGCTGGTCGGCGGTCAAAAAAATGGGCGGCACGCCGATCCTGGGTATTGTGTTGGGCGTCACGCTGGTTTCACCGCAGCTAATGAACGCGTATCTCCTCGGGCAACAATTGCCGGAAGTCTGGGACTTTGGCCTGTTCAGCATCGCTAAAGTTGGTTACCAGGCGCAGGTAATCCCGGCACTGCTGGCGGGTCTGACGCTCGGTTTTATTGAAACGCGCCTGAAGCGCATCGTGCCGGACTACCTGTACCTGGTGATCGTACCGGTTTGTTCGTTAATCCTCGCGGTCTTCCTCGCCCACGCGCTGATCGGTCCGTTTGGTCGGATGATCGGCGACGGCGTCGCGTTCGCGGTGCGCCATCTGATGACCGGCAGCTTCGCCCCCATTGGCGCCGCCCTGTTTGGCTTCCTGTACGCCCCGCTGGTGATCACCGGAGTACACCAGACAACGCTCGCCATCGATATGCAGATGATCCAGAGCATGAACGGCACGCCGGTCTGGCCGCTGATCGCGCTGTCTAACATCGCCCAGGCGTCCGCCGTGGTAGGAATTATTATTTCCAGCCGTAAACATAACGAACGCGAAATCTCCGTGCCCGCCGCCATTTCCGCCTACCTGGGCGTTACGGAACCGGCGATGTACGGCATCAACCTGAAATACCGCTTCCCGATGCTCTGCGCAATGATTGGCTCCGGGCTTGCCGGTCTGCTGTGCGGCCTGAACGGCGTGATGGCAAACGGGATTGGCGTCGGCGGCCTGCCGGGCATTCTCTCGATTCAGCCCACCTACTGGCAGGTGTACGCCGCCGCTATGGCGATCGCGATTGTTATTCCGATGGTGCTGACTTCGTTTGTGTATCAGCGTAAACACCGTCAGGGCACCTTACAGATTGTCTGACTTCATTTGGGGCGCAGTTGCGCCCCCTCGCATAACCAGGAATTTGCTATGACTACCCTTCCCCATTGGTGGCAAAACGGCGTGATCTACCAGATCTATCCAAAGAGTTTTCAGGATACCACCGGAAGCGGCACCGGCGATTTGCGCGGCGTGACCCGACGTCTCGACTACCTGCAAAAGCTGGGCGTGGATGCCCTCTGGCTGACGCCGTTCTATATCTCCCCACAGGTAGATAATGGCTACGACGTTGCCAACTATACCGCCATCGATCCGGCCTATGGCACGCTTGACGATTTCGACGAACTGGTGGCCCAGGCCAAAGCGCGCGGCATCCGTATCATCCTCGATATGGTGTTTAACCATACTTCCACCCAGCACCCGTGGTTTAACGCCGCACAGGACAAAAACAGTCCGTATCGCGAATTTTATCTCTGGCGCGACGGCTCGCCTGACGCGCCTCCGAATAACTGGCGCTCCAAATTTGGCGGCAACGCCTGGCGCTGGCACGCGCAAAGTGAACAGTATTACCTGCACCTGTTCGCGCCGGAACAGGCGGACCTGAACTGGGAGAACCCGGCGGTGCGCGCCGAACTGAAAAAGGTGTGCGAGTTCTGGGCGGATCGCGGCGTAGACGGCCTGCGTCTGGACGTCGTTAACCTGATCTCCAAAGACCCGCGCTTTCCTGACGACCTGGACGGAGACGGTCGACGTTTCTACACTGACGGTCCGCGCGCCCATGAATTTCTGCATGAGATGAACCGCGACGTGTTCACCCCGCGCGGTCTGATGACCGTCGGCGAGATGTCCTCCACCACCCTGGAACACTGCCAGCGCTACGCGTCACTCAGCGGCAGCGAACTGTCGATGACCTTTAACTTTCATCATCTGAAGGTGGATTATCCCGGCGGCGAAAAATGGACGCTGGCGAAGCCGGACATGGTGGCGCTAAAAGCCCTGTTCCGCCACTGGCAGCAGGGAATGCACAACGTGGCATGGAACGCGCTGTTCTGGTGTAACCACGATCAGCCGCGCATCGTTTCGCGTTTTGGCGATGAAGGCGAATACCGCGTTCCGGCGGCGAAAATGCTCGCGATGGTACTGCACGGCATGCAGGGCACGCCGTACATTTACCAGGGCGAGGAGATAGGCATGACCAATCCGCACTTCTCGCAGATCATCGACTACCGCGATGTGGAAAGTCACAATATGTTTGCAGCGCTGCGCGCGCAAGGGCGCGAAGCGGATGAGTTATTGGCGATCCTGGCGAGTAAATCCCGCGACAACAGCCGCACGCCGATGCAGTGGGACGATAGCCCAAATGCCGGGTTTACCACCGGCGAACCGTGGATTGCGCCCTGCGATAATTACGCCGACATCAACGTGGCGGCGGCAGTGGGCGATCCGAATTCTGTGTTCTACACCTACCAGCGGCTGATCGCGCTGCGTAAAGCAGAGCCAGTATTGACCTGGGGCGACTATCAGGATCTGCTGCCCGACAGCCCGCATCTCTGGTGCTATCGTCGTGAATGGCAGGGCCAGACGCTGTTGGCGATCGCCAACCTGAGCGGTGAATGCCAGCCCTGGCAGCCAGAACGCTGGCACGGTAAGTGGCAATGCCTGATGCATAACTACGAGGAAGTCTCGCCGCAGCCGACAACCATGACGCTACGCCCGTTTGAAGCAGTCTGGTGGTTGCGGAAGTAAATCCATACCTCTGTCCTGCCCGGCGAAAGGATTCCCGGGCTGAATGTGCCTCCCGCCTTACCTTCCTGTTTTCGTTGAATAATTAATCAGATTTTTCTCGCAATAATTTACAAACCGCGTAGTGCCCGTCATCTGTACGCTCTGGTTTTTACTTTGCGCTACATCAAGAAAAGTTCAAACACTTTTGATGCAAATCACTACATATAGAATTTAAAATGCACGCCGACCCAACATGTTGTATTAATCGACTACAATTGCTACAACGACAAAACACCGCCTGAGGGCAAAATTGTGGATAACATGGGTCTGGATTGCGGGAAGTCATTGGATAAAGAGATGAATAAGCCCAACACGGCTTCCCCAGCCTCTGTGGATAACCTGTTCTTATAAATATGGAGTGATCATGACACCGCATGTGATGAAACGAGATGGCTGTAAAGTGCCGTTTAAATCAGAGCGCATCAAAGAAGCCATTCTGCGTGCAGCTAAAGCAGCGGGAGTCGATGACGCAGATTACTGCGCCACCGTCGCAGAAGTCGTTAGCAGCCAGATGAATGAGCGTAGCCAGGTCGATATCAATGAGATCCAGACTGCGGTTGAAAACCAGCTGATGTCCGGTCCGTATAAGCAGCTGGCGCGCGCCTACATTGAGTATCGCCACGATCGCGATATCCAGCGCGAGAAGCGCGGCCGCCTGAACCAGGAAATTCGCGGCCTGGTGGAGCAAACCAACTCCGCGCTGCTTAACGAAAACGCCAACAAAGACAGCAAAGTGATCCCGACCCAGCGCGATCTGCTGGCCGGTATCGTGGCGAAACACTACGCCCGTCAGCACCTGCTGCCGCGAGATGTCGTGCAGGCGCACGAGCGGGGTGATATCCACTACCACGATCTGGACTACTCGCCGTTCTTCCCGATGTTCAACTGTATGCTGATCGACCTGAAAGGCATGCTGACTCAGGGCTTCAAAATGGGGAACGCGGAGATCGAACCGCCGAAGTCCATCTCCACCGCCACGGCGGTGACCGCGCAAATTATCGCTCAGGTCGCCAGCCATATTTACGGCGGCACGACCATTAACCGTATTGATGAAGTGCTGGCGCCGTTTGTCACCGCCAGCTTCAATAAGCACCGTAAAACTGCCGATGAGTGGCAGATTCCGGATGCCGACGGCTACGCGCATTCGCGTACCGAAAAAGAGTGCTACGACGCATTCCAGTCTCTGGAATACGAAGTAAACACGCTGCACACCGCTAACGGTCAGACGCCGTTCGTGACCTTTGGCTTTGGGCTGGGCACCAGTTGGGAATCGCGACTGATTCAGCAGTCGATTCTGCGCAACCGCATCGCGGGTCTCGGCAAAAACCGCAAGACTGCCGTGTTCCCGAAACTGGTGTTTGCCATTCGCGACGGCCTGAACCACAAGTTTGGCGATCCGAACTACGACATTAAGCAGTTGGCGCTGGAGTGCGCGAGTAAGCGCATGTACCCGGATATCCTGAATTACGATCAGGTCGTGAAAGTGACCGGTTCGTTCAAAACGCCGATGGGCTGCCGCAGCTTCCTCGGCGTCTGGGAAAACGAGAACGGCGAACAGGTACACGATGGGCGCAACAACCTGGGCGTAATCAGCCTGAACCTGCCGCGCATCGCGCTGGAAGCGAAAGGCGACGAAGCGACGTTCTGGAAACTGCTGGATGACCGTCTGGTGCTGGCGCGTAAAGCGCTGATGACCCGTATCGCCCGTCTGGAAGGCGTGAAAGCGCGCGTGGCGCCCATTCTGTATATGGAAGGCGCCTGTGGTGTGCGTCTGAAAGCCGACGACGATGTCGCAGAGATCTTCAAAAATGGTCGCGCGTCGATTTCGCTGGGGTATATCGGTATTCATGAAACCATCAACGCCCTGTTCGGCAGCGAGCACATGTACGACAACGACACACTGCGCGCCAAAGGCATCGCGATTGTCGAACGTCTGCGCCAGGCGGTTGATCAGTGGAAAGACGAAACCGGCTACGGCTTTAGCCTGTACAGCACGCCGAGTGAAAACCTCTGCGACCGCTTCTGCCGTCTGGATACCGCCGAGTTTGGCGTGGTGCCGGGCGTAACCGATAAAGGCTATTACACCAACAGCTTCCACCTCGACGTGGAGAAGAAGGTGAACCCGTACGACAAGATCGACTTCGAAGCGCCTTACCCGCCGCTGGCGAGCGGTGGCTTCATTTGCTATGGCGAGTACCCGAACATTCAGCACAACCTGAAAGCGCTGGAAGACGTGTGGGATTACAGCTATCAGCACGTGCCGTACTACGGTACCAACACGCCGATCGACGAGTGCTATGAATGCGGCTTTACCGGTGAGTTCGAGTGTACCAGCAAAGGCTTTACCTGCCCGAAATGCGGTAACCACGACGCCGCCCGCGTCTCCGTCACCCGCCGCGTCTGCGGCTACCTGGGCAGTCCGGACGCACGTCCGTTTAACGCCGGTAAGCAGGAAGAAGTGAAGCGCCGCGTTAAGCATTTAGGTAACGGGCAGATCGGTTAAGCAGGCAGTATTATTGCCCGGCAGAGCGACGCTTTTCGCAAAGCAACTGGCGTCAGGACAAGGCGGAAAGTCAGTGAATCCCGGGGAGCTTACAGTCGTAAGTGACCCGGGTGAGCGAGCGCGGCCAACGCAGTAATGGCGTCAATTGAGAAGTGAAGATGAATTATCACCAGTACTACCCTGTCGACATCGTCAACGGCCCCGGTACCCGTTGCACATTGTTTGTTTCAGGTTGTGTGCACGAGTGCCCCGGCTGCTACAACAAAAGCACCTGGCGGCTGAATTCCGGTAAACCGTTTACCAAGGAGATGGAAGACCAGATCGTTAACGATCTGAACGACACGCGTATTCACCGTCAGGGAATTTCGCTTTCCGGCGGCGATCCGCTGCATCCTCAAAACGTACCGGATATCCTGAAACTGGTGCAGCGCATTCGTGCTGAATGTCCGGGAAAAGATATCTGGGTGTGGACCGGCTACAAGCTCGATGAGCTCAACGCCGCGCAAATGCAGGTAGTGGATCTGATTAACGTGCTGGTTGATGGCAAATTTGTGCAGGATCTGAAAGACCCGGCGCTTATCTGGCGCGGCAGCAGCAATCAGGTTGTGCATCACCTGCGTTAACAGGCTTGTTTATTTGCGCAACATACTGAAACAGCGGACAAACACCTCTCAAAAACGGCTCACGCACTCCATCGCCACCGCTTTAAAGTCGGCGAAATTCTGGCAGGCGCACAGGCGCGTCATGGCGCGCTCGCGCAGGAAGGTCACGAAAATATCGTAGATCGCCATCGCTTCTTCGTATTCACTTTTGCTGATGGCGAGTAAAAAGATGACGTGCGCGGTTTCATCTCCCCAGGCAATACCCTGCGGCGCCAGCACCGTATAGACCACCGTTTTTTTCGCCAGCAATCCGAGGGCGTGGGGCAGCGCGATGCTGTCGCCGAGCATGGTACTGACAATGGCTTCACGCTCGACCACCGAATCAAGAAATTCGGCATCGACAAAGCCTTCACGGTGCAACTGATCGCACAGCGTTTTAAACAGCGTCTGCCTTTCCATCTCACCGTCAATAATGCGGAAATGGGCGGCGTCGAAGTATTTGTTCAACATCCACGGACGGGTACGGTCGACCAACACCAGCTTGCCGATCTGCTCCAGTTGATAGTCGGTGGGAAACGGCGCAATCTGCACGACCGGTTTGTCTTTTTCACCGACCCGCGCGGTGGCAATCACAAAATCCTCGGCGATGCTTTCGCGCTGCTCGTAGTCGCGCAGCGTCAGCGTACGGACAATTTCAATCTGCGGATATTTGCGTGCCAGTACCGCTTCAATCATCCGCACCATCGCGTTACCCGCATCGCAGACCAGCAGAACCTTCGGCTGCCGCTGGTAACCAATGTTGTAACTACGTTCAAGCCCTACGCCAATATGCAGCACCAAAAAACCGATCTCATTTTCGCTGATGCTATAGGGCGTGTATTTCCCCCAACTGGAGACGGCCGCCAGCGTCATGTCCCACGCCATTGGATAATGCTGTTTGATGTTTTCCAGCAGCGGATTCGGCAGCATGATCTGGTAGCGCACCCGGGTGATCATCGTTTTGATATGGGTCAGCAGATCCGCATGTAATTGCTTGTCATTCAACAAGTTGTAGTTGTACTGGCTATTGATAAAACGCAGGATGTAATTCACCAGCGCTTCTTCGTCGTCGGCGTTGATCGCGCTCGGCGCAATCTCCTGCACCTGGCGGGCGGCAATATGCACTTTTAGCCAGTTTTCTTCCGACACCGAAAGCGGGTGATTCGCCAGATGCTGGATCACACCGGCAATCTCACGCGCCGCCAGGCAGACATTTTCTTCCACTTCTTCGGTGGCAAATTCCGACAGCGGATAGCCTTCGCTGATGCGGCGCACTGCCACCGCACAGTAAAGGCGTAAAAACAGCTCGCCTTCGTCGGTCAGGCGAATGTGAAAACGGTTAAAAATATCCTCAAGGACAGGCTGCAACTGCGACGGCACGCCTGCGTACAGCGCCTCTTCCATCACCAGCGGATTCGCCGGATCCTGCTGTACCAGCGTCCATAACAGATCGGTCAGACAGGCGCGGATCGCCATCTCGCTGCCAAACAGCTTCATGCCATGACGCGGGCGGGTTTCCAGCGTCAAATGGTAACGCTGCAGCCATTCGCGCACGTCCGCCATGTCGTTTTGCAAGGTCGCCCGACTGACAAACCATTCATCAGCTAAATCTTCCAGCTTGATGGAAAAGGCGGAAGTCAGAAAGCGCACCATCAGATGATGCACGCGTTCCTGGCTGGTGCGCGGAATGCGTAGCGCGCTGGACTGCTGCGCCTGTAAGGTCTGAAAACTGGCCGGGTCATCGATCCTGAGCTGATAACCGTTTCCCCGGCTGAGGATAAACTGCGCGCCGTGCTGGGTCAGCAGAGCGTTAAGCGCCGTGATATCGGCACGAACAGTACGCGTGGAGACCGACAACCGCTGCGCCAGCTCATCCTGCGGCAGCGTCTCGTTTTGCAACATCGCAAACAGTTGCGCTAAACGTTGGTTGGGGAATCGCACGTCACTCTCCTCGTTTTTTTAGCCTAAGCACGTCCGGGTGAGCGCCAGCAGCTGGCGCACATCGTCCGGACGGGTATTACCGCTCACCTTATCAATAATTGAACTATAAATGTGAGGAATGATTTTGCTCACACCCGCGTCCAGCGCAATCTGCAAAATCTCGGCATAGTTATCGAGATCTATACCGCCCGTCGGCTCCAGCCAGAAGTCATAACGCGCACAGGCTTCCGCTACCGCTTTAAATTCATCGCGGCATTTCAGGCCGCCCATCGGGAAGTATTTGATGGAACTGCCGCCCATATCCTTGAGCAGGGCAATGGCCGTTTCGACCGGAACTATGCCGTCAGCGGCGCGGCTGCTTAGCGGCCCGGTAGAAATCTTCACCTTTCCCGGCGTGCCGGTAGGCGACACCAGTCCATTCACCACCGTTTCGCCCTGCCCCAGCAGCGCGCGGCTGGTCCCCACGCCGGTGAAAACCTGATTGACATGCTGCGGCTGCACCTGACGCGAGATCTCACTCACCATCGCCGACTGGTTCGGGTCGCCCGCGCCAAGCCCTACCGACAGCGCGTTATCGATCAGTTGGGCATACTCGCGCATATCAGCCACGGCGCTGTCGACATCCGGGTAATGTTTAGAGAGCACGCCGACCAGCACATGTCCTTCCGCCGCCGCGTAGATCTCACGGGCGTTATCCTTCGAGCCTGCCAACACGTTCAGGCAAACGCGATCGCGGTAAAAATTAGGGGTCAGTTTCATGCTGTTTTCTCCTGGTTAATCACCTCGCCAATACGGCGCGCCACAATCTCCAGTTGCGCGCGGTCTACGCTGCGCACATCTGCTTCAATAATCCCTTCGTTGGCTTTGTACCCGCGGAAATAAATGGCGTATTCGCCCTGTTTGAGCGCCTCTACCAGTTCGCCGGTCGCGATGCCGGTCACCGCTTCATCGAATTTAATCTCAGCGCGCGCGATGTCGCGTCCGGCGCTGTCCCACACCACGCGGGCGCTTACGCCGTTCAGGGTGTTCAGCGTGTCGATAAACGGCGTCATTTTTTCCACCATTTCCGCCCCGCTCTCTTTTTGCGCGTTCAGGTAAAGCTCAATGGCGCAGGTCAGGCCGAGGATGCCCTCTTTACCGACCTTCATCGCCCGACCAATGCCCGCCGTCTGACGTTTCACCCATTCCACATACTGGGTTTTGCCTATCACCAGACCGCTGGTCGGACCCTCAATGGCCTTCGCGCCGCTATAGATCACCAGAGAAGCGCCGGCGCGGTAGTAGCACTGCAAATCTTCTTCCGCTGCGGCATCGACGATCAGCGGCAGATTGTGTTTGCGCGCCACCACCACCGCCTGCTCGACGCTGAGCATACTTTTCTGTACGCAGTGGTGAGACTTGATATAGAGGATAGCCGCAGTACGCGGCGTAATCGCCGCCGCCAGTTGGGCTGCGGAGCATTCGTTGGCGTAGCCAGCCTCCACCAGCTTACCGCCGCCGAGCGCCACCATTGTGCCGACCGGCGCGCCGAAATTGACGTTATGGCCTTTCGGCAACACGATTTCGTTCTTTTCTATGGGCGTAACGTGGAGGTTTTCCAGCAACCAGTCGCTGTCCTGCACCAGAACAGCAGCCACCGACTGGGCAATGCCCGCTGACGCGCAGGAGACCACCATCGCGCCTTCCACCTCCAGCAGTTTCGCAATGTACTCGCCGGTTTTATTCACCAGATCCTTCATTTCAAAGTACTGATTCATCCCGGCCATCGCCGCGTCTACAACTTCCGGGCGCGGCGTGGAAACGCCCAGCGCCGTCATGCGACCCGAAGTATTAATGACTTGTTTTAGATTGTATTTCTCAAAAATTGAAGGCATGTTCCGCGCTCCCTTGTTCGGTCATATAGCCCTTGCCCGCGCGAATCGCGGCAAGCGGCACTAACAGCATTTCAGCCTGTAAGCTGTCGTTTTCAGCATCCACCAGCACGGTGGGCTGGCGTTGAAGCGTAAAGAGGGTGAGATCGGCGTCCAGGCCCGGCAGGAGGCGACCTTTATTTTTCAGACGCAGCCCTTCGGCGGCATTAACGGTCACACAGTCGATGACCTGCGGCAGCGACATGCCGATAGCAAGAAATTTCGACATCACGTTGGCAAGCGAATGCACCGGACCGCTGATGCGGTTGCGGCAATAAATGTCCGAACTGATGGTGTGCGGCAGAATGCCTAAGCTGATGGCGCGCTTCGCCACCGCAAAGCTCAGGCTGGCGGTACCGTGACCGACATCAAGCCGCACGCCGCGCTGAATCGCCCGGGTGACCGAGGCGCGCAACGCCCCTTCCGGCGTCAGAATGCGGTTAGGTTTGCCGTTGTAGCAATGGGTGATGATGTCGCCGGCACTCAGTAGCCCGGCAATGTCATCCAGATTCGGCGGGTTATTGCCGATATGCACCATCAGCGGCAGTTCGCCGTTCTCTTTCTGAATGGCTTTTGCGCGCGCCAGCGGGGTGATGCCGTTTTCACCGACCACACTGCTGCTCATGCGCGCTTTCAGGCCGACGATAAAGTCCGGGTGACGCTTCACCGCCTGCTTTACCGCGTCGGCGTCAATATTCGCCATGTTCGCCAGTTCATTTTGCGCAATCAGCCCGACGCGGGAGATATTAAGCAGCGCATACACCTCCGTCGCCGCGTCGCGGGTAAGGGTGTAGAAATCATCAATATCGTCAGCACCGGTACTGCCTGCATCCACGACGGTGGTCACGCCGGTTGCAATGCCGACGCTGTCTGGCTCGTCATAATAAATGGGGGATTTCGGATAGCAGTGAACGTGAGAGTCAATCCACCCGGCGCTGGCGTAGCATTCGCCGCGTAAGTCGACGGTTTTCACCGCCGGATCGTTTATCTCGCCCAGCGCGGCAATTTTGCCGTCCTTTATCGCGATATCGCATACCGTGTCGTCGACCAGACGTGCACGGCGCAGGAGTAAATCAAACATGTCACTCTCCTGTTTGCGCGGGCGATTCTACGCCCGCCGGGATGATGTGCCGGATAGCGGCGTCACTGCCTTATCCGGCCTGGAGGCGGTCATCAGCTGATCGCGATCGGGAAGATGGAGCCTAAAATCATGGCGCCGAGGATCGCGCCGCCGGTGATCGGTTTTTGCCAGATATAGAACAACAGCGCGCCCAGCAGCGACCCCACGCCAATCGGAATAGAGGCGGTCATCGCGCTCAGAATAATCAACGGTCCCAGGAAACGGCCAGAGGCGTTACCGGCCCCCATCATGACGTCCGCCCCGTAGGTCGAATCGCTCTGGTTGATGGTGAATTTACGCGCCAGAATGATGACGTAACCAATCGCCAGGCCAATCGCCAGACCGGTTACCAGAGAGGCGATAAAGTTCTCGACCGGGAAAATAATGCCAGCGCCGAGCAGCAGCGCCGGAACGCCCAGGCCAACGCCAGTCTGAATGGCCCCGCCGATATCCAGAATCCCTACCAGCGAACCTTCAATAATGCGGGCGAACAGGAAGCTGGCGCCAAACGCCGCAACCGCGCCGTAGGAGCCGGTATCCATCCCCGCCTTCAGCATCGCCACAAAAGCCACTTCGTTAAACGCGCCGATACCGTACAGGTAGTACATGTGCGTCCCGGCAAACACGCCGGAAGAGAGCAGGCCAACGAAGATCGGAAACGACCAGTCGGCAAACCAAAAACCTTTATTCTGTTCCATTGTGGCCTCCGTTATTTGCCGCTAAGCGAGTTGTGGATCAGTTCGAGCCAGTTCGGCACGGTCATGTGGAAGGATTCGATCAGCTTCATATCGAAGCCGCGGAAGAAGCCGCTCAGGACAAACAGCAGCACAATGGCGGCCATCATGACTTTGGTGACGTGGTTCCAGCCGCTCTCTTCGACGCCCTTGCCGATCAGAATACCAAGCACCAGCCCCGGAACGGCGTTCCCCATAATCAGCTGCGCCGCGCCGCCGAAAACGGTCGCCCAGAAACCGGATTTCTTACCGGCGTCGATCGCCGCCAACCAGAAGATCACCGGCATCACGGTGTTGACCAGCAGGTTTGCCGCAGGCACCAGCACTTTCACAGCGGTGACCTGCAAGGCTTCCGGCACCGAGGAGGCGGTGAGATTCAGGAAGGTCACCACGATCATGCCGATGATGCCGCAGGCAATCGCCATCTTTTTCGGATCGTGCAGCGTTTCACCCACGTTGCGGTTTTTGAGCATCAACGCCGCCGCGCCCCAGTTCGGTATAATGCGGTGATCGACGTCCTGAGTGAACGCCCCCGCCGCCACGGAGGACGCCCAGGCGTTGAAGAAGAAGCCCAGGCCGAAGGAGAAGTGAGAAGCCGGATCCCCTTCGCAGGAGTTCAGTTCCCCCAACGTACGAAATGCGCCCATCCCCTGTGTGGTAGGCGCATGAAACATGCGTGCAGCCCCGGCACCCACACCTACGCCGACCAGGCCGCCGATGATGAGCGATTTTATTAAAATTATCAGGAACATAGTTATGCCTTTTTAACAAGAATCAGCGTTGCGAGACAAAATCCACCTTGTCCAGATTGATGGCTGTCACGTTGACGGTCACGTCCAGCTCCACGCTGTACGTCCGCCTTTCGCGGCGCAAAAAGAAGAACAGAAACGCTTCTTTTCGTACCGATTCACGCGCCTGAACAACCTGCACATCCTGTGGCTCAATACGCAGTAAAATATGCGGCGATGCCTTCATGACCGCAGCCTGAACGTGGTTCAGGGCATCGGCAAAGGCGCGCGCTTTGGCTTCGCCTTTCCCGGAGACTCTCACCGTGGTGGTGAATTGTTCTCTCATACTCAGGCGCCGTACTTTTTCTGCCAGGCCTGCACCAGACGTTCGCCAAGCTCTTCTTTATCCATAAAGCCGAAACCCAGCACGTTGCAGCCTTCGTTAATCGCCGTTACGCCTTCATCCACTGAGCGCATCCCGTATTTGGCTTTATAGCCATGTTTATTTTGCGCGGTGATCGCACCTGCGCCGCCGCTGCCGCAGAAAGAGATGCCGAAGGTAGCATTTTCCGCTTTCATAACGTCCCCCAGCTTCATATCCGCCGCCACGCCCGGCACCACTACCGCACGGCCGCCCGCTTTCTCGACGCCTGCCGCCACTTTCTGGCCTTTTCCCAGACGATCGCCAATCACAACGGTAATTTGTTCCATTATTTGCTCCTTAAAGATTGTCTTTCGCGACTTCGAAGTGGACCGACAGCAGCCAGGCTTCTTCCTCGGGAAGATTGCCAAACGCCGCCACCACGTCGCGGGCAAGCGCCATTGATTCGGCGGATATTTCATCAAATAAACTGGCTTCCACTTCAGGCAAAGGCTCGCCGGTCACTGACCGGTGCGCCATGGCGCGAACATGAGACGTCAGCATTTGTTCCTGTACGGCGTTGGGAATGATGTGATGTTCACGCAGTAATGCGTACACCTGCGCCAGCATGCGATCGGCCAGTGCCGCCGTCTGCGCCACCTGTTCCCCCATGTCGTTCATTACTGCTCCGTTATTCACTCGTCTTACCCCGTTAATGGCTCTGGGTTAAAACTAACGGCGGAGGTAAAAAGTTTGTAGCGAGTTGTTTTCCACTTCGAAGTGGAAAGGCGAGTGGCGATAGTGATCTGTTCCACAGAAAAGGCGGTTTTGCTGATTTATCGCTGGAAAAGTGTGATTTGTATCGAGAAATGAAGCGGAAACGAAAGGAGGAAAACGAACAATGCTATTGATGGAATAAGTTGAGAAGTGTGATGGGTATTACGTTTACTTATGGGTGCGAAGCAATGCCGGATGACGCCGCAAAGCGTCTTATCCGGCCTGTCGCGCGTTTGCCGCCTGAGGCGGATTATTGTCCGGCAATCTTCATTTCCGGCAGCAGGACGGAGCCGCACTGAATATTGCTGCGGGTTTCGATATCGTTACCGACAGTCACAATATTGCGCCACATCTCTTTTAAATTCCCGGCGATGGTGATTTCACTTACCGGATACTGGATTTCGCCGTTCTCCACCCAGAAGCCGGCCGCGCCGCGCGAGTAATCACCGGTGATGCCGCTTACCCCCTGGCCCATCAGTTCTGTCACCACCAACCCGGTGCCCATCTCTTTCAGCATCTGCTCAAAGCTCAGCCCTTGTCCGGCAATACGCCAGTTGTGAATGCCGCCCGCATGGCCGGTGCTTTTCAGTCCCAGCTTGCGCGCGGAATAGTTGGTCAACAGCCATTGGGTCAGAATGCCGTCTTTGACGATGTCACGGCGTTCCGTGCGCACGCCTTCGCTGTCGAACGGTGACGACGCCAACCCTTTACGCAGGTGCGGATGTTCTTCAATTGTCAGCCAGTCGGGAAGAATTTGTTTACCCAGCGAATCCAACAGGAAGGTGGATTTACGATACACCGAGCCGCCGGCAATCGCGCCAACCAGATGGCCGAACAGTCCGGTCGCCACTTCATTAGCGAAAATCACCGGCGCTTTCATGGTCGAAAGTTTACGCGGCGCCAGGCGGGAAAGCGTACGACGCGCGCACTCGGCCCCAACCCACTCCGGCGTTTGCAGGTCGCCCAACGCGCGGCCAATCGTGTAGGCGTAGTCACGCTCCATATCGCCGTTCTCTTCGGCGATCACGCAACTGGACAGCGAATGACGGGTAGAGCAATAGCCCTGCAGCATACCGTGGCTGTTTCCGAATACTTTAATGCCATAGTGGCTGTTAAAGCTGCCGCCCTCGGTGTTGGTGATGCGCTTGTCCGCCTGTAAGGACGCCTGCTCGGCGCGCGCCGCCATCTCAATAGCTTCGTCCGGGGACACGTCCGCCGGATGGAACAGATCGAGATCCGGCGCATCGAAGGCCAGCAGCTCTTTATCCGCCACGCCTGCGCACGGATCCGGCGAGGTGTAGCGCGCAATGTCCAGCGCCGCCTGTACGGTACGGGCAATCGCCTGCGGACTGAGGTCGGTGGATGACGCGCTGCCTTTACGGTTCTGGTGATAAACGGTAATCCCCAACGCGCCATCGCTGTTGAATTCAACATTCTCCACTTCACCGTAACGTGTGCTCACGCTAATGCCGGTGGTTTTGCTGACGGCGACTTCCGCGCCGTCGGATTTGCCTGACGCTAACGACAGCGCTGTCGAGACCGCTTCTTCCAGAATCTTACGCTGCGCTTCAACTTGTGAGATTACTTTCATCGCAAATGCCATACTGTAGAGAGAGTTTCTCTGAAGTCTAACAGAGAACCGTTTTTCAGTGCGCATCTTAACTGGTAACATTAGCCTCTTTTTTTAAGGAGCCTGAGATGACAAAGCAGCCCGAAGACTGGCTCGACGACGTTCCCGGTGATGACATCGAAGACGAAGACGATGAAATTATCTGGGTCAGCAAAAGTGAAATTAAACGCGATGCCGAGGAGTTAAAACGCCTGGGCGCAGAAATTGTGGATCTGGGGAAAAACGCGCTGGATAAGATCCCGCTGGATGCGGATCTGCGGGCCGCCATTGAGCTGGCTCAGCGTATCAAGATGGAAGGCCGTCGCCGCCAGTTGCAGTTGATTGGTAAAATGCTGCGAAGCCGTGACGTGGAGCCAATTCGTCAGGCGCTGGACAAGCTGAAAAACCGCCACAACCAGCAGGTGGTGCTGTTCCACAAGCTCGAAAACCTGCGCGATCGTTTGATCGTCGAAGGGGATGACGCGGTCGCGGAAGTCCTGAACCTGTGGCCCAATGCCGACCGTCAGCAATTACGATCGCTGATCCGTAACGCGAAGAAAGAGAAAGAAGGAAATAAACCGCCGAAATCCGCGCGCCAAATCTTCCAGTATCTGCGCGAACTGGCGGAAAACGACGCGTAATAGCGTATGGCAATCTGCCGGATAGCGGCGCGTGCGCCTTGTCCGGCTACCGAGATTGCGCATTGTCCAGGCCCGGTAGGCGCCAGCGCCACCGGGTACTGTTTTACTCTGCGGCTGCCGCTTTCTTCGCCAGCCCATCCAGCAACTTCTGGTGGATACCGCCAAACCCGCCGTTGCTCATCACCAGAATGTGATCGCCCGGCTGCGCGGTTTTCACGACCATCTCCGCCAGCGCGTCAACGTCTCCGCTCCAGTGCGCAGGCTGTACGCAGGCCTCCGCCACTTCAGCCACCTGCCACGGAATATGCGGCGGCTGTAGCAGATACACTTCATCGGCGCGGCCTAATGACGGCGCCAGATCGTCCTTACACAGTCCCATTTTCATGGTATTGGAACGCGGTTCCAGCACGGCGATAATGCGCGCGGTGCCGCCCACTTTGCCGCGCAGCGCGGCAAGGGTCGCCAGGATCGCGGTCGGGTGATGGGCAAAATCATCATAGACGGTCACGCCGTTCGCTTCGCCACGCAGTTCCAGACGACGGCGGGCGTTAATAAACGACCCCAGCGCCGTTGCGGCATCCGCAGGCTGAACGCCGACATGACGCGCAGCGGCAATCGCCATCAGGCCGTTGTGCATGTTGTGCTCGCCCACCAGCGACCACTTCACTTCGCCCACTTTTTCACCATCCAGCCACACTTCCCACTCAGAGGCATCGACGTTCAGCTTCTTCGCCTGCCAGTGGCCCTGCTCGCCCACCAGCTCCTGCTCGCTCCAGCAGCCCATCGCCAGCGTCTGCTTGAGGTTAATATCGTGTTCCGGCCAGATAATCCGTCCCTGGCCCGGTACGATGCGCACCAGGTGGTGGAACTGTTTCTGGATCGCTTTCAGATCGTCAAAAATATCCGCGTGATCGAACTCGAGGTTATTGAGGATTAGCGTGCGCGGGCAGTAATGAACAAACTTGGAGCGCTTGTCGAAAAAGGCGCAGTCGTATTCGTCGGCTTCAATCACGAAGAAATCGCTTTCGCCCAGACGCGCTGAAACCTCGAAGTTGCCCGGAACGCCGCCGATCACAAAGCCAGGCTTGTAGCCACAGGCTTCCAGGATCCAGGTCGCCATGCCAGCAGTGGTGGTTTTACCGTGGGTGCCTGCCACGGCCAGCACCCAGCGGTCACGCAGGACAAAATCATGCAGCCACTGCGGGCCGGACATGTACGGGATGTTTTTTTCCAGCACCGCTTCAACGCACGGGTTCCCACGCGTCATGGCGTTGCCAATGATCACCAGATCAGGCTGTGGGTCGAGCTGACTGGCGTCATAACCCTGAATCAGATCAATACCTTGATTTTCAAGTAACGTGCTCATCGGCGGATACACATTGGCGTCCGAACCTGTTACTTCATGACCGAGTGAGCGCGCCAGCATCGCCAGGCCGCCCATGAAGGTGCCACAAATTCCCAAAATATGAATGCGCATACGTCACTATCCTTTTTTAATCTGCGGGCCATTTTACGCATATGTCAGGCAAGTGAGAAACGCATTTCAGGATAATCCGTACTTTGCTGGCGCGATTCACCTGAGCGCAGCCCCTGAAATATTTGTTAAGATTGTTACGGTCGCTTTACTCCATATCAATTGCAGGGAAAGTGTTATGAAAACGTTAGGTGAATTTATTGTCGAAAAGCAGCACGAGTTCTCTCATGCTACCGGTGAGCTCACTGCTTTGCTGTCGGCAATAAAGCTGGGCGCCAAGATCATCCACCGCGATATCAACAAGGCCGGTCTGGTCGATATCCTGGGTGCCAGCGGTGCTGAGAACGTGCAGGGCGAGGTTCAGCAGAAACTCGATCTGTTCGCGAACGAGAAACTGAAAGCTGCACTCAAGGCGCGCGATATCGTCGCGGGCATCGCCTCTGAAGAAGAAGACGAAATCGTCGTTTTTGAAGGCTGTGAACACGCGAAGTATGTCGTACTGATGGACCCTCTGGATGGCTCGTCCAACATCGATGTTAACGTCTCTGTCGGAACCATTTTCTCTATTTATCGTCGCGTGACCCCGGTTGGTACGCCGGTGACGGAAGAAGACTTCCTGCAGCCAGGCAACAAGCAGGTTGCCGCGGGCTACGTGGTGTACGGTTCTTCCACCATGCTGGTGTACACCACCGGCTGCGGCGTACATGCCTTTACTTACGATCCGTCGCTGGGCGTGTTCTGTCTGAGCCAGGAACGCATGCGCTTCCCGCAGAAGGGCAAAACCTACTCCATCAACGAAGGCAATTACATCAAGTTTCCGAATGGTGTTAAGAAGTACATCAAATTCTGTCAGGAAGAAGATAAGCCGACCAATCGTCCTTACACTTCGCGCTACATTGGCTCACTGGTGGCGGACTTCCACCGCAACCTGCTGAAAGGCGGGATCTACCTCTACCCAAGCACCGCCAGCCATCCGGAAGGGAAGTTGCGCCTGCTGTATGAGTGCAACCCGATGGCGTTCCTCGCCGAGCAGGCGGGCGGTAAAGCCAGCGACGGGAAAGAGCGTATTCTGGATATCATTCCGGAAAGCCTGCACCAGCGTCGTTCGTTCTTCGTCGGTAACGATCATATGGTTGACGACGTTGAGCGCTTTATTCGTGAGTACCCGGACGCATAAAGATGACAGACGGCATGCGCAGGCCGGATAAGGCGAAACCGCTATCCGACCTGCGTTTTGCCGTTACGCCGTCTGCAGTTTAAAGGTCGCCATCGCGTCGATTAAGGCATGAGACTGCGCTTCCAGCGAGCGGGTGGCCGCAGAGGACTGCTGCACCAACGCCGCGTTTTGTTGCGCGGTTTCATCCATCTGGCTAACCGCGATATTAACCTGCTCAATGCCGCGGCTCTGCTCCTGTGACGCGCTGGCGATTTCCCGCATTAGCGTCGTCATGCGCATCACTTCGCTGGCGATCTCATCCATCGTTTCGCCCGCCTGCATGGCCAGATCGCTGCCTTCGTTCACCTGCGCCTGAGAATCGCCGATAAGCATACGGATCTCTTTCGCCGCCTCGGCGCTGCGGCTCGCCAGGTTACGCACCTCGCCTGCCACCACGGCAAAACCGCGCCCCTGCTCCCCGGCCCGCGCCGCTTCCACGGAGGCGTTCAGCGCCAGGATATTGGTCTGGAAAGCAATGCCGTCGATCACGCCAAGAATATCGGCGATCCGGTGTGAACTGCCGGAAATATCGCGCATTTTCTCAATGACATAACAGACCATTTCGCTACCGCGGTCGGCGGTGTCAGAAACAGACTTTGCCAGCCGGTGCGCCTGGTCGGCGTTTTCCGCATTCTGCTTCACCGTCGCGGTAAGCTCTTCCATGCTGGCGGCAGTTTGCTCCAGCGATGTCGCCGTCGATTCAGTACGCGAAGCGAGATGCAGATTGCCGGCGGTCAGCTCACGACTGCCGGTGTCAATTTGCGCGCTGGCGTCACGGACGCGCCTGACGGATTCACTCAGCGCCACGCGCATCCCGGCAAGCGCCGACTGTAGACGATTGAACTCGGCGCTGGCATAACGACTTTCAACAGACGATAAATCCCCCGTTGCCAGACGCTCCAGTTGCTCAACCGCGTTATCAAGTGGCTTCAGGAGCTGGTTACGCAGCAGCAGCCAGACCACCATCAGCAGCGCAATGGCAGTCAGCGTCGCGCCGGTCATGATCCCATAGTAGAACCAGGAAGTGATGATGCGGGTGGAGGCGTACATCCCCATACTGCCCGTTAGCAGCAACAGCAGGGTAATCAGCGACAATAAAACCAGCAGGGAAAGTCGTAGGGAGAGGGATTTTGGCATCGTTATTTTCCGGTTGAAGTCTGTACAGAAACTATCGACAACAACCGGAAAA
The DNA here is from genome assembly GCF_001463265.1 of Citrobacter sp. 50677481. Lineage (NCBI taxonomy): Bacteria > Pseudomonadati > Pseudomonadota > Gammaproteobacteria > Enterobacterales > Enterobacteriaceae > Citrobacter > Citrobacter sp. 50677481. Next base: position 496,413 of record NZ_LNHZ01000061.1, read on the forward strand.
AGTTTAGGTGATTACGCGATGCCCGCGTTTCACTTTGGTAAGACCGAGGGGGATATTCTGCGTACCGGCGCGTTTTGCCGGTTCTCCCACAGCACCGTCAGGCCGCGCTGTAACGCGATGAAGATAAATAACAGGATCCCGATGGCGATTTTCGTCCACCACGAACTGAGCGTGCCGTCGAAATTAATATAGGTCTGAATCAGCCCCTGAATAGCCACGCCGAACAGCGTACCGAGCACGGTGCCGACGCCGCCGCTCAGCAGCGTGCCGCCAATGACCACCGAAGCGATCGCGTCCAGCTCCACGCCAACGCCCGCCAGCGCGTAACCGGCCTGGGTATAGACAGAAAAAACGATTCCGGCGAGCGTCGCCAACCCGGTGGACAGCATATAGATGCGAATGGTGGTGCTGCGCGTTGAAATGCCCATCAGGTTTGCCGAGGTCGCGTTGCCGCCAATGGCGTACACCTGATTCCCAAACCGCGTGCGGTGAGCCAGAAAAATGCCTGTCACCACCACCGCCAACATCAGCAGACCCATTGCGCTCAAACGCCCGCCGCCGGGGATCTTCCACGCCAGGCTGGAAAGGGTATCGTAAACAGGATGGTCAATCGGAATCGACTCTTCAGACACCAGATAGCTGACTCCGCGCAGAAAGAACATCCCGGCAAGGGTGATGATAAACGCCGGGATCTTCAGCGCGTCAATCAGTAATCCCATAAACGCGCCGAAGGCGCAGCCCATCGCCAGCACCAGTGGAAACGCCAGCAACGGCGACACGCCCCAATAACCAATGGCTTTCGCCAGAAATACGCCAGTGAAGGCGATCACCGAACCGACAGAAAGATCGATACCGCCGGAGAGGATCACAAAGGTCATCCCTACGGCGATGATGCCGAGAAAGGCGTTGTCAGTGAGAATATTGCAGATCACCCGCGTGGAGGCGAAGCCGGGAAACTGGGTCAGGCAGTACAAATAGCCCAGCACAAAAACCCCGAGGGTGATCATCAGCGGTAGGTTACGTTTTATCACGACCACGCACTCCTTTTAGCAAACTGATAAAGCGCTGCGACTGGACAATCAGCACGCACAGCACCACGACGGCTTTGACGACCTGATTCATTTCCGGCGGGAATCCGGACAGTAAAATGCCGGTGTTCATGCCCTGAATGATCAGCGCCCCCACCACCGACAAAAACAGGTTGAAGCGTCCACCCATCAGCGAGCCGCCGCCGATAACCACCGCCAGAATGGCGTCCAGCTCCAGCCATAGCCCGGCGTTGTTGGCGTCGGCGCCGCGTATATCCGCCGCAACGATGATCCCGGCAATCGCCGCGCACAGCCCGCTGAGCACATAGGTGAGCATGACGATGATCCGTGTATTCACGCCGGCGTTTTTGGCCGCGCGAATGTTAATGCCTACCGCTTCAATAAACATACCGAGTGCGGTTTTACGGGTCAGCAACCAGAACAGCAGCAGAGTGATCAACGCCACGATCACCGGCGTCGGAAACAGCAGCAGGGATCCGCTGCCAAACCAGGAGAGCGCAGGCGAGCTAAAGGTGACGATCTGTCCGGAGGTGATCAACTGCGCGACGCCGCGCCCGGCCACCATCAGGATCAGGGTGGCGACAAACGGCTGGATTTTCAGGATCGCCACCAGGACACCATTCCATAATCCGGCGAGGATCCCCGAGCCAAGCGCGGCGAGCAACACCACCGGCAGGCTGTGTCCGGCGACGGTCATGGCCGCGGTGGTGGCCCCCGCAATGGCCATCACCGCGCCGACAGAGAGATCGATGCCGCCGGTAGCGATCACCAGCGTCATACCGATCGCCAGCAGCGCCACAGGCGCGGCGCGATTGAGAATATCGACAGGGCTACCGAACAGACGGCCATCCTGCAGGACAATCTGGTAAAAATGCGGCGCAACCAGACTGTCCACCAGCAGCACCAGCAGGAGCGCTATCAGCTGCGGCGTCCCGGTCGGCCAGCGAAAGCGTCGCTTTGGCGAGGTGCTTTGCGGGAGAGATTGAGGCATCACAAAAGTCTCCTTACGCCGCGATGGCGTTCATGATCGCCGGAACAGAGAGTTCAGCCAGGGGGATCTCCGCCACCTGTTTTCGGTCGCGCATAATGATGACCCGATCCGCATAACCGACCAGTTCCTCCAGCTCCGAAGAAATCACCAGCAGCGCCAGACCGTCGGCGCAAAGGGTTTCGATCAGCCGGATGATCTCGGCATGCGCGCCGACGTCAATCCCGCGGGTGGGTTCGTCGAGGATCAGGAACTGCGGTTTGGTCAGCAACCAGCGCGACAGCAGCACCTTCTGCTGATTGCCGCCGGAAAGAAACTCAATCGGCTGTTCCGCGCTGGGCGTGCGTATACCAAGCTGGCGAATAAAACGCGCCGCAATGTCGTTTTGCTCCTTGCGCGGGATCGGCCTCAGCCAGCCGCGCTGAGCCTGGAGCGCCAGAATGATATTTTCCCGTACCGATGCGGCGGCAATGATACCGTCGGTTTTCCGATCCTCCGGACAAAACCCGATCCCCAGGCAGGATGCCTGATGCGGCGATCGCAGAGCGTGCGGTTTGCCTTTGATCTGCGCGCTGCCGCTGTCTGCCGGCTTGATGCCAAAGATCACTTCCGCGGTTTCCGTCCGCCCGGAGCCTAACAGCCCCGCCAGACCGACGATCTCACCGGGGCGCACTTCCAGATCGAACGGGGCGATCGTCCCTTTCCTGCCATACCCTTTGAACGCAGCGATCGGTTTGTCGCTCAGCAAGGTGCGCCCCGCGCGCTGGAGCGCGTTGGTTTCCAGCTCGCGTCCCAGCATCATTTTCACCAGTTCGATTTGCGGCAGCTCGCGCGTTTCACGACAGCCAACAACGCTACCGTTACGTAAGACGGTGATCCTGTCGCTCACGTCGTAGACCTGATCGAGGAAATGGGTCACGAAGATCAGGCTGACGCCGTTGTCGCGCAAGCGGCGCATCAGACCAAACAACATCTCCACTTCCTGGGTGTCAAGGCTGGCGGTCGGCTCGTCGAGGATCAGCACTTTTGCAGAGAGATCGATAGCCCGGCAAATGGCGACGATCTGCTGCATTGCCACTGAAAAGCGGTTTAGCGGCTCGCGCACGTCGAGCGAGAAGCCGTAAGACGCCATTAGCGCCGAGGCGCGTGTTTCCATCTCCTTGCGCCGCAACAGGCCAAAACGCCGGGGCTCACGGCCAATAAACAGATTATCCGCCACCGACATGTTTGGCAGCAGGTTAACTTCCTGATACACCGTACCAATGCCCAATTGCTGTGCATGGGCGGTATTCCGGGGTGAGATCGCACGGCCTTCCAGAAATATCGTACCGCGATCGGCGTGATATACCCCGGTCAGCGCTTTGATCAGCGTCGATTTCCCCGCGCCGTTTTCCCCCAGCAGCGCCATGATTTCGCCGCGCCGTAGCGTGAAGTCGACGTTATCCAGCGCTTTGACGCCCGGGAAGAATTTACTCAAGCCCTCGGTACGGAGGATCGCCTGGTGTTGAGCAGTGGTCATGGTTCCTCCGGTACATTCTGAACCCGCTTTACCGTAGGCCGGGTCAGCGTCGCGCCACCCGGCCTTGTCAAACAATCAGTAGCCCATATTTTTCTTCTTCTCTAACTCTTCTTTCGCGGTGTCCGGCAGATAAAGCGTCGATTTGGTGATGGTCACTTTTTCCGGCATCGTGCCGTCTTTCTTGAACTTCTCGAGCGCGTCGAAAGCCGGACCCGCCATGTTTGGCGTCAGTTCAACGCTGGCGTTGGCATCACCGTCAATCATCGCTTTGAAGATGTCGGGCACGCCGTCGATGGAACCGGTGAGAATGTCTTTCCCTGGCTTCAGTCCCGCCTCTTTTATCGCCTGAATGGCGCCAATCGCCATATCATCGTTGTGGGCGTAAACCATGCAGATGTTCTTGCCGTTGTTTTCCGCTTTGATAAAGCTTTCCATCACCTCTTTACCTTTACTGCGGGTAAAGTCGCCAGACTGGGAACGGATAATTTTGATGTTTGGCGCATTGGCGATGGCTTCTGCAAAGCCTTTTTTACGGTCGATAGCCACGCTGGCGCCGACTGTTCCCTGCAACTCAACCACGTTACACGGCTTACCGTTCACCTCTTTGATCAGCCAGTCGCCTATCAGTTTGCCTTCAAGGACGTTGTCGGCGGTCACCGTCGTCATATAGAGAGATTTGTCTTTGACATCAATGGAGCGGTCGAGCAGAAAGACCGGAATTTCCGCGTCCTTCGCTTCCTTCAGCACCGGTTCCCACCCTGTCGCAACCACCGGCGCAATGAAGATAGCGTCAACCCCTTGCGCCACGAACGAGCGCACTGCTTTAATCTGGTTTTCCTGCTTCTGCTGGCCGTCGGCGATCTTCAGCGTAATCCCCCGCTTTTCGGCCTCGCTTTTCGCCACGTTGGTCTCGGCGGCGCGCCAGCCGGACTCTGAGCCGACCTGCGAAAATCCTACGGTTAAGGGGGCGGCCATCGCCATAGACGACATGGCTGCCGAAACTGCTGTGACTAAAAGTAAGCGCTTCCACATAACTGTGTCCTCGTAGGGTGAGTTTTTGTTGGTTAAGAAACAGTCGCGAAAAAACTATAGACAATCGAATATGTAACGAATTGCGTTACATCACACTTCAAAAAAGTAAATAGAACGTTAATCACAAGTTTGTAATCGCTTTCATTTACCTATGAAAAAAGCGGCTGAAGATATGGATTTTCCTGTCATGCGAGCGCGCTAAAAAGGCCATGCGGGAGGGAGGTAAAAACAAAATCAGGCGAAGACATTCGGCGCGAGATAGCTATAATACTTGCCACTTGTTTACGACACAGTTAAAGGAAACAGACATGAGCTTACTCAACGTACCTGCGGGTAAAGAGCTGCCGGAAGATATCTATGTAGTGATTGAGATCCCGGCTAACGCAGATCCGATCAAATACGAAGTCGACAAAGAGAGCGGCGCGCTGTTCGTTGACCGCTTCATGTCCACCGCGATGTTCTATCCGTGCAACTACGGCTACATCAACCACACCCTGTCTCTGGACGGTGACCCGGTTGACGTACTGGTCCCAACGCCGTACCCGCTGCAGCCGGGCTCTGTGATCCGCTGCCGTCCGGTTGGCGTGCTGAAAATGACCGACGAATCCGGTGAAGATGCGAAACTGGTTGCCGTGCCGCACACCAAGCTGAGCAAAGAGTACGATCACATTAAAGACGTGAACGACCTGCCGGAACTGCTGAAAGCGCAGATCACTCACTTCTTCGAGCACTACAAAGACCTCGAAAAAGGCAAATGGGTGAAAGTTGACGGCTGGGACAACGCCGAAGCCGCTAAAGCGGAAATCGTTGCTTCCTTCGAGCGCGCCGCGAAGAAATAAGTTCGTTACGCGATAAAAACCCTGAACGTCGGGCATCGGCGGATCAGGGTTTTTTTATGCCTGATGAAGCGCCTTAACCGGCCTAACTTCCCCTCTTTCACGATAGCCTGCGTCTTAATAACGCAACGTCGACCACCTCATCCCCAGCCATGCCTGTGCGAAGGAGCTGTCTGGCGCAGAGAGCCCGCGTCCGTAAATGGTTGTTCAGTATCCTCCCTGGATTGATCCCTCTGCACAGTGAAGCGGAACGGAGAGAAAAGAAATGGCGTGATGAGATGACAAATAATGATGCGTAGCGCCTCGCAAAAAACAACGCCACCCGAAGGTGGCGTGCTCAATTCAGTACTGGTCTCTGTCTAACCAGTTACCGCTTTCGATCAGCGTTAATCCCGTCACCGGACGTTGGTACACATACATCCATGCACTTCCGTACGGCGTCTGGATCAACTGGCGTGCGTATTCGCCGCCCCGGGTGCGCAGGGCATCCAGTTCGGCCAGCGTGGCGTTATCAATACGATAAACTTCACCCTGTACTGTTCCGTTCCCGGGAACTGCGCCTGGATAGTGGCCCAGGCTGTACAACTGGTAGTTATCAATACTGTATTCGCCCAGCAACTGGGCGTTGGTCATCCAGTGGCTGTTGCCTTGTTTGGTTCGTAAACTGCCGTAGACAAATATTCGCATTGCTAAAACTCAAACTGATAGAGCAAATCCAGTGCCTGATCTACGCCAGACACGGCTTCCAGATATAGCTTAGGCATCAGGCGATAACGTAGCGTGAGCGTGGCTAAAGAGTCAAATATGCCCACACCGTATTTCACCTGTAGACCAGGCAATACATATCCGCTGACCACCACCTGGGATGAGTCCCCTACCCCCTGGGTGTCCAGCGCCAAATTGCTTACGCCAAATGTCTCCCCGATTTTACCCACAACCTGACCACTTTGTGCAACCCCCAGGCCAATGAGCATGGAGGTCATCGCTGCGCTGTCGCTTTGATCGCTATCCAGTCCCTGTCCGCGCAGCAGATAAGAGAGCGCCATTTGCTGTGACATGGCCGGATCAGAGAAGATCTCCGCCTTCGGTTCGTCCGCCGATCCGGTGACGCGAACGCCAGCGATTACATCATCTTCGGTCGCTTCCGGGTTACGAATCGCTTCGATATTGAGTAAAGGCTGATCCGGCGGGCCAGAGAAGAGCAGTTCGCCCTTACGCACTATCAGATCCTGCCCGTAGGCGTGGAAGCGGCCTTCCGGAATATTAATCTGTCCGTTAAGCCCCAGCCCCTGTTTATCCTGCGCCACTTTCAAATCGCCCGTCAGACGGGCTTTCAGGCCAAACGCGTCCATCCGCACGTTGTTGCCGACGTGGACGATCAGGTTGCTGTTGATCGGGATCCCGGCGGTCTGCGGTTCTTCAGGCTGTAACTGATCGTTGAGCATGACTTCGTCGCTGGAGACGCCCACTGCGCTTTCCGGCAGCTCATGCACCACAATGCGCGCCCACGGCACGTCGACACGACCGTCGAGGGTGAATAAGCTCGGCGTCGCTTCAAACACCACGTCCGGCGAGACGTCCAGCCGTACCATTGGCGGTACGGTAATGCGCACCCGGCTGCCTTTCGCCGCAACCCGCGCGCGCCAGTTGTCGATCTGGCTCCAGTCTGCGTCACCGCTGAGGTTTATCTGCCCCTGCTGAGTACGTACTTCCCCGGTCAGGGTCGAGCGCGTACCGTTAAAATTCATCGCCAGCTGACTTGGCTGCATGTCAAACGGCATAAAGTTGCCGTCGATATCCAGACCGCTTAGCTGGAGCTGACCAAACATCTGCGGCCCCTGGACATCGCCGCCGAGACGCAGGTTCGCGTTCAGCATCCCCGCCGCTTTTTCACCGCGGGCAAAGATCGGGTTCACCATCGCCAGATTGAGGTTGCGGATGTTCACATTGCCGCCAAGATTACGTCGCCCCTGCGGATCGGTCACCTGCACCTGACCGTCAAGCTGTCCGTTATTGGTCAGGCGAATCAGCCAGCCCAGTTCCGCGCGATTGTTATGCAGATCGGCGCTGACGTTCAGCGTGTCAAACGCCAGCGGCAGCGGCCCGTCGTTAACCGTCTGCGTCACCTTCACGTTACGTCCGGAAAGCGTCACGTTGCCCTGCGGCAGCCCCTCTTTGGTGGTGTCCCACGCCACGTCAGCCTTCCCGGTAAAAACGCCGCTGGCCTGAGTGGTCTCTGGCATAAACGGCTTCAGCATCGCCAGATCGAAGCGGTTGAGATTCACCACCGCCCGGCCTTCCGCCCCGGCGTCAATGGTTTGCGGCACACACAGTTCAGCGTTCGGGTTCGTCCAGCAATGTGGCCCAATGCTGATTTTCTGCTCCTGGTTGCGGTAATCCAGTGCGATGGCGCGGGTCAGCGACCACGGCCCCACCGGCGTCTGGAAGCGGGTATTGCTGAGGGTACCTTTCCAGCGCATCTCTTTTCGGTCAAAGCTACCGGCCAGATCGAGCTGTCCGGAAACCGGCTCGCCCTGAACCCGCAGCTGCAACTGGTGCTGCTTCTCGCTGCCTTTCGCGTTCAGCGTGACAAGATTGATATTCACATCCGGCTGCGAGATTCGTTCTACCCTGACATCAAGCTGTCCGGCAATCTGGTCGGTGGATTTGATATCTCCTTCTACCCGCACCTGGGCCACGGAGAGTTCCTGCCAGCGTAGGCCGCGGGCGGTGATATCCGCCAGCAGTTGCGGCGCATCGACCGTGCCGCGCACCTTTAACAGGCCTTTCGCCGTACCGCCTAACCCCGGCAGTGCGTTATCCAGCCCCGGCGCGTCAATGGTGGCGTCCAGATTCAGCTCTTTGACGCCCAGCTCGCCTTTCACATCCGCGCTGTTCGCCCCCAGTTCCAGATGCAGTCCTGGAATGATCCACTGCATGTAACTGTTGCCCTTCAGCGAGCCGTTAACGTTAACCTTGTTCTGCTTAACGTTGCCTGTCAGCTTCAGCTCCGGCACCTCCATCTGCCACGTGCCGCCATACAGGCTGCCGCGGGTTTTGACCAGACCATTGAGCCTCGAGGGCCAGTCCGGCACCTCTTTGGCGGTGTTAATGCCGTCCAGCGTCAGTTCACCGCGCCAGCTGATCGCCTGCTGCCAGTCCACCAGCGCTTTCAGCTCGGTTTTCCCTTCCAGCGCGGCGACAGTCAGCTTGTCGAGGTTAATCTGCTGTTCGTTGCCTTTCGCATCCAGGGTGATGGTCGCCGGGGGAATATCCTGCCCTTTCACCGCCGTGCGCATCGACAGCGTGTAGTCGGTCATTTTGCCGGTGAGTTTGAGCCGGATATCATCGGCCTGGAACTGCTTATCGCCGGTAAACGGCCAGTAAACCTGCTTACTGACCACGTCCAGATTGAGCGGCAGCCCGGCCTCCGCCAGCCGCGTCTGCGCCCGCAGATCCACATCCACCGGACCGGAGAGATTCACGCCGACTTCCAGCTGTTCGCGCAGCGCGCCGCCCACCTTTAGCGTGATCTTCTCGCCCTTCAGCGGCTCCACGTTCAGCGTGCTGTTGAGGGTCATATCCACTGGCCAGTTATGGCTTAACTGTGCCGTACCGGTCGCATTTATCGTCCCCTGACTGGAATCGATATCCAGCGCGTCCAGCTTCATATTGCCGTCAATGCTACTGACCTTCAGCAACAGGTTAAAGACCGTCAGATCGGTATCGCCCGTAAGACGCAACTGCTCGCCTTTAAACGCTTCAATATTAAGATTCAGCGGCAGGTGAACGTCGGTCATTTCCGGCAGCACCGGCCTGGAGAACAGATCCTTGAGCGTTTCGCCGAGCGGTTTTTCGTCCGGCTGCGGATTCTGGATCTTCGGTTCCACGACCTCTTCTTGCGCCACGTCCGCCACTTTAGGCAGCGCGATCAACAGCCCCTGTAATGAGGTGGGCTTCAGGGTCAGATTTTTTTCCTGCCAGTTCAGGCCTGAGGTGAAATCCATTACCGAAACGGTGGTGTCGTCAATTTTAATATTGACGTTTTCCAGCGCGACGCGAGAAAGGGTGATGGGATAGGGCGTGGAGAGATTCAGCGGGCCGCTGTCTTCCTCTGCCTCTACCTGTTCCGAGGGCGGCATCTTTTTGCTGTCAATGACGACGTTGATGTCCTTGAGCGACAAATCGTTGACGCACAGACTGCTGTTCCACAGGCAGTCCAGCCCTAAGGCCAGATGCACTTCGCCGGCATTCACCGCCACGCCCGGCTGGTCGTAACGGATATTTTTCAATGACAGGTCACGCCAGCCGCCGGTCACCTGGCCGATTTCCAGCCCCGGCACCCAGCGGTTCGCCGCGTTGAACACCAGATGCAGACCGGTGGTGGTGCCCACCAGAAACCCGACGGTTGCCAGCAGCAGCAGGATAAAAATCAGTACGCCGAGGCTTATCTTCTTCCATAAACTCATAATTCAGGCCCCAGACCGATGTAAAACTGTAAACCATGCTCGTCTTTGTCGCCGATCGGCGCGGCGATATCGAGCTTGATCGGCCCGACCGGCGACTGCCAGCGCACGCCAACCCCGGCGCCGGTTTTGAAGTCGCTTCTGCGGATATCGCTGACCGCTTCGCCGCTGTCGACAAACATCGCGCCCCACCATTTTCCGCTGACGTTATACTGATATTCCAGCGAGCCGGTTGCCAGCTTTGACGCCCCTTTCAGGTCGCCATTGCTGTCTTTCGGCGAGATTGATTTATATTTGTAGCCGCGAATACTGCGATCGCCCCCGGCGAAGAAGCGGAGATCCGGCGGCACTTTGTCAAAGTCGCCGGTCTCAATCCAGCCGAGATTGCCGCGCATCACGAAACGGTGGCGATCGTACAAGGTGCGGATCCAGACGTTTTGCGCCTGGATCACCGAGAAATCGACATCTGATCCCCAGGCGGTGTTGGAGTAGTCAATCGAATAGCGCTGCGAGTCGCCCCACGTCGGCATCAGGCCGCCGCGCGAGCGGGTACGGCTTATCATCACCCCCGGATACAGCAGCATGGTGGTATTGGTCACTTCGCCCTGGGTAAAGTGGTCGAGACTCCAGCGCAGGTTTATCGCCCGCTGCCAGCCGCTGGAAAGATCCCAGTAGCGCGAAAGCGCAAGCGTGGTGGAGTCCTGTTCGGTATCGTTGAGATCGGTACGCTTAAAGCCGCCCTGCACCAGGTAATACTGCTCCAGCGGATTCTTTAAGAGCGGGATTTTGTAGCTGAAATCCAGCACCTGTTCGGGGGCGGAGATGCTGGCGCTGGTGGTCAGGCTGTGCCCGTACGAGTTCATCCACGGTTTTTTCCACGTCGCCTTTACCCGCGGGCCGACGTCAGTGGAATAGCCCACCCCGGTTTCGATGGTGTTTTCGGTGCGCGGCGAAACCACGCCCTTTAGCGGCAGCACTTTGGTCTGGCGCGCTTTGTCGAATTCCGGCGCGACGACCACCGAGTTGAACCATCCGGTCGCCGAGAGACGACGGTTTAACTCGCCGAGATCTTTTGATTCATACTGGTCCCCCTCTTTAAACGGCACCAGATTTTGCAGATACTCATCACGGATCTGCGAACCTTCGAAAGTGACATGACCAAAGCGGTAGCGCTCGCCGCTGTTGTAGTCGATATCCCAGAAAGCCTGATGGCGGTCAAGCGCGACGCCCAACTGGCTCTTATTAAATTCGCTGTCGAAATACCCTTTACGTAGCGCCACGCTGGTGAGGGACTTTTTAAAACTGTCGTAATCCCCGTGATTCAGCACCGTCCCGACTGCCGGACGCGTTTTCAGCAGATCCAGATAATCTCTGTCGGTACGCGCGCCGCCGCGTAAAATGACTTCGGTCCCGCCAATGCGCACCGGTTCACCCGGCGTGACCCTGGCGATCAGCACCTGACGCCCCTTTGCCGGCGGCGGACGCAGGTCAAAGTCGATCGTCGGCTCGTAGTAACCGAGCGCCTTTAGCCCCTCACGGATAGCATCATCTACGCGCGCGCGAAAACGCCGGTCCGGCGTCACTTCGTCGCTTTGAATCGTGGAGAGCTGCGCACGGACGTTTTTCTCCAGTTCTCCTGATAGCCCCTCGACCTGTAATCGGACGTTCGCGGCCCAGGCGGAACTGCTTAAGCACAGCAGGCTCACCCAGCATAACTGACGGATATGTGGCACTTTTTCTCCTGAATATCCCTTATTTCCACCCCTGGAAAACAACCATAATGCCGATCCACGGCTTAACAAAAACCCAACAACTGGGATTGAAAAACAGACGACAACCCAAATATTTCTTATGTTTAAGATAGACGTATTCGTAATGGATATTGTGTGCAAATACGCGTCTTGTTACAACCTTAACCCCAATTACTGATTATCGGGAGAACGGCACCATGAGTTTATTCGACAAAAAGCATCTGATTTCACCGTCAGAGGCGCTACCTGGACGCAATACCCCGATGCCGGTGGCGACGCTTCACGCCGTCAATGAACATTCAATGACGAACGTGCCCGAGGGGATGGAAGTCGCCCTTTTCGCCATGGGCTGTTTCTGGGGCGTTGAGCGCCTGTTCTGGCAGCTCCCTGGCGTTTACAGCACCGCGGCGGGGTATACCGGCGGCTATACGCCTAACCCGACCTACCGGGAAGTGTGTTCCGGCGAGACCGGCCACGCCGAAGCGGTACGCGTGGTGTATGACCCGAACGTTATCAGCTACGAGCAGCTGCTACAGGTGTTCTGGGAAAACCACGATCCGGCGCAAGGTATGCGTCAGGGCAACGACCACGGCACCCAGTACCGTTCGGCCATTTATCCGCTGACGCCGGAGCAGGATGCCGCCGCGCGCGCCAGCCTTGCGCGTTTTCAGTCGGCGATGACCGCCTCCGGCGACGATCGCCACATCACAACGGAAATCAGCAACGCCACGCCGTTTTACTACGCCGAGGACGATCACCAGCAGTATCTGCACAAAAATCCGTACGGATACTGCGGCATCGGCGGGATTGGCATTTGTCTGCCGCCACAAGGGTAATCTATCGTGACACGGCCACGCGGGCGGCGTGGCGCGTGGCGCTAACCACCGTGCCCTTATCCAACACCTTGCCTTTCAGGCATAAATTGAATACCGGCGCGGATGGCCGGTTGAGCCGGTTTTGCAATAAATGCACGGCTTCCACCCCCAGCGCCCGACAGGGGATGGTGATGCAACTCACCGTTGCAATAACCTCCGCGTCCAGTCCCTCCACGCCGGTGGTCATGAGCGAGATCCCCTCCGGCATGCGAACGCCCGCTTTTTCCAGCACGCGCTGGATGCCCACCGACATCGGCGCACCCGCGCAAAAAATCACTTCCGGCCACGCCTCGCGCGGCGTAATGCGCAGCCAGTCGTCTATCGCCTGTTCCGCCTCCCCGGCGGTAAACCCTTCGGTGACCAACAGATCCCGCTGTGAATCAAACGGGATCTGATACTGGCGATAGACCTCTTTAATGCCTTCCAGCCGCCAGTACATGGTTTCGCGCCGCAGGCTGGTGATGTGAAGTATGCGGCGGTGCCCCTGATCGAACAGATACTGCGCCGCAAGGTTGCCAATCGCCCGGTGATCTGGTGATACCGCGTCGAGTAGCCCCTCCCGATCCTGCGAATTCACCAGCACGCAGGGTTTATCCAGCGACTGCGCCAGTTTGTGGATGGTTGGATCGTCAATGCCGATCAGAATGATGGCGTTGATATTCTTATTGTTGGCTTTTTCCAGAAAGATTTTGATATCGGCGCGTTGCTCGTCCAGCCCACACCAGGTGAGATACACATCGTGCGGCGCAACCGCGTCAGCGATGCCCCGCGTTACCTCCAGGTAAAAAGCGTCGCCCTGGGCGGTGAACGTTCGCTGGGGGGCAAAAACCACGATGCCGTTAATCAGCAGGCGACCGCTGGCGAGGGAGTCGAGCACGCCCAACTGGCGCGCGCAGCTCACTATCGCTTCACGCGCCTTGTTGCTGGTGTAAGACTTTCCGCTGAGTACCCGGGAAACGGTACTGACCGAGAAGCCGGTCAAGGCCGCAATTTCGTCCATTTTTAGCTTGCCTGACATTCTGTGACCCCGCTCGCAATGTATCTTTGCAAATTTTTGCAGATGTACCCCATTGATTCTAAAACGCCTTTTTGCTTCGCGGGCTAACTTCTTTTGCATCCTGCAAGCCCTCTCACAAAATCCCGTTGTCGACGTTTCAGCCGTTTTCTATGTTCCGCTTATCCCCCATCGCACTGAGTAAGGCCTGACATGAAAAAAGTACGCTTTGGCATTATTGGCGTCGGCAATATCGGCACCGTCCACGCCCGTTATCTGCTGGCAGGTAAGGTTGAAGAAGCCTGCCTGACCGCCGTTTGCGATAACAATCCCGACAAACATGCCGCCATCCGCCGTCTGACGGGCGAGTCGGTCGCTCTGTTCAGCGACGCGCGCGAGATGCTGGAAAGCGGTCTGATCGACGCGGTGATTGTCGCCACGCCGCATTACGATCATCCGGCGCTATCGATAATGGCAATGCGCCGGGGCATACACACCCTCTGCGAAAAGCCCGCTGGCGTCTACACCGCGCAGGTTGAGGAAATGAACGCCTGCGCTCGCGAATGCGACGTGGTGTTTAGCATGATGTATAACCAGCGTCCCAATCCGCTGTACCAGAAAGTGAAAGATCTCATCGACAGCGGCGAACTGGGCGAACTGCGCCGCTCCAACTGGATCATCACCAACTGGTATCGCTCGCAGAGCTATTACAACTCCGGCGGCTGGCGCGCCACCTGGAAAGGCGAAGGCGGCGGCGTGCTGCTCAACCAGGATCCTCATCAGCTCGATCTCTGGCAGTGGCTGGTGGGAATGCCGGTGCGGATGCGCGCCTTTTGCCAGTTTGGTAAGCATCGCCAGATTGAGGTCGAAAACGAGGTCACCGCGTATGCGGAATACGCCAACGGCGCAACGGGGGTGTTTATTACCACCACCGCAGAAGCGCCGGGGACCAACCGGCTGGAGATCGCAGGCGATCGCGGCAAAGTGGTGGTGGAAGAAGGCCGCCTGCGCTTCTGGCGTTTGCGCGAATCAGAAACCGAGTTCAATGCCCGCTGGCAAAACGGCTTCGGCGAGCCGGAGTGCTGGGAAGTGACGATTCCCACCGCGGCGGAATGCAGCGAGCATGATGTGATTACCCGTAATTTCACCGCCGCTATCCTGCACGGCGAGCCGCTGATCGCCCCCGGTCTGGAGGGGATTCGCGGTCTCACGCTTTCTAACGCCATGCACCTGTCCACCTGGATCGACGACTGGGTCGCGTTTCCCTTTGACGAGCAGCGCTACTACCAGTTGTTGCAAGAACGCATTGCGTCATCGGTAGAAAAACATGTCGCCAGCCGCACGCTGGACGCTTCCGGCACCTGGTAACGACGAGGAGGAAGGATGCTGAACGTTGCGATTGTTGGAACGGGGAATATTTCCCATAACCATATTCAGGGCTATCTGGCCTTTCCTGAACGCTGCCGGATTGTCGCGCTGGTGGATATCTATCCGGAGAAAGCCGAAGAGAAGAAAACCCGCTACGGGCTGGCTGAAGCGCAGGTGTTCGCCAGCCACGCCGCGCTGCTGGCGGCGGATCTGCATGTCGATCTGGTGGACGTCTGTACGCCGCCTTACGTCCACGCGGAAATCGCCATTGATGCGCTGAATAACGGAAAGCATGTGCTGTGCGAAAAACCAATGGCGGCGTCGCTGGAGGAGTGCGACGCGATGATCGCCGCCCAACGGGCCAGCGGGAAAACCCTGTCGGTGATTGCGCAAAACCGCTTTACTGACGCGTTCTGGCGCTTAAAGGCGGCGGTGGACTCCGGCCTGGCAGGCAATATTTGCCACGCGCAGGTGGACTCCTTCTGGTGGCGCGGGCACAGCTATTACGACCTCTGGTGGCGCGGCACCTGGGTAAAAGAGGGCGGCGGCTGCACGCTGAATCACGCGGTGCACCACATCGACGCCATCCAGTGGCTGCTCGGCTTTCCCAGCGAGGTGGTGGCGATGATGACCAACGTCGCCCACGATAACGCCGAAGTCGAAGACCTCAGCGCGGCGATTTTCAGATACCCCGGCGGCGCGCTGACGCAGTTGACCGCCTCGGTCGTTCATCACGGCGAAGATCAGAAGATTGTCATCCAGGGCGAAAAGGCGCGGATCTCCGCGCCGTGGAAAGTGTTCGCCAGTCAGTCCGCCGACAACGGCTTTCCGCAGCCGGAAAACAATCTTGCGCTGGAAGCGCGCCTGACCGCGCTGTTTCACGCCACACCCGCCCTCACATGGACCCTGCATACCGGGCAAATCGAAAACGTGTTAACCGCCATTGAACAACAAACCGCGCCGCTGGTGGACGGTGAGCAGGGGAAACGCTCACTGGAACTGATCGCCGCGATTTACAAATCGGCCATCACTCGTTCCGTGGTCACGCTGCCGGTTGCCCGCGCCGATGCGTTTTATCGCACCGGCGGCCTGCTGGAGAAAGCCCCGCATTTTTATGAGAAATCCGCTTCCGTGAGCAATTTTGCCGAAGTGGGCGCAATCCCTCTGGGTAAAGACTTAGATTCAGGAGTAGAAGCATGAGCTTAAACGATGGAATGAACTATGCCCCCACCGGCAAACCGCAGCCGGTGGTCCAGCCTGGCGAGTTTATGATTGCCGCCGCCGCGCTCGATCACGGCCATATCTATGGCATGTGCAACGGGTTGATTGAGGCTGGCGCGACGCTGAAATGGGTATATGACCCCGACCCGCAGAAGGTGGCGGCGTTCGTGAAGCAGTACCCTCAGGCGCAGGTGGCTGACTCGCTGGACACGCTGCTCAATGACCCGGACATACAGCTGATCGCTGGCGCGGCGGTGCCCTCAGAGCGCTGTCCGCTGGGGCTGAAGGTGATGGCGGCCGGAAAAGATTACTTCACGGATAAAGCGCCGCTGACTACGCTCGGGCAACTGGAAGACGCCAAAGCGATGGTAGCCAAAACCGGACGAAAATATGCGGTGTACTACAGCGAACGCCTGCACGTCGAAAGCGCGGTCTTCGCTGGCGAGTTAGTGAAAAAAGGGGCGATAGGCCGGGTGGTGCAAACGCTCGGTACCGGCCCGCATCGCGAGGGCAGCGGGCGTCCGGACTGGTTCTACGACCGTCGCTATTTCGGCGGCATTCTCTGCGATATTGGCAGCCATCAGATCGAGCAGTTTCTGTTTTACACCGGCAACAGTAACGCTCAGGTTGTCGCCAGTCAGGCGCGTAACGTGAATCACCCACAGTATCCGTTGTTTGAAGATTTCGGCGACGCGATGCTGGCGGGCGATAACGGCGCCACAGGCTACTTTCGCTGCGACTGGTTCACCCCGGACGGCCTCTCTTCCTGGGGCGACGGACGCTTAACCCTGCTCGGTACTGAGGGCTATATCGAAATCCGTAAATATGTCGATATCACTCGCGGCGAGCAGGATGTGGTCTATCTGGTCAACAAAGAGGGCGAGTTCCGCTATCCCGTCGCGGGGAAAGTCGGCTTCCCCTACTTTGGCGAACTGATCCTCGACTGTCTGCATCGCAGCGAAAACGCCATGACCCAGGCGCACGCCTTTAAGGCCGCCGAGTTGTGCGTTAAAGCACAGATGCAGGCAAATGCGCGTGGATGACGGAGCGCCCATGAAAACACTGAACGCCGCCATCATTGGCTGTGGAGCCATCCACACCACCCACGTAGAGGCACTGCGTCAGTTGCCCGCCGTGACGCTACGGGCCATTGCGGAATGCAATATCAACCGGGGGCGACAACTGGCCGCAGAATATGACTGCCAGCTCTACCATGACTATCGTGAAATGCTGTGGGATGACGCCATCGACGTGGTGCATATTTGTACGCCGCATTATCTGCATAAGCCGATGATCCTCGCCGCGCTGGCGGCGGGGAAACAGGTCTTTTGCGAAAAGCCTGCGGTGATAAACGCGCTGGACGTGGCGGAAATCGACGCCGCCCTTCTGCACGCCAAAGGAACGCTGGGCATTTGTTATCAGAACCGGCTTAACCCCACCAGCATCGCTATTCAGCAGCAACTGCAGGACGGGACAATCGGCAAAATGCTCGCCATTAAAGCTGTGCTGACCTGGTCGCGCGGCGGCGGTTATTACACCGACAGTCCCTGGCGTGGGAAACATGCCACCGAAGGCGGCTGTCTGCTGATCAACCAGGCGATTCACACCCTTGATTTGATGCAATGGTTTGGCAAGGGCGTCACCCGCGTGAAAGGCGTGGTCGACAGCAGTTGGCTGGCTGACATTATTGACGGCGAGGATAGCGCGATGGCTACCTTCGCCTTTGCTAACGGCGCGCGCGGGCTGTTCTACGCCAGCAACTGTTACACCACCAACTCACCCCTGCAAATGGAAATTCACGGTGAACATGGCTTGCTGCAGCTTGAGGGCAGTGAGCTGTGGTTACTGCGTGACGGCGCGCGGCACAAGCTGGCGAGTGATTCCGCCCCGGACGGCAGCGGCAAAAGCTACTGGGGCGTCGGCCACCGGGAAGCGATTCGCCAGTTCTACAATGCGGTGTGCGATCCCGCCGCCGCAAATGTATGCGGCATTGATGAAGCCGCGAAATCCTTGCAGATCGTCGATGCCATTTATCGTTCGTCGCAATTACGGCACTGGATAACCCTGGAGAAATAAACCCGCAATGCGTTAAACCCAGGCCGGAGCTGGCGACGCCGCCCTCCGGCAATAAAAAGTCCCCTACAGGAATAATGATATGGCGAAACCTACTGAACGGAGAGTGGGTTACGGCGTAGCGATAGGCTATGGCGTAACCGATTTATTTGGAGGCGGTGCATTCGCGGTTATTGGCACCTGGCTTTTATTTTTTTATACCACCTATTGTGGATTATCTGTGCTGGAAGCGGGCTCGATATTTGCAATCGCCCGAATTATTGACGCCATTTTAAGTCCGGTGATGGGCTATATTACCGATAATTTCGGTAATACCTGGCTTGGCCGGAAATTTGGCCGACGACGTTTCTTTTTGTTAATCAGCGCCCCGCTCATGTTTCTCTACGCGCTGGTGTGGGTCACCGACATGAGCTACTGGTATTATCTGGGCACCTATCTGTCTATTGAGCTGCTGTCAGCGATGGTGCTGGTGCCATGGGAGACGCTGGCCGCAGAGATGACTAACCGCTTTAGCGAACGTACGCGTCTGGCTGGCGTCCGTATGATGTGCTCGTCGCTGGGCGGATTTTTAGCGGTGTCGGTGCCGGGTATTATCATGCAGTTCACCGGTAAAGATAATTCTTTTACCTATACGCTAACCGGGATTGTTTTTGCGATCATTTATTTTGTCGCGGTGTTTACCACCTGGGCGACAACGTGGGAAGCGAAAGACGTACGCGAAGAATATGAATTCACGCCGGAAACGCAGCGCAGCAGTGGGTTATTCAACCATCTTAAGTATCTGGTTATTGATCTCTTTTCATCCTTTAAAATACGTATTTTCCGTCAACATATTCTTATTTATATTTGCTCGTTTACCGCCATGGATGTGTTTGGCTCGGTATTTACCTATTACGTGGTTTACGGCTTAAAGCAGGATGCGGCGACGGTGTCTGGATTACTCAGTATCGCGGCGTTTGTTTCTATTCCGGGTACGTTTGGCTTTATGATGCTGATGAACAAGCTAAATATGACGCCATCCAGCGCGCTACGGCTTTCTTACGGCTGTATTTTTATCGTTCTCGCCAGCCTGCTGGCGATTTACGTCGTCGACGTACCGATCCCCGCCCTGCTCTTTTCCGCCCTTTTTGTGCTGTTCGGTCTGGCAAAAGCGGGGTTGTATTACATTCCGTGGAACATCTATAGCTTTATTCCGGATGTCGATGAGATTGTCACCCGCCAGCGTCGGGAAGGGATTTTTGCCGGGGTGATGGTATTAACCCGTAAAAGCACCGTCGCACTGGCGATTATGCTGATAGGCGTGGTACTGGAAGAGAGCGGCTTTGTCAAAGGCGGCGGTGCGCAACCCATCAGCGCCCTGCACGCCATTATCGGTCTGATGATCTTCGCCACCGCGGCGTTGCTGGCCGTCAGCTTCTATACCACATTCAGGTTTAAGTTGACCCAGAAGACGCACAAGATCCTGATTAAAGAGGTGGCGCGGCGCAAGCTGGGCGGCAACTGCGCCGACTGTGACGAAGAGACCCGCCAGGTCATTAAAGCCCTGACCGGCTATGAATATGACGAAGTCTGGGATGCGAAGCCTGGCGCGAAAAACCCTGCCGTTATTGCTGAAAATTAACCCTCTGGCGACTTTACAGTCGCTTACGCTATACTAGCCCCTGAACTTACCGGCTCACCGCTACGAGCCGGTTTTCAATTTCTGTATCGCACGAATTATAAACTTCCCTTCCGAGGATCTGACCTGAACGGTCGGATAAGATATGTTAAACAGTATTTTTATCATTCTTTGCCTGATCGCTGTGAGTGCGTTCTTCTCGATATCCGAGATCTCGCTTGCCGCCTCACGTAAAATCAAACTGAAGCTGCTGGCCGATGAAGGCAATCTTAATGCGCAGCGCGTTCTGAAGATGCAGGAAAATCCCGGCATGTTCTTTACCGTGGTGCAAATTGGCCTGAACGCAGTCGCCATTTTGGGCGGTATCGTCGGCGACGCCGCTTTTTCTCCGGCATTTCACTCGCTGTTTTCCCGGTACATGTCAGCGGAACTCTCCGAGCAGTTGAGCTTTATTCTCTCTTTCTCGCTGGTAACCGGCATGTTTATTCTCTTCGCGGACTTAACCCCGAAACGCATCGGTATGATTGCGCCAGAAGCAGTGGCTTTGCGTATCATCAACCCGATGCGCTTCTGTCTGTTTGTGTTCACCCCGCTGGTGTGGTTCTTCAACGGGCTGGCGAACGTGATCTTCCGCATCTTCAAACTGCCGATGGTGCGTAAAGATGACATCACCTCTGACGATATCTACGCCGTGGTGGAAGCCGGGGCGCTCGCGGGTGTGCTGCGTAAGCAGGAACATGAGCTGATTGAAAATGTCTTTGAGCTGGAGTCGCGTACCGTGCCGTCTTCCATGACCTCACGTGAAAACGTAATCTGGTTTGATCTGCACGAAGATGAGCAAAGCCTGAAAACCAAAGTCGCGGAGCATCCGCACTCTAAGTTTCTGGTATGTAATGAAGATATCGACCATATCATTGGCTACGTGGACTCAAAAGATCTGCTGAACCGGGTGCTGGCGAATCAAAGCATGGCGCTGAACAGCGGCGTGCAGATCCGCAATACGCTCATTGTTCCCGATACTCTGACCCTCTCCGAGGCGCTGGAAAGTTTCAAAACTGCCGGGGAAGACTTCGCGGTGATCATGAACGAATACGCGCTGGTGGTGGGTATTATCACTCTGAATGACGTGATGACCACGTTGATGGGCGATCTGGTCGGTCAGGGGCTGGAAGAGCAGATTGTGGCGCGCGACGAGAACTCATGGTTGATCGACGGCGGTACGCCAATCGACGACGTGATGCGCGTGCTGGATATTGACGAGTTCCCGCAGTCGGGCAACTACGAGACCATCGGCGGCTTTATGATGTTTATGCTGCGGAAGATCCCAAAACGTACCGATTCGGTGAAGTTTTCCGGCTACAAATTCGAAGTGGTGGATATCGACAACTACCGTATCGACCAGCTGCTGGTGACCCGTCTGGACAGCAAACCCAACGTCCTGACGCCGAAACTGCCCGATGCGAAGGACGAGGCCCACGCCTCCTGATCCCACAAACATCAACGGCTCCCATCGGGAGCCGTTCATTTACTACGTAACACAACTGCATAGCACTTTGGTTAAGCCATCTCAGTTTGCAGACGCAGAACCTGACGGTTAACTTCGGACATCACAGAAAGATGCTGTTTGTCCTTCACTTTTGGGATAAGAATCTTACCCTTATCGAACTCAAAAGCGCCAACGTCCTTGATATATAACCGTCCGCGGAACAGGATCTTCACGTACTTCGCCACCTGCAGTGGGTTGTACCGTTGGAAAATTTTCATTGTTGTCTCCTGCGTAAGTCTTACGCCCTTGCGGTGCCACAATCGGCCCAACAGTTCTAAGGCGCAAATTTTAATGCCATTTGACTATAGACTATCTGTACGATGTTTCCAGCGTGTATAAGTTTATTTACCTTTTTATTACAGTTAATCAGAATCATCTTTGATTGCTGCCGATGCCTTCAGTATAAGACGTCGTTTTTCGCAGGATTTGTGCGCCCGTCCGCAAACTGACGCCGCGTTTACGGGAAAAAGCATCATTCGCACATATGATTAAACAGCGGCCCAAAGTGGTCGGATCACCTGCAAACAAGAAAAAGGAAACACCATGACCCTACGTAAGATTCTGGCGCTGGCATGCCTGTTAGCGCCGATGATGGCTTCCGCCCATAGCTTCGAAATCAACCAACGCGTACCGGCGGTGGGAATAGCCGATCGCAGCGAGCTGGTGCTGGAAAACGATACGTTCAGCTACAAAAAGTGGAACAGCGCGCAACTGCCGGGCAAAGTGCGCATCCTCCAGCACATCGCGGGACGCACCTCGGCTAAAGAGAAGAACGCCACGCTGATAGAGGCGATTAAATCGGCAAAACTGCCCCACGATACCTACCAGACCACCACTATCGTGAACACCGATGACGCCATTCCCGGCTCCGGCATGTTTGTGCGTAGCAGCCTGGAGAGCAATAAGAAGCTCTACCCGTGGTCGCAATTTATTGTCGACAGCAACGGCGTAGCGCGTAAGGCCTGGCAACTGGAGGAAGAAAGCTCCGCCATTGTGGTGCTGGATAAAGAAGGTCGTGTGCAGTGGGCCAAAGACGGTGCGTTAAGCCAACAAGATGTGCAGCAGGTGATCGCCCTGCTGCATAAATTACTCAGTAAATAGACACCCGGAAGCCGGGGTTGAGGAACGATTCACGCGGGGTGTAGTCCAGCGGTTTGCCCTGCCAGTCGTGAACGTGCGCCCCGGCGGCGGCGGCAACCGCATGGCCAGCGGCGGTATCCCAGATGCAGGTCGGTCCGAAGCGTGGGTACAACTGCGCCTGTCCTTCTGCCACCAGACAGAATTTTAACGACGAACCGATCGACGTGGTCTGGTGTTCGCCCAACTGCTGAAGATACTCTTTCAGTTCGTTATCCGTGTGCGAGCGGCTAATGACTACCAGCGGCGGACGCGCATCGCGTACCTGGATCGGTTTGCGTACGCTGCATTCCTCTTTCCAGGCCTTGCCCTCAGCGGCGCTATACATCACCTTCATCACCGGCGCATAAACCACGCCCAGCACCGGTTTACCGTTATCGATCAGCGCGATGTTGACGG
The DNA here is from genome assembly GCF_001463265.1 of Citrobacter sp. 50677481. NCBI lineage: Bacteria > Pseudomonadati > Pseudomonadota > Gammaproteobacteria > Enterobacterales > Enterobacteriaceae > Citrobacter > Citrobacter sp. 50677481. Next base: position 519,285 of record NZ_LNHZ01000061.1, read on the forward strand.
TGAATTCGCCATTGCGTTTGATAAACTCTTTGGTGCCGTCCAGCGGGTCCACCAGCCAGTAGCGCTGCCAGTGCTGACGCACTTCCCAGGCGGGAGGATCTTCTTCCGACAGAACCGGGATGTCCGGCGTTAACGTCTTTAACCCTTCAACGATGACGGCGTGCGCGGCGATGTCCGCTGCGGTGACGGGAGAATCGTCCTGCTTGCTAACGATCTCCATCGGTTTGATTCCATCATAAACCTGCATAATGGCATCGCCCGCGTTCCGTGCAAGCTGACAGACTTGTTCTAACATTCTCCACCTCGTTTTCGTACAGTGGTGTTAACTCGTTGTTTTACTTATACCCCATTGCAGGAGGATCCGCCAACTGTGATAGCGTCTGCGTTTTTGCCGCCGCTTTTCATGTCATGATTCACAGTTCTGTAAGAAAGAAAATTTATATACATTTTCTTTTGTGGCCTCGATCTAAAAAAGGATGCCCCTGATGATTAAGTTTAGTGTAACGCTTTTGGCCACGCTGATCGCGGCCAGCGTGAACGCCGCGACGGTCGATCTGCGAATAATGGAAACCACCGATCTGCATAGCAATATGATGGATTTCGATTATTACAAGGATACGCCGACCGAAAAATTCGGTCTGGTACGCACCGCAAGCCTGATCAACGCAGCGCGTGGCGAAGTGCAAAACAGCGTACTGGTCGACAACGGCGATCTGATTCAGGGAAGTCCCTTAGGTGACTACATGGCGGCGAAGGGGCTAAAGGACGGCGATATTCACCCGGTCTATAAAGCGATGAACACGCTGGACTACGCGGTCGGTAATCTTGGCAACCACGAGTTTAACTACGGGCTGGATTACCTGCACAAGGCGCTGGCTGGCGCCACGTTCCCCTACGTCAACGCCAATATCATCGACGTGAAAACACAAAAGCCGCTGTTTACGCCGTATCTGATTAAAGAAACGGACGTGGTGGATAACGAAGGCCATACGCAAACCCTGAAAATCGGCTATATCGGCTTTGTGCCGCCGCAAATCATGACCTGGGATAAAGCCAACCTGAGCGGCAAAGTGACGGTGAATGATATTACCGAAACCGCGCGGAAATACGTGCCGGAAATGCGCGAGAAAGGGGCGGATATCGTCGTGGCGATTGCTCACTCCGGCCTTTCCGCCGACCCGTACCAGAGCATGGCGGAAAACTCCGTTTATTATCTCAGCGACGTGCCGGGCATTAACGCCATTATGTTTGGTCACGCGCACGCGGTCTTTCCGGGCAAAGACTTTGCCGGTATCAAAGGCGCAGATATCGCTAAGGGCACGCTAAACGGCATACCAGCGGTGATGCCGGGCATGTGGGGCGATCATCTTGGGGTTGTGGATCTGGTGCTTAACAATGACAGCGGAAAGTGGCAGGTAACCGGAGCGAAAGCTGAAGCGCGCCCGATTTACGACCCCGCGGCGAAAAAGTCGCTGGCCGCCGAAGATGAAAAGCTGGTGCGGATTCTGAAAAGCGATCATGACGCCACCCGCGATTTCGTCAGCAAACCGATCGGCAAATCCGCCGACAACATGTACAGCTTTCTGGCGCTGGTGCAGGACGATCCGACCGTACAAGTAGTGAACAACGCGCAGAAAGCCTATGTGGAACACTTTATTCAGGGCGATCCGGATCTGGCGAAACTGCCGGTATTGTCTGCCGCCGCGCCGTTTAAAGTGGGCGGACGTAAGAACGATCCGGCCAGCTTTGTCGAAGTCGAAAAAGGTCAGCTTACCTTCCGTAATGCCGCGGATCTGTACCTGTATCCGAACACCCTGGTGGTGGTGAAAGCCAGCGGTAAAGAGGTGAAAGAGTGGCTGGAGTGCGCCGCCGGGCAGTTTAATCAGATTGATATCAACAGCAGCAAACCGCAGTCGCTGATCAACTGGGACGGTTTCCGCACGTATAACTTCGACGTGATCGATGGCGTGAACTATCAGATTGACGTCTCCCAGCCCGCCCGTTACGACGGCGAATGCCAGACGGTAAATCCAAAAGCCGAGCGCATCAAAAACCTGACCTTTAACGGCAAGCCGATCGACCCGAATGCGCTTTTCCTGGTCGCCACCAATAACTATCGCGCATACGGCGGTAAGTTCGCCGGAACCGGCGACAGCCATATCGCGTTTGCCTCACCGGATGAAAACCGTTCTGTGCTGGCGGCGTGGATCGGCGCGGAGTCGAAGCGTACAGGCGAGATCCACCCGGCAGCAGATAATAACTGGCGTCTGGCGCCGATTCACAGCGACCGCAAACTGGATATTCGCTTTGAAACCTCACCCACCGCGAAAGCGGCGGCATTTATTAAAGAGAAAGGGCAGTATCCGATGCAAAAAGTCGCTACCGATGACGTTGGGTTTGCGATTTATCAGGTGGATTTGAGCAAGTAAACGTTGTGCGGCGTGCCGGATTGCGCTGTTCATGCGCTTATCCGGCAAGACGTCATGCCGCACGCGCTTCCCGCAGCGCCAGCACCTGCGGTAAATTCAGCTCAATCCAGTCCGCCAGCGCGGCGACCTTTTCACTTACCTGCTCGCCAAGCGGCGTCAGGCTATACTCGACATGCGGCGGTACCACCGGATAGGACACCCGGTTGATAAACCCATCCCGTTCCAGCGCCTGCAATGACTGCGCCAGCATCTTTTCACTCACGCCCCCCATTTTGCGCCGCAGATCGCTAAACCGGTGCGTGCCGTCACGCAGCGCAACCAGAATTAACACGCCCCAACGGCTGGTGACATGCTTAAGCACGTCGCGGGAAGGGCACTGCTCGGCAAACAGGTTGCCGTCGCGAAGCTGCTGAGAAAGAGTGGATTTACCCATTTACACTTACCTTTTTGTACGTACTTACTAAAAGTAAGTTTAGGTGATAGCGTAATGGAACACAACAGACACGTAAAGGAGTCACCCCATGATTGCCATCACCGGCGCTACCGGCCAACTCGGCCACCATGTTATCGAAAGCCTGCTAAAAACTGTTCCCGCCAGCCAGGTCGTGGCGATTGTGCGTCACCCGGCGAAGGCCACGACGCTAAGCCAGCGGGGAATCGCCGTCCGCCAGGCAGACTATAGCGATGAGGCCGCCTTCACTACCGCGCTACAGGGCGTCGAAAAGCTGTTGTTGATCTCGTCAAGCGAGGTCGGGCAGCGCGCTGTGCAACACCGTAATGTGATTAACGCGGCAAAAGCGGCAGGCGTAAAATTTATCGCTTACACCAGTCTGCTTCATGCAGACCGTTCCCCGCTCGGCCTGCACCTTGAGCATGTCGAGACTGAGAAGATGCTGGCGGAATCCGGCATCCCGTATACGCTGCTGCGCAACGGCTGGTATAGCGAAAACTACCTGGCGAGCGCGCCCGCCGCGCTGGAGCACGGCGTGTTTATCGGCGCCGCTGGCGAGGGCAAAATCGCCTCTGCGACGCGTGCTGACTATGCCGCCGCCGCTGCGCGCGTCCTCAGCACCGACGGCCATGCCGGAAAAGTGTATGAACTGGCGGGGGACGACGCCTGGACGCTGAGCCAACTGGCTGACGAACTGAGTCAACAGAGCGGCAAACACATTGTCTATCAGAACCTGAGTGAAGCGGACTTCGCCGCGGCGCTGCGGGGGGCAGGTCTGCCCGCTGGCCTGGCTGATATGCTGGCGGATTCGGATATTGGCGCTTCTGAAGGCGGTCTGTTCGATAACAGCCGTACATTGAGCCAACTGATTGGTCGTCCCACCACCACGCTTGCCGACAGCGTTCGCACCATGCTGCAAGTGTTAAAAATTAGTTAAATTAGGTGGCATCCTCACGTATCCTCTTTGATAATGGCAGGATGATGCGTGGGGAGAGATGACATGCAAGGTGTACCTGAGCAATTCAGCGATGAGAAAGACAGCGCCCGTTTTCGCCATCTGGCGGAAGTGCCGGGCGTGGAACTGTATCATGCGCATATTTCTCGCTACGCCTTCGAACCCCACACCCACGAAGCCTTCGGCATTGGGGCTATTGAGGCGGGAGCCGAGCGCTTTCGCTATCGCGGCACCCAGTATCTGGCGCCCGCCCATTCCGTTATCACCATGAATCCGGACGAGCTGCACACCGGCGAAGCTGAAACCGCCGATGGCTGGCGCTACCGGATGATCTATCTTGACCCCACCCTGCTGGAAGAGATAACGGGGATCCGCCACTGGGGGTTTCGCGAAGTGACAAGACACGATCCCTTGCGTTCACGCCAGATTTGCTCGCTGATCCACGGTTTGTGGCACACCGACGATCCGCTGGCGCAGAAAGGACTGTTGCTGGATTTAATCGATACCTTCCGGCCGCTGGCGCAGCCGATGCGGGCGCCGCGTGAAGGCGCGCACCGCTTTGCGCGGGTACGCGATTATCTCCACGACAACTACATGCGTCCGGTCACCTTAGGCGAACTGGCCGCTGTCGCGACGCTCAGTCCCTGGCATTTTCAGCGCCAGTTCAAAGCGCATTTTCACGTCACGCCGCATCAGATGCTGATGGCGATCCGCCTGTGGAGGGCGAAAGCCTTTCTCACTCTCGGGATGCCCGCCGCCGAAGTGGCCGCCGCCGCTGGCCTTACCGACCAGTCGCATCTGACTCGCGCCTTTACCCATCGCTACGGCATCACTCCCGTGCGCTACCAGAGACAGGTTTTCCCCCGCTAATGCGCAATCTCATACAATACGCCCGCGTTTTCCCTGCCTACACTCGGCGCAGGGTTAAAGCAGAGGGAGAAACATAATGATTAGCGGCGTGATATATGCCCTGCTGGCAGGGTTAATGTGGGGACTGATTTTTGTCGGGCCGTTGATCGTACCGGAATACCCGGCGATGCTGCAGTCGATGGGGCGTTACCTGGCGCTGGGCCTGATCGCTCTGCCGCTCGCCTGGCTTGGTCGCGCCCGTCTTCGCCAATTGACCTCAAAGGACTGGTTCACCGCGCTGGCGCTGACCATGATGGGCAACCTGATTTACTATCTCTGCCTCGCCAGCGCCATTCAGCGCACCGGCGCGCCGGTATCGACGATGATTATCGGCACGCTGCCGGTCGTCATTCCGGTATTTGCTAACCTGCTGTACAGTCATCGCGACGGCAGACTCGCCTGGCGACGCCTTGCCCCTTCACTGGCGTTGACAGGCATCGGACTGCTGTGTGTGAATATCGCGGAGCTGGGTCAGGGGCTGCCGAATTTCAGCGGCTGGCGCTATGGCTCTGGCATCGCGCTGGCGGTGGTTTCGGTGGCCTGCTGGGCGTGGTATGCGCTGCGTAATGCGCGCTGGCTGCGCGAAAATCCGGACAAGCATCCAATGATGTGGGCGACAGCGCAGGCGTTGGTCACCCTGCCCGTCTCTTTCGCAGGCTACATCGCCGCCTGCTTGTGGCTACACAACCAAACCCCAGGCTTTGCGCTCCCCTTTGGCCCGCGACCTGCGGTCTTTATCGGCCTGATGGTGGCAATTGCGGTGCTGTGCTCGTGGGTAGGGGCTCTGTGCTGGAATATCGCCAGCCAACGGTTGCCGACGGTGATCCTTGGGCCATTAATTGTTTTTGAGACGCTGGCGGGCCTGTTGTACACCTTTATTCTGCGTCAGGACATTCCCCCGCTGCTGACATTAAGCGGCATAGCGCTGCTCATTGTCGGCGTGGTGCTCGCCGTAAAAGCCAAACCGGAAAAACCCGGCGTGGCGCCCGTCCCGGAGATGTAAATGGGCCGGACAGCGCTGCGCGTGTCCGCCCTGCAGTTAATGCTGCTGCTTATACTTTAAATACCGCTACCGTCTGATTCAGACGCGCAGCCTGTTCTTCCAGCGCGGCGGCGGCAGACGCTGACTCCTCCACCAGCGAGGCGTTCTGCTGAGTCACGCGATCCATCTCCGCCACCGCCTGTCCCACCTGATCGATTCCCCGGCTCTGCTCATCCGACGCAGAGGCGATTTCGCCCATGATGTCGGTCACACGGGTGACCGCGCTGACAATCTCATTCATCGTTTCACCGGCTTCATGCACCAGCGCGGAACCGGCATTCACCCGATCGCCAGAGTCTTCAATCAGCGCCTTGATCTCTTTCGCGGCCTGGGCGCTGCGGCTCGCCAGCGTACGAACTTCACCAGCGACCACGGCGAATCCGCGCCCCTGCTCGCCTGCGCGCGCCGCTTCCACCGCGGCGTTAAGCGCCAGGATGTTGGTCTGGAAGGCAATGCCGTCAATCACGCTGGTGATCTGGGCTATCTTGCTGGAACTGGCGGCGATCTCATCCATGGTGCGCACGACGCCTTCCACGACCTCACCGCCCTTTTTCGCCGTACCCGAGGCGTTCTTCGCCAGTTGCGTCGCCTGGCGGGCGTTGTCCGCATTCTGCCGGACGGTGGCGGTCAACTGCTCCATGCTGGCTGCGGTTTCTTCCAGCGAAGCGGCCTGCTGTTCAGTACGTGAGGAGAGATCGTTACTGCCCGCCGTAATCTCACCGGCGCCGGTGTAGATCGTATCGGCGCCATCGCGCACCACGCGGACGGTATTCGCCAGCGACTGCTGCATATCGCGTACGTTACGCGCCAGTAGCGCCATTTCGTTGTTGCCTTCCGCGTCAATGCTGTGCGTGAGATCGCCGGACGCGATATGGCGAATATGGGACATCACTTCATGCAGCGGCTTCAACAGCACGCGCTGCATCGCTATCCAACTGATCAGGATGACGACCACGACCGCCAGCAGGATAAAGGACAGAATCCACAGAATGCGCTGATAGTCGCTTTCGTTATCCTTGATCCCCGCGCTGGTGAGCTTCGCCTGCGCGGTGCGCCATTCGTGATAGACGCTCTGCATTGCCGTTTGTTTCTGTTCGGCGTTCTGCTTAAACATCTCTTCCAGTTTGCCTTCCGCCAGCAAGGCGTTCATTTTTGCCAGCGTCGCTGAGTAAATGCCGTACTGTTCTTCCAGCCTGTCCGCCAGGCGCTCGTCCATCCCTGGCGTTTCCGGTAGCGCATAATAGGTGTCGTAATGTTTTTTTGCGTTCGCCAGCAGAGCATCTGCAGTTTTCACCAGTTCGCTGAGCTGGCCGCCGTTGATCTGCCCTGCCATGCTGCTTTGCAAACGCAGCATCCCCCGGTTCAGCGTTACCCGCGCCTGATTGAGGCTGATCCACGCATCGGTAAATTCCGCCACGTTCTGGCTTGCAAGTTGCGACACCGTGAAATTTTGTTTGTCATTTTTCAGCGCGTTAATAAACACGCCAGCCGAAAGAAGCTGCATCGCCCCGAGCGCGAGTAGCACCACGATCAATAAAGTGATCACGTTGATTCGTTTAAACATCTTTTGCCTTTTATGTTGCAGGTGTTGTCTGAGGACTTGGTATCGGCAGCGATCGCGGGTTGTTTAATTCGCCAGGACTCCGTTTATGGGAGAATGGCGCGCTTTCTGATAAGTATCAGTACGTTAAAAACGAAAGAATTTTTCGTGACAGACATCACAAAATCCTCTGACCCGAAAGGGTTATAGCGCCCACCTAAAGATGCATTTAAAATGCATCTTATATTATTCAAAATGAGGTAACGGCTATGGCTTATCGCGATCAACCTTTAGGTGAACTGGCGCTTTCTATTCCTCGCGCGTCGGCGCTGTTTCGTAAGTATGATATGGACTACTGCTGCGGCGGTAAGCAGACGCTGGCGCGGGCGGCCGCTCGCAAAGAGCTGGACGTTGACGCCATTGAGGCGCAGCTTGCCCAACTGGCTGAACAGCCCATTGAAAAAGACTGGCGTACCGCGCCGTTAGCCGAAATCATCAACCACATCATCGTGCGCTACCACGACAGACACCGTGAGCAATTGCCGGAACTGATCCTGCAGGCGACCAAAGTTGAACGCGTGCATGCTGATAAGCCAAACGTGCCGAAAGGTCTGGCGAAGTACCTGACTATGCTGCATCAGGAGCTGTCGAGCCACATGATGAAAGAAGAACAGATCCTGTTTCCAATGATCAAACAGGGAATGGGCAGCCAGGCGATGGGGCCAATCAGCGTGATGGAAAGCGAGCATGATGAGGCGGGTGAACTGCTGGAAGTGATTAAGCATACCACGCAGAATGTGACCATTCCGCCGGAAGCCTGCACCACCTGGAAAGCGATGTACAACGGGATTAACGAGATGATTGATGACCTGATGGAGCACATCAGTCTGGAGAATAATGTCCTGTTCCCGCGTGCCTTAGCCGGGGAATAAGCGATTTGCCGGATGGCGGATACGCCTAATCCGGCCTACAACCGGTACCAGTAAGCGAGCCCGGTAAGCGTTGCCGCCACCGGGCGATACGATTTAACGCATTCCTGCCATACGTCTCTTACCGATAAACAGCCAGCCCAGTCCCAGGGCGATAAACCACAGCGGCGTGACGAGCAGCGCCTGACGGGTATCGTCTTCCAGGGTCAGCAGCACGATCACAAACACGAAGAACGCCATGCACACCCAGCACATCAGCTTGCCAAGCGGCATTTTATAGATCGATTTCTCATGCAGGTGCGGACGCTGTTTGCGATACACCAGGTATGAACACAGGATAATGGTCCACACGAACATAAACAGGATTGCCGACACCGTGGTGATCATGGTGAACGCGCCAATCACGCTCGGGTTGACGTACAGCATCACCACGCCGCCCAGCAGACAGATGCAAGAGAAGGTCAGCCCTTTGGCCGGTACCGCGCGTTTAGACAGCTTCGCGAACGCTTTCGGCGCCACCCCTTCCTGCGCCAGGCCGAACAGCATGCGGCTGGTCGAGAACACACCGCTGTTTGCCGAAGAGGCCGCAGAGGTCAGCACCACGAAGTTGATCACGCTTGCCGCGGCAGGCAGACCAACCAGTACAAACAGCTCAACGAACGGGCTCTTATCCGGTACCACGGAGCTCCACGGCGTGACGGACATAATGACGATCAGCGCGAACACGTAGAACATAATGATACGAACAGGAATGGAGTTGATGGCGCGCGGCAGGGATTTCTCCGGATCTTTCGTTTCAGCCGCCGTTGTCCCCACCAGTTCGATACCAACAAACGCAAACACTGCAATCTGGAAGCCAGCAAAGAAGCCGCTGATGCCTTTCGGGAACCAGCCGCCATCATTCCACAGGTGCGCAAAAGACGCTTCGACGCCGGTCGGTGATGTAAAGTGCATGGCGATCATCACCAGCCCCACGATAATCAGCGCGACGATGGCGACGATTTTAATCATCGCGAACCAGAACTCCATCTCACCGAACATTTTCACGGTGGCGAGGTTAAGGCTCAGCAGCAAGACCACGACAGCCAGTGAGGCCACCCAGTCGGAAAGCCCCGGGAACCAGAACTGGGCATAAGCGGTAATCGCCACGACGTCCGCCATCCCGGTCACCACCCAGCAGAACCAGTAGGTCCAGCCGGTAAAATAGCCTGCCCACGGTCCCAGCAGATCCGAAGCAAAGTCACTAAAAGATTTATATTCCAGATTTGAGAGCAGCAGCTCGCCCATCGCCCGCATGACGAAGAAGAGCATAAAGCCGATGATCATATAAACAAAAATGATCGACGGTCCGGCGAGGCTGATGGTTTTGCCGGACCCCATAAAGAGGCCCGTACCGATCGCCCCGCCAATGGCGATAAGCTGAATATGTCGGTTTGTGAGATTGCGCCGTAGCGACTGTTCAGCCGGTGCCTGTTCATCGGCGGCGACTTTTACCTGATCTACCATGTTTTATTCTTCCTGTACCTGTCTGTGTTGTGCAGGCTCTGCGGCCTTTAATGCGTCTGTTGTGCTTCTGTATGATACGACGATCCTGTTGTCAGGACTCATCGATATTAGGTAAGAATCGGCGGGATGAATACTAAGATTTAAATATTATGTTAACTATATGTTTAAAGTGAGTGTCATATCACTCTGATAACGCGAATTAGCTCACAAAAATACACGCAACGGAACCATTTGCAAGATAAAATGCCGATGTTCGGCGAATACGCGGTTTTATTGCATATTTTCTGTTCCCCTCTTTTCCGAAGGGAACAGAAGACTCTGCTTACAGGATTTCCAGCAGCTCGACGTCAAACACCAGCGTGCTGAACGGCGGAATGGAGGCACCCGCGCCGCGTTCACCGTAGGCGAGTTCATGAGGAATAGTCAGTTCCCACTTCGAGCCGACCGGCATTAAGGTCAGCGCTTCAATCCAGCCGGCGATCACGCCATTAACCGGGAATTCAGCCGGTTCGCCGCGCGCTACGGAGCTGTCGAATACGGTGCCGTCAATCAGCTTGCCGGTATAATGCACGCGAACGCGGTCAGTACGGGCCGGAATCGGACCTTCACCCTGGGTCAGTACGCGGAATTGCAGACCGGATTCGGTGCTGCTCACACCCTCTTTCTCACGGTTTTCTTCCAGATACTTCACGCCTTCCGCGGCCATCGCCTGGAAACGTTCGCGACGTACGGCATCAGCACGCTCATGAATTTCACGCAGCGCGCGGTGCACCACGTCAACCGGAACAGCCGGTTGTTTACCTTCCAGCGCATCGGCAATACCTGCAACCAGCGCTTCAGGCAACAGCCCCTGCAGGCCGGATTCGCTCAGTTGCTGTCCTACCTGCAAACCAATGCCGTAGCTTGCTTGCGCTTCGATAGTGTCAAAAGTCGGGGTTGCCATCGTATTTCCTTTCATCGGATTTAAAGTAGCGGGCAGCATAACAGCCGCGCCCTCTGCGGTAAAATGTTGTCATGGGGTGGATGACAAATCCTGGGGAAAAAGAAACAATAGGGGTATCCCGTATGAATATATCAAAAGCGGGTAATATCACGAACATCATAGCGTTAGCTGTCTATACTCTATGATTGAGGAACGAGACGCGGAGCAGGAGGAAAGCCATGCCCGGGCGCTTTGAACTAAAACCTACCCTGGCGAAAATCTGGCATGCACCGGACAATTTTCGCCTTATGGACCCGCTTCCGCCGATGCACCGCCGCGGCATTATTATTGCGGCAGTGGTGCTGGTCATCGGTTTCCTGCTTCCCTCCGACGATAATAGCGTTGCGCCTACGGTAACCCGTGACGCGCAGCTGGATATTCAGTCACCGTCTCAGCCACCGACCGAAGCACAGCTGCAGGCGCAGCTCGTCACGCCGCAAAACGATCCCGGACAGGTCGCACCGGTGGCGCCGGAACCCATTCAGGAAGGCCAGCCGGAAACGCAGCCTTTCCAGCCGGACAGCGGGATCGATCAGCAATGGCGTTCTTACCGCGTTGGTTCTGGTAAAACGATGGCGCAGTTGTTCCGCGACCACGGGCTGCCGCCGACAGACGTGTATGCCATGGCAAAAGTGGAAGGCGCAGGCAAGCCGTTGAGCACCCTTAAAGAAGGGCAGTTAGTGCAGATTCGCCAGAATGCGAACGGCGTAGTGACAGGCTTAACCATCGATACCGGCAATGACCAGCAGGTACTGTTCACCCGTCAGCCGGACGGCAGTTTCCTGCGGGCGCGATAATCACCTATGCCCGGCGACAGTATGCCACCGGGCCTGATTTACGCTTTACGCACCTTATTGACCCACCAGATCCCCGAACACACCAGCACCAGCGCAATCGCGTATTTCCATTCAAGAATATTCTCGCCAAGAAACACTGCCGACAGCACCGCTCCGGAAACGGGAATCAAGAAGTTAAACGGTGCAATCATTCCCACCCGGTTGTATTTGAGCAAAATGCTCCACAGTGCAAACGCTACCGACGAGAGTAATGTCAGATAACCGAGAATCGCGACAGATGAAAACCCGTGGACGGTGAGCGTGCCGCCAAACGCGTAACCGCCAGCGATCAGCGCCAGGCCGCCAATCCCCAACTGGTAACCGGTCATTACCGTAGGGTCAACCGTCTGCGAGATGCGCTTGCCGTAAAGCGTGGCGGCGGAAAGGATAAATGCCGCCAGGACAACAGACCCGTCGCCCAGCAGGCTAAAACTGAAGTCCAGCCCGCTGCTGAAATTCACCACCATCACTCCCGCGAAGCCGAGGATACAACCCAGTGTTTTGTTATAGCTCAGCTTGTCATTCTGGTAGATGAAGTGCGCCAGCAGTACGCTAAAGAAGGTGCCTGTCGCATTCATGATCGAGCCTTTCACCCCGGTGGTGAAAGCCAGGCCAATATAAAAGAAGATGTACTGTAAAGAGGTCTGCGTCAGCCCCAGTAACGTGAGCTGGCCGAACTGGCGAGAACGTAATCTGCCGATGGGCTTACGCTGCGCCATGGCCAGCAGCAAAAGCAGCAGACCGGCAAACAGGAAGCGGTAACCGGCAAAAACAATTTTTGAAGGAATATCATCGGTTGCGATCTGGAAGATCTCATAGCCGCTTTTAATCGCCGGGTAGGCGCTCCCCCATAACAGGCAGCAAAACGCGGCGCTCAGGTAGACAATATTTTTACGCGCAAACAGAGGTTGCGGGTGCGGGGTATCCATTCTTCACCACATTGAAATTATGTTTTATTTTTGATGATTATCCCGAAAAGGGCAAAGAATAGCCAGTGTGAAAAAGCGCAGAGGAAGAAAAGCAAAACGCCGACACGAGGTCGGCGTTTTTCACGAAGCTGTCAGAATAAAAACTTATTCTGCAACAACGTTAATGGTCAGCTTAGCGAAGACTTCGCTGTGAACCTGGAAGTTCACTTCGTGCTCACCAGTGGTACGCAGAACGCCGTTCGGCAGACGAACTTCGCTCTTAGCCACTTCAACGCCAGCTGCAGTAACAGCGTCAGCGATGTCGCGAGTACCGATGGAACCGAACAGTTTACCTTCGTCGCCTGCTTTAGACGCGATAGTAACGGTTTCCAGTGCGTTGATTTTCTCTGCGCGTGCATTTGCAGCAGCCAGAACGTCAGCCAGTTTAGCTTCCAGTTCAGCGCGACGTGCTTCGAAGTATTCAACGTTTTTCTTGGTAGCAGGAACAGCTTTACCCTGTGGTACCAGGAAGTTACGAGCGTAGCCCGCTTTAACGTTAACCTGATCACCCAGGCTACCCAGGTTTGCTACTTTATCAAGCAGAATAACTTGCATTACCTTATCCTCTCAAAGTCGTATTAATGGACCGTGACCGATTACTGATGGCGATCAGTGTACGGCAGCAGGGACAGGTAGCGAGCGCGTTTGATAGCGCGAGCCAGCTGACGCTGGTATTTTGCACGGGTACCGGTGATACGGCTTGGGACAATCTTACCGCTTTCGGTGATGTAGTTTTTCAGCGTAGCGATATCTTTATAGTCGATCTCTTGAACGCCTTCCGCGGTGAAACGGCAGAACTTGCGACGACGGAAATAACGTGCCATATGGCTAGTCTCCAGAATCTATCAATTCAATCTGCTCGGCATGCAGAACCATTTTGCTCAGGCCGTTCTTTGCTTTGTGGCAAGAGATAAATCCCTGAATGGTTATGCGACTACCGACCGTTATACTGTGAGTAATGGCCTGGTTTTCATGTCCGCTAACAATAACGGGCATTTGGCACCACGCCTGCCGGTGAAACCCGGCTTCCTCTTGCACAGAACGATGCTCAAGCACGAACTGGCAATGCGGAATTCCTGATGGACTGACCTTTCGAAGGGGAGCCCTGCACACGGTGCCGGACAACACCAGACGGTTGGTCATCAGAAATTACTCTTCAGAATCCCCAGCTTCAGCATCATCTGCGGTTTCGTTTGCGAAATCATCGCGACGCTCACGGCGCTCGTCTTTCGCTTTAACCATCGGAGATGCTTCGGTAACAGCGTGCTTGGTACGCATTACCATGCTACGGATAACGGCATCGTTGAAGCGGAAGGTAGTTTCCAGCTCATCGATCACTTCCTGCGGCGCTTCAACGTTCATCAGAACGTAGTGCGCTTTGTGCAGTTTGTTGATCGGGTAAGCCAGCTGACGGCGGCCCCAGTCTTCCAGACGGTGGATCTTGCCTTCTGCGCCAGTGATGGCAGCAGAGTAACGCTCGATCATGCCCGGAACCTGTTCGCTCTGGTCAGGATGGACCATAAAAACGATTTCGTAATGACGCATCGAATTGCTCCTTACGGATTATTCAGCCTCCTGTCTGGGTCAGCCGAGGCCCGGGGAGGCAAGGAACGTGTTAAAGGTCGGCTGAAAAATGACGCGTCATAATACTGGGGTCAGACGGGAAACTCAAGGCGATTTGCAAACAATCGCCTGCTCGCTGTCGCTGCTCATCCCCCGGCGAGAAGAGAGAAGTTCATCTTGTGGTTGTTATTAGATGGTTTTTGCCGGGATGACCACTTAGTATGCAGGGAGATAAAATGGAATATTTGACCTGGAGCAAAGGATGCTTAGCAAAAAATGTGGGCTGGCGTTTATTTTCACAGGCCTGATGGCCTGGTATGTCATTCAGACTGGCACAGAGAGCCCGCCGCACCCTGAAAGCTGTTTACCATCACCCTATGCTGACTATAATCCTGCACCGGTTTTTACCCGGTGGCAGTGGGAATCGCCCGCAGAGCGGGGCCTGGCAAATTCGCCGAGAGCGTCCCTGGACGATACCAACATTCTGGTCTGGCTGGATGGCAAAAAACGTATTGAAGCGGATAAAATGACGCTGGCGATCGCCGCCGACTGGAATACGCTGGCGCCGAAGCTGTCGGACTTACTTAAACAAGAAAATTTTAGCCTTCAGTCAGCGTCAATGCCTGTCGCTTACCTGGAAGAGGACTGGGGGCAGACCCTGCTATCACACAGACCGGAAGTGGCCACCAGCCTGGCTGAAAAATTTATCACGCCGAAATTATGGCAAGCACAGCAGGCAGGCTATATCACGGCCAAAGAAGTTGAACACAAAACAAATCTGGCGATTTCACAGCATTGGTTATGGCGGGCGCCGCAGGAATTAATTAAACAGCCTGAACTACAAGAAGAAATATCGTTTACAGAGGCACGAAAAACTTACTCTGTAGGTGACACTAAACGAACCACTTATCTGAAAATAATGGACGCCAGCGCTGTTTTTGGCGAGCCAAAAGTTGCGTTGATCCTAACAACATGTGTTGTATCGCCTAATCCTAATTATTCGTATCTAAAGGCAATAGCGAACAGAATCGACTACTGGAAAAACTTCACTCTCCTCGGGCCGGGCCTCAGGCCATTACAGAGCTATCTCTCTGACAAGCTCGTACTGGAAGAGAGTATCAAACCCATTACCACCTACCTGAAGAAAAATAATCTGCAAAGCGAACTGGCTTCAGAGGTCACGGCATGGGTTAAAAAAGTACCGTTAGCGGAAAGCGCGCCTGAACGTCAGTCTGGTGAAACAACGTCATCCGACGCCATGAGCATGGTAACAATCACACTCAAAGATCTCCTTTCTGATACGGATGACTCCCGGGAAATTAAGGAATACAAGGAACTTCCTGACGGTAATTCATTATTCGCCACGAAACGCTACGATCGCCAACAGCAAAATTACGTTTCGGAACTCTATATCACCGAGCCCGGAAATCCGCAGCATGCCACCCAACTTTGGCAAGGGGAAAGCCTGTCCGGTTTAACGTTGGTCCATAAAGGACAGAAGGCCTGGTTCAAAACGTCTTCAGGCCAGTGGTTTGAACTGAATATCCCCACCAGAAAAATAGCTACGCTGGCTTTAAATGAAGAAACTGGCGTGACATCATGGTTCAGTGATGCGAACGGGAATCCCATTACCTTTTCGAGCGACTATAGCGACGAGGGGAAAGGATGTTTGATTTTTCGCCGTATCGATCCGCGTATATCTCCGCCAGAAAATAGCCTGTTCAAAACTTGTCGTAACCATTTCGCCAGCGGAAACTCCATTCAACCGGTCCTGATTTCAACCCCTGGCTATTTTTGGCTTGAAGACAGCAATGGATTAGTCAAACTTAATTCAGAAACCGGAAGAGCTGAGCTTTCGTATACGGTTCCTTTCCGATCGCCAGCCGATATCAGAAGCCGCCGCATCGATTTATCTGCCGATGACATTACCCGACATACGCCATATCCGCTGGGCTCCAGTGAGGCCCACTGGATAGCGCTGCATTATCAACATCAATCACCGCTTCAACATCACATGAATGCCTGGCGAATGGGGACCTATTTTATTGATAGTCTCAGCGGCAAATGGCGCTTTAGCGCAGAGCTTAAAAATACTGACAGTATCACTGCAACCGCCCGTTCCGCTCATGGGCGCTTTTTTGCTCAGGCAGGTTGTGAAAAACCGACGGGTTCAGGAATAACCGCTGATATCTGGGATGTCGCCAGCGCGACAAAAATTGCATCATTGCATCGGCTTCGCTACTGCGGGTTAAAAAACATGGCTTTTAACTGGCAGGGAAATACGCTGATCCTGGTTTTTCATGACAGGTTGATACGCGTCAGACTGCCTGATAACAGACAAGATGCCGCCACTGCAGAGGCGATTCCCACTGAGTCAAAGAATTAATTCTGCTATGCCTGATGCGGTAATTTTTTGAACAACTGCATCAGAAAAGGTCGCCATCGACATTGCGGGTAGCGATTAAAATAAGATCAACAGGGGTTACCCTAAAAACGGTCTCGCTCATCCGAGTTAGCAGTCGAGGAGGTAGGTATGCGAACCCGTATGATAGCCCTTCTGGCTGGGCTTTTGCTGGGCGCCAATGCGCTTGCCGCCATTGAGATTGATAACCAGCAGGCCAGAAATATGGATGATGTTCAGAGCTTAGGCGTCATTTACATCAACCATAACGTCGCCACGGAAAGCGACGCTAAAGATGCGCTGAACGACGAAGCCGATGCGCAAGGCGCGACGTATTACCATGTCATTTTGATCCGCGAACCCGGCAGCAATGGCAACATCCACCCCAGCGCAGAGATTTTTCGCTAGCACCAGGTAAACCAACGAAAAATAATGCCATACTCTGATTTGCCCCCTTTGCAGGGGGCTTTTTTTGCAAAAACCGCCAGAACCTGACCGATTACCTCCCCGCCAGGGAGTGAGTTCCGGCGCTATTTACTTCTTCACTTCTTGCAGCTTCACTTCTGCCCATAGTAAGCGTTCGGACCGTGTTTACGCATGAAGTGTTTGTTCATCAGATAATCGTCGATGGGGCTGAGGTCTGGGTTAATCCCCCGCGCAATCCATGCCATCCGCGCTACCTCCTCCATGACCACGGCATTATGCACCGCATCGTGAGCATCTTTGCCCCACGCAAATGGGCCGTGCTGATACACCACAACTCCCGGCGTATGCAGCGGTTCAATGTCGCCCAGCGTTTCGATGATTACCGTGCCCGTATTGCGCTCGTACTCACCCTGCACTTCTGCTTCGCTCAGCGCCCGGGTACAAGGGATGTCGCCAAAAAAGTAATCCGCATGGGTGGTGCCGAGCGCCGGTATCGCCAGCCCCGCCTGCGCCCAGGCGGTGGCATGGGTGGAGTGGGTATGCACGACGCCCCCGAGTGACGGATAATGGCGGTACAGCGCAAGATGCGTAGCGGTATCGGATGAAGGACGATACCGCCCCTCCATGACATGACCGTCCATGTCGACCACCACCATGTCATCAACCGTCATGGTCTCGTAAGGGACCCCGCTCGGTTTTATCACGACCAGGCCGCGTTCCCGGTCGATGGCGCTGACGTTGCCCCAGGTAAAGGTCACCAGGCCATAGCGAGGAAGATCCATGTTGGCGTTAAACACCTGCTGCTTTAACATCTGCATCATGCTGCCTCCACCAGACCTGCGCTGACCATGCGCGCTTTCACCCAGTCGCGCGCTTTCGCCACCTCACGCGCCGGATCGTCCGCCGTTTCGCTCCACATCTCAATCAGGTATGGCCCGCAATACCCACTCTGCTTGAGCGTCGCAAAACAACGTTCAAAATCGACAACGCCTTCGCCAAACGGCACGTTCTTGAATACGCCCGGCTTCGTGTCTTTTACATGAACCGCCACGATATGACCTATCCCGGCCTGCAGCTCCATCTGAACATCGTTATCCCATGCCGACAGGTTGCCGATATCGGGATACAACTGGAACCACGGATTATTCAGATAGTGCGCGTAGCCTAACGCCTTACTGATGGAGTTCATCAGAGGGTAATCCATGATCTCCATCGCCAGCGTCACCTGCGCACGGCTAGCCATCTCTACGCTCTCTTTCAGACCGTCACGAAAACGACGGCGCGTCTCGTTATTGGCTTCCTGATAATAGACGTCGTAGCCGGCTAACTGGATCACACGGATCCCGATATCCTGCGCCAACTGAATCGCCTTGCGCATGATCTCCAGGCCCTGGGCGCGCACCGCGTCATCTTCGCTTCCTAACGGAAAACGACGATGGGCGCTCAGACACATGGATGGAATACGCACGCCAGTCTCCGCAATGACGCTCACCAGCGTCAGTCGCTGTTCGCGGCTCCAGTCGAGTCGCGCAAGGCGCGCATCGGTCTCATCCACCGACATTTCAACGAAGTCAAAACCCAGCGTGTTCGCCATCCGCAGGCGCTCCAGCCAGCACTCCCCGGCAGGGAGCGCTTTTTCATAGATGCCTAACGGGTTCTGTTTCGACAGCATATCCGCTCCTTATCCCCACAGTTGGGCGATGGAACGTTTAAACTGGCGCGCCGCTTCAACCGGAGAGTCGGCATCGCGAATGCTACGCCCGGCAATAAAGACGTGAACAGGAATCCCTTTGAACAGCGGCAGATCTTCCAGCGCCAGGCCACCGGTCACGGTCACTTTAAAGCCCATATCGGCAAGGCGCTTGATGGCGCTGATATCCGCCTCGCCCCATGCAACGCCCGCCGCCTGCGCGTCACGGCTACGGTGATAAACCACCTGCTGGATGCCCGCATCACGCCACTGCTGCGCCTGCTCCCAGGTCCAGTATCCGGTCAGCTCAATCTGTACGTCGCCGTTAAACTCTTTCGCCACATCCAGCGCGCCTTTCGCAGTGTTGATATCAGCGCAACAGATGACGGTCACCCAGTCGGCGTTGGCTTCAAAGCACATCCGGGACAGGATCTTGCCCGCGTCAGCAATTTTGGCGTCCGCCAGTACGATTTTGTGTGGATAGAGCGCTTTCAGGTCACGCACCGCGCGTACCCCTTCCCCAACGCAGAGAATGGTGCCCACCTCAATAATGTCTACTTCTTCCGCAATCAGGCGGGTGGTCTCGTAGGCGTGAGACAGCGTTTGATTATCCAGCGCAACCTGTAACATGGGTAACTGAGACATATGAAATTCCTCTTAAACAGCCGCCGCGGTGGCGTTATCAATTAAATCAAGCACATCCTGCTCGGTGCGGCAGGCGCGTAAACGGTCAAAATTGGCCTCGTCTTCAAACAGATTCACGATCTGCATGATGCCCACTTCCTGATGGGTATTCGCATCAACGGCGGCCATGGTGATCAGGATATCGACCGGATCGTTATCTTCGTGGTTAAACGCCAGCGGCGTCTTCAGCGTTACCAACGAGAAACCGGTTTTCTTAACGCCCTCTTCCGGTCGGCCATGCGGCATCGCCAGCCCAGGGGCAATCACGAAGTACGGGCCAAACTGCGCTACGCCATCAAGAATGGCCTGGTAGTAGCGCGGCTCGACGACATCAGCGGCCACCAGCAGGTCAACGCCAATCTTCACGGCCTCTTGCCAGGTGCTGGCTTCAGCCTGCAAACGGACAGAATGGTTTTGCGCCAGCGAATCACGTAGTTTCATGACGCCCCCTTACTTCACATCCTGCGGAAAATGTTGTTTGATCACTTCCAGCAGCTTTGGGCCAAAGTCAGCGGGCGATAACATATTGCGAACGCCCACCACATACTTGTTACCTGTCACACTAATCTCACCGGCGATATGGGTTGAGGCGATGATGATGTCGGCGCCGCCCAGCTCGCTTTTGTACTCGCCGACAGCACAGCTGTTTACCGTGTGGTCGATATTGGATTGGGTTAAAAACTGATCCACTTTCATTTTCATGATCATGGAACTCCCTTGCCCGTTGCCACATACAGCCAGAATACGTACGGTCATAATCCACACTCCTCATTAAGCAGAATGTTCTGCCAGTTGTTTTTCTGCGTCTTCTTCCGCACGTAGCGCGCGTCCGGCGAAGACCATATAAACCAATGCGATAATCAGAATGACGGCCATAAACGCGATGCCGAGGGAGAAGAAGCCCTGCATCATCGGCGGCGCCAGAATCGACCAGTCGGCCATCCCCATCCAGGCGCTCATACCCGTGAGTTTCACGGCCCAGACGCAGCCAAAGATTTCGATCATCCCCATCACCAGACAGATCTTCAGCGCCGCGCGCCAGCCGCCAAAGTGGTTGGCAAAGACGCCAATAGTGGCGTTGGAAAAGAACATCGGGATGAAGCCTGGAATGATCAGAATGGACGAACCGCAACCCACCAGAATACCGACCGCGATCAGTTGGCCGATGGTGCCCCACATAAAGCCCCAGACCACCGCGTTAGGCGCAAAGCTGTAAATCGCGGCGCAGTCGATAGCCAGCACGGCGCCGGGAATCAGGCGTTGAGAAATACCGTTGAACGCTTCGGACAGTTCGGCGACGAACATACGCACGCCCTGGGTGATGATGAAAATCGCCACGGCAAATGAGAAGCCGGTTTGCAGGATATACACCGTCCAGTGTGTTTTACCCGCCATCGCCTGCACCGTGTCGATGCCGAAGGAAAGGAGGATCGCGCCAAAGAAAATCGTCATCACGATGGCCGTTGAAACGATGTTGTCGTGGAAGATATTCAGCCAGCCCGGTAGCTTGAGATCTTCAACGCTTTCTTCTTTTTTACCCAGATATGGCGCGACCTTATAAGCGATCCAGGAGGCGAACTGCTGCTGGTGACCGATGGAGAAACCGCAGCCGTCAGTCACTTCCTGAGTCGGCTTGTACATCATGTTGGACGTAATGCCCCAGTACAGGGAGACCAGGATGGCGGTGCAGATAATAGTGGTCCACATCGAATAGCCGAAGATGTAGAGCGACACCGCGATCAGCCCCGCCTGCTGGAACATGATGTGCCCGGTCAGCATGATGGTGCGGATGCCGGTAATACGTCGGAGCAGGACGTAACAAATATTCAGCGCCAGCGCCAGAAGCACGGCATACCCTACCCAACTGTATGCATCGCCCATCCGGTCAATGGTTGCCATCATGGAGGCGTAGGTATCGGAGATCGCGCCATTGATGCCGTACACCTCAGACATTTTGGCAACAACCGGCTTAAAGGTGCTGGTCAAAATGCCAGACCCCGCCTGCAACAGCATAAAACCAATAATGGTTTTGATGGTGCCTTTAATAATCACGCTGACGCTTTTACGCAGCAGGATATAACCGAGGCACGTCACGATGCCGAGCAGAAGCGGCGCGTTTGTCATTACCTGATTAAAGAAAACGGTAAAGACGTCGTAGAGGATCTCCATAACTCTCTCCAGTAAAAAGGAACACGAGGGGTAATCCCGGTGTGGTTGGTGCCATCACTCTAGTAATCACAAATAATCATCACAAGATTAAATTTGATTATTTGTGACGCATCACGCAAATTATTTCCCCTCTTTTCATAATGGATTTCATGATATAACCAGAAAACAGAATTACTGTTTATTTTTCATGTAATTAATTAAATACACACGCTCAATCACCGGCATAATCCGATATTGACCGTGTGATAAACAAGGTAAAACCCCACGTTCCCCCCATTGCAAACCGCTCAAAATGGTGACAACATGAATCACATCAAATCATAAAATGATTATTTTTGATTGAACCCAGGAGTCAAACAATGAGTAAAGTGAATACCATCACCCGTGAATCATGGATCCTGAACACTTTTCCGGAATGGGGAAGCTGGCTGAACGAAGAGATTGAACAAGAACGCGTGGCGCCAGGCACATTTGCAATGTGGTGGCTGGGGTGTACCGGCATCTGGCTGAAATCCGAAGGCGGCACCAATGTGTGCGTGGATTTCTGGTGCGGTACCGGAAAACAAAGCCACGGTAACCCGCTGATGAAGACCGGCCACCAGATGCAGCGTATGGCGGGCGTAAAAAAATTGCAGCCAAACCTGCGCACCACGCCATTTGTGCTGGATCCTTTCGCGATTCGCCAGATCGACGCGGTGCTGGCAACACACGATCATAACGATCACATTGATGTCAATGTGGCGGCAGCGGTGATGCAAAACTGCGCGGACGATGTGCCGTTCATTGGGCCGCAGACCTGCGTGGACCTTTGGATAGGTTGGGGTGTGCCGAAATCGCGCTGCATCGTGGTAAAACCAGGCGATGTGGTTAAAGTAAAAGATATTGAAATACATGCCCTTGACGCGTTTGACCGCACCGCGCTGATCACCCTTCCGGCGGACCAGAAAGCCGCAGGCGTTCTGCCTGACGGCATGGATGCGCGCGCCGTAAACTATCTGTTCAAAACGCCGGGGGGGACGCTGTACCACAGCGGAGATTCCCACTACTCCAACTACTATGCGAAGCACGGCAACGAGCATCAGATCGACGTGGCGCTGGGCTCCTATGGCGAAAACCCACGCGGTATTACCGATAAAATGACCAGTGCAGACATTCTGCGCATGGCGGAATCCCTGAACACGAAAGTCGTGATCCCGTTCCACCATGATATCTGGTCAAATTTCCAGGCCGATCCGCAGGAGATCCGCGTCTTGTGGGAAATGAAAAAAGATCGCCTTAAATACGGTTTTAAGCCGTTCATCTGGCAGGTTGGCGGGAAATTCATCTGGCCTTTGGATAAGGATAACTTTGAATATCACTATCCGCGCGGCTTTGACGACTGCTTCACTATTGAGCCTGATCTGCCGTTTAAATCGTTCCTGTAATCGCGATAATGCCGGGTTT
This sequence comes from Citrobacter sp. 50677481, assembly GCF_001463265.1. Taxonomy (NCBI): domain Bacteria; kingdom Pseudomonadati; phylum Pseudomonadota; class Gammaproteobacteria; order Enterobacterales; family Enterobacteriaceae; genus Citrobacter; species Citrobacter sp. 50677481. The sequence goes on from NZ_LNHZ01000061.1 coordinate 542,208, forward strand.
TCCCGGCATTTTTTTCACATTTACTTTAGTATTTTCAGGCTATTTCAAATATCATCTTTTAAAATCATTTTGTATCGGAATAGCTCATGACTGAAGCGCAAAGACATCAAATTTTACTGGATATGCTGGCACAACTGGGCTTTGTCACCGTGGAAAATGTCGTTGAACGTTTGGGTATCTCCCCTGCAACGGCACGCCGGGATATCAATAAACTTGATGAGAGCGGCAAGCTAAAAAAAGTGCGAAACGGAGCCGAAGCCATCGCCCAGCAGCGCCCACGCTGGACGCCAATGAACCTGCATCAGGCCCAAAACCACGATGAAAAAGTTCGTATCGCGAAAGCCGCCTCCCAGTTGGTCAATCCGGGGGAAAGCGTTGTGATTAACTGCGGCTCCACGGCCTTTTTGTTGGGGCGCGAGATGTGTGGTAAACCTGTGCAGATCATCACCAACTATCTTCCGCTGGCCAATTACCTGATCGATCAGGAGCATGACAGCGTGATCATCATGGGCGGCCAGTACAATAAAACCCAGTCGATCACCCTGAGCCCCCAGGGCAGTGAAAACAGTCTCTATGCCGGACACTGGATGTTCACCAGCGGTAAAGGGCTGACCACGGATGGCCTGTACAAAACGGACATGCTCACCGCTATGGCCGAGCAAAAAATGCTGAGTGTGGTCGGCAAGCTGGTCGTATTGGTCGACAGCAGCAAAGTGGGCGAACGGGCGGGGATGCTGTTCAGTCGCGCAGATCAGATCGATATGCTTATCACCGGCAAACATGCTAACCCTGAAATCCTGAAACAGCTTGAGGCGCAGGGCGTAAGCATTATACGCGTTTAAAGATGCTGACGAAAAAAAGAGACCGTCGCCGCCAGGGCTTCGGGTGTGATGCGATGGCGCACGCCCGTCTGCCACTCACAGGTCAGATTCCGGTCTCGTCCAGCCTGCGCCAGCGCCCGCTGTAAGCGAAACGATTCTTCTGCTGGCACGACATCATCCTCCACTCCATGCCATAACAGCAGCGGCCTGTCGGACACCTGTTCCAGCTGTTGCGAGACATCCCACTTCGCCAGTGGCGCGATAACGCTGTCGAACGTCGCCTGCTGCGCTGGCGTATCCAACGCCGAAGGGGGAAACAGCGTTTTTGCCAGACGGGTGAAGTAACCCGAGCCCATCAGGCTGGCCACGCAGCTGACTTCAGGATGCTGCGTCATGATCCCGAGTGCGGTCATACCGCCCATTGACGCTCCCGCCACGGCAAGCCTGTCATCCTGCAGCCAGTTCTCCTGGAGAATAGCCGCACGTAACGCAGTAAATTCCTGCATGTTTTGCTGCAAAATCTGCCAGAAGCGCGTCATTCGCAACGGTGCGTTACCGCTGAAACGCGCGCCGTGTTCTGCGGCGTCTGGCATAATGACCCTAAAACCGGCCTGGGCCAGCGCGACGGCAAAGTAGCTGTAAACCAGCGCTGACGACGTGAACCCGTGATAGAAAATGATACTCGGTAAAGGCGTACTGATTTTACCGGTTGGGAAAGCGTGCAGCAGGTGATGCTCCGCCAACTGACATGTTTCTATTTCAATCATTTGCGGGTCCTTTTTTGTCCGGTACGCCACAGGGCGATCCATTAAGCAGTGTTAAGTGTTCAACAACGATTCATAATGTTGAGAACTGGATTACGCTTTCACGACATTTTCATTCGAAAATCGCGTGGAAGTTAACATTTCGGGAACATTCCCCCAAAGGGAAATTAAATAGGCACTACACTATGACTATCAGTAAACGAGATAGAGTTATGCGTCGGCTTGTCCCTTTGATGCTGGTTATGTTGTTAACGGGATGCAGCGTACTTGAAGGTAAGCCGCAGCCAGCGCCACCCGTCGCCGATCATCCGCAGGAAATACGCCGCAATCAAACGCAAGGGTTGCAGCGAATGGGCACCGTCACCTCAATGGTGAGGGGGTCTCCGGATGACGCAATTGATGAGGTTAAAGCCAAAGCCGCCGCCGCGAAAGCCGATTATTACGTTATCGTCATGGTCGATGAGACGATCGTGACGGGTCAGTGGTATTCACAGGCCATTTTATATCGTAAATAAAAGATGCTGAAATTTAAGTCAGTTTCACGTTGCTTTACGCCTCTATACGTTTATCTGTGCACAATAAACCGACAGCAGGAAGCTCGAGGTTTATTACGGCGATGGAATGCCCTGCGTCTTGCGGGGAAACGTAAAATGGAGCTGACGATGAACCAATCTCTTGCCTTATCCTCACTGCTGCTTACTGCCGGGCTGATAAGCACGACGGCGCAATCTGCCGAATTTGCCAGCGCGGACTGCGTGACGGGCCTCAATGAAATTGGCCTGATTTCAGTCAGTAATATTTCAGGAAATCCACAGGACGTGGAGCGTATCGTGGCGCTTAAAGCCGATGAACAAGGCGCTTCGTGGTATCGCATTGTGCAGATGTATGAAGAACAGCAGCCTGATAACTGGCGCGTCCAGGCCATCCTTTACGCCTGATTCTGCCCTTCCTGAGCCGGGTCAGCGTTGCGCCACCCGGCTAAGAGATTACCGTACTCCTCCCGTCGCCCTCAGCAGTACTTCATCCTGAACCTGTTCCGATAAGCGTCTTCCTCCACGCGTATCCAGCATCATCTGACACCATGCCTGCGCAACCGGCGGCGACGCGTATCGCAGCATTTGCGAACCGCAGCCGAGCAGATAAATCAGTTGGGTGATGTCACGCCCCTGCGCTTCCACAGGTTTACGTAGCCGCTGTTGCAGTTGGCGAACCGCACGATCAAAATGGCGGTCCTGCCCCCTCACATCAGAAAAGGTTTCGCTCAGTATTTCATCCGCGCCGGTTTGTTTACTGATGACCCGCAGAACGTCGAGACACATTACGTTTCCTGAACCTTCCCAGATGCTGTTAACCGGCATTTCGCGGTATAGCCGCGGCAGTTCGCTATCTTCGCAATACCCCACGCCACCGAGGACTTCCATCGCTTCGGCCACAAACGGGATACCGCTTTTACAAACCGCGAATTTAGCGGCAGGGGTAAACAGACGGGCCAGCAGTTGCTCTTTTGCTTCGCTCCGGCGTTCCCACGCGCGAGCCAGACGGAACAACAGCGCGGTTTGCCCCTCAAGCTGTAGCGCCATCCGGCTGAGTACCTGACGCATCATAGGCTGTTCAATCAGCGGCTTGCCAAAAACCTGACGCTGGTGCGCGTGGTAAATCGCCACTGAGAAAGCGCGGCGCATCAACCCATGGCTACCGAGCGCGCAATCAAAGCGCGTCATGCCGCCCATCTTCAGGATATGGCGAACGCCTTCGCCCTCTTCACCCAGCAGCCAGCCAAGGGCATCCTGAAACTCCACTTCGCAGCTGGCATTGGAGCGATTACCCAATTTGTCTTTGAGACGTTCGAGCCGCACAGCATTGCGCTTTCCGTCGGGCAAAAAACGCGGTACGAAGAAACAGGATAGCCCCCCATCCGTCTGGGCCAGCACCAGATGGGCATCGCTTTGCGGGACGGAGAAAAACCATTTGTGCCCCACCAGCCGGTACGATCCGTCTTCCAGTCGCTCCGCGCGGGTGGTATTGCTCAGCACATCGCTCCCGCCCTGTTTCTCCGTCATCCCCATACCAATGAGCAGGCCGCGTTTTTGCCCGCCAGGCAAAAGATGTGAGTCGTAGCGATCGCTCACTAACGGTGTCAACCAGTCAGAAAAGGGGGGCGGGAGCATTTGTTGTAAAAGTGGCGTGGCGGCAAAGGTCATGGTTATCGGGCATAGCGTCCCGGCTTCCACCTGCGCATGCAGGACAAAGCGCGCGGCGCGGGCGACAAACGATCCGGCGCGCGCCTCCTCCTCCCAGGGCAGGTTGTGCACGCGGTTGGTACATAGCCCCTGCATAAGCAGATGCCAGGCGGGATGAAAACGCACATCGTCCAGACGCTGCCCCTGCGGGTCATAGCGCAATAATTCCGGCGGCCAGCTGTTCGCCAGCCGTCCCAGCTCCAGAGACTCGGCGGTGCCAAGCTGTTGTCCGATGCTGGCGAGCAGTTCACCGTCCCAGCCAGCCCCTTCCCGGACAACTGCTTCGCACAGCGCGCCGTCAGACAAGAAAAGATTGCTGTTATTCAACGGTATCGGTTGGTTAAAAACGGTATGCGTTTGCCAGTGCATTGTGTCTCCCTCCTTCAATGGCCGGACAATAAGTATGGTCGCTGCCGGTTGAATGACGACGGAGAGAGATCACAAAAGTGGGATCACCCCGAGATGTAGTGAGGTATGAATCGTGACGTATCTTTGGTGATCAGGGTGTTATCTTCACGGATCCCCATACCGCAGGCTTCATCATCTACGATCCAACTGCCGACCAGCGTATAGCTGTCGCCGAAGCGTGGTAGCGGCTGAAACGCCTGATAGATCATGGGTTCGTCGGCATAATCACCATCGGCATGCTCCATTACCTGCTGATGGCCGTCAAAGATCGTCACGTTACCCCCCTCACGGGAGAAAATCGGCTTGCGCACACAGCTTGCCCCCGCCTGGATACAGGGCTTTTCCCCGTCAAACCAGGCCGGAAGCAAATTGGGATGCCGCGGGAAGACGCGCCACAGCAGTGGCATTAACCCCTTGTTGCTGAGGATACTTTTCCATAAAGGTTCAATCCATTGTTCTCGTCGCTTGCGTAACAACGGCCCGTTATCGTCCCGCATCATCCATTCCAGCGGATAGAGCTTAAAGGCGCGCTGAATCACGTTATCGTTGAGATCGGTTAACACGCCGCCAACACCAAGCCCCAGCTCTTCGAGATAAAGAAACCGCGTCTCCTGGCCCGCCTGCTCCGCACAGTCCTGTAAATAAAGCACCGTGGTGCGATCTTCATCGCTGTCTTCACAGCAGCAAAAATAAAATGGTTCCGGACGATAAAGCTCCGCAAACCGCGAAATCAGGCGCTCCTGTATCGCGTTGTACTGATCGGCATCACGGGGAATCGCGCCGCTTCGGCGGGCATCCTCCAGCCACAGCCACTGGAAATACGCCGCCTCGTATAATGACGTTGGCGTGTCTGCGTTGTATTCAAGCAGCTTAACCGGCGCATTACCGCACCAGACAAAATCCATACGTCCGTACAGCGTAGGATCCTTGCTGCGCCAGCTTTCAGCAATCGCATCCCAGTAAAGCGGCGGGATCGCCAGTTGCTCAAGAATATGCTCATCTTTTATTGCACGATCGACGATTTCCAGGCACATCTGATGCAATTCTGCCGTCGGCTTTTCGATCTGTTCTTCAATTTGCCGAAGCGTGAAGCGGTAAGCCCGGCTTTCATCCCAGTAGATTTCGTTATCAATGATATGAAAATCGAAACCGTGATCGCAGGCGATCTGATTCAGATCCCGGCGAACCGGCACATCATGTCGCAGCATGGTTAGCCCCCCCAGCTGCCACGGGCGCTGGACGAGCGTCCGTAACCTCCACGAGACACCGTTGATACCTTTTTCGTGCTGTAGCTATGGCTGGTCGCAGAGTCTGTTTTTCGTGAGCCAGTACGCCAGGCGTAGTCGCCAGACGTCGTACGCCAGACGGGACGAGAAACGTAGGATGACCCATTGCTGCTATAAACATACGCCTCATCACGATCTTTACGGAGCGCACGGCTGAGCAAAAAGCCAGAAATGACAGGCACCCAGCTCTGGTCGATAATATCCTGATAACAGTTGCCGAACTGGGTTTCGCAGTCGCTCTTGCTCATCCTTTTTGGCAAGGTGTTATAAAATTCGGTTTTCGCGTTATTCCAGGCATCAACGCAAACGCTAATATTATTGCCGTCATCAATGCAGTTCTGCACCGTTTCGTAAAAAACGCCGTCACCATCGTTGTCGACATCGTCACTGTCACTGCACCCTTTCAAGGCGAAAAAAGCCGCGCCGCCCATGATCGCCAGCGTCAGCACTTTGCCACTGTACCGGCTGCGTTTAGGCTCGAAAGGGTTTACCGGACGGTCGATCCGGGTAATCGCTGCATGACCTAAGCCTGTTTTACGTTTTTTGTTTCCTGTTTTTTTAGCCATGATCGTCCATTACCACGTCATGCAAGCCGCATTGAAAATACCGCCCGCCAGTGCGGAGGTGCCCATAAATAGTCCCGCCGCCGTATTATGCTGAATAATTTTCTCGCTCAGCGTCGGCATATACAGCCTGACGCTAGCGTAGATGATGAGCTGAATGACCAGCACAATGCCTCCCCAGGCAAAATAATCCGGAATGCTAACGGCGTTTATTGCCGCGCTGGATAACGGAATAACATATCCCAGCAGCGTACCGCTGAAGGCCAGCGAGGCTGCAGTGTTATTAGTTTTTATCAATCGCCATTCATTGTGCGGCGTAATTTTGGAGTAGATAAAAAGGAAAAGGATAACCATCGCCGCGCCAATAAAAAAATAGGCGCAGAAGGCCAATAATGAATCCAGAATGTGCATCACATGCTTCCCTGTAATTAACCAATAATATTCAATGAAGTCAGGGGAATATCAACGCCCAGCGCGCGTGAAAAGACCCACTCGGGCTCTCCGCGCTCGTCAAATGTCTCCTCCCCGTTCAGCAGCAAGTATTCCCAGGTGTCGTCAGTGATCTGACGCTGGTAGCCCATCGAAAAATTGTGGATATCCCATTTTGCCTGCTGTTGATTCTCCACTTTTTCCAGCATAAAGATCGGCGCGATGTTTCCCGGCTCCTCGCGGTTAAAAAATCGCTGCCAGCGCTGCGCCTGCCAGGTCAACGTCGGCGTACCAATGGCCACTGGACTGATGGCCGCACGCCAGTGCGCTTCCTGGCTTATGCCGTCACAGGTCTGGTAAACGAACAGTTTGATGTCGTCGATATCCTCGACGCCCGTGCCTCCGGTGGCGTTTATCTGTAAAAACTCATCGCCGGAGGTGTAATAGCGGAAAATTTGACTGCCTCCCCCCAGATCGATATGGCTGACAGCCGCAACGGTATATTCTTCACCGGGCAGTTCCACCAAAAGCGACGCCTCCAGTAGGCGGAACGCCAGCGTATCCAGCGTAAACCCGGCATTGAGGTGCAGTCCTAACGGTCCACGAACCGGCGCCTGTGGGGCAGACCTTCTCCACAGCCGTTGAAAGAACGACGTCATCTCGCTTCTCCTATCTCTTGCCAGGCGACATCGTCCGCCAGGATGCGGCTGTTGCCGACCAGGTGTAACCACATGCCACCGCGGACTTCGGTTGAAATCACCGGGTTTAGCTCCATGCCGCGACCGTTCTTGCAATAGCTGATACCGAGCACCGTCGCGTCATGATGAAGTTTCATATAGCGCATCAGCGCGCCATAGCGGAAAGGCGTAACCGCTTGCGGCACAGGCAGGGCAAAGCCGGTGTCGCCGAGCATGGGATTCATAATGGAAGCCACCGACTGTGAGGAACCGGGATCCTGGATCGAACGGGACAGCTGCTCCGCGGAGAGATTGCGCACAATTTCTATTTGCGGACAGTGTGTTTCAAGCAGTCCGGCGTAACGTTCATCTTCCAGATACACCACGATATGGCTGTTCGGCGGAACAAAGCCCGCCAGCGATAGCGCAGCGGTAAAGGTCTGCTCGTCTGTTCTGGCATAAATGATTACGCTCTGGCAGTGGCTCAGCCCCATCCGCTGATGTTCCTGTGGGTCGTTAATATTACTGACGCGTAGAAAATCCACCCAGCGGTTGCCTGACAGCGGGTGTTGCATCTCGTCCCACTCGCACAGCAAAACCCGTTCAAAGGCGCGTCGGGTATCGTAAAGCAGAAGCGAGATCATCTTCTCCGTCTGATGGCCCCGCCAACCAATCACCAGCATATGTTTACGCAGATGTCGAAAATCGCCCATCCCGGTTAATCCTTTCGCTAACGTTCCTTGTACCTGCGCAATGACCTTTCCCATCAGCGCACCAAATAAGCCAACGCTTACCGGGATTTGCCAGAGGCCGGTAAACAAACGTCCTCCGGCGGTCTGCGGGCTTAAGTCACCAAAACCCAGCGTAGACCCCACCACCGAACAGTAGTAGATGAAGTCGCTCAGGCGACCGACCAGCGCCGTTTCACCCAGCAGGGTCAGAACCAGAAAACAAATCAGGTACTGACTGATAAACAAACCCAATAACGCAGGCCAGGTCACCCGGGAAAAGTGCCGCTGGCAGGCCCTGACAAGCCAGGTGAACAGCATTACTCACCTTTTTGCTGTTGCAGGCGCGCTAACACATCCTGAGCTGAACTTTTATTGCTGCCGCCGATGCCCATTTCAGCCAGCCGCTCGTCCAGATCGCGCCCATCCGCCACTTTTTCCAACTGCGCCGCCGCGTCCAGCCGTGCCTGACGTTCTGCCTGGCGCGTCTGGATGCGCTTGAGTGATTCTGCCGCTGTAGAGACGTTGGAGGAGGCGCCTACGGTAGAGGTGGTGACCGCCTGCTGCGCGCGCTGCATCGCCTCCGTCGCCTTTACGACTTCCAACTGCTGCTCAAATTGTGAAATGCGCTGACCGGTGGCTGTTACGGCTCTCTCTACGCCGTCCCGCGACGCTTCAAGGTTAGCAAGTACTTGCTCTTCTGCCGTAATGAGGTTTTCCAGGCGCGCTATTTCTTCTGCGACCTCATTGATTAACGCGGCGTCGACCTTTTTATTCAGCGCTTCCAGCGCCCGCTTCTCGAGGCTGGCTTTACGCTCGCGCAAATCATAAAGTTTGTCGTTGCTGAGTTTCACCCGGGCGAGCAGTTCGACACGCGACTGATTCGCTTTATTAAGTTCAGTTTTAGCGTCGCGAATATGCTGCTCCAGCATTCTTACGCCCTGCGCTTCTTCAATTGAAGCTTCCGCCTGGGAGATCATTGATTTACCCAGCGTAAATAAACTTTTTAAAATACCCATCATTTTCTCCCTGATGATTACTGCGCGTACTCTTCCGTGACTTCTGCGAGATCTAACGCATTTTCGACCAGCGTGGTAATTTCAAGAACAACATCGTTCAACGAGGAATATAGCGATAGCGCGCCAAACACCACGTAGTACTCTTCATTTTGAATGCCCGAAATGCCAACCGATGAGAGCGGCAACATTTTCTGGTGACGGAGCAGGAAAAGATTAAATTCAGGCTGATTATGAATCGCCGTCACCGGACAGACTCGTGTTTCAATAATTATCTGTCGTGAGGTAAATAACACCGAGAGCAGCAGGTCGCCATAATCATTCATTTTAATGATTAAGGCATTTTCATTATTTGTGATTTCTATATTTAAAGCGACATTATTCTGTAGCGCATCAGCAAGCGCCAGCGGAGTCCATGGCATATAACATTTCCCATTGAGTCATAATCCATTTTAGTCGGTTATAGTAATCGCAATAAATAAAAAAAAGCCATCCGAAAACGGATGGCTTTTACTTAAAAAGAGATTTAGCTGCGCTGACGCACCGCTTCGAAAAGGCAAATCCCAGTCGCCACGGAGACGTTCAGCGATGACACGCTGCCTGCCATCGGAATGCTGATAAGTTCGTCGCAGTGCTCACGGGTCAGACGGCGCATACCTTCACCTTCCGCGCCCATCACCAACGCCATGCGGCCGGTCATTTTGCTCTGGTAAAGCGTATGGTCGGCCTCACCTGCCGTTCCCACAATCCAGATGTTCTCTTCCTGCAGCATACGCATGGTACGCGCCAGGTTAGTGACGCGGATTAACGGAACGCTTTCGGCAGCGCCACAGGCGACTTTTTTCGCCGTCGCGTTCAGTTGCGCCGAGCGATCCTTCGGCACAATCACCGCATGTACGCCAGCGGCGTCTGCGCTACGCAGACAGGCGCCGAGGTTGTGTGGATCGGTGACGCCGTCAAGGATCAGCAGGAACGGTTGATCGTGTGAAGCGATCAAATCCGGCAGATCGTTCTCCTGATACTGACGCCCCGGCTTCACCCGGGCGATAATCCCCTGATGTACCGCACCCTCGCTTTTTTCATCCAGAAACTGGCGGTTCGCCACCTGGATGACCACGCCCTGCGCTTCCAGCGCGTGGATCAGCGGCAACAGACGCTTATCTTCACGACCTTTAAGAATAAAGACATCCTGAAAACGCTCAGGAGCACGCTCAAGCAGGGCCTGCACCGCATGGATGCCGTAAATCATTTCACTCATGAAAGTACTCATTAAGGTTGTTTTCGCCGGGTCAGGTTAACGGCCCGGCGGCAGTTTTTCGCAATTATTCGGCGGCGTTTTTCTTCGCCGCGCGTTTAGCTTTAGTAGCGGCGGCGATTTTCAGCGTTTTTGCCGAAGGCTTTTTCGCTTTTTTATCGCCTTTTTTCGCCGTTGACGGCCTGGCCTTCGTCTTCTTCTCACCGCGGAATGCGCTGTCTGGCTCAAAGTTCACTTTTTTGCCGACCTGCCGACGACGGCTGGTTTTTTTCCCGGCATCGCCTTTCTTCGCTTTCTCACGCGCTGTCTTGCCAACGTTGCGCGGCGCGCGTTCGCTGGAGATCAGGCTAAAGTCGATCTTACGCTCATCCATATTGACCGCTTCGACGCGCACTTCCACGCGATCGCCCAGGCGGTAAGTCTGGCCGCTGGATTCGCCGGTCAGACGCTGCCCGACCTGATCGTAACGATAGTAGTCGTTTTCCAGCGAGGAGACGTGTACCAGACCATCAATAAACAGTTCATCCAGACGCACAAAGAAGCCAAAGCCAGTGACGCTGGCAATCACGCCTTTAAAGACGTTACCCACCTGATCGAGCATAAAGTCGCACTTCAGCCAGTCGGCCACGTCGCGCGTCGCTTCGTCGGCGCGGCGTTCAGCCATCGAACAATGCTGGCCCAACTGGAGCATCTCTTCCATCGAATAATGGTAGCCGCCGGTTTCAGTGGTGTTACCTTTATGCCCCTGCTCTTTCGCCAACAGATATTTGATGGCGCGGTGCAGCGAGAGATCCGGATAACGGCGGATCGGCGAAGTAAAGTGGGCATAAGATTGCAGCGCCAGACCAAAGTGACCACGGTTTTCCGGATCGTAGATTGCCTGTTTCATTGAACGCAGCAGCATGGTTTGCAGCATTTCCGCGTCCGGACGATCGGCAACGGATTCCAGCAGTTCCGCATAGTCGCGCGGTTCAGGTTTGTTTCCGCCCGGCAGTTCGAGTCCCAACTCCGCCAACACGGAACGGAAAGAGGTGATCGCCTCTGTGGTTGGCTTGTCGTGGATGCGGAACAGCGCAGGCTCTTTGGCTTTCTCAACGAACCGCGCCGCAGAGATGTTCGCCAGAATCATGCACTCTTCAATCAGCTTATGGGCGTCGTTACGCTGGGTTTGCTCGATTCGTTCAATACGACGTTCAGCGTTAAAAATAAACTTCGCTTCTTCGCTTTCAAACGAGATACCGCCACGTTCTTCACGCGCTTTCTCCAGCACCTTGTACAGATTGTGCAGTTCTTCGATATGCTTCACCAACGGTGCGTACTGCTCGCGCAGGTCCTGATCGCCTTGCAGCATATGCCAGACCTTGGTGTAGGTCAGACGCGCATGAGAGCTCATCACCGCTTCGTAGAATTTGTAACCGGTCAGACGGCCTTTATTCGAGATGGTCATTTCGCAGACCATGCACAGGCGGTCCACCTGCGGGTTCAAAGAACACAGGCCGTTGGAAAGCACTTCCGGCAGCATTGGCACAACCTGCGACGGGAAGTAAACGGAGGTGCCGCGGTTGCGCGCTTCCTGGTCGAGCGGCGTTGGCGGACGCACGTAATAGCTCACGTCGGCAATCGCCACCCACAAACGCCAGCCGCCGCCGCGCTTCTTCTCGCAATAAACCGCATCATCAAAATCGCGGGCATCTTCGCCATCAATGGTCACCAGCGGCAGAGAACGCAGGTCAACGCGCCCTGCTTTCGCCGCTTCCGGAACCTCTTCTTTCAGCCCGGCAACCTGCTTTTCGACTGCCTGTGGCCAGATATAGGGGATTTCATGGGTGCGCAGCGCCATATCAACCGCCATGCCGGTGCCCATGTTGTCGCCCAGCACTTCGACGATTTTACCCACCGCTTTGGTGCGACGCGTCGGACGCTGAGTGAGTTCAACCACCACCACAAAGCCCATGCGCGCGCCCATGATCTCTTCCGGCGGAATAAGGATGTCAAAACTCAGGCGGCTGTCGTCAGGGACGACAAAACCCACGCCCGCTTCGGTAAAGTAGCGGCCCACAATTTGGCTGGTTTTCGGCACCAGCACGCGCACGATACGCGCTTCACGGCGGCCTTTACGATCCGCGCCCAGCGGCTGCGCCAGCACCTGATCGCCATGAATGCAGGTTTTCATCTGCTCGCTGGAGAGGTACAGATCGTCTTTACGCCCTTCGACGCGCAGAAAGCCGTAACCATCACGGTGGCCGATAACGGTACCTTTCAACAGGTCAAGACGTTCCGGCAGCGCATAGCACTGGCGGCGGGTGAAGACCAACTGGCCGTCACGCTCCATTGCGCGAAGGCGACGACGCAGGGCTTCCTGCTGCTCTTCGCCTTCAATATTCAGTTCTGCGGCCAGCTCGTCACGGTTGGCCGGTTTTTCACGTTTTGTTAAGTGTTCGAGGATAAATTCCCGGCTCGGGATAGGGTTCGCGTACTTTTCAGCTTCGCGTTCCTGGAAAGGATCTTGTGACATTGAGGTTCCTCCATTGTCAGCTCCGGTGGAGATTTTCGTCACTCCACCAGCAATAATTTATAAAGCGGTTGATTTTCTTCAACCAAATCGGCAAGCGTGTAGTTGTCCAGTTCCGTCAGAAAACATTGCACGGCCTTAGAAAGCGCCTGTTTGAGTCGACAGGCAGGGGTGATATGGCAAAACTCGCTGCTACAGTTCACCAGCGACAACGGTTCGAGTTCACGCACGACGTCGCCGATACGGATAGTATTCGCGGCTTTGCCCAGGCGTATCCCGCCGTTTTTTCCCCGGATAGCAGTAATGAAGCCCGCCCGGCTAAGTTGATTGATTATTTTGACCATATGATTACGGGACACGCCGTAGACTTCTGTCACCTCAGAAATACTGGTCATGCGTCCTTCCGGTAGCGACGCCATATAGATTAGCGCACGTAATCCGTAATCGGTGAAACTCGTTAACTGCACATCAACCTCAAGGAAAAGGGGAAAACGGGATACAACTCATTTATTGATGATAAACCAGCCACTCGCCAGGTCGCTAATTTATTTCAGTTTGGGAAGGAAAAAAGCGAGGATATTGCATTGTACATAGCCGGATGGCGGCGAAAATGCCTTATCCGGCTTACAAGGCCCGGTCAGCAAAGCGCTACCGGGCATTATACCTTAATTATGCGTCGTACGGGTCACGCAGAATCATGGTCTCAGTACGGTCCGGGCCGGTAGAGATGATATCAATCGGCACACCGGTCAGTTCTTCAATACGCTTAATGTAATTGAGCGCCGCCTGCGGCAGACCGCTACGTTCTTTCACGCCAAAGGTGGATTCAGACCAACCCGGCATGGTTTCGTAGATCGGCTCGATACCTTCCCAGTCGTCAGCCGCCAGCGGCGTCGTCGTCACTTCACGGCCATCCGGCATACGGTAAGCAACGCAGATTTTCACTTCTTTCAAACCGTCCAGTACGTCCAGTTTGGTCAGGCAGAAGCCGGACAGTGAGTTGATCTGCACCGCACGGCGCACGGCGACGGAGTCCAGCCAGCCGGTACGACGGCGACGTCCGGTGGTGGCGCCATATTCGTTACCCTGCTTGCAGAGGAACTCGCCGGTTTCATCAAACAGCTCAGTCGGGAACGGACCCGCCCCCACGCGCGTGGAGTAAGCTTTGATGATACCCAGAACGTAATCCACATAACGTGGGCCCAGGCCAGAGCCGGTCGCCACGCCACCCGCGGTGGTGTTAGAGGACGTTACGTACGGATAAGTACCGTGGTCGATATCCAGCAGCGTACCCTGCGCGCCTTCGAACATGACGAAATCGCCACGCTTGCGCGCCTGGTCCAGCAGATCGGAAACATCGACAACCATAGAGGTCAGGATGTCGGCAATCGCCATCACATCATCCAGCACTTTCTGGTAGTCAACGGCTTCGACTTTGTAGAAGTTCACCAGCTGGAAGTTGTGATATTCCATCACTTCTTTCAGTTTTTCAGCGAAGGTAGCTTTGTCGAACAGGTCGCCGACGCGCAGACCGCGACGAGCCACTTTGTCTTCATAAGCCGGTCCGATACCACGACCGGTCGTCCCGATCGCTTTCGCGCCACGCGCTTTCTCACGCGCATTATCCAGCGCTACGTGGTAATCGAGGATCAGCGGACACGCTTCAGACAGGAGCAGACGCTCACGGACAGGGATGCCACGGTCTTCCAGACCTTTCATCTCTTTCATCAGCGCAGCAGGAGACAGAACAACACCGTTACCGATGATGCTGGTTACGTTCTCACGAAGAATGCCTGATGGAATAAGATGGAGGACGGTTTTTTCACCGTTGATTACGAGAGTATGGCCTGCGTTGTGTCCACCCTGGTAGCGCACAACATATTTAGCCCGTTCAGTCAGAAGATCGACGATCTTTCCTTTACCTTCGTCACCCCATTGGGTGCCCAGTACGACGACGTTGTTACCCATTTTTCAAAATCACCGTTTGCTTAAAAATGGATTCTACCATCGCTTTTTCAGATATACAGCACTTTTTGCATGCAAAAATCAGCTAAATTCGCCGCTTTTTTGATCAGCCAATCGTTTTCCTCAACATGTAGTAGACCACAACGCCCGCAACCACAAGTCCACCGCCAAAACGACGTAACGTATTTTCCGGCAGTTGCGTCATTGCGGAAATCATCTTCTTCCACGCGCGCGGATAGAGCATCGGGCCTAAACCTTCCAGCACCAACACCAGGGCAAGCGCCAGCCAGATTGTTTCGTTCATTTCTGCTCCTTATAAAAGAAAACCACCGCTTCCGGAGAGAGCGGTGGTTTGAAAACTCAAACGCGTTGAGTTTATCGCGTTGCGGTATTCGGTGTCTTCATGTAGCGGAAGAAATCGCTGTCCGGGCTCATGACCATGACGTCCTGATTTCCTTCGAAGCTCTTCTCGTAAGCGCGCAGGCTACGAATAAAGGCATAGAAGTCAGGATCCTGGCTGAACGCGTCGGCAAACAGTTTCGCCGCTTCGGCGTCGCCTTCACCGCGCAGGATACGCCCCTGACGCTCAGCTTCCGCCAGCGTTTTGGTCACTTCGTAGTCGGCAGCCGCGCGCAATTTTTCCGCTTCTTCCTGACCCTGTGAACGATGACGACGGGCGACCGCTTCACGCTCAGCGCGCATACGGTTGTAGATCGCTTCGGACACTTCGGTCGGCAGGTTGATCTGCTTGATACGCACGTCCACCACTTCGATACCTAACGCAGCCATACTGTTCGGGTTGATCACCGGCACATTGCCGTTGGTTTCAGCCTGAACGCGCTCCGCGGCTTCAGCAATGGCGTTATCCGCTGCTGGCGTCGCCACTTCGTCTTCTGTTCCCGCAGAACCGGAGTTCAGCGCGTCACGGACTTCCAGAGTCAGACGACCACGGGAATCGGTCACGATGTCTTTCACATCCAGACGACCAATCTCAGAACGCAGACGGTCAGAGAACTTACGTTTCAACAGCACTTCCGCCTGCGACACATCGCCGCCGCCCGTTGCCAGGAAGTAACGGCTGAAGTCGCTGATACGCCATTTGATGTATGAGTCGACGATCAGGTCTTTTTTCTCTTTCGTGACGAAACGATCGGCCTGGTTATCCATCGTCTGGATACGCGCATCCAGCATTTTCACCGACTGAATAAACGGCACCTTGAAGTGCAGCCCCGGTTCATAGATCAACGGTTTCTTATCGTCATCGCGCACGACGCTGCTGAACTGGAACTTAATGCCACGCTCGCCTTCTTTCACTACAAAGACTGAGGTATAGAGCACTACCAGCACGATGATGACAATCGCAATAACTGACTTACGCATCGTTATTCCCCCTGACGCTGGTAGTCGTTACGCTGCGCGTTAGCGCGGCGTTGGTCCATAATATCGCCCTGACTGGTGGACGAGGTGTTGCTTGCTCCGCTACTGCTGGAAGATGACGTAGTCGGCAAGCGCAGCAGGTCGGAACCGCTGTCGCGTTTTGTTGCCGGCGCGTTGCCGCCTTTCAGCATCTGATCCAACGGCAGTACCATCAGGTTACCGCCCTTGTCGTTGACCAGCACTTTACGGGTATGGCTCAACACTTTTTCCATCGTCTCGATATACAGACGCTCGCGAGTGATCTCAGGGGCGGCTTTATATTCCGGCAGGATTTTCGCGAAGCGCGCCACTTCACCCTGGGCTTCCAGAATGGTTTGCGTTTTGTAAGCGCGCGCTTCTTCAAGAATACGCTGTGCCTGACCGTTCGCACGCGGCTGAACTTCGTTGGTGTACGCTTCCGCTTCACGGATGTATTGCTGTTCGTTTTCACGTGCGGCAATGGCGTCATCAAACGCGGCTTTCACCTCTTCCGGCGGACGAGCAGCCTGGAAGTTGACGTCCAGCAGGGTAATCCCCATGTTGTACGGACGGATCGTCTCTTCCAGTTCACGCTGGGTGTCGCTACGAATAACGGTACGCCCTTCGGTCAGAATACGGTCCATGGTGTATTTACCGATAACGCCGCGCAGGGCGCTGTCGGTCGCCTGACGCAGACTGTCGTCGGCGCTGGTCACGCTAAACAGGTATTTTTGCGGATCGGTGATGCGGTACTGAACGTTCATCTCGACGCGCACGACGTTTTCGTCAGAGGTCAGCATCACACCGGACGCCGCCAGTTCGCGAACCGCTTCCACGTTCACCGGCGTCACCTCATCGATAAACGTCGGTTTCCAGTTCAGACCCGGCTCAACCAGATGACTGAATTTACCGAAGCGCGTAACAACGCCGCGTTCAGCTTCTTTAATGGTGTAGAAACCGCTTGCCGCCCAGATAATGACGATAGCTGCCGCCGCGATGGTGACGACACGTCCGCCCAGATGCGGGCGCGGGCCTTGCGATGAGCTTCCGCCGCCGGAGCCGGTACCTTTACCGCCACCCAGTCCACCGAGCTTTTTGCTCAGCTTACGGAAGATATCATCAAGATCAGGTGGCCCCTGCTCGCGACCACCTTTGTTTCCATTTCCCTCAGAGTTGCCGCCTGGTTTGCTGCTTCCCCACGGGTCGCGGTCTTGTCCGTTATTACCGGGCTGATTCCACGCCATGTTTGTGCTCCATATTTGTTATGCGGTGATATACCCACTGTGTTCCAGGTGATGACAACGTCGCACCAGGTGGCTTGTCGTATAACCCGAAATGCTCAGAGTATTGGGCAAAAATCCTCAGGCCCTTTCCTCCCGGTCAGACAACGTAGTCGGCCAGGGAAGGTTCTTGTTTACAGAGGCGACGCCAGTCCACGATCGGCAGGCGAACCTGCAAGCTCATGCTGCCGTCATCCTCCATCCACTCTTTTTCTATTGCCTGAAGCTGATAAAAACGACTTCTCAGACGCCCTTCCTGCGGCGGCAAACGCAGCGTATGTTGCGCTACCTCGCCGGAAAGCCGTTCCGTCAAAGCCTGAAAAAGCTGTGGTATTCCGATCCCTGTCTGCGCGGAAAGCCAGACACGAATCGGTTTGTTCTCTTCGTCCCTGTCGATACGCGGCTCGAAGTCGTCCAGCATATCGATTTTATTCATCACCATCAGGGTTGGGATCTCGTGAGCATCGATCTCCTCGAGAACCGTATCCACTGCGTCGATGTTCTCCTGCACACGCACATCAGCAGCATCTACAACGTGCAGCAACAGCGTGGCCTGACGCGTTTCCTGGAGGGTGGCTTTGAACGCCGCCACCAGGTCATGCGGAAGATGGCGGATAAACCCTACGGTATCCGCCAGCACGGTTTCACCTACGTCCGCGACGTCAATACGGCGCAACGTGGGGTCCAGGGTTGCGAACAGTTGGTCTGCCGCATAGACCCGGGCTTCTGTAATTTGGTTGAAAAGGGTAGATTTTCCGGCGTTGGTATATCCCACCAGCGAGACGGTCGGGACATCCGCTTTAATGCGCGACTGTCGCCCCTGCTCACGTTGCTTTTCAACTTTTTCCAGGCGCGACTGGATCTGCAAAATACGATTACGCAATAAACGGCGGTCGGTTTCGAGCTGGGTTTCACCCGGACCGCGCAAACCAATCCCGCCTTTCTGTCTTTCAAGGTGGGTCCAGCCACGGACAAGGCGCGTAGCCAGATGGCGCAGCTGCGCCAGCTCAACCTGCAGTTTCCCCTCGTGGGTACGCGCACGTTGAGCGAAAATATCCAAGATAAGACCGGTACGGTCGATAACACGACACTCGCACAAACGTTCCAGGTTACGCTCCTGGGCCGGGCTTAATGCATGGTCAAATAGCACGACGGCAGCGCCAGTCGCTTTTACGGCTTCCGCAATCTCAACAGCCTTACCTTCACCTACAAAGTACTTCGGGTGCGGTGCTTTACGGCTACCGGTAATCACCTGCATTGCTTCGACACCGGCGGAAGACACCAGAGATTCAAACTCCTGGAGGTCTTCCATATCTTTGTCTTGCGAAAAATAGATGTGTACCAGTACCGCCTGCTCACCGGCGTCATAACGGTCAAACAAGCGTCAACCCCTCGATATAAATCAGCGGGGAACGCAGATAACCTGGCTCCCCGTGTGTAAAACAGCCAGAAACGTTATTCAGTTTCTTCGCTGTCCTGCGGCGCAGAAGAACCCTGCGCGTTGCTACCGTGATGATAGTTGCTGCTGGTACCGCCACCGGTATTGTTGCTGTGATGAGAAACCGGACGAGACGGGACAACAGTAGAAATCGCGTGCTTATAAACCATCTGGCTGACCGTGTTTTTCAACAGGATCACGAATTGATCAAAAGACTCGATTTGACCTTGCAGTTTAATACCATTCACCAAATAAATAGAAACTGGAACACGTTCCCGACGCAGTGCGTTCAGGAACGGATCTTGTAAAGATTGCCCCTTAGCCATTCTCTCTTTTCCTTATATGCTTTGTACTTTGAACCTTTTGGTTCTGAAAAATTGCGCACGATACGTCTCAATTGTACACATTCAGTTCGCGATAGCACCAACAACCTGTAATACTTCGTTGAGCGCCTGTTCAGGTTTTTCGCTGTCAAGCCAGCGCACCCCATCCCAGCCGCGCAACCAGGTCATTTGACGCTTCGCCAACTGTCTCGTGGCGCAAACACCTCTATAAACCATTTCATCGTATGAAATTTCGCCTTCAAGGTACGACCACATCTGGCGATATCCCACACAACGAATGGAAGGCAAATCCGTATGCAAATCTCCACGGGCAAATAGCGCCCGGACTTCTGCTTCAA
Source organism: Citrobacter sp. 50677481 (assembly GCF_001463265.1). Classification (NCBI taxonomy): domain Bacteria; kingdom Pseudomonadati; phylum Pseudomonadota; class Gammaproteobacteria; order Enterobacterales; family Enterobacteriaceae; genus Citrobacter; species Citrobacter sp. 50677481. The sequence continues at coordinate 561,667 of NZ_LNHZ01000061.1, forward strand.
AACCTGAAGCCAACATCTGATGAAAACGCTGCTCGATGCGTTGATGCAGCAATTCACGACTCGCCGGGGCGATGGCGAACTGATACACCTGGTACGGTAAAGCATCACCTGACGTTTGCGTCAGTTCCGTTAAAGTTTTACCCGAAATGAAAAAAACTTCCAGTGCCCGGGAAAGCCTTTGCGGATCATTCGGATGAATACGCGCAGCGGCGACAGGGTCAATCGCCTGAAGCTGCTGATGCAACGCATCCCATCCCTGCTCTACCGCCTGCTGCTCTATTCTGGCCCTGACCTCCGGGTCCGCCGACGGCAGCGGCGAAAGCCCTTCCAGCAACGCCTTGAAATACAGCATGGTTCCGCCCACCAGCAGCGGAATTCGTCCGGCTGCGGTGATATCTGCCATCTCCGCCAGCGCATCGCGGCGGAAATCTGCGGCTGAATATGCCTGCAACGGATCGAGAATGTCTAACAATCGGTGCGGCGCCGCCTGTAACTCTTTCGCGTCCGGCTTCGCCGTACCGATATCCATCCCCTTGTAGATAAGGGCGGAGTCAACGCTAATCAACTCTATTGGCAAAACTTTACGCAGTTCAATCGCTAACGCCGTTTTGCCCGAGGCCGTCGGCCCCATCAAAAAAATTGCCTTTGGCAGGCTCGCCTTAGGGGTATCACTCATGTTTCAGGGCATTCATCGCCGTATGTAAATCAACAGGTTGTAACAGACCACCCGGCGGCGCCTTCACAAGCTGCGGACAAAGCCGCTCCACGTCAGCCAGCAGCGTAATGGCCTGCGCCATGGTCCACTGCGCGTGTTCGCTCATTAAATTGCGTGCAATCCACTGCGCCATATTGTCAGGTTCGAGCGCTGACTGCTGCGTCAGGTAGCCTATCAGTTCAGGAATCAAGATTTGTAAATTTTGTTGGCGTAAGGGTAAAGGCACCGCCCGAACGGTCACATGCTGGGCATCTGACTGAAATTCGATCCCCAATTTCGCCAGCGCGTTTTGCGCGTTTGTCAGCGCCGCTTTTTCTTCAGCGGTCACTTTCAGGCGCAGCGGGATGAGCAGCGGTTGCGCGCAAACCTCTCCCTCGCCCGGCGTCAGCTGCGCCTGACGTAGCCAACGCTCCGCCACCGGCAGCGCCAGCAGGTGAATTTGCCCATCACGCTCAAGCAACGCGCAGTCGTGACCAACGATTGTCAACACGCGTCCAAAGCTCTGGCTGTGTCCGGATAACGCGGAAACCGCCGTTTCCGGCGCGCGCGTTTTGCCTGCGGGAACCGGTTCAGGCGTCTTTAGGAGCTGGCGATAGACCTCTCCTTGTTGCTTCTGGTAGCCCGGCTGAGCATGGGGCCAACCGGCCTGCGTCGGACGCGCGCCGCCGTTCGCAGGCGAAACAGGAGAAGAATAACGCGGCGCTGTCGTTTCGCGCGCCTGCGCAGGCTCGGCAAAATGGTTACGCCCTGCCGCCACGCGGTTTTCCGGCACGTGTCTTGGCGCAGGAGCGTCATCCCCCTCCAGCGGCAGCGGCGACTCAAGCTGCTGTTGCAGCACGCTCAGCACGCCCTGGTAGATAAAATCATGTACCAGGCGCGACTGATGAAAACGGACTTCATGCTTGGCTGGATGCACGTTCACATCGACCTGATGCGGGTCTATTTCCAGATAAAGCACGAAAGCCGGCTGCTGATCGGCGCCAAGCTTATCTTCACAAGCCTGACGAATAGCGTGATTTATCAGCCGGTCGCGCATCATACGACCATTCACGTAACAGTACTGAATTTCTGCCAGCGCCGTGGTGGTGTGATGGGGATCGGCAACCCAGCCGCGCAGGGTGAGATCGCCATGCTGCCACTCGATAGTCAACGCCTGTTCAAGAAATGGCGCGCCGCAAATCGCGCCAAGACGGCGCTCTTGCGGCCCGTCTTTCGCCACCGCGCGATACTGGCGCACCATTTTACCGTTGTGCGACAAATTGATGGTCACGTCAAAACGCGCCAGTGCAATACGGCGAATGATCTCATCAATATGATTAAACTCGGTTTTTTCGGTGCGCATAAACTTGCGACGGGCGGGCGTGTTATAGAACAGGTCCAGCACTTCCAGCGTGGTGCCTACGGGATGCGCGGCGGGTTTAACCGTCACATCCATATCACGCCCTTCAGCATAGGCTTGCCAGGCTTCCTGCTGATCGGCGGTGCGGGAGGTTAACGTCAGGCGGGAGACTGAGCTGATGCTGGCCAGCGCTTCGCCACGAAAACCGAGGCTGATAATCGCTTCCAGATCGTCGAGCGAGGCGATTTTACTGGTGGCATGACGGGCCAGCGCCAGCGCCAGCTCGTCTTTCCTGATGCCGCAGCCGTTGTCGCGAATACGGATAAGCTTCGCGCCGCCGCGTTCGATATCAATATCGATACGCGTTGCGCCCGCATCAAGGCTGTTTTCCACCAGTTCTTTGACCACCGACGCAGGTCTTTCCACCACCTCGCCTGCGGCAATCTGGTTCGCCAGTTGTGGCGGTAGCACCTGAATCGGCATGACAATTCCTTAGTTAATCAACGACTCGCCAGGCGTAACGGCGCTCGCGGTTTGTGTCCCTTGTGGACCTGACTGCAGGGGATGCGCCTGGAAGTAACTCCGCAGTCCTTTGTAAATCGCTTCGGCCAGTTGCTGTTGGTACGCATCGCTGGCGAGCAGCCGTTCTTCGCTGTGGTTACTGATAAATCCGGTTTCAACCAGCACCGACGGAATATCAGGCGATCGTAGCACCCCCAGGCTGGCATGCTCCGGACGCCGCTTATGCAATGACCCGATACGTTCGAGCTGGCCTAACATATTTGTTGCCACATCATACCCTACGCGCTGGGAATGGCCGAACTGCAAATCCAGAACCGCCTGGCTTAAGTAAGGGTCGGACTGACTGTTCGCCAGTACGTCGCCCGCGCCGCCGAGCAGCTCGGATTGTTTTTCATGCTCTTCCAGCCAGTTCGCCATTTCGCTATTGGCGCGACGGTTAGACAGCACCCACACCGACGCGCCGGTGGCGTTACGGTTTGGCGCGGCATCGGCGTGAATCGACACCAGGAAATTGGCGTTCTGCTTACGCGCCACATCGGAGCGGCCCATTACCGAGATGAAATAGTCGCCGTCGCGGGTGAGAACGCCTTTAAACATAGGATCGTTATTCAGTAGCGTGCGCAGCTTGCGGGCCACCGCGATGGTCACGTTTTTCTCCCGCGTGCCGCCGGGGCCAATCGCCCCTGGATCCTGCCCACCGTGCCCGGCGTCGATGGCAATGACCACCTCGTCGCCGTTACTGGTCGTCGTACGCGCGGCGGGGCGCGTGATCGTATGACTGCTGGTGACGGCCGTAGTACGCTCATTGCTGGATTTAAACGGGTTTCGCGCCGGTTCGCTCGGGCGTGGCGTCACCACGGGCGGTTCAACCCGCTTTGCGACCACTGGCGGAGGCGGCGGCGCATCGGCGTTGATCGTAAAGACGACGGTGTAATTGCCGCCATTCTGCCGTTTTACCGCTTCAGTCTTGCCGTTTTCCGTGAGATCGACCACCAGACGCAGCGACTGCGGATCCTGCGGCGTGCCGGAACGTATCGTTTTCACCAGGTTGTTGCCGCTAAACTGCAGCGGCAACCCTTGAATCACGCCGGTTTGCTTAATATCCAGCGCGACGGTACGTTTACCCTGCTGCGAAAAGGCGTAATCCGGATCGCCGATAAAGCTCAGCGTAATCCGCGCCTGCTGTTCACCGTTTGAAACCTGAATATCGGACAAACTGGCCGCGCCAGCCTGCGCGCACAGTAACACCAGCGTTGCCGCCAGCCACTTTCTGATGCGATACATCATCCCGCCACCTTTAAGGTTAACCGGCTAAACGCGCAATCAGCGCTTCCCCGGAGGAGGAAACGGCGCTAATTCGCGCCTCACGGCCTTGCGCCTTATACTCTAAATGGATTTCAATATCCGGGTCCGGCAATACACCTTTCCCCTGCTGCGGCCACTCCACCAGACAAATGGCGTCGTTGGCAAAATAATCCCGGATCCCCATAAATTCCAGTTCTTCCGGATCGGCGAGGCGATACAGATCGAAGTGATAAACCATCAGGTTATCGAGCGCATAGGGTTCGACCAGCGTATACGTTGGGCTTTTTACATTACCGGCATGACCTAACGCCTGCAGGAACCCGCGGCTAAAGGTGGTTTTACCCGCGCCTAAATCCCCGAACAAATAGATAACGGTCGCGCCGTCGCAGGCGTGGGCGACCCGCAGCCCCAGGTCTAACGTGGCCTGTTCGTCAGGTAGCGGAATTACTCGATTCATCATGATAAACGTCAATCACATCTGGGTTAACAATACGCTGTAGCGTGGAAAAAAGATCGGTTGCCAGCATGCCGCGCATGCCAAAACGTGCTGCCAGAACATCTGCCGCCGCGCCGTGGGCAACACAGCCCGCACAGGCTGCATCATACGGGGTAAGCTTCTGTCCAAGCAATGCGGCAATGATCCCGGAGAGCACATCCCCCATACCGCCGCTGGCCATTCCTGCATTTCCGGCATCAATTATTCCCAACGCATTCGGCTCCGCGGCAACCACCGTTCCCGCGCCTTTCAACACCGCAACGCCTCCATAACGTTTTACCAGACGCTGCGCAGAAAGTAAGCGATCGCTTTCAATTTCTGCGACAGAGCAACCCAGTAACCGCGCGGCTTCTCCCGGATGCGGCGTGATGACGCGATTGTGACGTTTATCGGGGTTGATTGCCAGCAGGTTCAGCGCATCGGCATCCCAGAGCATTGGTTTGCGAAAATTCTCGACCTTCTGCAGCGCTTTTTTGCCCCATTCCGCCTGACCGAGCCCAGGGCCAATCGCCACGACATCCGCCCATTCGAGGCTCTCATCCAGCGTCTGCGGCGTCAGCTCATAAACCATTAATTCCGGGCGAGCCGTCAACAACGGCGCGATATTCTCCCTGCGGGTCAGCACCCGCACCAGTCCGGCGCCGGTACGCAACGCCGCTTCTCCGGCCATGCGAATGGCGCCCGCGGTGCCATGATCGCCGCCAACGATCGCCAGGCGACCATGATCGCCCTTATGAGAGGTAGGACGACGCGGCGCCAGCCATTGCGCGAGCAGCGAAGCGTCAACGCGCCGGATCGGCGACGCCTGACCTGCTAACCACTCTTCCAGACCCAGCGCGTTAAAATGCAGTTCGCCCACCACATCGCGGGCCTTTCCGGTCAACAAGCCCGGCTTCAGCGCGATAAAGGTGACGGTGCGATCGGCATCGATTACCGCGCCCGGCGTTGCGCCCGTTTGCGCCAGCAGCCCGGACGGGATATCAACCGCCAGAACCGGCGCGGGATGGGCGTTGGCCTGTGCAATGAGTGCGGCGATCGGTTCACGGGGCGCCTGGGTTAACCCGGTGCCGAGCAAAGCATCAACAATGAGGTCCACTTTTTCCGGCCAGATAATCTCCGGCGCATGAATAATTCCCCCCGCGTTCAGCCAGGCTTCCCGCGCCTGTTCGGCCTCTTCCGGCAGCGGCTTTTCGCTCTCCTGAGCCAGCAACGTGACATTAATGCCCGCCGCTTTCGCCAGCCTCGCCACCACATACCCGTCGCCGCCGTTATTCCCGTGACCACACAGCACCAACCAGTGGCGGGCATAAGGCCAGCTTTCACGCGCGACGTCAAACGCCGCTTCTCCGGCACGCAACATCAGTTCAAACAACGTCAACCCAAGCGTATCAGCAGCCTCTTGCTCCAGTCCTCTGATGTCGTCGGCGGGCCAGAGGGAGTGTGGTATACTTACGGGGTTTTTCTTTATGGTATGGTCCGTCATGTCAGAGCCCCTCGATCTCAATCAGTTAGCGCAAAAAATTAAGCAGTGGGGGCTGGAACTGGGCTTTCAGCAGGTAGGTATTACCGATACTGATCTCAGCGAAGCCGAACCCAAACTGCAGGCATGGCTGGACAAACAGTACCACGGCGAGATGGACTGGATGGCGCGCCACGGCATGATGCGCGCGCGCCCTCATGAGCTGTTGCCTGGTACGCTGCGCGTTATTAGCGTGCGTATGAACTATCTTCCCGCCAGGGCTGCGTTTGCCAGCACGCTGAAAAATCCTGACCTGGGTTACGTTAGCCGCTACGCGCTGGGGCGCGACTACCATAAGCTATTGCGTAACCGACTAAAAAAACTGGGTGAGAGGATTCAGCAGCATTGTGTCTCGCTGAATTTTAGACCTTTTGTTGACTCTGCGCCCATTCTGGAGCGACCGTTGGCGGAAAAAGCGGGTCTGGGGTGGACAGGTAAGCACTCACTTATCCTCAACCGGGAAGCGGGGTCGTTTTTCTTTCTGGGTGAATTGTTAATCGATCTCCCGCTGCCCGTGGACCACGCCGTTGAAGACGGATGCGGAAAGTGCGTCGCCTGCATGACGACCTGCCCAACTGGCGCGATTGTCGCCCCTTATACGGTAGATGCCCGCCGCTGTATTTCTTACCTTACAATTGAACTCGAAGGCGCCATTCCCGAAGACTTGCGTCCCTTAATGGGCAACCGGATTTACGGCTGCGACGACTGTCAGCTCATCTGTCCGTGGAACCGATATTCACAATTAACGGACGAAGCGGATTTCAGCCCACGCCAACAACTGCACGCGCCGGCGCTAATTGAACTCTTCAGTTGGGACGAAGCTCGCTTTTTGAAAATCACCGAAGGTTCAGCTATCCGGCGCATTGGTCACCTGCGCTGGTTACGGAATATCGCGGTCGCCCTTGGCAACGCGCCCTGGCGTGAAGACGTGCTCTGTGCGCTGGAAAACCGCCGGGGTGAGCACCCACTTCTCGATGAACACATCCAGTGGGCGATCGCGCAGCAGATCGCAAAGCGAAATGCCAGTGCAGTCGAGGTGCAACTCCCGCAGCAGAAACGTCTGGTCAGAGCCATTGAAAAAGGGCTTCCACGGGACGCATAAGTCGTCCACAGCCTGTGCATAAAATTAAAAACACATTGCTATTCAAGCACGAAAAAATCGTCAAGCGATCCGCTTAACAATTTAAGATGTTATTTATTTCTTATATTTCAGCGGGATATAAAAATATCATTCACTCTGCGAAGCGTTTTAAACGCAGAAGACAAATACGCAGTCTGTGGATAACTCTGTTTACAAGAATATATCAGGAACGAAAAGAGACGCACCACGAGCAGCCGTTCACTGTGGATATGTGTAGAGATAAGAATTTGGAGCGGGAAACGAGACTCGAACTCGCGACCCCG